>NZ_NOZE01000003.1:0-254717 GCF_002259025.1 Rhodococcus sp. 05-2255-1e | reverse complement strand
TCCTGGGAGAAGTTCTCGGCGATCTCACGGTGGTAGGACGGCAGATTGTCCTCGGTGAGCAGGTTGGTGATCATCGCGGCCTGCGCGACGTCGGAGAGCTTGGACTGCTCCGGGTCGTAGTCCTTGCCGCCGAGGGCGGCGAAGTTGCGGCCTTCGTCCCACGGCACGTAGTCGTGGGGATGCCATTCGCGCGCCATCGAAATGTGACGGTTCACGTTGTCCTCGGCAGTGGGCACCAGCTCTTGCAGAAGCTCGAGCTGTGTCAGATCCCTCGCCATTAGATCGCCTCCATAGATTGCGTACGACCGGTCCAGCTTACGGCACCGTAGGTTCGGTGTGAACCGTGTCGCGGCTGTTCACTTGCTGTTCGAGCAGTCGTGACGACCGACATCGGCCGATGTGGGGATCTTCGCGACTGCTGCAGTTCTCCCTGCACGTCGCTGCGGACGGGCCGATCGTTACCCCGAGTGTACGGACCGGGTGCCGCCGAATGCAGTTCGGCGGAAGGGTGTGTGGTGCCCCCAGTAGGACTCGAACCTACGACCTGCGGATTAAAAGTCCGTAGCTCTACCAACTGAGCTATAGGGGCGCGGATCGAAAGTGTAATGGGCAGTGCAGCCGTGTCGGTCATGCACCCCCGGCACCGCGTTTCGGGGGTCAGCGCCCGAAACTGCTGCAGCCTTGCGGCGCGGGGATACCGGCCAGGCGGTCGTCGATCCAGGAGTACGCACCGGGAATGCCGCTGATCGCGACGACGAGGTGTTCACCGAAGTACTCCTCGAGGCGTACGTCGGCACCGTGTGCGCACCACTCGTCGTACAGCGTTTCCGCACCTTCCCGGGGGATCCAGAATTCCTGACGGCCCTGGTAGATCATCGTGGGCACGGTGGGGGCGAGATCACCGCCCATCCGGGTCGCGGCGATGATGCGTTCGGCGATCTCGGTCCGGTCGACGTTCGGCACGTCCGAGAGGGCCTGGGCCGGTATCGGTGCCACCAGTCCGCCGGGAGCGAGCAGTGTGATGCAGAGATCTTTGGCCACGGTCGCCAGACGCAGTCCGTTGGCGTTCATCAGGGAGAACATCTCGGGATACTCGCGGGCAACTCCGAGCGCTGCGGACAGGAACAGCGTCGACGCGACGTTGCCGTTCATCGACGTCAGCAGAATCCGGTAGTCGGTCGGTGGACCGCCGAAGGCCGCGCCCACCAGATTGACCTCCGGCGCGTACGACGGGGCGAGTTGAGCGGCCCATCCGGTGGCGATCGCCCCGCCCGAATAGCCTGTGACGGCAATCGGGGAGGACGCGGGCAACCCGAGTTCGGGGAGGCGCACCATCGCGCGCAACGCGTCGAGCACCGCATGGCCGGCCATGCGCCCGGCCGCGTACGCCTGCCGAGGACCCTCGTGATCGGTGACGACCACTGCATAATTCTTGGCGAGGAACGCCTGCACCGCTGGAATCTCCCGGGCGATACCTCGGGGCATGGTCCACGACGGTGCACAGGTGTTGCCCAGTGAGTTGATGGCCATGTTGTACGCGACGACGGGACGCGTGCCGGGACCGGCCCAGGGTGCGTCGGGCACGATGACGGTCGTCGCCGCAGCGACGGGTCGGTCTTTGGAATCGCTTGTGCGGTAGAGGATCTGGGTCGATATGACCGGGGTGAACAGCGGCCCCACGCTCACGCGTCGGGTGCCGAGAACCGATCCGGGCGGGAGCTCCTCGAATCCTGCCGGCGGGTCGAAGAACGCCTCGCCGAGTGGGGTCGGCAGGTAGAGGGCGGGATCGGCGACGGGATCGAGGAAGTTCGTCAGTGGGTCGGCGGCGACGGTGTGCGCGGTCGACAACGTCAAGGCCGACGACACGAGTAGTACTGTCATCGAACGACATACGCGGATCGATAGATTCATGGCGTGCACCCGTCCCCGATCGGCCGAAGCATCATGTGTGATGCGCATCACGCTATGCCCGAGGTGGTCTACGTCTTCGGCTATTCCGAGAATGTGTCGAAACCGTTACCGTTTCGCCGCTGATATCGATTATGAGACAGTGCTTTTGGTGACCTCACGGAGCGGGTTTGCCGTATTCGATTGACCAGCAACAGTTTTCATGCGCTAAGGAGCGGTGCAAACGAAGGTGCCTCGAGAGATGCTCGTGCAGAATGTAATTCGATATTCAACTGCTTTCCGGCTCTGGGAGACCGGCGGCCATTCGGCGGAATTCGTACGCATGCTCGGTATCGGCGTTGTGGCTCGAACGGCGGTGCCGACCTGGCCCGAGCGGACGTACGTGAGCGGCTCGAGTGCGCACCCCCTGCAGCGCACTCGAGCCGGGTGAACAATACCATTCGGCTTGTTTCAGTTACCCAACCGAATTTTCTGTCGGCTGCACGCGTCGTAGCGGACCGCAGGTGAGTCGAGTCGCGTGTCGTTCGGGTGAAGTACTCTCTACTTGTACTACCTGTGGATATGCAGGGCGCTTGGGCTCGGAGGCACGGAGTAAATGGCACAACAGGAGCGCGCACGGCGGACCCGGGCGGCAATCGTCGAGGCAGCGGCGGCGGAATTCGCCAAGCGCGGATATGCGGCTGCGTCCGTCAACACCATCTTGGAAGGATCGAACGCCACCAAGGGGGCGATGTACTTCCATTTCCAGTCCAAGGAAGACCTGGCCCGAGCGGTGCTCGCGGCCGGACTCGACCGTTATGTCGCAATCTCCGAGAAATGGGCGGATTCGACCGCGCATCCCTTTTACGTCATCAAGGGAATCGTCGACGACATCGCGCAGAACTTTCAGAACGATGTGATCGTGCGTGCAGAATTCCGGCTGATCGTCGAGCCCGAGTTCTACGCGGAGGTGCACTCCGGTGGTGGCCGGGTGTGGGGCGCTCAGGGGTACGCGCAGGCCGAGAGAGCGCTGGCGATGGGAGACCTCAAGCCGCAGTTCGACGCGGCCAAGTTCGTGCGGGTACTCGCCGCGTCGATGGCGGGTCAGCGTTACATGTCGGATCTGGTGGCCGACAACGCAGATCTACGCGAGCGGTTCGAGGAGTCCGTCGAGATCGTGCTCCTTGCCATGGCGTCGGATAGTTGGTTGGCCGAGTTCGAACTCCACGGGTGGGAGCAGTTCGGCGAAAACGAGGCAAAAACTGCCTCTGACCTGCCGGTTTGAGATTTACAGCGAAAGTGTCCTAAGCTATCCCAGCTCCCAACGGAACGCCGTTGAGGGTAGCGTCGAAGCAATTCGGCGGGCCCCCTTCGTCTAGCGGCCTAGGACGCCGCCCTTTCAAGGCGGTAGCGCGGGTTCGAATCCCGTAGGGGGTACGCAGGAAAGCATCGGATTGACAATCCGATGTGCAGTACAGCATTCTTCATCTCGCTCCGGCGAGAAGCAGATTTGCAGTTCGGAGAGTTGGTGCGCTAGAAATAGCGCGGCAACAACAGCAAGGCCCTGTGGCGCAGTTGGTTAGCGCGCCGCCCTGTCACGGCGGAGGTCGCGGGTTCGAGTCCCGTCAGGGTCGCAGAATCGGTGTGAAAGCACCGGCATTGCGATGGCATTGTTTCACCGGTGCCGCCCGGCCAGGTAGCTCAGTTGGTACGAGCGTCCGCCTGAAAAGCGGAAGGTCGCCGGTTCGATCCCGGCCCTGGCCACCACGGTTGTGATCGACAAGCACTGACAAAGCCCCTCTCGACTTCGGTCGAGAGGGGCTTTGTCGTCTGCGGAGTATTCACTGTCCCGTGACGGCGCTCGATTGCAACGTTAGGCTCGACAGGTGGATGTGATCGCTCGCGCGCAAGCCGATCTCGCACGTGGAGACACCAACGCCGCACGAGACGGGCTCCTCGACGCCTTGCCGCGCAACCCGTCGTCGCCGGCGGTTCTGGAACTGCTCGCGTACACGTATCTCCTTCTCGGTGATCGTGCGGCGGCCGGTGCCGTGTGGTTTCTGACCGACAAGGCCGACGACGATCCGACGGCGTCCGCTGCGTTCGCGGCACTGCAGAAGCAGTACCGGTCGCCGCTGATGCTCGCCCGAGCGCTCCCCATCCACGCGCCCTCGGATTGGTATCCGGTGCGGGCTCAGATGCGCCTGGAGCGACTGGGAGCCGCAATCGCAGCCAATGGGCAGAGCTGGATCCCACCGCGCGATGTCGTGTATTTCGACGAGGACGGAGTCGACTCCGACGACTTCTATGCCGCGCGTACCGCCGACGAGGACGATGCCGACGACGGGTTGAAGACGTCTGGTTACCGCACCGTGAGGCAACGTGCGATCGCAGCGACCATCGTCCTTGCCATCGTTGCCACCTCTGCGTCGGTGGTGTTGGCACTCGTCTTCGGGTGATGGCGATTCTCGGAGGGGCGGTTCTCGAACGGGTCGCTCGAATCCGAGCGTAGAGTTCGTCGGAGGATATCGAGGCCGACGACCGAGGGCGACTTCATTTCATGGGCACAGCGAACGGCGCACCGTCACCGCGCGACGACAATTACGACGTCAATCTTGCCCAGGCGAGAGTGTTCGCGCGAGGACTGGCCGAACACATTCGGACGTGTTCGGCGGCCATCGAAATTGCGCAATCCAAAGCATTTCGGGCTCGCGCCGATCGTGCCGAATCTCGCGCGAGGCAATTCGAGTCCGAGGCATCCACTCTCCGCACCGAGCTCTACGAGATGTATCGGCACATCGACGCGATGACGGCTCGATTCCCGGAACTGCGGACCGACCCGGCAGTCCGCGGATAGCGACCGCCCGAATCAGACTGCGGCGGAACCGGTGACCAAGCCGAACGTGGTCTCGGCTCCACGCCGGCCCAGCGCCGAACCCCACACCGAGTACACCGCGTCCGTTGTCGTGGACTGCTCCACGTCGCGCCCCTCGGCGACAGTGATCAGCGTGCGGGAGAGCTCGAACAGACTTACCCGGTGATTCTTCGCCGTGGTGAACAACTCGTCGATGGCGTCGGCCACCGAGCCGCCGTGGATCCCGATGAGCACTCCGGTCGCGATGTCGACGTCGGTACGAGAGGCGGGTGAATCGGGCAGTCTGTCGGTCATCTTTTTCCTCGAGATGGTGTTGTCGGTGCGGATGACCGAGTGGATTCTGGGTCGAGCGGGCTTCACTGTCTCACACCGACATGACTTTTCATACAGTCGGTTTCGCGCGGACGTGCATGCGCTCGCCCTGAGGTCCGAACAGGCTCAGCAGCTCGACCGGTCGGTTGCCGACAGCGCCGAACCAGTGCGGTACCCGGGTGTCGAATTCGGCGGCCTCACCGGCCTTCATCGTCAGATCGTGTTCGCCGAGAATAAGTCTCAGGGTGCCGTCGAGAACGTAGAACCACTCGTATCCTTCGTGCACTCGTGGGCGCGGCTCCTTGTCGTCCGGACGAATCAGCAGTTTGAAGGCCTGCAGTCCGCCGGGGCGGAGCGTCAGCGGAAGGATGGTGACGTTCTCGCGCACCGTGGCTGTGGTGCGTACTCGGGGATCGGCGACGGGGGGAGTCGTCACCAGATCGTCGAGTGCCATCTGATGCGCTCGCGCGATCGGCCACAGTAATTCGAGACTGGGTTTGCGGTCACCGGATTCGAGCCGCGAGAGCGTGCTGATCGAGATGCCGGTGGTCTCGGACAGTGCGGCGAGGGTGGTGTTCTTCTCCATTCGGATGCGCTTGAGGCGGGGGCCGAGGCCGGCGATGAGCTCGTCGAGGGTGGTTTCTGCGTCCGTCATCGATCCATTGCAGTTTCGGCAAACGAATTTGTCAAGTCGCTCCCATGCGGCGCGCGGGAATGCAGAGGCGAAAACAGCCCGGAGGCGACGGCGGGAAGCTCATACTCGGTTCATGATCGCTCGTCCGGGGCACCCGCAACGTACCGGCGTGGTCCGCGATGCCTACGGCAGTTCCGCGTCCGAGGCCTTCATGGTGGTGGCCATTGCCACGATTCTGGTCACCAGGGCGTATTTGGAGCTCACGCACTACCCGCAGGTCGGTGGCAAGTCGCTGCACATCGCGCACGCTCTGTACGGCGGGGCGGCGATGATGCTGGCTCTGCTGATCGGGTGGATGTTCATCGGGTTCGGCGTTCGGGTCTTCACCGTGGTGCTCGGCGGAATCGGGTTCGGGTTGTTTCTCGACGAGGTCGGCAAGTTCGTCACCAAGGACAACGATTACTTCTACGGCCCGTCGTCGGAGATCATGTACGTCCTGGTGGTGCTGCTGTTGGTGTTCAGCAGGATCGTGCGGGAGTTCCGCAGGCCGTCGCGGGACGAGTCGCTGGCGAATGCGGCCGCGATCGCCGCGGATGGCGTCGCGCACGGTCTTCCCGAGCATCGGCGCGACTGGGCGCTGCGGATGGTTGCGCGAGCGGAGTCGGACGGAGCCGACCCGGACACCGTAGCCGGAATCAGATTGTTGCTCGGCACCTGCCGCCGGTCGACATCGCGTACCCACTCGATGCGCCAGTTCGTTCCACGGCTGATTCCCGCGTTCTTCACCAGTCCCCGTTGGGTTCCCGTCGTCGGCTGGGGACTGGTCCTGATCTCCGGGGCGGGAGTCGTGTTCGGGATCGTCGAGCTCGTCCTGGGTGACCTGCTCATCGATCGCCGAGACCTGACGATCGACGTCGACAGGATGGGCATCGCCAGCGGCATCCTGTTCGTCAGTGCCTGCATCACTTTCGCCACGGCGCTGCCGGCGATGCTGCGGTTGCGAACGGACGGTTCCGTGTGGCCGTTGCGCACTCTCCGCGTGTCCGCACTGGTGTTCACGTTGCTCAACGCGCTCGTGGATTTCGCCCAGGAGGGGTTCGCTGCGCTGGGAAATGTAGCGGTCGGTCTGTTCGCGCTCGCGGTCATCTCGCACCGCATCACCGTCCGAGCCGACGAAATAGCCGGTACTACGGAATCGGTTGCGCTGCAGGAGGATCGAGACTCCGATTGCTCTCGAACCGTCGAACCACGCCGCTGAGCGGATCGACGAACTCGATGGAGCGAGCCAGTAGGCGGAGCGGATCGGAGTAGTCGTCGTCGGCGACCTCGCGGAACGACGGATAGAAGTTGTCGCCCACGATCGGGATTCCCAACGAGCACAGATGAACCCGAAGTTGATGCGTCTTCCCGGTGCGCGGGTGCAGCCGATATCGACCGTACGACCCGAGAGTGTCGACCAGTTCGATGCGTGTCTCGGCATTGGGCTCGCCCGGTACCTCCCGTGCCTGAAGAACGCCGCGTTCCTTGACGATTCGACTGTGCACTGTCAGTGGGAAGTCGACATTCTGGGACAGTGGGGCAATTGCCTCGTACTGCTTGGTGACCGTGCGCTGAGCGAACATCTCCTGATACGGCCGGCGCGCCTGCCGCTGCACGGTGAACACCAGGACACCCGCGGTGAGTCGATCCAGTCGGTGAGCAGGGCTCAACTCGGGGAGATCGAATTGTCGTCGCAGCAGAACCAACGCCGAGCGTGCGATGTACGCGCCTCGCGGCGTCGTGGCGAGGAAGTGCGGCTTGTCCACCACGAGCAGGTTCTCGTCGCGGTGCAGCACATCGAGGGAGAACGGCACGGCCGATTCCACCGGTGGGTCACGGTAGAGGTAGATGTCCGCACGCGGGCCGGCGATCGTCGACGGGTCGATCGGTACGCCCGCTGCATCGACGACCTCCCCGCCGGACACCTTCTCGGTCAACCTGGCCGCATCCTGCGGGAAGCGGGCACACAGATATTCGAGCACCGTTGCGCCGGTCGCGACGTCGGGCATCCGCACCCTGGTGGGGTCGAGGCCGTCGCGCAACGGAAGTGGGGCGGCAGGCATGCAACGACTGTAATCGGTGCACGCATGGAAACACCCCGGTCGGAATTCCCGACCGGGGTGTGGACTGCGGTGACGCGCCGTGCCGGCCCGACCTAGATGGTGACGACCATCTTGCCGGTGTTCTCGCCCTTCATCAGTCCGATGAAGGCGGCCGGGGCATTGTCGAGGCCTTCGACGATCGTTTCGTCGAATTCGATTGCGCCGCTGGCGAGCCAATCCGTCATCTTCGCGCGGAATTCCTCGGTGAGGTGCGCGTACGAGCCGACGATGAATCCCTTCAACGTCAGCTCCTTGCCGATGGCGAGGGCGAGGTTGCGCGGGGCCGGGGTCGGTTCGGTCGAGTTGTACTGAGCGATGGCTCCGCACATGGCAATTCGGCCGTGCTTGTTCATCGACCCGATAGCAGCTTCGAGATGGTCACCGCCGACGTTGTCGAAGTACACGTCGATGCCGTCGGGAGCTGCCTGTCGGAGCTGTTCGGCGACAGGGCCGTCGTGGTAGTCGAATGCCGCGTCGAACCCGAGCTCGAGCAAGCGAGCAACCTTGGCGGGGGATCCGGCGCTACCGATGACGCGAGATGCGCCGAGCGCCTTGGCGATCTGTCCGACGAGCGAGCCGACGGCCCCGGCAGCGCCGGAGACGAACACGACGTCGCCTTTCTGGAACGACGCCACGGCCGTCAGACCCGCATACGCTGTGGTGCCGGTCATTCCGAGTGCGCTCAGGTATGCCGATGCCTTGGCTGCGCCGAGGTCCACCTTGCTGGCTCCCTGTGCCGGGACGATGGCGAGATCGCGCCATCCCTTGCCGTGCACAACAGCGTCGCCGACTGCGAAACCGTCGGCCTTGGATTCGATGACCTCGCCGACGGCACCGCCGTCGAGCGGCGCATCGAGCTGGAACGGCGGGACGTACGACTTCACGTCGTTCATCCGACCACGCATGTACGGATCGACCGACATCACGATGTTGCGAACGAGGATCTGCCCGTCCTGCAGTTCGGGGAGGTCGACGACCTCCGCGCGAAAGTTGTCTTCGGTCGGCCAGCCTTCTGGGCGGGACGCGAGGTGAATTTCGTGTGCCTTCATGATGATGGTTTTCCCTACTCGTCTTCGGTGACGGTGACGGTGACGTCGATGTTGCCGCGGGTGGCGTTGGAGTACGGGCAGACCTGATGTGCCTTGTCGGCCAGTGCCTGTGCGTTCTCGCGGCTCAGGTTCGGCAGAGTCACCTCGAGGGTGACTGCGAGCTGGAAGCCGCCTTGGTCGTTCGGGCCGATGTCGACACGAGCGCCGACGGCCGAATCGGTGACGTCGGCCTTGTCCTGACGCGCCACCATCTGCAGTGCGGAGTGGAAGCACGCGGCGTAGCCGGCTGCGAACAGCTGCTCGGGATTGGTGCCGTTTCCGCTGCCGCCCATGGCCTCCGGGATGGCGAGATCGAGGTCGAGACGTCCGTCGGAGGTGCGGGCGTGGCCGTTACGGCCTTCGCCGGTGGCGAGTGCCTCTGCGGTGTAGATGGTCTTCATGATTCTCCTTCTGTCGTGCGCGAATCGGTGTGATGGAGAGCGCTCGTCAATGCGTCGAGCGATTCCTTGAGCCTGACGAGATCGTCGACTCCCATGCCGGTCTTCTCGGCCAGCTTGCGGGGGAGGTCGAGTGCCTCAGCGCGTAAGGCGCTTCCGGTGTCGGTGAGATGGATCTCGACGCGGCGTTCGTCGGTGCTCAGTCGTCGACGCTCGATGAAACCGAGACCTTCGAGTCGCTTGAGCATCGGCGAGAGCGTGCCGGTGTCGAGATCGAGTTCTGCGCAGATGTCCTTGACGCCGCGCCCGTCCTTCTCCCACAGCACCAGCAGAACCAGGTACTGCGGGTACGTGACGCCCAACTTGTCGAGCATCGGGCGATACACCGCGGTGGTAGCCCGCGAAGCGGAGTACAGCGCGAAGCACACCTGACGATCGAGTGCGAGTTCGTTGGTCACGAGAAGAACGGTAGCGCACGGTTAAGTTGTGCGCAACCTATCCGCCCGATGTGAGTGGAACTTCGTAGCCTGCTACGAGTCGGGAGTGGAGCCTGCGGAACGACCAATCAGGCTCCGTCACTCACATGGGGGTCAGCTCTGCAGAGCGTTTTTCAGGCCGTCGAGCACGATGGTCGCCGCCGTGGGGCCGGCGTTGAGGTACCACGGGTCGTCGTCGACGCGCACGATGTGGTTCTGCGTTGCCGCGCTCATCCCGGTCCACAGTGGGTTGGTGGTGTACGACGCGGCGCTCGAATCGGCTCTCGCGTCCTGGCTGGAGACGAATACCCAGTCGGCGTTCGCCAACTGGATCTCTTCCTCGCTGAAGTCCTGCGAGGTCTTGTCGAATTGCTGGCTGGGCGGACGCGCCAGACCGGCGTCCGAGGCGATGAATCCCGCGAACGACGCGACGCCGAACACGCGTGCCCGGTCTGCGGTGAAGCGGACGAACGACACCGTCGGAGCACCCTCGGACCCGCCGCCGTTGGAGACCGAATCACCCAGTGCGCGAGCGTCGGACGCGAATGTGTCCAGGAACCCCTGCGCCTGCTCGGTGCGTCCCAGTGCATCCGCGAGAAGAAGGAAGTCCTGCTTCCAGTTCACGCCGGTGCCCTCGGTCAATACGGTCGGCGCGATGGCCGACAGCGTCGGGTAGATGTCTTCCGAGCCGGTCTTGTTGGCCAGGATGAGGTCGGGTTCGGCGGCGGCGACGGCCTCGATGTCGACGCTCTGGCGATTGCCGAGATCTGCCATCTGCGTCAGTTGGTCCGCGTACTGGGGGAACGAGAAGCTGATGTAGTCGGGCACCAGATCGGCTCCGTCGCCGTAGGCGGCACCGGTGGGGATCACGCCCAGGGTCAATGCGGCGTCGAGCTGGCCGGTGGCGATCACCACGATCTTCTTCGGCTCGGCGGGGATGTCGGTGGATCCGCCGAAATGCCCGACGGTGCGCGGGAACTCGCCGTCGGCGGCACCCGAACCCATTCCGTCGGGTATGCCGGTGGGGCCCGGAGCGTCCGATGCCGCGTCGGTGCTGGAGGTGGGAGAGGTGGCGGTGCTCGGTGTCTGCCCGCCGCTGTCACCGCACGCGACGGTGGTCAGAGCTGCGACTGCGACGAGGGCAGTGACGACGAGCAGACGTTTCACTTCGATCTCTTTCACCGAGCGGGCATGGATAGGTAACCCTAGCCTGGCGACCACGTGAGCGGAACTTCGTAGCAGGGGTCGAAGTTCCGCTCACATGGGGTCAGCGCAGCGCTGCCGCGGCCAGCACCATGTTTCTCAACGACTGCTCGACCTCAGCCGGGCCCCGTGTCTTCAGTCCGCAGTCCGGATTGACCCAGAGCCGTTCGAGGGGAACTGCCTCGGCCGCCGCGCGGAGCGACTCGGTGATCTCGGCGACCGTCGGAACTCGCGGCGAATGGATGTCGTAGACACCGGGTCCCACGTCGAGTGCGAAGCCGACCGCAGTGAGGTCGTCGAGCACCTCCATGCGCGAGCGTGCGGCCTCGATGGACGTCACGTCGGCGTCGAGGGCGACAATGGCGTCGATGACCTCACCGAACTCGGAGTAGCACAGGTGCGTGTGGATCTGTGTCGCGTCGTCGACGCCGGACGTCGCGATACGAAACGATCGGACGGCCCAATCCAGATACGCTGCAGTGTCTTTCGAGCGTAGCGGTAGCAGTTCGCGGAGCGCGGGCTCGTCCACCTGGACGATGCGGATCCCCGCCGACTCCAGGTCGATCGTCTCGTCTCGAATCGCCGAGGCGATCTGAGCTGCCGACTCGGCCGCCGGGATGTCGTCTCGGACGAACGACCACGCGAGAATGGTCACCGGGCCGGTCAGCATGCCCTTGACCGGTTTGTCGGTCAACGACTGCGCGTACGTCGCCCACTCCACCGTCATCGGTGCCGGGCGCGAGACGTCGCCGTACAGGATCGGTGGTCGCACGCACCGTGACCCGTACGACTGCACCCAGCCGTTGGCGGTCACGACGAATCCGTCGAGTTGCTCGGCGAAGTACTGCACCATGTCGTTTCGTTCGGGCTCGCCGTGGACGAGCACGTCCAACCCCAGACGCTCCTGCAGTGCAACGACATCGGCGATCTCCGCGCGCATCTGCCGCACGTACTCCGCCTCGTCGACGGTGCCGCTGCGCAGCGCCGCCCGCGCGCGGCGGATCGTGCTCGTCTGTGGGAAGGAGCCGATGGTCGTCGTCGGCAGAACAGGGAGCGAAAGATGCTCGCCCTGCACGACGCGGCGGATGTCTCCCGGGCTGCGGTCACGGCCGACAACACTGGTCACGCGCGTACGGATTGCCGGATCGTGCAGCCGTGCATCGTGTCTCCGCGAATCCAGAGCCGCGCGGGCCGACTCGAATCGGTCCGACACGAATCGATCGGTTTCCCCGGCTGTTCCGCCCTGGAGTGCGCGCGCGAGCACCGAGACCTCGGTGATCTTCTCGTTCCCGAACGCCAGCCACGACCGCAGTGTCGGCTCGAGCTGAGGTTCGGCGTCCAACGAATAGGGAACGTGGAGCAGTGAGCACGACGACGACACCGCCACTGCGCGTGCATGTCTGCCGACCTCGTGCAGTGTCTCGAGCGCGGCGTCGAGATCGGTGCGCCAGACGTTGCGTCCGTCGACGACGCCGGCCACGACGAGCATCGTCGAGGTAGCGGGAGTAGCTGCAAGTTGCTCTGCCACAACAGGAACGGTCAGATCGACGGCCAGGCCCTCGATCCCGGTGGACGCCACTGCGGGCAGCGCGTCGCCCAGGTCGCCGAAGTAGGACGCCAGCAGAATGGCCGGGCGGGTCTGCGAGGCTGCGAGTTGCTCGAAGCATCGGGTCGCCGCTGCGACGGTCTCGTCGTCGAGATCGCGCACCAGCGCCGGTTCGTCGATCTGGACCCACTCGATTCCGGCTGCGGCGAGGAGTTCGAGCAGACGGGCGTAGAGCGGTATCAGTTCGTCCACCCGTCCCAGCAGCGAATCGGAGGAGTCGACGGACTTGGACAGCAACAGGAAGGTGACCGGTCCGATGATCACCGGACGTGCCGGGATGCCCAGTGCACGAGCCTCGTTCACCTCGCCGAGAACCTTGTCCGGGTGCAGGGAGAACGTGGTCTCCGGCGAGATCTCGGGCACGAGGTAGTGGTAATTGGTGTCGAACCATTTGGTCATTTCGAGCGGGACGATGGTCTCGGTGCCGCGGGCGGCGGCGAAGTACCGATCGAGTTCGCCTTCGACTGCCTCGACTCGCGGTGGCAACGCTCCGAGGAGGGCCGCAGTGTCGAGCATCTGGTCGTAGTACGAAAACGTGTTCACCGGAACGGAATCGAGCCCGGCTGCGAGTGTGCGCCAGTCGTTCTCGCGAAGATTCTTCGCGACCGATTCGAGGGCCTCGGCATCGAGCTTTCCGGCCCAATAGGATTCGACGGCTTTCTTCAGTTCTCGGTTGGGTCCGATGCGAGCCGAACCGAGCACGGTGGCAGTGAAATCGTTGTTCACAGTTGATCTCCAGGGTAACTACACGTGGGTGGTGCACCGTCTTCACGGGCGCGCAGATCCCGGTGAGCCCTGACCACAGCCATACCAGGGTTACGCGCCCATTCCACGAGGCGGTGAACCGCTGCACACGGCGTGCACAGCACAGAGGGCAGGTATTCGGACTTGCAGGCGCGCGGACGAAGAGCCCACTCCTACTGGCCGTCGCTTCCCGAAGAGGCTTCCTCAGTGCGTGATGACGGCGGTCGTTCCTGCATACCGCTGCGGGACAGTCCCGGATTCTCACCGGGTTCCCTCTCGCGATGCGCCGTGACTGCACGCACCGCTCGACGCCGAGGTGAACTTCGGGGCTCCTCATGACCACCTGGCGAACCGACTGCAGGGACGAGCATAGATGCATCACGGGAGAGTCTGTTACGGTGCTCTTCATGCAGCGCACGTATTTCTGGTTTAGCAGGCCGGCCCCGGGTGGGTCAGCCAGCGACGCCATGCGCTGACCCTCCACCCCACGAGCCGGATACAGACCGGCTCGAAGTGCGCGTGGAGCATGCGGAGCCGGCCTGGGAACAGGAAACCCTCTCATGACGCTCTCCCTCGACACCCCGTCACTCGACGATCAGCGCACGATCAGCATCAGTCCGCTGGTCGCGCCGTCGGTCGTACGCCGCGAGCACGCGGTGGACGACGCGATCTCGGCGAGTGTTCGTACCGGACGCTCCGGTGTCGTCGACATTCTCGACGGCCGTGACGACCGACTGATCGTCGTGGTCGGCCCGTGTTCGGTGCACGACACCGACGCTGCCCTCGACTACGCCCGACGCCTCGCCGCCACGGCAGCCGAGTTGGGCGATCGACTGCACATCGTCATGCGGGTCTACTTCGAGAAGCCGCGGACGACGCTCGGCTGGAAGGGTCTGATCAACGATCCGCACCTCGACGGCAGCTTCGACATCAACGAAGGTCTTCGAGTGGGACGCCAGCTGCTGCTGGACATTTCGGCGCTCGGCCTGCCCGTCGGCTGCGAATTCCTCGACCCGATCACCCCGCAGTACATTGCGGACCTGGTCAGCTACGGTGCCATCGGAGCACGGACCGCGGCCAGCCAGGTGCACCGGCAGCTGTGCAGCGCCTTGTCGATGCCGGTCGGCATCAAGAACTCGACCGAAGGTGACATCCAGGTCGCCGTGGACGGAACCCGCGCCGCCGCGGCGAGCCACGTCTTCCCCGGAACCGATCTCGACGGCAAGGCGGCTTTGATCAGGACCGTCGGAAACCCCGATTGCCACGTCATTCTGCGCGGCGGCGTCGACGGACCGAACTACGACGCCGAGTCCGTGGCCGATACCGTTGCTCGCCTGCGTAAGTCGGGTCTGCCGGAGCGAGTCGTCATCGATGCCAGCCACGGCAACAGCCGTAAGGATCACAACAAGCAGGTGGACGTCGTCACCGACGTGGCCGCCAGGGTCGCGGCCGGCGAGCACGGAATTGTCGGGCTGATGCTCGAGAGCTTCCTCGTCGCGGGGCGTCAGGACCTCGAACTCGGCCACCGGGACGAGCTCGTATACGGCCAGTCCATCACCGATGCATGCCTCGACTGGGACACGACGGCAACGCAATTGGCCACTCTCGCGGCGGCCGTAGAGACGCGTCGGGCCTCGAACGCCGCGCGCTGACGCGTCGTGCGCTAGCGAACCCCGCGCGGTCGAAATTGCACGCTGATGCGTGGGCCGACCGCGCGGGTCGATTTGGGAATTGCATGCTCCCAGGTGCGTTGACAGGACCCGCCCATCACCACCAGGTCGCCGTGACCGAGGGTGAATTTCAGAGAGGTCCCGCCGCCGCGGGGACGGAGCATGAGTTGTCTCGTCGCACCGAGCGATACGATCGCCACCATCGTGTCCTCGGTGGCGCTGCGGCCGATGTTGTCGCCGTGCCAGGCGACGCTGTCGGACCCGTCGCGGTAGTAACACAGTCCCGCGGTCGCGAACGACTCTCCGAGCTCTCTTCGGTAGTGGTCGTCCAGTGCATCGCGGGCCTCGTACAGTGCCGCATGCGGCCAGTGCTCCCGCTCGGCGTAGTACCGAACCAGGCGCGGCACATCGACCACGCGGTCGTACATCTGCCTGCGTTCGGCGCGCCAGTCGACGTCGGTGACCAGCGAATCGAAGAGGTCGCTGTCGGACAACCAGCCCGGCCGCACATCGACCCAGGCACCGAGCGTCAGCTCGCGGCGGGTGACGGACTGCAGCGACCCGACGCCACCGTCGTCGTCACCGAACAGCGAACCTTGCATCGCGAGCGACATGACTCGACTGTATCGAACAGGTGTTCCCATTGCCAGCTCCCGGCGGTATCGTTCTCGCATGGGTTACCGATTTCAGGTCGTCGTGGACAGTGTCGACCCGCATGCGCTCGCGGCATGGTGGGCACAGACTCTCGGCTGGCAGGTCGAACCCAGCAACGAGGAGTTCATTCGCGAGATGGTTGCGGCAGGCCACGCCCGAGAGGAGGACACAACCGTGTTCGACGGCGTTCTGGTGTGGCGAGCAGGCCAGGGCATCACCGATCCGGAATCTCCGGGCACCCCGCGGGTGCTGTTTCAGGCGGTACCCGAATCGAAGTCCGTGAAGAACCGACTCCATCTCGACGTTCGTGTCGGTGACGGACGCGAGGCGGTGGTGACCGAACTCGAAGGTCGAGGCGCGTCGGTACTGCATCGCGGGCAGCAAGGGCCAAGCACCTGGATCACCATGACCGATCCCGAGGGCAACGAGTTCTGCGTCAGCTGATCGCGCCGAGCTCTATCGATACGCGCCGGGAGTTTGCCCGGTCCAGCGCTTGAAGGCTCGGCGGAATGCGCTCGGTTCGGAGAAGCCCAGGCGGGCCGAGATGTCGTCCACGCTGTCGCCCCGGCTCAACCCCGAGATGGCAGCGTCGCGCAGAACCTCCTCGCGGAGCTGATTGATGGAAGTGCCTTCCTGGCGAAGGACGCGGCGCAGATGCGGCGGGCTGATGTTGAGCATGGCCGCAATCTCTTCGGTAGCCGGCGTACCGCCTCTGAATCCGGTCTCCAGGGCCCTTCGGACCTGACTCGACGCAGTGCTGTCGTAGTCCCTCGACGAGAACAGCAGGTTGGGTGACTCCGCGAGGTACTCGGCCAGTGTCGCCTCGGTCTGCACTATCGGGGCGCGCATGAGCGCGGTGTCGAATTCCAGTGCGGCGCGGTCGGATCCGAACTGCACATGAGTTCCGAATATGGTGTCGTACATCTTCCCGGCCTCGGGCCCGGGCAGTGCATAGGGCAACTGAACCGACAGGAGTTTGACCCGGTTACCGATCAGCCACGCCGCGAACCGATGCAGCAGAATCAACAGGAAGTCGGTCAGCAATCGCTCGGCGAGCTCGTTCGCTTCGGGGCTGAGATCGGTCGTGGCTTCGACGTGCACCGTCAGGACCGTCGACTGCTCGGTTCGATCCAGCGTCATCGGTTTCACCGGAATGAGCACGCGCATGGTCTCGGACATTCGAATCAGCGCTGCCCACAGATTCTCCGTGTGTATCAACGTCTGACACACCACCCGAAAACTGCCGCGCCGCACGGGAACTGCGGCGAGTCCGAAGAGTTCGTCGCCGGTCATTGCCCAGACGGCCTGGGTGAACGCGGTGACCTGTCGGGTGGTGAGCCGCTCCGCCGGGTCGTCGAGAATGGTGGTTCCGATCCCGGCCATCGACAACGGGTACGTCAGGTCCACTCCGCCGTTGGCCGCGAGGTCGACGGCTTGCCTGACGAAGTACGCCGGAATCGTCGGTTGCGCAGTCACAATCGCCGTAACCTCTCGGCGGCATCGGCGAGCACGTGGTCCTGCTTGCAGAAAGCGAAGCGCACCAAAGACTTCCACGGCGCGGGCTCGTCGACGAAGGCAGTCACCGGTACCGCGGCGACGCCCACGAGATCGGGCAGGGTGCGGCAGAACTCGTACGCATCACCGCGGCCGATCGGTGCGATATCGGCGCACACGAAATACGTTCCGGCGCTGTGCTTGACGTCCGCACCCGCCTCGGTCAACGCCGCGGACAGCGTGTCTCGCTTGTGCTGCAGACCGTCGCGCATGGCGGCGATCCACGCCTGCTCATGACCGAGTGCGTACGCGACGGCGGGCTGGAACGGGGTACCGCCGACGAAGCTCATGAACTGCTTGGCGGCACGCACCGCATCGATCAGCTCTTTCGGTCCGAGCGCCCACCCGGTTTTCCAGCCGGTGGCGTTGAACGTCTTCGCGGCACTGGACACGGTGACGGTTCGCTCGAACATGCCCGGCAGCGTCGCGATCGGGGTGTGCACACCGTCGTCGAAGATCAGATGCTCGTACACCTCGTCGGTGAGCACGAGCAGGTCGTGGGCGATCGCGATCTCGGAGATACGGATCATCGTCTCGCGATCGAACACGGTGCCGGTGGGATTGTGCGGCGAGTTGACGATCAGCATGCGCGTTCGTGGGCTCACGGCCCGTTCGAGGGCGTCGGTGTCGACGGTCCATCCGTTGCCGTCGGTGACCAGGGGAACGGCCGTGCGAGTGGCTCCGGCCAACGCCACAGCGGCCGCATAGGAGTCGTAGAACGGCTCGATCAACAGCACGTCGTCGCCCGCCTCGATCAAGCCGAGCAGCGTCGCCGAGATGGCCTCCGTGGCACCCACGGTGACGAGAACCTGCGAATCGGGGTCGTACCGAAGTCCGAACCGGGCGAGCCGGTCGTCGGAGATGGCGGCGCGCAGGACCGGCATCCCCGGGCCGGGGGAGTACTGGTTGAGGCCGTTCGCAATGGCGTCCCGCGCGGCCTCGAGCATGGCCGACGGTCCGTCCGTGTCCGGGAATCCCTGCCCCAGATTGACGGCGTTCTTCGCCACCGCGAGCGCGGTCATCTCGGCGAAAATGGTCGATGCGAACGGGCGCAACCGGGTCACTGTGCGCGACGGCAACATCTCGGACATTCCTGCAGCGTAGTTCACACAGCCGGCGCGAGCGTCGGACCTGCGTCTGTACTGTGCCTGTCATGCGATTCGGAATGTTCGTGCCTCAGGGTTGGCGGCTGGATCTGGTCGGAATCGATCCGGCCCAGCAGTGGAGTGTGCTGCGCGAGCATGCCGTTGCCGCCGAAGCCGGACCGTGGGAATCACTGTGGGTCTACGACCACTTCCACACCGTTCCCGTCGCGACGGACGAGGCGACGCACGAGGCCTGGTCGCTGATGTCCGCATTGGCCGCGTCGACCTCGCGTATCCGACTGGGTCAGATGTGCACGGCGATGTCCTACCGCAACCCCGCCTATCTGGCGAAAGTTGCTGCGACAGTGGACATCATCTCCGGCGGTCGGGTCGAGATGGGCATCGGCGGCGGTTGGCACGAGCACGAGTTCCGCGCCTACGGCTACGGATTTCCCTCTGCCGGTGAACGATTGGGCCGCCTCGACGAGGGCGTGCAGATCTTCAAACAAGCGTGGACCACCGGCGAGGTGTATCTCGACGGCAAGCACTACGAGATCGACGGTGCCGTGGTGCGCCCACTGCCCCTGCAGGAGGGCGGCATCCCACTGTGGATCGCCGGTGGCGGCGAAAAAGTGACACTGAAGATCGCAGCGAAATACGCGAACTACACCAACTTCGATGGAACCCCTACCGGTTTCGCCGCCAAATCGGCTCTGCTGCGCGATCATTGCGCAACCGTCGGCACGGACTTCGACGCCATCGTCCGCTCGGCCAACTACAACGTGGCCATCGGCTCCACGGAGGCCGAGGTGCAGGAGCGGTTACGCGCTCTCGAGGCTCGACTGACCGAACACGTCGGAGCCGAGAAGGCACACGAGGCATTGGGCGCATACCGCGGAATGCCCGCCGTCGGAACACCCGAGCAGATCGTCGAGAACCTCACCGAACTGCAGCAGCAGGGCATGACGTACGGAATCTTCTACTTCCCGGAAGCCGCCTACGACCGCTCCGGCATCGAACTCTTCGAGCGCGAGGTCATCCCGGCTCTTCGGTAGGTCGTTCCGCAGGCTCCACTCCCGGCTCTTCGGTAGGCCGCGTCAGATCCTCGGGCAGATCGGCGGGGTCCACGAGCAGCTGCTGGTTCTTGGCCTTGCGTACCTTCTCCGACAGACCGATGTTGGCGTGCAGCAGTGCCCATTCGCCCTCGGTGATCTCGGCGGCGGCGCGCGCCAGGACGGCCGCGTCGGTGGTGCCCCAGGCGATCGGCATCGCCGACACCAGCTGCCAGGTGCGTCCACCGGTGTTACGGCCGCGATCGGCGAGCACCGACACCGCAGGCACCTCGGCACCGCGTTCGACGGCGTGGCCGGGCAGCGCACGGACGACGCGCGTGATCAGGACGTAGTGCGGCTCGTCGACTCCTGGTTTCGCGACATCGACCAGCGACAGCAACGTCGCGCCGCTCGGCATCGTCTCGGCCACCACCGCCGGAACCAGATCGCCCCGGGTGTAGAGCGATTCGATGGACCCCATCTTCTTCGGTGCCCACACCATGACCCACAGGGACGTCGCCGCCCCGATGCAGAACACGCCGCCGAGGATGTACGACCACGGCGTCGCGATCCAGAAGAACCAGATCCCCAGTGCCAGCAGGACCGCTGCCGTGAGCGCCGCGGACATCCGCAGCCGGCGAAGTTCGGTGAACGTCTCGTTGACCGACTTCGCGTGGGCTACGTCTACAGGGAACTCGAATCGGCGCACACTGCTATTCCTAGCATGCCGCCGATCCCGACACGAAGCGTCAGATTGCCGGGCCGAGCAGGTCGTCGGCGTCGGTGATGCGGTACGCGTACCCCTGTTCGGCGAGGAACCGCTGCCGGTGCGCGGCGTATTCGGCGTCGAGGGTGTCGCGCGAGACCACCGAGTAGAAGTGCGCCTGACCACCGTCGTGTTTCGGCCGAAGCAATCGGCCCAGTCGCTGGGCTTCTTCCTGCCGGGAGCCGAACGTTCCAGAAACCTGGACTGCCACCGACGCTTCGGGAAGGTCGATCGAGAAGTTCGCCACCTTGCTCACCACCAGAGTCTGGATCTCACCCTTGCGGAAGGCGTCGAACAGCACCTCGCGTTCCTTGTTCTTGGTCGAGCCCTGGATCACCGGCGCGTTCAGGGCTTCACCGAGTTCGTTCAGCTGATCGAGGTACGCGCCGATCACCAACGTCGGAGCGTCTTGGTGTTTCGCCAGAATGGACTTCACGACGGCGATCTTGGTGTGCGCGGTCGAGCAGAGCTTGTAGCGCTCCTCGGGTTCGGCGACCGCGTACGACATGCGCTCGGCGTCGGTGAGGGTGACGCGCACCTCGATGCACTCGGCCGGTGCGATCCACCCCTGCGCCTCGATGTCCTTCCAGGGCGCGTCGTAGCGCTTGGGCCCGATCAACGAGAAGACGTCGCCCTCGCGTCCGTCCTCGCGGACGAGCGTGGCCGTCAAGCCGAGTCGACGCCGTGACTGCAGGTCGGCTGTCATGCGGAACACCGGTGCGGGGAGCAGGTGCACCTCGTCGTAGATCACCAATCCCCAGTCGCGGGAGTCGAACAGCTCCAGGTGCTTGTACTCACCCTTGGTTCGACGGGTGATGACCTGGTACGTGGCGATTGTCACAGGGCGGATCTCTTTGCGCTCACCCGAATACTCGCCGATTTCCTCCTCGGTGAGCGACGTGCGAGCGATGAGCTCGCGCTTCCACTGCCTGCCGGCGACGGTGTTGGTGACCAGGATCAGCGTGGTGGCCTTGGCCCTGGCCATCGCCGCCGCACCGACCATGGTCTTACCCGCACCACACGGCAGCACGACGACGCCGGAGCCGCCGGCCCAGAACGAATCCGCGGCCATCTCCTGGTAGTCGCGCAGCGTCCACTTGCCGCCCTCGGTATCGAGCTCGATCGGATGCGCTTCGCCGTCGACGTAGCCGGCGAGGTCCTCGGCGGGCCAGCCGATCTTGAGCAACATCTGCTTCACGTGGCCGCGTTCGCTCGGATGCACGATGACCGTGTCCTCGTCCACCATCGCGCCGAGCATGGGCGCAATCTTCTTGTGCCGCATCACTTCGGTGAGCACGGCGCGGTCCAGGCTGATCAGCACCAGACCGTGGACCGGGCTCTTGACCAACTGCAACCGGCCGTATCGGGCCATCGTGTCGACGATGTCGACCAGCAACGGCTGCGGTACCGCGTAGCGCGAGAAGTTGACCAACGCGTCGACCACCTGCTCGGCATCGTGACCGGCAGCGCGCGCGTTCCACAGCGCCAGCGGGGTGATGCGGTAGGTGTGCACGTGCTCGGGCGCACGTTCGAGCTCGGCGAACGGTGCGATCGCCGCCCGCGCTGCGCCCGCGAGTTCGTGATCGACCTCGAGCAACAGCGTTTTGTCGGACTGGACGATCAGCGGGCCGTCGGTCACGGTTCCTCCTAGAGACTTCTGCTGCGCCCGAAAGAGCGCAACTTCTCCATTGTCCACAGGTAGGGGCCCGCGTGCACGTGAGCAGTGACTCAGTCCACCAAGGCGACGGAGGTGATGCGGTGCAGAGTGAACCGCCGCACGCCCCCGGTGGCGGGATCGAATGCGTCGAGTTGGCCGCCGCCGATGCTGATCGGATCGACGATGCGGTGGGTCGCGACGCCCTGCGCGTCGACGTACCCGATGCTGACGCTGCGCTTGACCTTCGCTGCTGTCTGCAGCAGCGTCATGGTCGCGGTGCTGCTCGCGCGAGATCCGTCGGCGCGCACCACCGCACCGCCGTTGCCCGCAGCGCGGTCGGCGGCTCGCATTCCGCGTACCAACGACCCGAGCTGCTCGTCGGTGGGAACGGCCGGGGTACGGAAGGTCTGACGCGGCCGCCGCGCCGACACCCGGGAGCCGCGGGCTCGAAGATCGACGATGGTGCCGGACGAGTCTTCACCCGCGGGCGCGAATCCGGCTCCGGCGAGTACCGACAGCACCTCGGCCAGCGGTGCCTGGGAGATGGCGACGGTCGGGGCGAGGGCGCGCAGGGCGAGCGACTCGGCGGCCGGAGAGGCCATCACCTCGGCGAGCAACGCCGGATCCTCGCACCGGACGAACGACGCGGCCACGCCGGCGCGTAGTCGGCCGTGACGCCTGGCCACGTCGTCGATCAGATACGTCAGGGCCTGCGGAACCGGAGTGCGGGAATGGGTCGCGAACAACGAATGCAACTCCGAGGCCGTCAGGCCCACGTCGAGGGCCCGGCGCAGGCTCGTGTCGCTGATGCGATACATCGTCGCGGCACCTGCCGACTCGACGTCGGCGACGAGCGCGATCCGATCCTGCAGATCCGGTTCGAGCGGTCCCGGTGCCACCAGCGTCAGGTCGGCCTGCACCAACACGTAGTCGATCGGCTCGGGGAGTGCCGCGCGCATGTCGGCCTCGGCATTACCGTCGTGCAGCAGCGAGCGTCCCGGCGTCGACATCGCGCCGCGCGCGACCACTCCCAGCGCGGTCGCCTCGGCGATCACGTGCCCGACGGGGGTCACGCCGAACCGTCCGGACCACCGGGGTCGACGCCACGTCAGTGTGCGGGTGAGGTCGGTGGGCGTCGCGGCGTGTCCACTGCCGAGCTCGGCCAGAAGCTCCAGGATCATGCGACGGTCGCGGGGCGCGGCAGGCGAGCGGACTTCGTCCGACAACGCGGCGATGGGCTTGTCGTTGGGGTCACGCATGCCGATCACCCACGGTGCTCGCGGCGTCTCGAGCCAGGCGGAGGCGAGGGTGTGCCACCGGGCGGCCGGGGCCGCGGCGAGCCACGCGTCGACGGCGGGCGTCGGTGCCCAGTAGTCGTCGCCGGTGTCGGCAGAGGGGACAGGGTCCGGGGTTCCGCTGGAGATCAGATGGGCGGCGGCGAGCAGTTCGACGAGGATGCTCACGCGGTCGTCGTCGAGTCCGGTGGCCTTGGTGATCTTGCGCAGCTCGCGCACTCCGAGCCCGCCGGCCTTGAGGGCGGGAGCCGGTGACGCGGACAGCGCCTCGATGATGGCCACACAGTGCCGCCCGAGCTCGAGTGCCTCGCCCGCCGCGGCAGCGTCGACGTCGGCGAGCGCATGTGCAGTGGTCGTC
This sequence comes from Rhodococcus sp. 05-2255-1e, assembly GCF_002259025.1. Classification (NCBI taxonomy): domain Bacteria; kingdom Bacillati; phylum Actinomycetota; class Actinomycetes; order Mycobacteriales; family Nocardiaceae; genus Rhodococcus; species Rhodococcus sp. 05-2255-1e. The sequence goes on along the minus strand of NZ_NOZE01000003.1, from coordinate 231,262 downwards.
AGCTTCGGCTCGGCGAGTGAGCGGGGATCCGTCATGGGCTCGCCGCGCAATATCTGACCGACCTGGACGGGGAGTTCGACGGTTTGCTCGTCCAACCAGATCAGCAGGCCTGCGGCGAGCAGTTTCTGCACGGGCCGATCGGGTGGGGTGCCCGGCGCGGCGTCTCGGGTACGGCCGGTGGGCGAAGACCTGGCCAGGGTGTCGAGAAGATTGCGTTCGCCGTCTTCGAGTGCGGCCAGCGCTGTGGTGATGTGGGTTTCGGTGAGGGTGTCCACCGGGTCGAGAGCGCGGCCGATGCGCCACGGCACGGCGTCCGCAGCGGTTGCGCTGATCCGGAACCCAGCGGCGTCGCCCCAGACGAGAAAGCGTTCGCGCAGTTGGGACAGCGCTCTGTCCACGGCTTTGGCCGGGGCGCGCTTGGCGATGACGGACAGCAGCGTGGCCCTGGTGACCGGACGCTCGTAGGCCTCTTCGATGGCCAGGATCTCGAGCACGGTCAGGGCCAGGGTGTCGAGGGTGTCCGCAGTGTGCAGGATCGACCGGCGTTGCTCTGCCCGGCCGGCCAGCACTGCCAGCGAGGCGGGCGGCGGCGCAGTCAGATCCGGACGCAACGACATGGCCTTGATCAGCTCCGCGTCTGTGCGAGCTGCGATCCACTGAGGCAGATCGGGAGGCATGTCGGTGTGTCGGGGCGCAGTCGTGTCGGTCATCGTCTATCAGATTAGAGACCTGGGCTGGTGCTCGCCGCAGGGCAGGTGTCAAAATGGGCCCATGGTGAACAAGTCGAAGAAGCCCTATGTCGATCCAGGCTGGCCGGAAACCGCTCGCGGTGACCACGCGGTGACCGAACTCTCGTCCGCTCGATCGGGTGGCTTGTCGCCCTTCGGTGAGGACACCGAGTTCCCGCTGCCCGTCGAAGACCTGCCCTACGCCCATCCGGTGACCGTCGTCAATCGCTGACAACGGCGCCCGAACACGAGAAAGCCCCCGACATCTTCGAGATGTCGGGGGCTTTTCTCGTATAGCGGCGGTTCTTGCTACTGGGGCAGGAACGCCTTGTTCGCCTGGTAGAAGCTGACGACCTGCGGATCGAGCTGGATGCCCTGAGCGGCGTTCTGTACGAACGACGCGATCTGGGGATCGTTGGTGATGTTCTGGACGGCGGTGACGATGCCGTTGACGACCTCGGCCGACGCATCGATCGACGGGATCGACGTCAGATCGGGGAGGGCGGGAACTTCCGGTGCCTTGGGAGTGGCCGGAACGCTGCGCTCGGTGGGTGCGCTGCTCAGACCGAGGCTCGAGGAGCAGGAGGGCCATGCGCCCCAGCCCTGCGAGTCGAGGACCTTCTCGGCGACTGCGATCTGCTCTTCACGGCTGGCCTGGTTGGCCGTTGCCGCGTACTGCTGTCCACCGTGTGCGTTCCAGGTGCTGGGGGAGAACTGCAATCCGCCCTGGAAGCCGTTGCCGGTGTTGATGCCCCAGTTGCCGCCTGCTTCACACTGCGCAAGGCGATCCCAGTCGGAATCCGGTGCCGCGTTGGCGGTACCGGTGAAGGCAATGCCCGCGGTGCCCATGATGGCACCGGTGACGGCGACCTTTGCGACGGTCTTGCCAGTGGTGCTCGGCTTGCGATGACGTCCGCTCATACGAGTTGAAATCCTCTCCACACGCGCCTGCGAGGTCAGCTGTCGGGTTCGGGCTGAGAGGTAGCCCGGCCTTCTTGCTCTTCCATATCGGATGAGCAATTGGGCTTCACCCCAAGGGAACTCGGTGCGGCTTCGTGAGTCGCTACAAGTTCCCGGTTGTCCGTGGAGGACGTGGGTCCCCCGTCCTCGTCCCCTGGGTGATCGTCGAGGGTTGTTCCGGTTCCCGCGGGACGAGGTTTGGCGCTGCGGGCCGGAATTCGGCCGAACTTTCCGGCCGCTGCTGACCGTACTGAAATTCCCGGGTTACGTCACTATTTGGTAACTGTCGATTTTTTCGTGTGTCAGCGACCGTCCCGACGGTCTGATTCCGGTCGCTCGAATAGGCCCAGCTAGTGGCTGTTCTCGGTGATCGACCCCGTGCTGTTGCCGGTCTGTTACCGAAGCGTGATGTGACGGAAGTCACATCACGCGAGGGGGCCTCGAAAGGTCACCGAACCGCAACGATGTCTTTCCCCAGCGGCATGAGCGAGACCGGAATCAACTTGAGGTTCGCGATCGCGAGCGGAATACCGATGATCGTGATGGCCATCGCGATCGCCGTGACGACGTGTGTCAGCGCCAGCCACCACCCGGCGAGGACGAGCCAGAGCACGTTGCCCACGAGGGCACCCGAACCCGCGCCGGGCTTGTCGACGATCGTCGACCCGAACGGCCACAGGGCGTAGACGCCGATGCGGAACGACGCGATCCCGAACGGAATGGTCACGATCAGGATGCACAGCAGGAGTCCCGCGAAGAAGTAGCCGAGTGCGAGCCACAGTCCACCGAACACGAGCCAGATGACGTTCAGGAGCAGTCGCATGATCTATCGCGCCCGTCGGCCGGAGAGCAGCGCGTACACCAGAGCGAGCACGAATCCGGCGGGTGCCGAGAACATCGCCGTCAGGTACAGGCCCAGCGGCGGCTTGGCGTCGGAGAAGACCGGGAAGAACAGGATCGCGACGATGGCAACGAGGCCGATCGCGAACAGCACCAGCGCGATGCGCAGCAGTGCAGTACTTCGCTTGCGAGTAGATGAGTCCACACCACCACGGTAGTGCGCGGCGGTGCGTCGTGCGAAAAACCGGAATGCCCTATTCGGGGCCTGCGCGCTAGACTGGCGTATTCGCGTCCTGCGTTTTCGTGGGGCGCGAAACTTGTGCACACCGCAGGGTCCCGACATCGGGCGTGCGGATACGAAACCAACGACAGCAACAGATGAACGGGTGAGCTCAGTGCCGACCGGCAAGGTGAAGTGGTACGACGTCGACAAGGGATTCGGATTCCTCTCGCAGGAGGAAGGCGAGGACGTGTATGTGCGTTCGTCAGCGCTGCCCGAAGGCGTCGACGGCCTCAAAGCCGGCCAGCGCGTCGAATTCGGCATGGCCGCGGGCCGTCGTGGCCCGCAGGCACTGAGCCTGAAGGTTCTCGAGCCTGCCCCGTCGATTCGCCAGAACAGCGGCAGCACCCGCCGCGAGCCCGTCGAGCGCAAGCACACACCCGACGAACTGCACGGCATGGTCGAGGACATGATCACGCTGCTCGAAGCGACGGTGCAGCCGGAACTCCGCAAGGGCAAGTACCCGGACCGCAAGATCGCTCAGCGCATCTCCGAGGTGGTCCGCGCCGTCGCTCGCGAGCTCGACAGCTGATCGTTACGGACGCGTGCCGATGGACCAGATCGCGTGGCTGACGAAGCTCTCGGTATTGGTGTCGGTGTCGATGATTCCCGTGGGTAGCCGAACCTCGATTCCGAGCAGGGTTCGGCCGCCGTCGTCCGTCGTCGGGACGGTGACGCTCAGCCGGGTTCCCGGCTGATTGAACTGGCTGCTCTCGACGACCGCCCCGGTGTCGTCGCCGTAGACCAATGCCAGTTCCCACGGCGCGGAGTAGACGGCCTCGGGCATCGACAACTGCACCGTCGGGGCAGATCCCACCTGGATCTCGGCGGTCTCGCCGACGTTGGTGCACAGCGGGTCGCTCACGGCGCAGTACAGGTAGGGCTCGACTTGTACGGCTCGACCGTTGGAGTACGCCGTGACGACCGGTTCCTTGTCGGGGGCATTGCCGATCAGGACTGCGAGTACCCCGACGAACGCGACCGCGATCACGAACAGGCCGGCGGCGATCAGCGACGCGATCTTCTTGGTGCGGGGAGCCAGGTTCACTTGGTCACGTTTTCGCCGTAGGAGCTGTCGGATACTTCTTGTTCGACATGGTCGGGCCGGTTGCCACCGAACCCGGGTAGCAATGATCGACCGCGGTAGGTCAGGAAGGTCTGCACGAGGCCGATCGTAAGCAACACCGACACGACCGTGAAACCGAGCCAGTACTCGGTGGGAAGCAACACCCCGAGCGTTCCGCCGAGAACCCAGCACAGCTGCATGACGGTTTCCGAGCGGCCGAACCCGGATGCAATGGACTCCGGAGGCAGGTCGGACTGCAGAGACGCGTCGAGCGAGACCTTGGCCAGTGCGCTCGCGCTCGACGCGACCAGGGCGGCCACGGCGGCGGTGAGCAAACTGTCCGTGACAGCTGCGACGACGGCGACGACCGTCACCGCGACCGTGCACCGCAGGACGACCACCGATGGTCGGCCGAGCTTGATCCTGGCACCGAGTGCGTTGCCGGCGAAGTTGCCGAGACCGGCGGCGGCTCCGACCAGTCCGAGCATTGCGGCCTGCTGCAGCGGCTCGTGTTCGGTGCGGGATTTTGCGACGAACGCGATGTACAGCGTGAGGAAGCCGGTAAGAATTCTGATCGTGCCGTTGCCCCAGAGTCCGACGATCACCGCACGGCCCAGTGGCTGCCTGCGGTTCTTGGCGGCGGTGGCAGGCGGTGGGGTGCGCTTCAGCTTCTCGGTCGGGGCACCGCTGCCGGGGTAATCGCTGCTGTGATGCTGGTCGGCGTGGTAGCCGAGGGTGGCCGGAACTTCGCCCTCGGTCACTTCCACCCAGGACGGGATGCGCATGCTCAGGTATGCGCCGAGCACGGTGATCGCGGCGACGAACCACAGTGCGCCGGGCGAATCGGCGACGAAGGCGATACCGCCGGCGACAGCGCCTGCGGCGATGGTGCCCCCGAGCAGTCCGAAGACGGTGAGCCTCGAGTTGACGCGGACGAGGTCGATCTCCGGTGGCAGTACCCGCGGCGTCACCGCACTCTTGAGTACCGCAAACGATTTGCTCAGGACGAGCATGCCCAGCGCCGCTGGATAGAGCACCCAACTGTCGAAGTTGAACACCAACACCACCGCCAGCACGGTACGCAGGCCGAACGAGGTGGCCAGCGCGATGCGTCGGCCGTGCTGCAACCGGTCGAGCAACGGGCCGATCAGCGGCGCGATCAGCGCGAACGGAGCGATGGTGATCACCAGGTACAGCGCAACCTTCGTCTTGTCCTCACCGGTCGCCGCGGAGAAGAACAGCGTGTTGGCCAGTGCAATCGCCAGGGCAGCGTCCGATGCGAAGTTCGCCATCGTCGCGTAGGTCAGCGCGGTCAGCCCGGACTTGTCCGCCCCATCGGCTTTCGCAGCCCGCTGGAACGACGCGATTCCTTTGCCGGTCAGCTCGCGCCCACGCATCGCCGCGACGCGGGTGACGGTGAGCTTCTTGGGCATCGGTGGTGGCTTACGGCCGCCGGTTCGGCCGCGCGCGGCAGTGATCTGCTGCGTGCGCGCCGGGTGCAGCGGCGGCAACGGTTGGCGGCGGCTCGGAACGTGGCCGCCGGCACCGGATTGGACAGCACGGGGGTCGGCCGGTGGATAGTTGACGAAACCGGGATGCTCCGAGCTCTGTTCGTCAGCAGTGGAGTGACCGGTTTCGTTGCCAACGCCCGTGTTTTCCGCACCTGGCGTGGGGTGGGGGAGTCGCGGATCGGTCACGTGATCAATTCTGTCCTACGGCCGCGGGATCGGTGAATCGCACCTCGAAGATCTTGGGCCAGAATTTGCCGGTCACGAGGAATCTGTCGGTCCCGGGGATCTGGGCGATGCCGTTGAAGACGTCGGCTCCGTTTCGCTCGGTGGCAGACATCGAATCCCACATCGGCTTACCGTCGACGACGGCGGTGACGCGGCCGGTGGTGGGGTCGATGCGCATGATGTCGAAGGTCTGCCAGACGTTGGCGTAGATCGAGCCGTCCTCGGCGCATTCGAGTTCGTTGAGTCGTTCCACCGGATTGCCGTCGAGTGTGACGTCGACGGTGTTCACGGCGTCGAAGGATGTGGGGTCACGGAAGGTCAGGATGGACGTGCCGTCGCTCATGACCAGTCGGTCGTCCGGGGTTCCTTCACCCTGCGTGCACAGCCCCCATCCTTCGCCGTCGTAGTTCACTCGGCGCTGTTCGGCCAGGGTGTCTCGGTCGCGGGCGATGGCGACTCCGTCTTGCCAGGTGATCTGCCACAGGGTGTTGCCGTCGACGGTGATGCCCTCGCCGAACAGGTCGGACGGCAGATCGACCCGCTCCAGCTCGGTCATGTTCTCGAGCGACGTGCGGCGGACGAAGGAGGAGCCCTCCAGCCCGGTGCCCTCGTAGAGCACATCACCGTCGATCTCGAACCCCTGAGTGAAGGCGTCGTCGGCGCGATCGTAGGAACGCAGAACCTCGGCACCCAGCGTGGGTACCGAGTCCGACGCGATGGGGTCCGAGTCGCCTGGACCCGACGTGGACGAACAGGCGGTGACGGTCAACAGGGACATCACGAGTGCAGCGAAGGTGCGAGCGCGGACGGTCATTGCATCCATGATGGCAGCCCGAACTGGGCGTCACCGAGTTGATGCGGCAAACTGAATGTGTGAGTGTCGTATCTTCTCCAGAGCTCGGATCCATCCGCCCCGTCTTGGCCGATGCCGTGGACCTCGCGCGGCAGGCTCTGCTCGAGCTGGGAGAGGGCGGTGTCGGCGAGTACCTCGGCGTGACCGTGGAGGACGACAGCGCTGCCACCCACCGCTTCGCCAGCGATCTGGACGGCTATCGCGGATGGCAGTGGGCCGTTGTCGTCGCTGCTCCCGACGACGCCGATCACGCCACCGTCAGCGAACTCGTACTGCTACCCGGTCCCGATGCTCTCGTGGCACCGTCCTGGGTGCCCTGGGACGAGCGCATCCGACCCGGTGATCTCGGGCCGGGCGATCTGCTCTCTCCACGTCGTGACGACCCGCGACTGGTGCCGGGATACGTCGCGTCCGGTGACCCCGCCATCGACGAGGTGGCCGGCGAGATCGGGCTCGGCCGCACTCAGGTCACCAGCCTCGAAGGACGGCTCGATGCCGCCGAACGATGGCACGACGGCGACTTCGGCCCGGACAGCGAGATGGCCAAGGCCGCGCCGTCCACGTGCGGACTCTGCGGTTTCTACCTACCCCTCGCGGGATCGCTCTCCGCAGCGTTCGGAGTGTGCGGCAACGAGTTCGCCGCCGACGGTCATGTGGTGCACGTCGAATACGGTTGCGGCGCGCACTCCGATACCGAGCTGCCCACCGGAGCGGGCTCGCCGCAGTTCGAGCCGTACGACGACGCAGCACTCGACGTCACCCCGTCGCCGACCGGTGCCGCACAGACGAACGAGCCTACCGCGAACGACGCTGTTGCAGAAGATGATTCGGAAGCGATCGTCTCGTCGGCCGAGACGGTAGCGGTGACGGAGTCCAAGGCACCCCAGCCCGACACGGCAGCACCCGAGTCGGCAGACTCCGCACCGGCAGAGCCAGAGGTGGTCGAGACCGGGAACGATGCAGTTGATGCAGCCCCTTCCACTGGCGACGCTTCGTCGACTGATGACGCGTCTCCCGCAGTCGATGCCGAGACGACCCATGTCGGTTCCGATGTCGAGCTCGACGCCGATTCCAGTGTCGACGATGGTGTGCAGCAGGAGGATTCGGCATCGCCGAGCTGATCGATCCTTTCGGTACCGGGTCGCTTCGCGAGTCGATTCTCGCGTCCTGGGGTTCCTCGCCCACGCGGCTGCGGGAAGATTCGGCATCCGAGGCAGATCTGGTGCGCGGGGGATACCGCGATCGTTTGTTGACCGAGTTGGCACAGAACGCGGCTGATGCTGCGCAGCGAGCCGGCGTCCCGGGTCGGCTCTCGGTGTGGACCGACGAGGCGGGTGCACTGCATGTCGCCAACACCGGTGCCGCACTGGACGTGTCGGGTGTGCACGCTCTCACCGCGCTGCGGGCGTCGGCGAAGGCTGCGGCCGATCCGGGTGTCGGGCAGTTCGGGGTCGGGTTCACCGCGGTGCGATCGGTGTCCGACGAGATCGAGGTCCGCTCGCACGGTGGCGGGGTGACGTTCAGCGCCGAGCGCACTCTGAGCGCGTTGCGCGAGCGGGACATGACTGTGCCGGAGTCGGGTGTGCCGGTGCTCCGGTTGGCGTGGCCTACTTCCACGCCGCCCGCTGCCGGGTTCGATACCGAGATCGTGTTGACGCCGCGACCCGATGTGAAGTCGGAATCCCTTGCCGGGGGGTTCCTCGACGAGGCCGTCGACTTGTTGCTCGAGCTCCAAGCGTTGGATTCCATCGAGATCGACGGTGTCGTCGTCGACTGTGTGAGAACGGAACTCGACGATGCACGCGTCGAGATCGCCATCGGTTCGCGAACGTGGCTGCAGCACACCACCTCGGCTGCGCGGTGGATCGTTCCGATGGTCGACGGTCTACCCGTTCCCGCAGCGCCGGATGTGTTGCGGGCCCCGACGCGGTCGGACGAGCTGCTGTCGTTGCCCGCGTTGGTCGTTGCCGATGTACCCATGCAACCGGATCGTCGACGGGTGTTGCCCGGCGTCTCTGTCGCCGAGGTGGCCCACGGTTATCCCGATTTCGTGGCGTCGTTGCCTGCGTCCGCGCGAGTGTCGTTCGTACCCGAGGTCGGCTTCGCGCGCAGTGCTATCGACGGTGAGCTACGTGAGCTGATCTTTCGCCGATTGTCCACCGCACCATGGCTTCCCGCTGCCGATGGACCCGATCTCGTACCCGAACGTGCCCATGTTCTGGCCGATGCCACCGAGGAACTGGCTGCGGTGTTGCTCGATGTGGTCCCGAATCTGGTGGACGCCGCTCTGTCGGGCGCGCGGCACGCGTCGGCGTTGTCGGCGGTGGGGGTGCACCGGATCGGGTTGGCGCGGTTGGCCGAGATGCTCGGCGGGCACGCCCGTGAGCCGGCCTGGTGGCGGCGACTCTACGACGCCTTGACACCGCTCGTCGTGGACGGGGTCGCAGCGGAAGAACTTGCTGCGCTGCCGGTTCCGCTTGCCGACGGTCGTACGGTCACCGGTCCACGGACTACCGTCGTCGGGTCGGACGCGTCGGCCGAGGTGACGTGGGTACGCCTGGTGCATCCGGATGCGGTGAGTCCGTTGTTGATTCGGCTGGGTGCGCGGGAGGCCACTGCGGCCGAGCTGTTGTCGGATCCCGCCCTCGAAGCGGCCCTCGACGATCTCGATTGGGACGGCGACGAGGTGGATGGCCTGGTGTCGGCAGTGCTGGCGCTGGCGGGGGAGGCGGGAGCGCTTCCGGGGTGGCTCGGGAGTCTGCCACTCGAAGACGACGAGGGCGAATTGCGCAGTGCGGACGAACTGTTGCTGCCCGGTGCACCGTTGGCGAGGCTGTTGGTTCGGGATTCGCCGTTCGGTGTTCTGTCGGCGGCCTCGGTGGCCAGGTTCGGGAAGCGGGCCCTGCGCGCGGTGGGCGTCGGCTGGGGGTTCTCGGTGGTGCGCGACGAGTGTCCGACGGGGCCGGATCACGACCTGGACGACGAGCCCGCCTGGTGGTCGAGTCTGGCCACGGAGCCGGAAACCCTTGTTGCGGTTCGTGATCTCGACCTGGTCCGGTCGGATGCCTGGGCCGAAGCTCTGACGATTCTGCTCGACGAACCGAGTACCCGTGCAGCCTTGACCGACCGGGACGGCTACACGGCATGGTGGCTGCGACGTCATGCGCTGATCGACAACCGCTCGCCCATCACGTTCCGGGCGCCGTCGGACGAGACGTTCGCCGGTCTGCTCGATCCGTTGGATCATCCGCGCGCCGACGAACTGCACGCGGTGCTCGCCGCGTCGACCTGTGAGAGCGTCGAGAGCGCGCGGGTGTTGTTGCGTGCACTCGAGGACCCTCAGCGACATCCGACGGCGGCGGTGATCGCGCGCACGCACACGCTGATCGCCAGTGCCGTCCTGGATCGACGCATCGACGTGGCGGATCTCGATCCACCGGATCGCGTGCGCACTCTCGGCGGCACCGTGGCCGATGCGTCGGACGGGTTGGTCGTCGATGCGCCGTGGCTGGCACCGGTCGTGCCACCGGAGGTGGCGGTGCTCTCGGACATGACCACGGCAGCCGCGCTGGCCGACGTCCTCGACATCAGGCGGGCGTCGGAGGCCATCACCGGCGAGGTTCGCGGAGTCGGACGCGTCAGTTCGTGGGATCGAGAGCCCGGGGCCGTGCTGGCCTGTGCGGTGCTCGGGCTACCGCTGCCGACAGGTTCGGTGGTGGTGCACCGCGAACTGGTGGTGCGGTTGTCGGGAGCTGTCAGCGGTGACCGCGCTGTGCCGTGGTGGGTGACACCGGACGGAACAGTGCATTGTGTGGAAAGTTGGGAGCGAACTCGTGGGGCCTGACCATGCCGTGTTGGAGTGGATGGTCGAGCATCGAGTCGGCTGGGTCACGACGATGTTCTGGATCATCACCACGGTGGGGAACACCTTCATGATGTTCGTGTTGTCCGCGGGGGCGTGGGGCGCGTTGCTGACGTCCAAGAGGACTGTCGACGCGTGGATGGTCGCGGGTTCGATGCTCACCGGGTGGGGGCTGATGAATGCGCTGAAGTTCGCGTTCGCGCGGGAACGTCCACCGATTCCCGAACGGCTGGTGGAGATTTCGAGCCATTCGTTTCCGTCCGGCCACGCGACGATGTCGATGTTGCTTGCCACGGTGGCGATCGCGGTGATGCTGCGATCGTCCACTCCGTGGCTGCATCGGCCGGTGCTACTGACGTTGCCTGTGGTCGCGGCCCTGCTGATCGGATTCTCTCGGATCTATCTGGGTGCGCACTGGACGACGGACGTGCTGGCCGGCTGGGTGTTCGGTGCCCTGTGGGGGCTGGGTTGGATCTACGCCGAAAAAGCGATCAGCGCGAGAAATCCGAGCGCTGCGCGATGACGAGGAGCTCGTCACGCATGGCCGGGCTGGAGACAGCGTTGGCGCGTGCGTAAAGGGCGCGGAGCGAGCGGACGTGGTTGCGGCGGTTGCGGTACTGAGCGACGAACTTCATGGCCTGTGCTTTCGTGGATCAAAGGTTATCGAAACTGACATAACCTATGCTCCACGTTAACTCTGTGTTACTCAACCGGCTGAGGGGTTAGTTTGCCCACGTCAGAACGGTTTTCGTGATCGGGCTAACGTGATCCTGATCTCAATCGAGGCCGCGTTGGGCGGTTCTGCTGCCGCGTCGTGACGCGGCTCTCTGCGCCAGGAACAGAGCGAACCCGACAGCGCCGACCGCGATGCCGGACCAACACGTCGCCACCGCGTCGTCGCTGCGGTCGCCGGTGGCGGTGAACACGACCAGCGCAACGATCCAACCGAGGATGCCGATCGTCAACACCGGCACCGGATCGGTGAGGCGGGGCGGGATCTGCGGGACGTCGGCCACGAATTCACGCTACGCCACCATATTTCGCCAACCCTCGCGGTGTGCTTTATCTTTCACTCATGCCTATGTCGTCGCGATTACTCGACAACTACTTCAAGATCACCGAGCGCGGCTCGACTGTGGGTTCCGAGGTTCGCGGCGGTGTCGTCACTTTCGTGGCGATGGCCTACATCGTCGTGCTCAACCCGCTGATCCTCGGTAGTTTCTCCGCCGACGACGCAGCTGCCAAGACCGACGTGCTCGGCAACATCCTGCCCGTCGCCCAGGTTGCCGCCGTGACGGCACTGGTCGCCGGCTTCATGAGCATCGCGTTCGGCATCATCGCCAACTACCCCTTCGGTATCGCGGCCGGCCTCGGCATCAACACTCTCCTGGCCGTCACCATCGCTCCTCAGGTCAGTTGGCCCGAGGCCATGGGCCTGGTCGTCATCGACGGCATCATCATCGTTCTGTTGGCCGTCACCGGCTTCCGGACGGCGGTGTTCAACGCGATTCCGCCCGAACTGAAGGCTGCGATCGCCGCAGGCATCGGTGCCTTCATCGCGTTCATCGGCTTGGTCGATTCCGGCTTCGTACGCCGGATCCCCGACGCCGCAGGCACGACGGTTCCCGTCGGCCTCGGCATCGACGGGTCCATCGCGTCGTGGCCGACGGTAATCTTCGTGTTCGGGTTGTTGCTGATGGGTGTGCTCGTGGTGCGCAAGGTCCGCGGCGGTCTGCTGATCGGCATCGTGGTCACGACGGTGTTGGCGGCCATCATCGAGGCGGTCACCGACGTGGGGCCGTCGAACGGCGTCGACCCCAAGGGCTGGAACCTGTCCGTGCCGCAGCTGCCCAGCGTTCTCGTACAGTCGCCGGACCTGTCGCTGGTGGGCAACGTCGACCTGTTCGGTGCGTTCACCCGCATCGGTGTGCTGGCCGCGAGTCTGTTGGTGTTCACGCTCGTCCTCGCGAACTTCTTCGACGCGATGGGAACGATGACGGGTCTGGGTAAAGAAGCGAATCTCGACAAGGACGGCACGCTGCCCAACATCGGCAAGGCGTTGGTCGTCGAAGGTGCCGGAGCCATTGCGGGCGGCGGCGCGTCCGCATCGTCGAACACGGTGTTCGTCGAGTCGGCCTCGGGAATCGCGGAAGGCGCACGCACCGGACTGGCCAACGTCGTCACCGGCCTGCTGTTCCTGCTGGCGATGTTCTTCACCCCGCTCACGGCTGTCGTGCCCATCGAGGCGGCTGCTCCGGCGCTGGTGGTGGTGGGTGCCCTGATGATCGGTCAGGTTCTCCACATCGACTTCAAGCGCTTCGATTACGCGCTGCCGGCCTTCCTCACCATCCTGGTGATGCCGTTCACTTACTCCATCGCGAACGGTATCGGCGTCGGTTTCATCACGTGGGTCGTGCTCGCCGTTGGTTCGGGCCGAGCGAAGACGGTACATCCCCTGTTATGGGTCGTCGCGTTGCTGTTCGTGGCGTTTTTCGCAGTCGGTCCCATCACGGATGCGGTTACCTGATGCTGGGTCGGTACCAGGGCGTATTCTCTGCGCTGTGACGTCGGGAAACAGTGTGAAAGACAATCGGGAATTGGCAAGCGACCTGTCGCTTGCGGTGGTGAGGTTGACTCGTCACCTTCGAGGTAGGCGAGTGGACTCGCAAGTGTCGCTCACTCAGCTGTCGGCTCTGGCCACGCTGAGTAGGGAGGGCGACATGACGCCTGGCGCGTTGGCGGCTCGGGAGCGGGTCCAACCCCCGTCGATGACGCGGGTGATCGCGTCGTTGGCCGAGCTGGGTCTGGTGGAGCGCACGCCGCATCCCACCGATGGCCGTCAGGTGATCGTGTCGTTGTCGGCGGCCGGCAAGGAACTGATCGCGGACGAGGCGAGTGCTCGCGAGGCGTGGATGACCGCCCAGCTGGCAGGCCTCGGACCCGAGCAGCTCGCGACGCTGCGAGATGCGGTGAGCATCATCAGCGCATTGGTCAGCGACTCCGAGTAGTTACCTAGGTTTATTATTTGACCTGTGGCTCCAGTTTCACGTACGTCCGGCGCGACGATGTTCGCTGCTCTGAAGACTCGCAACTACCGATTGTGGGCGTCGGGGCAGATCGTCTCGCTGGTCGGAACGTGGATGCAGCGGGTGGCCCAGGACTGGCTCGTGCTGACGCTCTCCGGCGGCAACGGCTTCGCCGTCGGCATCGTCATGGCCCTGCAATTCGGGCCGACGCTGTTTCTGTCGGTGTGGGGCGGAGTACTCGCAGACCGGTACGACAAGCGCAAACTCCTCATGATCACCCAGGTGTTCGCCGCAGTCTGCGGTCTGGTGCTGGGTGTGCTCGATGTCGGCAACATGGTCGAGCTCTGGCACGTCTATGTCATCGCCTTCATCCTCGGCTGCTCGTCCGCCATCGACGCGCCGGTGCGGCAATCGTTCACCATCGAGATGGTAGGCAAGGAAACTCTGTCCAACGCGATCGCGTTGAACTCGATGACGTTCAACATGGCGCGGATCGTCGGGCCTGCGGTGTCGGGAGTGCTCATCACCCTCGTCGGTACCGGCTGGGTGTTCCTGATCAACGCGGTGTCGTTCGCCGCGGTGTTCGGTGCCCTCCTGGCGATGAACGTCGGTCAACTCTTCCGTGTCGAACCGGCACCGCGCGCCAAAGGGCAGGTACGGGAGGGCTTTCGCTACGTCTGGGGGCGGGGAGACCTACGAGTGTTGCTGGCGACGGTGTTCATGGTCTCGACGTTCGGTCTCAATTTTCCGCTGAGTCTGTCGGTGCTGGCGCGCAACACGTTCGGCAGCGGAGCCGACGCATACGGGTTGCTGTCGACCACCCTCGCGGTCGGCACGCTCGCGGGAGCGACCCTGGCGGCCCGGCGCGCCACCGCCCCTCGATTGCGGCTCTTCATCGGTGCGGTCATCGCGTTCGGTCTGTTCGAGTTACTCGTGGGATTGATGCCCAATTACGTTCTCGTGGCAGTGCTGTTGGTGCCCACCGGCGCATTGACGCTGACGTTCACGACGTCGGCGATGAACATTCTGCAGATGTCGGTGCCGTCCGACATGCGCGGCCGCGTGATGGGCATCTACATGCTGTGCTTCCTGGGCGGAACTCCGCTGGGCAGCCCGGTGCTCGGCTGGCTCGCCGACGCCCTCGATCCACGCGCACCGCTGTTGTTCGGCGGTGTCATCTCATTGGCGACGGGACTTTTCGCTGCCGTGTATCTGCTGCGGCACAACAACTTGCGGATCACCGTGGTGCCGCCCGCCGACGGGCACCGGCTGCCCACCCTCGACACGGTGGCCGCAGCCGCCAAGGTCTGACGCTCCTCAGATCCACCCGTGGCGTCGGGCCAGTGCGCAGGCCTCGTGCCGGTTCGCCGCCCCGAGTTTCGCGGCCGCCGCAGACAGATAGTTGCGGGTGGTCCCGGGTGACAGATGCGCGCGCTGCGCGATCTCCGCGATCGATGCGCCGTCGGCGGCGAACTCGAGCACATCGGCTTCTCGCGGTGTGAGCGGTGAGTCCCCGGCCCCGATGGCTTCCGCGGCGAGCGTCGGGTCGACGTACCGCCCGCCGCCGTGCACGGTGCGCACCACCTCGGCCAGGGTGGCGGCCGAGGTGGTCTTGGGGAGGAACCCGCGCACGCCGGCCTCGAGCGCCTTCTTCAGGTAGCCCGGCCGACCGTGGCTGGTGACGATGATCGACGCGCAGGTGGGCAGTGTCTCGGCAATTTTCTGCGCCGTCTCGATGCCGTCGATCCCGCCCATCTGCAGGTCCAGCACTGCCACATCGGGTGCCAGGGTCGCGGCAACCGTCAGGGCCTTCTCGCCCGAATCGGCCTGTCCGACGATCTCGATGTCGTCCTCCAGATCGAGCATGGTCGCCAGCGCCGATCGAATGAGGTTCTCGTCGTCGGCCAGTAGAACTCGAATCATGGTGTGGTCCTCGGGTTCTGGGGCGATGTGGGCAACACTGCGATGAGGGTGAATTTTTCGGTTGTCTGCTCCGTGCGCAGTTCCCCTCCGACCGCGACCAAGCGTTCCCGTAGGCCGCTCAGACCCGTGCCGTCGTTGCGGCCGTTCGGCGCACCGGGGTGGTCGTTGGTCAGTCGAATACTGCTGTCGGTCAGTTCGATTCGGCAATAGGTGGCCGCGGAGTGACGCAGTATGTTCGTCACGCCTTCACGAACCACCCAGGCGGCCGCCTCGGCCGCGCGCTCGGACAGTGCCGAGGTCTCGCCGGTGAGCTCGGTGGATATCCCGGCCGCCGACAGGAGCGAGCGGGCACCGTCGAGTTCGCCTGCGACATCCACCGATCGATAGCCGCGCACCAACTTTCGGGCGTCGGTCATCGATTCCTGCGCCAACGCGCGCACCTCGTCCATCTGCGTCGCGGCGCGGTCGTCACCCCGACGGGCCAGCGTCGCGGCAAGTTCGCTCTTGACCGCGATGGCCGAGAGCGCGCGTCCGACGACGTCGTGCAGATCGCGCGAGAACCTCAGGCGCTCCTCGGCGACGGAGAGAGCTGCGGCTGCGTCGCGGGTGGCGTCGAGTTCGGTCACGATGCGCAGCAGCCACGCCGACAGTTGCACGGTGAAGGCCATGAAAGCGATGAAGAGGCCGAGTATTACCGTTTCCAGCGCCGGGGTTCCCACGGCCGCGGCAATCGCGGCGGCGGCCACGGCTGCCGCGAGAGACCAGCGCAATCGAATCAGGGTCGCGACCGCGGTGGTGACGAGTACCGCGGCCCAGAGTGCGTTGCTCGTCGTCCCTCCGGCAACCAGCACCACAGCGGCGACGGCCATGATCGCCAACGGGATTCGAGGGTTGGCCGTCGACTCGCCGCCGAGTGCCGGGGTGCGCTGAACGACCACGAAAGCGGCGGCGGCACACACCGCTGCCGCCACCGTCGATCGATAGTCGTCGTACTGAAGCGTCGTCAGCATCGCGCCGACGGCGACACCGACGGTGATCAGCAGGAACGATTGGCGGGTGTAGACGCGTACCTTCTCCACTGCACTGCTGTCGTTCCAGCCGTGCAGTGGATTGAGGTACTCGTACAGCTTCATGATCTCCAGCCTTGCAGACGGACGACGACAGTGCGATCAGGACCGCGGTTCCCAGCGGAAGTGGGTGCGAGCGATCAGCAGGCTGCCGAGAATCCAGGCCAGCATCACCGCCACCGGCATGGCGGCCTCGCCGAAGGTGGCGGCGAACCCGACCGACGCGTCGCCGGGGGTGGTGGTACCGAACCAGCCCAGATTCAACAGGTCCGACACCGCGGCCATGGGAGTTAGGTCGATGACGTTGCTCAGCGAATCCGGAAGAACACCGCGGAGCAGTGACGACCCTGCCATCGCGACCAGAATGACCGGCAGACTGGTGATCTGCGCTGCTTCCGCATTACGGGTGAAGGCAGACGTGATCAACGCCAGTGCGGCGAACAGTGCAGCGCCGCCGAGGAGGGCAACAGCAACGAGCAGGACGTTGGTGGGAACCGGGCCGCCGAAGGCCAGCACGACGGCCCCGACGATCAGGCCCAGTGTGACGGTGAGGATCAGCGAGGGTATCGCCGGGCCGAGCAGTATCTGAATGTCCGAACTCTCTCCGGTGCGAAGTCGCTTGAGTACCAACTCGTCTCGCCGCGTGGCGTAGATCGAGAGCATGTTGTAGTAGACCATGAACACCAGGAGGAACAGGGCGAAGATCTCGAGCGCCGCTCCGACTCCGGTATCGGTCAATCCGTTGTCGGACCGGCTGCCGACGATCAGCAGCACGATCGGGAAGATCAACGGCATGACGACCGCATTGAACAGCAGTACTCGGTTGCGTCCGAGCAGTGTGAATTCTGCTCGCGACAGGGCGGTCATCGTACTCATGCGCTCATCACCTCGGTCTTGTCGGTAGCTGGGTCGTTCACATCGGAGTTGTCGAATTCGTCTGCGATGGAGAGGAACACGGTTTCGAGCGATGCCGCGCGGGCGTCCAGGCCGTGCAGGGTGACGCCGTTGGTGCGAGCCCACATCAGTAGATCGGTCAGCGTCTCCTGAACCGAGGACGTCTGGATCGAGACCGTCTCTCCCGAGACGTCCATGGATGTGCCCGGCAGCGACGGCAGTGCCGTTCCAGGGGCCTTCAGTTCGATCTTCGCCGGATGGTCGGCGACCACCTCGTCCACGGTGCCGCTCCGAACGACTCTGCCGCGGTGCATGATCGCGAGTCGATCGCACAGCGATTCGGCCTCGTCGAGGTAGTGCGTCGTCAACATGATCGTGACGCCGGAGTTCTTCAACTCCTGGATCAACCGCCATGTGTTGCGGCGACTTTCGGGGTCGAGACCGGTGGTCGGCTCGTCCAGGAACAAGATGCGTGGACGGCTGATGATCGCGCATGCCAGGTCCAGCCTGCGCTGCTCGCCGCCGGACAGGAATTTGACCCGCGTATCGGCACGGTCGGCCAGGTCCACGCGACCGAGCACCTCCGCCACCGGCAGCGGATGGCTGCAGGTGCCGGCCCACATCCGAAGACTCTCGGCGGTGGTCAGATCCTGAGGCAGTCCGCCCTTCTGCAGCATGATTCCCAGAGCAGGCCGGACCTTGCGGCGATCGGCCACCGGATCCATTCCCATGATCCGCACCGTGCCCTTGCTGGGTCGCGAAAGGCCCTGAATCACTTCGAGAGTGGATGTCTTGCCCGCACCGTTGGTGCCCAGTAGGCCGAACAGCTCACCCTCCGCGACATGGAGATCGAGAGCCTGGACGGCCTCGTAGGCGTTCTTGCCCGATCCGTACCGGCGCGTCATCCCGTCGACGTCGATGATGGTCATGATTGCGTCCCCCAATGGCGCAGTCCGATGACGAACCGGACACCCATGAAGGCCACGATGACGCCCAGTGCGACGAACGCCGGAACGGACGGCCCCACAATCGCGAACAACACGGCGATGATCGCGATGCTGATGACGATGACGACGATCTCACGCGCCATCGTCGGAGCAGGCCCGAGCTCCATCAGATCGGTGAACAGATTTCCTTCGTCTGGTTGCTTCATGACTACGATCCTGCTGCGCGTCGAGCCCCGAAAACAGTGCAGCGCATCATGACCTGAGGTGACAGCGTCACGGTCCAGCCATGACAAACGTCATGCGCGCGTGTCTCCACCCGATCTCCACCCGTGGGTCGATGTGCCCCCACCGCGATCTTCGTAGCGTTGCTGCCATGAACATTGCAACGATTGCTCTCGTAGTCCTTCTGGTCGGATACCTGCTGGTGCGGCGCATGACCGGCCAGCTCATGGAAGCTCGGCGCATGCTGGTGCTTCCGGCGATCCTCGCCGTCGCCGGACTGGCGTCACTGAATTCGACGGCGCTCTCGGCCACGGCGATCGGGTTCTTGCTCCTCGGCTGTGTCGTCGGAGCCGTGTTCGGGGTGGTCCGCGGCTACACCGTCCGGATCGCCGAGCGGGACGGAGCGGCATGGATGCGTTACTCGTTGGCGTCGGTCGGCCTGTGGGTGGCCGCGATCGCGGTGCGCCTCCTCCTCGTGCCGGTGGAGAATGTCGTGGATCCGGCAGCAGCGTCGGTCGCCGGGCAGGCCACCATGTTGGCCGTGGGGGTCGGATTCCTCGCCGAGTCGGTCGTGGTGCTCTACCGAGCCATGCATTCCGAGGCCACCATCGTGTGGCGAGCCGACAAGTCCGGCAACCACACGTTGTCGCCTACGCTGGCCGACATGCACAGTCGGGTTCGCGAAGGACGGGCGAAGATTCGGTGACGTCGGCACCCACGCCGGACGTACGGTTACCCGCACTCGACAGCTTCCGGCTGTCGAGTCGGCCGTATGTCACGGCCGTCGTCGTCGTGGCGGCGTTCGCGACGTCGGATCTGCACGATCCGCTCGTGCTCACGCTGCTCGTCGTCAACAGTCTCGTACTGGCGGCCTCGACGGTGTCGCGACGGTCGACCGGTCTCCGGCTCTCGCTCGCCGGGGCCGGCATCGCACTGGTCGCCTCCGCCGCGATTCTTCCTCTGGGCGGAACCGGGGTCGCAGCAGCGTTTCCGTTCCTGTTCGCCGGACATGCCGGGTGGCGGTTCAAGCCGTCGATTGCGTTTCCGTATGCGGTGTCGCTCAGCGTGGCGTGCGCGTGCGCGCTGTGGATCGCCGATCACCACGGTGTCGACGGGTGGCCATGGGCCGCCGGTCTTTTCGCCGGGTGGCCGGTACTGATCGGGTATTCACGACGCAGTCGTCTGGACGCACTGCGCAATGCCCGGCGCGCCACCGACGCCGAATTGCGCGAGCATGCCCTGGCCGAGCGGGCCCGTATCGCACGCGACATCCACGACGTTCTCGCGCATTCGCTGTCCGGGGTCAACATGCAGCTCGAAGTCGCCGACGCGTTGCTCGACGCCGGTCGTGCCGACGAGGCCAGAGCCGCGGTGAGCAAGGCGCAGAGCCTCGTTCGCGAGGGCCTCACCGAAACCCGCAGGGCCGTGCAGACTTTGCGTCAGGACGTGCTGCCCCTGGTGCCGACGATGGCCGCTTTGGTGGACGCGGACGGGAACTTCCGGATCGAGGGCGAGGCTGTCGATCTCGATACGCCGCAGTCACAGTTCCTGGTTCGGTGCGCGAAGGAGGCGCTGACCAATGCCCGTACTCATGCTCCCGGAGCGGCAGTCGACGTAGTGCTTCGCTTCGCGGCAGAACAAGTGGAGCTCTCCGTGACCAACGGCCCGGCTCCGTCGCCGCCGAAACCGGTCGACAGTACCGGAATGGGATTGGTCGGCATGCGCGAGCGCGCCGCACTGGTCGGCGGGTCGATCGCGGCGGGTCAGGACGGGCGGGGTTGGACGGTCCGTGCCACAGTTGCTGTGCCGCAACCACACTGAAGACGACACGAAGGTGAGGGTATGAGCATTCGGATAGTGATCGCCGACGATCAGGCGTCGGTGCGTGAGGCGCTGGCGACGATGCTCGATCTGATCGACGACATCACCGTCGTGTCGACCGCGACGGACGGCGACAGCGCGGTCGCCGCAGTGCAGGCCGCGATGAGTACCGAATCCCTCGATGTCGTGCTGATGGACCTGCGGATGCCGGGCACCGATGGGATAGAGGCGACCCGAATCCTGAAGGGGCTCTTCCCCGATCTACCCGTGGTGGTGTTGACGACCTTCTCCGACGAACGCTCGATACTCGATGCACTCGGTGCGGGCGCACGCGGATATCTCACCAAGGACGCCGGACGGGTCGAGATAGCGGCGGCATTGCGGGCGGCGGCAGCCGGGCAGTCCGTACTGAATCCGGAGGTACAGGCGCGGCTGCTCGGAGCCGTCGAGCACTCCCGTCCGCCCGAGATCCCAGCTGGTTTGACCCCGCGTGAGGTCGAGGTCCTACGCGCGATCGCGGCCGGTTTGTCGAACCGCGAGATCGCGCAGCAGATGTTCGTCAGCGAGGCGACGGTCAAGACACACATCAACCATCTGTTCGCCAAGGCGCAACTACGTGACCGGGCTCAGGCCGTGCACTTCGCCTTCACGCACGGGCTGGCAGGGTAGTCGCTCAGAAACCCCAACCCATGACGGCGGGACGCGCTGTTCCGAACGTCAGATCGAGTGCGTGCAGGGATTCTTCGTTGCGGGCGGTGAGGCGATTGGCCGCGGCGAACAATCGGGCACGGTGCGTTCCGAAGTAGATGCTGGCGAGCACATCGATGTCGAGTTCGATGTCCGGCTCGGATTCCACCCGCGTGCAGGTGGCTCTGCCGTTCGTGACGGTCAGCGAATAGGTACCGCCTGCGTCGAGGAAGGGATCCCGGACGGCGATGATCAGTGATGTGTCGAGGGCATAGGTGCGCGCCTCGAGGGCAGCCTCGACATGCATGATCCGGGCCCACAGAGCGTCGTGGTGAGCGGTGACCTTCGGCAGCCGGTTGTTGGTCAGCAGGAACGGCAGTGCCTCGTCGCGTGCCTGCCGTACCTCGATGGTGTCTACCAGGTCCACGCCGACGAGGATCTGCCACAGCGCGGCGTAGGCGTCGTCGGTCACCGCGATGAATTCCTCCACCACGACCCGGCTCGGGTTGCGTCCGCGTCGGTAGGCGACGTAGCCGTCGGGATGGGCGATGAAGAACAGTGCGGTCAGTCCGCCGCGTCGGTTCTCGCGATCGGCGAAGAATCGTTCCCACCGAATCGGCGGCTTGGGCTGCGCGCCTGCGGTCTGCTGCTGCCACCGGTGGTAGATGTCCGGGAGCAGTTCGGTGGCCTCGGCCGATTCGATCAGCCGCACACCCGTCGCCGGGGGAGCGTCCTTGCGGAACTGCGCGAATCGACGGTCGATCGAGACGCTGATCTCCTCGGTCACCGGCCCGTACCCGAAGCGCCCGTAGATCGTCGCCTCGCTGGCCGTCAGCAGTGACAGCGGCGCACCCGCGTCGTTCAGAGCGCGGTGCTGCTGGGTGAACATCGATCGCAGGATGCCGCGTCGGCGATGTGTCGGCGCGACGGACACCCAGGACACTCCCGATGCCTCGACCTGAGCTCCGCCGGGAACGGTCACCGACATCGGGAAGTGCATGGCCACACCGACCGGGGTCTCGCCGTCCCACGCCAGGTAGACGTGCTCGGACTTCGTCAGGATCTGCGTCTCGGCCAGGTCCTCGGCGTTCTGGTGCTCGCCGAAAGCATGGGCGTCGAGCAGCGCGACGGCATCCCAGTCGTCGTCGGTGGCGGTACGGATGGTGATCGATTCGTCGGTAGTCATCACTCACAACTTTTCCATACCGGGGTGGTGCTTCGCCGAGGGACTGCCAGAAATGCCGGGTGAGAAGATGAGCAGGTGGTGCATGTAATCGACATCGACGATCCCCTCGACCCGCGGCTCGACGACTTCCGCGACCTCAACTCCTCGGACAGGCGCCCCGATCTGCCCGAGGGCAAAGGGTTGGTGATCGCGGAGGGCGTGCTCGTCGCGCAGCGCCTGCTGAGCTCGCGTTTTCCGATGATCAGCCTGCTCGGCGTGGATCGACGGCTCGACGCGTTGCGCGAGGACCTCGCCGATTCGGACGTTCCGTTCTATCGGACGTCGGCCGAGGTGATGGCCGAGGTCGTCGGCTTCCACCTCAACCGTGGTGTGTTGGCGGCGGCGAACAGGCCGCCGGCCCTCGATCTGGACGACGTATTGGCCGGCGCGAGCACGGTGGCGATTCTGGAAGGCGTCAACGATCACGAGAATCTCGGGTCGATGTTCCGCAATGCGGCCGGTCTCGGGGTGGACGCGGTGTTGTTCGGGGCCGCTTGCGCCGATCCCCTGTACCGACGGTCTGTCCGGGTGTCGATGGGGCATGTGCTCCGAGTGCCGTTCGCGAAGGTGCCCGAGTGGCCGCGGGGCCTCGATCGGGTGCGGCGGCACGGTTTTCAGCTGATCTCGCTGACGCCGAACCCGGAGGCGGTGTCTCTGGCGACGGCGATGACGGGGGAGAAGGTCGCGTTGCTGCTCGGTGCCGAGGGGCCGGGTCTGACCGAACACGCCATGCGCGCCACCGACATTCGCGCTCGTATTCCGATGGCGCCCGGTACCGATTCACTCAATGTCGCGACGGCCGCGGCGATGGGCTTCTACGAACGGGTGCGTCTGACGTGAAGGATCCGGACGTTCGCTGGACCGGTGTCCCGGTTGCCGTGATCTCGGCGATCCTCGTCGCGGTGGCGCTGACGGCGTTCGGCCTGGAACTGGCCAGAGTTCATCCGCTGCTCGCGATCGGCCTCAACCTCGTCGTCGTGGCAGGCGCAGCCCCGACGGTAATGCGGTGGTTCGGCGTTCCGGTATGGCGTTGGGCCGTGTACGGAGCGAGCGCCGGTGCGCTTCTGAGTTTCGTGGCACTGGCGGCTCTGGCGTTCTGAGCCGGCCCGGCCCGGGACGGGGTGCGCACTACCGGCGAAGATCGGCGGAATCCCGTCGATTGCCGGTCGTTGTGTGCAACGGTGCCCACCCGAGCCACTATTTGCGGGAGAACCAGCGCTTCTTCGGTCGCGGTGCGGGCTCGGCCGAGTCCGCTGCGGGCGCATTCTGGACCGGCACGTTCTGGGGCCGCGGCTCCTGCCCCGGCACGTACATGGTGAAACCGCAGACAGGCAGCGCATTGGGGTCGAGCTCGCCGGGCTTCGGGGCACCGGTGTAGCGGAAGCCGAGCCATTCGGCGTTGGCGGCTTCGGCGAATTCCTGGGGGTGGAACGGCAGTGACTGCGGATCCGGCATCACTCCGGGCGGATAGATCAGCGGGTGGTCACCGGCCCAGAACGGACGCTCCCACACCAGAGGCAGCCCCACGTCCTCGTAGATGTAGACGGGGGTGGCGCTGAACGAGCGTCGGAATTCACCGCGCTCCCAGTAGGCGAACGCACCCCAGGCATGCTCGGGGTCCGAGGCGACGAGGTAGGTGTGCTCGGAGGCCAGTGGGCGGGTGACGGATTCGGGAAGGGTCGACGGCGTGGGCACCGACAAGTTGGATCCGCAGACGACGGTGACGCCGGGGTAGCACCCGATGAACACGTGATCGTCGTCCACACCCGCCGAGGTCGAGATGGGACCCTGCTCGAGAGGGACGGCCGTGAGATGGGGGTAGAGCCGTCCGACGAGCGCACTGGCGGCGTTCCAGTCGGAGGTGGTGGCTTCTCGCAGTACCGATATGGGATCCGGTGCGTCCACGTACCAGATCGTTGATGCTTTGGCCCCCACTACCGGCACCTCTCTCTCCGTGACTTCCATCGAAGCCTACGGTGTGGGTGTCGACACTCCGACATCGCGCGGCACATCGGTCACACGAATAACTCAGTTGTGACCGCTGCTGCGCACACCGAGCAGGACGTCTTCCCACGATGGCATGGCCGGCTTGCCGCGCTTGTCCTTGCCGCTGGTGTGACCGGCGGCAGGCTTGGGTGCGGGCCTGGGCTCCCTCGCCACAGGTTCGCGCGGCTGCTCGGGCTCGGGAGTCGGCGCATCGTCCACCTCGACGTCGATGGTCTCGGCGTCGATCTCGCTGTCGGCGGTGGTGCCGTAGTACTCGTCGAAACTCTGCTGCGAGGTCTCGTCGTCGGAGTCCTCGGCGGAGGCAAGTGCACGTACCGGGGCCAGGCCGCGAAGTTGACGTCCGAAGTCCGGGTCGATCAGTTCGCGTGCGGTGTCGTCGAGTGGAGCGATGGTGCCGCCGTGACCGTCGGGCAAGAACTGCCAGTGCGCTTTGTTCGTGGTGCGCCCTGCCTGCCACTTCAGCTGGGCGACCCACTTGTTGTCCTCGTCGCGCCAGGCGTCCCAGGCCGCGTCGTCGAGGTTGTGTCCGCGAGCGCGGAAGGCGAGGGTGACGATGTCGAGCAGGGTCTGCACAGCCGGGCCGTCGTGCCGCAGCGGATGTCCGGCCTGGGCCATCGACGCTGCCTGCGAACGCTCGAGCAGTACGGGGTGCGCGAACACCTCGACTCGGCTGATGGCCATTCCGGAATCTGCGGCGACCTGTTCGATGGTCGCGCCGCTGCGGATACGGGCCTGGATTTCCTTCGGCCGGAGCAAACTGTCCATTTCGATCTCAATCTGTCCTAGTCGAGCGATGTCTCCGCGTGAGGCTGCGCGGAGTTTGTCGTCGGCTGGAAGCCGGAATCTGTCGCCGGTTTTGGGATCTGCGCACACGACGAACTTTCCGTCGGCCTCGAGACCCACCACACGTAAGTCTCGCACCTTGACCTCCTCATCGCGCCGGCTCGCGATACCGTCGAATTCGAGCCTAGTTCACCTACCGTATTCGGCGGGTGTCCGACACGCCTCGCGGCGGTGGCGTCGGTTTCTTTCTCAGAGAGTAGACAGCTGCGCGCTCGGTTGCACCCGATCGGCCGAAGTCGAGTCGATTCGATTGCGCGACAACGGCATTGAATCTCGACGAAGAAAGAATACGCCGAGTCCGAGCCCGATGATCAGCGCCAGTGCGTGGCCGGCAGCGGTGAACGAGGGATCGGTGATGGCTCCGGCGGCGACAACGGCGATCCACAATGCGCCCCACACTGCGCGCCACGGCATCGTCAGGTATCGAATCAAGGACCCCGCCACCGCAGCTGCGGCATAACTGACCCCGACGTCGACGGCTACGGCCAACGAGTCGGCAAACCAGTCGACGTGGATGCCGACGAACAACCCGACAGCCACCAGTGCCGTCGCGCCGATGTGCCCGGCGGAGAACGTGAGCAGAAACCGGCGCCACCCCGAGACCCACTCGGCGACGGCGAACAGGATGGCGACCGAGGCGAGCCACCACCAATCGGGCCGGCCTTCGGTGAGGAAGGCGCTGGTGACGAGCGTGGCGAGATGACCGTCCGTGAGATTATGCAGGTTGGTGCTCGCGGCGTGCAGCACATGCCAACGATCGTGCGGCCCGATCTGCCCGAGAGTGACGGTTCCTGCGGCTGTGAGCAGGCAGAACGCGAGAGTCACCCGCAGTCGTAGAACGACGGACAGGAGCCTGGACATACGAACGCTCCCTCCGAGGTCGTTACGCTTGCGTAATTGATAGCAAGTGTAGGCCTCGAAGGGAGCGCTGTAGCTGTGAGTTGGCTGCCGACTAGCTCAGCGTGGAGACGACCCAGTCGATGCTCTTGGTCAGTGCGGTGATGTCGTCCGGCTCGATGGCCGGGAACATACCGACACGCAGCTGGTTGCGGCCGAGCTTGCGGTACGGCTCGGTGTCGACGACGCCGTTGGCGCGCAGGATCTTCGCAACCTGGGCCGCGTCGACCTTCTCGTCGAAATCGATGGTTCCGACGACCTGGCTGCGGTGATCCGGGTTCGTCACGAACGGCGTTGCGAATTCACTGTTCTCGGCCCAGTCGTACAGGCGTGAGGACGAGTCCGCAGTCCGCTTCGTGGCCCAATCCAGGCCGCCCTTGCTGTTGAGCCACTCGATCTGGTCTGCGAAGAGCAGAAGCGTCGCCACTGCGGGGGTGTTGTAGGTCTGGTCCTTGCTGCTGTTGTCGACGGCGATCGGCAACGACAGGAAGTCCGGAACCCACCGGCCACTGGAGGCGATCTCGTCGACGCGGGCGAGAGCGGCCGGGCTCATCAGCGCGACCCACAGGCCGCCGTCGGCGGCGAAGCACTTCTGCGGAGCGAAGTAGTAGACGTCGGAATCGGCGACGTTCACCGGCAGTCCGCCGGCACCGGAGGTGGCGTCGATCGCGATGAGGGCGTTCTCCGAGCCGGCCGGACGGCTGACCGGGATGGCCACGCCCGTCGAGGTCTCGTTGTGGGCCCAACCGATGAGGTCCACGGACGGATCCGACGTGGGCTCGGGCGCGCTGCCGGGCTCTGCCTTGACGACGATCGGATCGCCGATGAACGGGTTGTTCTTGGCCACCGAGGCGAACTTCGAGCTGAACTCACCGTTGGTCAGGTGCAGCGACTTCTCCCGGATGAGACCGAACGCAGCGGCATCCCAGAACGCGGTGGTACCACCGTTGCCGAGGACGACCTCGTAGCCCTCGGGGAGCGAGAACAGGTCTTTCAGACCACTGCGTACACGTCCGACGACGTCCTTGACGGGCTTCTGCCGGTGGCTGGTGCCGAACACGGACGCACCGACGTCGACCAGGGACTGCAGCTGCTCGGGGCGAACCTTGGACGGGCCGCAACCGAAGCGTCCGTCGGCGGGAAGAAGATCGGCGGGAATGATCGGCAAATCGGCCATGGAGTAGCGCGTCCTAGCGTCGATGGAATATGGCCTCCACAGGCTAGTCGGGTGTCATGACACCGTCGACTACCGGATCAGCTCCCAGCCGTCGACGGAGTCGGGGGTGCGCGGTTCGGGGCCGGTGTAAAGGGCTGCCGGGCGCACCAACTTGCCCAGGCGTTTCTGCTCGAGAATGTGAGCGCACCAGCCGGCGGTGCGTCCGCAGGTGAACATCGCGGGCATCATGTGCGCGGGTACCTCGGCGAAGTCGAGGATCACGGCGGCCCAGAACTCGACGTTGGTCTCGATCGCACGATCGGGGCGGCGTTCGCGCAGTTCCGTCAACGCGGCCTGTTCGAGCGCGGCGGCAACCTCGTAGCGCGGAGCGTTCAGTCTCTTGGCGGTGGCGCGCAGAACACGAGCGCGAGGGTCCTCGGCGCGGTAGACGCGGTGCCCGAAGCCCATGAGCTTTTCCTTGCGGTCGAGGATCCCGGTGATCAGCGCGCGGGCGTCGCCGGTCTTCTCGACTTCTTCGATCATGGGCAGTACGCGGGCCGGGGCGCCGCCGTGCAGTGGGCCGGACATCGCGCCGATGGCTCCGGAGAGGCATGCTGCGACGTCTGCTCCGGTGGAGGCGATGACGCGGGCGGTGAACGTCGATGCATTCATGCCGTGTTCGGCGGCCGACACCCAGTAGGCGTCGATGGCGGCGACGTGGGCGGGGTCGGGCTCGCCCTTCCAGCGGACCATGAAGCGCTCGGTCACGGTGGCCGCCTGATCGATGCGGCTCTGGGGCACAGCGGGCTGGTAGATCCCGCGAGCGGACTGCGCGACGTAGGACAGCGCCATCACCGAGGCGCGGGCCAGGTTGTCGCGGGCGGTGCTGTCGTCGATGTCGAGTACCGGCTGATACCCCCAGATCGGAGCGAGCATCGCCAGGCCTGCTTGGACGTCGACGCGGACGTCGCCGGTGTGGATGGGCAGGGGGAACGGTTCGGCCGGTGGCAGACCGCGGCCGAATTCGCCGTCGACCAACAGTGCCCACACGTCGCCGAAGGTGACGCCCTGTGCAACGAGTTCTTCGATGTCGACTCCGCGGTAACGCAGTGCGCCGCCGTCCTTGTCGGGTTCGGCGATGTCGGAGGTGAAGGCGACCACACCTTCGAGACCGGGAACGAAACCTTCGGGAACGTGTTGAACAGCCATGGTCTGTGGACTCCCTCGTCGCGACTGCGCCCGGCTCTGCGCCGCATCCGGGCGTGCTTGCGGAAACCATAGCGAGCTTTTACGCGGGAGTAGCGTCTGGGTTCGTGTCTGCAGACGAACAGCGCCTGGCCACCATGCGAGTGGACTACGGCGAGCCCAAGGATCTCGACGTCGACGCCCTGAGCGACGGCTGGTTGCCACTGGCCCGGCAGTGGCTCTCGGACGCCGTTGCGGCGAATCTGCCCGAGCCCAACGCGATCGTGCTCGGGACGGTCGACGCTGCCGGTAGGCCCGCGACCCGCACCGTCCTGTGCAAGGACCTCGACGCCGAGGGCGTGGTGTTCTACACCAACTACGACTCGGACAAGGGCCGCGCACTGGCGTCGACGCCGTACGCGTCCATCACCTTTCCGTGGATCGGCATCGCCCGTCAGCTCACCGTCCGCGGACCGGTCACCAGAGTCGACCGCGACACCACCGAGGCGTACTGGCGGACGCGACCGCGCGGCTCGCAGCTGGGCGCATGGGCGTCGGAGCAATCGCGAACCGTCGTGTCTCGCGACGCCCTCGCCGCGCAACTGGCCGAGGTCACCGCGACGTTCGACGGACGCGAGGTGCCGGTACCGCCGAACTGGGGCGGCATCCGCGTCGAACCGGAGGTCGTCGAATTCTGGCAGGGTCGAACCAGCCGGATGCACAACAGAATTCGAGTGATGCCGGCGAGCGGTGTGATCGAGCGACTGCAACCGTGAGCGGGCTGCGCGGCATCCTGGCCGACACGACCCCGCTGAAGACTCCCGCATATCGCCGCCTGTGGCTGGCGAACATCGTCACCGTCATCGGCGCGCAGCTCTCGATCGTCGCTGTGCCGCAACAGGTTTATCAGATCACCCTGAGCTCGGCCTACGTCGGCTTGACGGGCGTGTTCGCTCTGGTGCCCCTCATCGTGTTCGGGCTGTGGGGCGGGGCCCTGGCCGACGTGATGGACCGCCGAACCTTGCTGATGATCACCACGTTCGGCCTGATCGGAACGTCGGCACTGTTCTGGTTGCAGGCGTTCCTGCAACTGAACAACGTGTGGATCGTGTTGGTGCTGTTGGCAGTTCAGCAGGCCTTCTTCGCCGTCAATCAGCCGACCCGCAGTGCGATACTGCCGCGAATCCTGCCCGCGGGGCAGTTGCCCGCCGCGAACTCTCTGAACATGACGGTGATGAACTTCGGTGCCATCGCCGGTCCGCTCAGTGCAGGCATCCTCATCTACTACATCGGACTGGAGACGCTCTACCTGATCGACACCATCGCACTGTTCGCCACGCTGTGGGCGGTGATCAGGCTGCCGGGCATTCCGCCGGCCAAGTCCGGTCAACGCGCCGGATTACGTTCGGTGTTCGAGGGTTTCGCGTATCTCGCGACCCAGAAGGTGCTGCTGGCGTCGTTCGTCGTCGACATCATCGCCATGGTGTTCGGGATGCCACGGGCGCTGTTCCCGCAGATCGCCCACGACAGTTTCGGGGACCCGGCCTCGGGTGGGCCCGTGCTCGGCATGCTGTTCGCGGCGATGTCCGCGGGAGCGGTGCTCGGTGGAGTGTTCTCCGGTTGGCTACCGCGCGTGCAGCGTCAAGGACTTGCGGTGTTGCTCTGCATCGTCGTCTGGGGCGTGGCGATGATCGGATTCGGGCTCGCCGTCGGTGCGGCGACCGACGGAGCGACGACGGTTGCCCTGTGGTTCGCACTGGCGTTTCTGGCGCTCGGTGGTGGTGCCGACATGATCTCGGCGGCGTTCCGCAGCACGATGCTGCAGACGGTGGCGACCGACGAGATGCGCGGCCGACTGCAAGGTGTCTTCATCGTCGTCGTCGCGGGAGGGCCCCGGATCGGCGATGTTCTGCACGGCGCGGCAGCGGCCTCGGTGGGGACGGCCGCGGCCGCCGCAGGAGGTGGTGTGCTGGTGGTCATCGGTGTCTCGATCGCAGCCCTCGCGCTACCGGCATTCATTCGCTACCGGGTCGGCGCAATCGTCGGTAGCAAGACGGTGGACGACACCGTCGTGGACAATGGCTCGCATGGCTCCCACAGCTGAGGCGCAGACGTATTCGTTGACGAGCGGCAAGTATCGCGCCGACGTCGCTGCTGTCGGAGCGGGCCTGCGGGTCCTCGAGTACGACGGCTCACCGCTCACCGAAACGTGGGAGGCGGGCACCAAGCCGCCGCTGTCGGCGGGACTGGTGTTGGCCCCGTGGCCCAATCGAACGGCCGACGGAACGTTCACGTTCGAAGGCGTCGAACATCGGTTGGAGATCACCGAACCGGCCCGCAACAACGCGAGCCACGGTTTCGTCCGACGGGTGGAGTGGACTCTCGACGAGCACACCGAGTCTCGCGTCGAGCAGAGCGTGGACATCGGCACGCACGAGGGTTGGCCGTTCTCGTTGCGATTGACGGTGTCACACGAGCTGTCCGACGACGGTCTGACGGTGACCGCGTCGGTGACGAACACGGGCGAATCGGCTGCGCCGTACGGAATGGGATTCCATACCTACGTGCGTGTGGGGGAGGTACCCCTCGACGAATGCACGCTCGAACTGTCCGCGGGTACGCGGCTGCCGCTCGATCCGGTACGCAATCTGCCCGTAGGGCTTTCGGTGCCGACGGCCGATACCGAGTACGACTTTCGGCAGCCTCGGAACCTCGAGGGCGTGCAGCTCGACACTCCGTTCAGTGCCTCGGTGCTGGACGTAGACGGACGCGCGAAGCACACACTGCGTGGTCCCGACGGCACCGCGACGGTGTTGTGGACCGACAGCAACTTCGGGTGGGTGCAGGTGTTCACCGCCGATCCCGCCAACGATCAGGCGTACCCGGATCGGGGACGCGCGTTGGCGATCGAACCGATGACCTGCCCGCCCGACGCGTTGAATTCCGAGATCGATCTGATCGTGCTCGACCCGGGGCAAACCTGGTCCGGCAGCTGGGGAATGGAGTACGAGAAGTGACGATTCTGGTGTGCGGCGAAGCATTGGTGGATCTGGTGCCGGTGCACGAGGGGCCGCTGCTCTCACCGAAACTCGGCGGCGGGCCGTTCAACGTCGCCATCTCGATCGGCCGGTTGGGATCGCCGGTTGCCTATCTCTCCCGCATCTCCCGCGACTCGTTCGGCGAGCAGATCCTGGCGAGTCTGCGCGATGCCGGTGTCGACATCTCGTGGGTGCAGCGCGGTGACGAGCCGACGACGTTGGCGATGACGACCCTCGCCGAGGACGGCAGCGCCGAGTACTCGTTCTACGCCGATGGCACGGCCGATCGACTCGTCGCCGATCCCGGTGATCTGCCCGACGAGATCAGCGTTCTGTCCTTCGGCACGTTGTCGTTGCTGTACGAGCCCGGCGCGTCGGTGTACGCCGAACTGCTGCATCGAGCTCGGGCCGCGGGCAAGCTGACGATGCTCGACCCCAATATTCGTCCGGCCGCCATCGACAGCACCAGCGGCGACATCACCGCCGACGGATTCCGCGATCGCTTTCGCTCGTGGTTGCCGAGCATCGACATTCTCAAAGTGTCCGAGGACGACTCGCACTGGCTGGGGCTGGGCACCCAGGGCACCACCGTCGACGACTGGCTCGCCGCCGGGGTGACCGCGGTGGTGATGACCCGCGGCGGAGACGGAATCTCGGTGTTCACCGCGTCCGGGGAGACGACGGCCACGGGAGTGACAGCAGCCGAGGAGGTGTCGGTACCGGGCGTTGCCGTCGACGTCGTCGACACGATCGGCGCTGGTGACACCGTGCACGGCGCACTGTTGAGCTACCTGGAAAGAGAGACCATTATCACATCGAAAGCGGTACAGGAGATGACCGGGGAGGATTGGCGGCAAGCTCTTTCGTTCGCTGCCACGGCAGCCGCGATCACGGTTTCACGACCCGGTGCCGACCCTCCCTGGGCGTCCGAGGCACCGAGAGACTAGTTTCACTAGCGACGTTAGAACTGTCCGTTTTAAGTACGTGTCCGTTACACGAGTTCGAGAGGGACCATTCGTGCCCGCTGAGAATGATGCCAAAGCCACCCTCACCTACCCCGGTGGCGAATATTCCATGTCGATTGCCGAGGCCAGTGAAGGCAACAACGGTATCGAGCTGGGAAAGCTGCTGGCGACCACCGGCTACACGACGCTGGACGGCGGGTTCGTCAACACCGCGTCCACCAAGTCGGCCATCACGTACATCGACGGTGACGCGGGGATCCTGCGCTACCGCGGTTACCCGATCGAACAGCTTGCGGGCAAGTCGTCGTTCATCGAGGTCAGCTACCTGTTGATCTACGGGGAGCTGCCGTCCGAGGACGAGCTCGAGACGTTCACCGACCGCATCCGTCGCCACACGTTGCTGCACGAGGACCTCAAGCGTTTCTTCGACGGCTTCCCGCGCAACGCCCACCCGATGCCGGTGCTGTCGAGCGCGGTCAACGCGCTGTCGGCGTACTACCAGGATTCGCTCGAGCCCAACGATCCCGAGCAGGTCGAGCTCTCCACCATCCGTCTGCTGGCCAAGCTGCCGACCATCGCGGCATACGCCTACAAGAAGTCGGTCGGTCAGCCGTTCCTGTACCCGGACAACTCGAAGAGCCTGGTCGAGAACTTCCTGCGCATGACGTTCGGCTTCCCCGCCGAGCCGTACGAGGTCGATCCCGAGATCGTCAAAGCACTCGACATGCTGCTCATCCTGCACGCCGACCACGAGCAGAACTGCTCCACGTCGACGGTCCGCCTCGTCGGATCCTCGCAGGCCAACCTCTTCACCTCGATCTCCGGCGGCATCAACGCGCTGTGGGGCCCGCTGCACGGCGGTGCCAACCAGGCCGTGCTCGAGATGCTCGACAAGATCAAGGCCGAAGGCGGCGACGCCACCGACTTCCTGCGTCGAGTGAAGAACAAGGAAGACGGCGTCAAGCTCATGGGCTTCGGACACCGGGTGTACAAGAACTTCGATCCGCGCGCGACGCTGGTCAAGGAAACCGCTCACACGATCCTGGGCAAGCTGGGCAACGGCGACGAACTGCTCGAGATCGCCCTCAAGCTCGAAGAGACCGCACTCACCGACGACTACTTCGTCGAGCGCAAGCTGTACCCCAACGTCGACTTCTACACCGGCCTGATCTACCGCGCGATGGGCTTCCCGCCGCGCATGTTCACGGTGTTGTTCGCGATGGGCCGTCTCCCGGGCTGGATCGCGCATTGGCGCGAGCAGAACGAGGACACCACGGGCAAGATCGGCCGTCCGCGTCAGATCTACACCGGCTACACCGAGCGCGACTACCAGGACGTCAGCTCCCGCTAGTTCTTGCTGAACGACGACGCCGCCGGCTCCCCTCGGAGCCGGCGGCGTTGTCGTTTACGGCGAGTTCGAGGTTGTGGACGTAATGTGGCCGGAATCTATCCCCAACTTCGAGTTCGCGCGCCGAGTTCGCAGTTACGCAGGTGATATGGCCACTCTTGGCTGCATAACTGCGATCTCGCTGCGTGAGGGCCGAGTGCGCGCGTCGAGTTCGCAGTTACGCAGGTGATATGGCCACTTTCGGCTGCATAACTGCGATCTTGCTGCGTGAGGGCCGAGTGCGCGCGTCCAGTTCGAGGTTATGGACGGATTTGGGCCACAATCCGTCCATAACTTCGAGTTCGCGGCGCGCTCAGGCGTCGAAGTGCTTGCGGTTCTTCAGTACTGGCAGGTTTTTGCGCACGGCGTCGACCAGCTCGGTATGGATGTCGATCGTCAGCATTCCGGGTGTCGCGTCGAGTTGGCCGAGGATCTCGCCGGTGGGGGAGCAGACGATGCTGTGGCCGACGCCCAGCGGGGCATTGCCTTCGGCGGCAGCAGGTTCGGCTTGATCGCAGGCCGCGATGAACGTTGTCGAGTCCAGGGCGCGTGCGCGGGCGAGCAGGGTCCACTGCTCCACTTTGCCGTCGCCCGATCCCCAGGACGCCGGAACCACGACGAGTTCGGCACCGAGGTCCCCGAGTTTCTGGAACAGGGCAGGGAAGCGAATGTCGTAGCAGGTCGCGAAGCCGACGCGGACTCCCGCGATGTCGAGCACGAGCGGGTCGGATCCCGGTGCGACGGTGTCGGATTCGGCGAATCCGAACGCGTCGAACAGGTGGATCTTGTCGTAGCTCGCATCGACGCCCGGGCCGGTGACGAGCAGTGTGTTGGTCACCCTGTCGTCGGGCGCAGGAGTGAACATTCCGGCGACGACGGTGATGCCGGCGTCGGACGCGATCCGACGAACGGTCTGTGCCCATTCGCCGTCGAGTGGCTGTGCGAACTTTCGGATGGGTCCGCCGAAGCAGCGCATCATCGCCTCCGGGAACACGACGAGGTCCGAGCCTGCGTGCGCCGCGGCGCGGGTGTGGGTCTCGATGAGTTCGAGGTTCTCGGTGGGATTTTCGCCACTGGTGATCTGGGCCAGGCTGATGCGGATAGTCGAGCTCACGGTGTGACTCCTGGTTTCGTCGGGGGAAGACAGGTATACATATCGTATGCAACCACTGTCGGGGAGGGACAAGGCGTACCAGTTCGTCCGTGATCAGGTGTTGTCGTCACCGGCCGCCACCGGCACTTTTCTGAACGAACAGGAACTTGCGACTCGAATCGGCGTATCGCGCACGCCGGTCCGTGAGGCGTTGCTGATGCTGCAGTCCGAGGGTCTGGTCGAGATGGTGCCCAAGCGCGGTGCTCATGTGCCGGCGATGTCCGGACGGCAGATCGCCGAATTGATGGATCTGCGAGGCGTTCTGGAACGGCACGCGGCGTCGCGGGCGCTGCGTGCCGGTGACGCTCCGATCGCGGCGATGCAGCATGCGTTGCATCAGCAGGAGCTGCTGATGAATTCCGACAGCACCGACGCTCCCAAGGAATTCATCGACTGGGACGGGACGTTCCATCAGAGTTTGATCGATTCGGCGGGCAGTGATCTGCTCTCGCGCACGTATGCCGGTTTGCGGGCGCGTCAGCTCCGAGTGGGCTTGAGTGCGTTGTTCACCGCCGCCAACCGGCAACACCGAGTGTGCGCCGAGCACCAGGCCATCATCGACGCACTGAGTGCCGGCGACGAGGGCCTGGTGCACGAGAAGATCGACGCTCACCTCGAGGTCACGCTTCAGACTCTGTTGCGCGCGTAGCATTTTCGTGCTGCTGGCCCAGCAGCACGTAGTGCTCGTCCTCGGTGGGGTCCGGGTTGCGTCCGAGGGCGAGGCCGACGAGTGTCACGGCGCCGACAACGACGATGTACCCGGCGATCGGCACCCAGCTGTCCGTCTTGTCCAACAGGTAGACGAAGATCAGCGGAGCCATCGCACCACCGAAGACACCGGCGATCGTGTACGCCAACGAGCTGCCGGTCGAGCGCAATCGAACGCTGAACTGCTCGGTGACGAATGCTGCCTGTGGCCCGTACATGAACGAGTGGAACGCCAGGCCCACCACCACACCCAGGATCAGCAGCGGTAGCGATCCTCCGCCGATGACGAGGAAGAA
The DNA here is from genome assembly GCF_002259025.1 of Rhodococcus sp. 05-2255-1e. Taxonomy (NCBI): domain Bacteria; kingdom Bacillati; phylum Actinomycetota; class Actinomycetes; order Mycobacteriales; family Nocardiaceae; genus Rhodococcus; species Rhodococcus sp. 05-2255-1e. The sequence goes on along the minus strand of NZ_NOZE01000003.1, from coordinate 195,490 downwards.
GATCGCACTCCACGCGACACCGCCCACGGCTGCGACGCCGTAGACGAGGCGTCGGTTGATGCGGTCGGACACTGCTCCGGCGAGCGGGATCAGGCCGAGTTGGCATGCCGACCCGATCAGAATGGCGGTCAGTACCTCACTGCGCTCGAAGCCCAACTTCTGTGTGCCGTAGGTGATCGAGAAGACGGTGAACAGTGCGTAGATGACGTCCGGCGCGACACGAGACATGATGCCTGCCACCAGGGGTCGCAGTTCGGTCTTGAACACTTCGCTGATCGGTGCCTCGGAACGTTCGCCGCTTTCCTGCAGCGCCTTGAACACCGGGGTGTCCTCGAGCTTCAACCGGATCCACAGACCGAATCCGACGAGTACCGCGGAGAACAGGAACGCCACGCGCCATCCCCAGGACTCGAACTGCTGGTCGGTCAATGTCAGCGTCAGAACGGCAAGTGCACCGTTGGCGAGCAGGTTGCCCGCGGGTGGTCCGATCTGTGCTGCGGAAGACCAGAATCCGCGTTTGCGGGGATCGCCGTATTCGCTCGACAGGAGAACGGCTCCGCCCCATTCGCCGCCGACGGCAACGCCCTGACAGAAGCGCATCGTGACGAGAATGATCGGTGCCGCGATGCCGATGGAGTCGTATCCGGGGATCAGACCGATGGCGAAGGTCGTGACGCCGATCAACATCAGGGTGATGACGAGGAGCTGTTTTCGTCCGATGACGTCGCCGAGCCGGCCGAAGACGAACCCTCCGACCGGACGGGCGACGTACCCGACCGCGTATGTCGAGAAAGCCAGCAGAGTCCCGGTCAGTGGGTCGCTGTCCGGGAAGAAGACCAGCGGAAACACCAGAGCTGCGGCGGCCGAGTAGACCGCGAAGTCGTACCACTCCAATGCCGTTCCGGTGAGGCTGGCCGCAAAGGCCTTGGCCAGGCCTTTTCTATCTACCGAAACAGGTTCGGTCATGACGACTCCTTCGTGTGCCTGGGATCACTCTATCCGTTGTACGTGCTCCATACTTGCTGTATACAAGACGTATGCGCAAGCCTTTGTGCGCATCGGAAACAGAAAATTTACGAGGAGAGGGTCCTTACTGATGCTCACATTCACGCTGCCCGACGGCACCTCCGAATCGGTCGAGGTGAACGCGTTGCTCAACGCCGGGTACGCCGGACGCAACCAGGAGGAGGTGGCGTCGCACATCGCGGAGCTGGCCGAACTGGGCGTTCCGGCTCCGACGGTGACCCCGGCGCTGTATCCCATTTCGCCGTACCTGGCGCAGCAGACGGACGCCGTTGCCGTCCAGCACGGCCGTACGTCGGGCGAGGCCGAGTGGGCGCTGGTGATCCTGGGCGACACGATCGACGACGTGCTGCTGACGGTCGCCTGCGATCACACCGACCGTGACCTGGAGGTGCACAGTGTCGCGTGGAGCAAGAACGCGGCTCCCGATGTGCTCGGCACCGGCGCGTGGCGTCTGTCGGAGGTCGCCGATCGGCTGGACGAGATCACCTTGACCGCGTGGGCGGACGGCGTCGCAATTCAGACCGGAACACTCGGTGATCTTCTCGCTCCGCACTACTGGCTCGACGTGCTCGCCGACCGTGGACTGTTCACCCGTGGAACCGTGTTGATCTCCGGCACCATCTCGATGCACCCCGGTGTGAACCAGTTCGCCGACACCTGGAAGGTCGAGATGGCCGACCCCGCAACCGGCAATACGCTGACCTGCGAATACAAGACGATGTTGATGCCAGCTCCGATCGGCTGACCGTGACGACGTAAAATCGGTGCCGACCATGCCCAGAACACCGCAGTCGGCGTCGGCGGGCCGGCACAACCGCAGGAGACTTCAGTGACGAAGCCAGTGATCGAATTTCAAGCCGGACCGGCACCGTTGGATCTGGTGACGGTCGACCTCGTCGAAGGTGACGGCGCAGAGGCAGTACCGGGCGGAAACGTAGAGGTGCACTACGTCGGCGTCGAGTTCGACACCGGCGAGGAGTTCGACTCGTCCTGGAACCGCGGCGAGTCCATCCAGTTCCCGCTCCGAGGCCTCATTCAGGGCTGGCAGGACGGCATCCCCGGGATGAAGGTCGGCGGACGCCGCCAGCTCACCATCCCGCCGGAGCTCGCATACGGCCCCGCCGGCGCAGGTCACCGTCTGTCCGGCAAGACGCTCGTCTTCGTCATCGATCTGCTCGACGTCAAGTAGCAGATCTCTCGTCAGCGGTCCTGTAGCTCGAGCACCAATCGGGCACCCCCGAGGGGGCTGTCTGCCAGATATGCGCGGCCACCGTGCAATTCGGCCTGCTGGGCCACCAGCGCGAGACCGAGGCCGGAGCCGCCCTTCGCGGCTCCGGCTCCACGCTCGAAGCGTCCGAACACCGACTCGCGTTCGTCCACCGGAACGCCGGATCCGTTGTCGTCGATCAGGATTCGGACCAGCGCGTCCGCGCGCTCGACGCGAATGACGACGGTGCTCGCCCCGCCGTGCCGGACGGCGTTGCCGATCGCGTTGTCCACCGCGAGTCGAACTCCGGTGGGGAGTGCGCGAATCGTGATCTCGCACTCCGGTTCCGACTCCACCCGAACGTCCAGACCCGGGTGCTGACGCTGCGCATCCTGCGCGGCGACGTCGCAGATGTCGATGATGTCGGTCTCGACCCGGTCGCCCTCGCTGGACAATTCACCCGACGCCAATCGTTCGAGCGCGGTCAGGGTCGTCTCGACTCGGCCCTGAGTGCGCTCGAGGTCGGTCAGAATTTCCTGTTGCTGCGCGCGCTCGAGATCGAGGGTGCGCAACACTTCGATGTCGGTACGCATCGCAGTCAACGGGGTGCGCAACTCGTGGGCCGACACGGCCGCAAAATCGCGCGCCGTGTCCAGGGCGGCATTGGTGCGTTCCTGTGCCTCGTTCAGTCGAGTGAGCATGCCCCCGATCGCGACCGCGAGCTCGTCGGCCTCGGTGACTCCGGTTCGGGTCTGCGGCGCCGACGGAGGCTGAGCGCTGACCTGCCGTGTCAGCGTCACCAGCGGTCTGACAGCACGTCCTCCGAACAGCCAACCCAGGCCCGTCGACACGGCGACCGCCGCCAGCCCCAGCAGGATCACCTGTCTCTGTTGCTCGTCGGTCACCTGCTGCGCCTCGATGGCCGGGACACCGATGGAGATGGACACGGACGAGACCACGGTCGAGGTCGCGGTGTAGACCCGAAACCGCTGACCGTCCACATCCACTGTCTGAGAACCGGTGTCGAGGGCGGGCAACCGCGTAGGAGTCGAGGCGACGACGATGTCTCCGCTGCGAATGGTGACAGCGAACGCGCCGGACAGCTGATCGATGAAGGCTTCCAGCGTCGACGAGTTCGGGACCAGCACCTGCGATGCCGTCGTCAGACGCTCGTCGAGCTGGTTGACGTTGTTGCGGGAAATGGCCACCGACGTCACCACGGCCAGGGCCGCCACGACGAGGGTGGCACCGAGAGCCGTCGCCGCCGCGACCCGGGCGCGAAGTGAGAAACTCATACCGACTCCCGCACGACGAAGCCCACACCGCGGACGGTGTGCAGGATGCGCGGCGAGCCGTCGCTCTCGAGTTTGCGGCGTAGATAGCCGACGAACACGTCGACGACGTTGGTGTCGGCGACGAAGTCGTATCCCCAGACCAATTCGAGGAGTCGCTCGCGCGTCAGTACGACGCCCTTGTTGCGAGCAAGAATGGCCAGCAACTCGAACTCACGCTTCGTGAGATCGATGTCGACGCCGCCGCGGTGCACTCGGTACCCCGCGATATCGACAACCAGAGTTCCCACGGCGACAGCCGAATTGGGGATACCGGGATCGGCCGCGGGAATGACCGGACTGGTGCCGCGCCGTCGGAGCATGGCCCGGATGCGGGCCACCAGCTCGGCGAGCACGAACGGTTTGGTGAGGTAGTCGTCGGCACCGGATTCGAGACCGGCGATGCGATCGTCCACGGAGCTGCGGGCACTGAGAACACAGATCGGAATGTCGTTCCCCATGGCGCGCAACGCAGTCACGACGCTTGCGCCGTCGAGCACCGGCATGTTGATGTCCAGCACGATCGCGTCGGGCGAGGTACGCGACACCACGCCGAGCGCCTCGGCCCCGTCCGACGCCGTGATGACCGTGAAGCCGGACAGGCGTAGGCCGCGCTGCAACGACGACAACACATCGGTGTCATCGTCGACGACGAGGACGGTGGCGGGGGTGCTCGGCGATTCGGTCACCTCCCAATGCTAGGCAACCCAGCTGTCGACGGTGGTACGCCGCTCCTCGGGCGTCTTGGCAAAGAATTCTTCCAGGGCCGTGCGGCGATCGACGTCGGCGTCGAGGGTCCAGGCGAGGGCGGGTGCCTTGGCATAGAGCTGCTCGTAGTACTTCTCGAACGTGCAGGTGCTCTCGACGAGGGAGAGGGCACCGGGGAAGGGGCGGATGTTCGTCATGATGTTCTCTCCTCTGCTCGCGGCTGATCGGCGTATTTCCCAAGGTAGGGGCCGATGTTGCGGCGGCGGTGAGCATGGATTGGCGATTCTCTGAGAATCCCCGAAACAGCGATGGGGGTTGCTCGTAGCCGGGTTGGGTAAGACTGACGGCATGTCGCTCGTTTGGTTTCGCCGTGATCTCCGACTGGGGGATCTGCCCACCCTCACCGCCGCTGCCGAGTCAGGGGATCCGGTACTGGGGCTCTTCGTACTGGACGACCGATTGCTCAAGCCCTCCGGCGGTCCGCGCAAGGACTTCCTGTTCCGGTCGCTCGAGGCACTGAACGAGCAGCTCGACGGAAGACTGATGGTGGTGCACGGCGACCCCGAGTCGGTGGTGCCGAAGGTGGCGAAGGCGATCGACGCCGACGAGGTGCACATCAGCGCCGATTACGGTCCATACGGCCGGGAGCGGGACCAGCGCGTCGGTGAGAAGGTGACGCTGGTCGAGACCGGGTCGCCGTATGCCGTTGCGCCCGGACGGATCACCAAGAACGACGGTGAGCCGTACAAGGTGTTCACGCCGTACTCAAGGCAGTGGATGGAACACGGTTGGCGCGGACCGGCCGATACGTCCGCGAAAACCGTGACGTGGATCGACCCCGACGACGTGAAAGGCGCGAAGCGGGCGAAAGTTCCGAGCGAGAAGGAGACCTCCGACGCCGATGCAGGCGAGCAAGCCGCACTGGCGCAGTGGAAGGATTTTCTCGAGGACGTCTCGAAGTACGACGACGAACGCAACCGCCCCGATCTCGATTCGACGAGCCGGATGTCGGTGCATCTGAAATACGGCACCATTCATCCGCGAACCATGCTGGCCGACCTGGGCAAGCTCCGCAACGAGGGTGCGGCCGCGTATCGGAGGCAGATCTGCTGGCGAGACTTCTACGCCGACATCCTGTTTCAGCGCCCCGACAGCGCGCGGGAGAATTACGTCAAGAAGTTCGACAAGATCGAACTGGACTCGGGCAAGCACGCCGACGAGCTGTTCGACGCCTGGTGCAAGGGTGAGACCGGCTTTCCGATCGTCGATGCCGGTATGCGGCAATTGAACTCGGAGAAGTGGATGCACAACCGGGTCCGTATGATCGTCGCGTCGTTCCTCGTCAAAGACCTGCACCTGCCGTGGTGGCGAGGTGCCCGCTATTTCATGCAGCATCTCGTCGACGGCGATCTGGCCAACAATCAGCACGGCTGGCAGTGGACCGCCGGCACCGGTACCGACGCCTCGCCGTACTTTCGGGTGTTCAACCCGATCACCCAAGGTGAGAAATTCGATCCGACGGGCGATTACGTCCGGCGCTGGGTACCGGAGCTACGCGGCGAGGAGGGAAAAGCCGTGCACACGTTGAAGTTCGGCCGACCCAAGGAGTACGTGGATCCGATCGTCGACCACAAGCACGAGCGTGAGGTTGCTATCGCGCGGTTCAAGGCGCTGTAACGGCTGCTATTTCCTGCGGGACAATCCGACACCCACGAGGCAGATGACACCGCCGACGACGGCGAGAATGTGCGGTATCTCGCAGAGCAACAACCAGGCCAGAGTGATGGTGATCGGCGGTACCGCATATGTGGTGATGCCGAGCTTGCCCGCGTTCATGCGCGTCAGCGCGTAAGCCCAGGTACTGAACGCCAGCGCGGTGGGAACCAGGCCGAGGTAGAGCAATCCGCCGGTGGCTCCGGCCGAGGCGGTCGACAGGTCGTCGAGCAGAGCAGGCGCGAACGGGAGTGTGCAGACCGCGCCGATGGTGCAGGCCATCCAGGTGACCTGCAGGCCGGGGACCGTGCGCAGTACCGGCTTCTGGCTGAGTACTCCGATCGCATAGGTCACCGCGGATATCAGACACAGTGCGATGCCGAGGAAGTCGGCGTCCGTCCTGGTGGTCGAGGTGGTGGTGACGGCGGTGACGACGCCGACCATGACGGCACCGGCGAACGCGATACCGGCACCGATCACCAACCACTTCGGAAAGCCCTCGCCCAGAAGCAGACCGGCGAACAGCGCCACCAGGATAGGGCCGATCTGAATGATCATCGACGTCGTTCCGGCGTCGACACGTTGCTCGGCGGCGTTGAGGGCGACGTTGTAGACGCCGAACCAGAACACGCCGACGCTGGCGATCTGTAACCACTGCGTGCGGTTCGGCTTGACCCACTGTCTCCTGATCAACACGATCACACCGAGTGCGCACGATCCGATGAGCAGCCGGCCCAGAGCGAGTGGGCCGGCACCGAACGATTCACCGACGCCGCGGATGGCGACGAAGGCCGAGGCCCACGAGATCACCGTGACGGTGACCGCACCGAGGGCGAGCCAGTCGACGGCGGGGCGGGTGTCGAGATCTGTCATGCCGAGGACGCTATCGTGCGGGAGTGCCCTATGGCGCGCGGGTTTCGGCCATGGTTGCGCCTGTTTCCGCCTATCTGCCGAGTAGCTTCTCCAGTGCATCGAGGACTGCGGGATCCTCAATGGTCGACGGAACCCCGTACTGCTCACCGGCGACGATCTGTCGCATCGTCTTTCGGAGTATCTTGCCCGAGCGGGTTTTCGGCAGAGCTCCGACGATCGTCACATCGCGGAACGTCGCCAGTGCACCGATTTGATCGCGGACCATGGCCACCAGTTCGGTACGCAATTGCTCCTCGGAGATGTTCTCCCCGGCTTTGAGTACTACGTATCCGCTGGGGCGCTGGCCTTTGAGGTCGTCGTGAATACCGATGACGGCGCATTCGGCGACGGCGGGATGGCCCGCGAGCACCGCCTCCATCGACCCGGTGGACAGGCGGTGGCCGGCGACATTGATGACGTCGTCGCTGCGACCGAGTACGTAGACGTACCCGTCGGCGTCGATGTAACCGGAGTCGCCGGTGAGGTAGTAACCGGGGAAAGTATCGAGATACGAACGCTGGAAACGTGATTCGTCGTTCCACAGTCCGACCAGTGCACCTGGCGGCAGTGGCAGCTGCACGACGATGTTGCCTTCCGAGCCTGCGTCCACAGGATTCCCGGACGCGTCGAGGATACCGACCTGGAATCCCGGTACCGGCACGGTCGGCGATCCGGGCTTGATCGGAAGTGGTTCCAGCCCGCGAAGATTGGCGCAGATGGCCCACCCGGTCTCGGTCTGCCACCAATGATCGACGACGGATCGATCGAGGGTGCGTGAAATCCACTCGTACGTATCGGGATCGAGGCGTTCACCGGCGACGAACAGTGTCTCCAGTGAGGACGTGTCGTACTTCTCGAGCTCGGCGGCGTGCGGATCGACCTTGCGGATAGCGCGTAGCGCGGTCGGTGCGGTGAACAGGGCCCGCACACCGTGGTCCTGGATCACCCGCCAGAACGCGCCTGCATCGGGAGTCCCGACGGGCTTGCCCTCGTAGAGAACCGTTGTGGCACCGGCGAACAGCGGTCCGTAGACGATGTACGAGTGTCCCACCACCCACCCGACATCGGAGGCCGTCCACATCACCTGACCGGCATCGACGTCGTAGATGTTGCGCATCGACCACGTCAACGCGACGGCATGACCGCCGTTGTCGCGCACCACGCCCTTGGGCTTGCCCGTCGTACCCGACGTGTAGAGGATGTACAGCGGATCCGTCGCCGCCATCGAAACCGGTTGTGCCGCTGACGCGTCGGCGATGAGGGTGTCCCAATCCAGCCACTCGTGTTCGCCGGGAATGCCCTCTCGTGATTTTACGATCACGGCCGGTGTGTTCGCCGTCGTGAGCGTCAGGGCGCGCTGCACCAACGGCAGATACTCGATGACGCGCCCCGGTTCGAACCCACCGCTCGCGGTGATCAGCAGCACCGGCTCGGCGTCGTCGATGCGCGCGGCGAGTTCTTTGGCGGCGAATCCGCCGAACACCACCGAGTGCACTGCGCCGAGCCTGGCGCACGCCAGCATGGCGACGACCGCCTCGGGAATCATCGGCAGGTAGATCACCACGCGGTCGCCCGGTCCGACGCCCTGTGCGCGCAGTACCCCGGCGAAGCGCGCGGTCTCGTCGAGAAGTTCGGCATACGTATAGCTGCGCGTGAGTCCGAGCATCGCAGAGTCGTAGATCAACGCGGTCCGGTCACCGTGCCCGGCATCGACGTGCCGGTCCAGAGCGTTGACGCAGGTGTTCAGGCGGGCTCCGGGAAACCAGCGCGAACCGTCGAACGCCGTGGTGGGAGGGGTGTCCCAGTCGACTCCCGACGCGGCCGCCAGCCAGAAGTCCTCGCGGTTCTCGATGCTGCTGTCGAATGCCTGCCGATACTCGCCACTCATGTCTGCGAGCGTAGTTCGAGGTGGGGTGGTCCGGGCCGGGTTGCGCACTACCGGCGACGACCGGCGGAATCCCGTCGACCGGCGGTCGTTGTGTGCACTGGTGCCCACACGCCGTCAAGATTCACGGCCGAGGCGTCAAGATTGCGTCAACACCCCTGTTCGACGCCACCGCCCGGCGCAAGACTTCTTCTCATGACTCTTGTGGACATTCTTCCGTCTCTCGGTGCCGCCTACGTGTCGCGGTGCGATCCAGCGCTCTGGCCGGCGAACACTCACTGTGTGTGCGGCCGCATCACCGTCGACGGCGTCGCGCTCGAGGATGTGGCCGATGCCGAGGGCACTCCGGTGCAGTGGGGTCGGATTCTGATCACTCGCGTGCGGTCGGTCATCGCCGGCGAGGTGGGCGTCGATGCGGAGTTCGGTGATCTGCTGCAGGCAGTAGTGGTCAACCGGCACTCGGTGGGCCCGGTGGTCAAGGTGGACGTGCACGGTCCGGGGCGCAGTTGCGTCAGTCCGGTCGAGTTGCCCGCGGACCTTCGGGCGGGCGATGTGTTGGCGCTCGTGACCTCGCACGTGCACGGCGGAGCCTGCGGTCGTTCCGCAGGCTCCACTCCGGTCTCGTAGCAGGGGTCGAGTTTCCACTCACAAGGTGACCCCGAGAGTGCGGTAGCGGCCGAGTCTCGCACTCGTCCGAGCTGCCGCTTCGAGGGTCGACAGCTCGCGTAGTTCGCGGACAATGGCATCGGCGATGCGACCGGAGAACGCGGCCGGTTCGTCGGCCGCGTCGGGGAGTTCGGGAACGATGGCGTCGACGATGCCGTCTCGCAGCAGGTCGACCGACCTGATGCCCTGAGCCTCGGCCATCTCCGGTGCATGGGCGGTGTCGCGGTGCACGATTGCGCTGGCTCCCTCGGGTGGAAGTGGTGCGAGCCAGGCATTCTGGGCACACAGGACGCGGTCGGCGGGCAGCAGGGCGAGTGCTCCGCCGCCGGTGCCCTGACCCAGTAGCACCGACACCGTTGGGGTGTTCACGGTGACCAGGTCGGAGATCGACCGCGCGATCTCGGGAGCGAGACCACCCTCCTCGGCTTCCTTGGACAGCGCTGCGCCGAATGTGTCGATGACAAGTACCAGAGGTAGCCGGAGTTCCTCGGCCAGACGCATGCCGCGCCGAGCTTCTCGTAGTGCTGCCGGGCCCATCGTTGCCGTGGCGGTGCTGCTGCTTCGGTCGTTACCGAACAGCACGCAGGAGACACCGCGAATGCGGCACAGTGACAACAGGATCGAGGTGTCGGCCTCGCCCTGACCGGTGCCGCTGAGCGGAACATGCTCGGCCGCAGCATGTTCGATGATCTGCCGAATCCCCGGACGATCGGCGCGGCGCGACGACTGCACCGAGTGCCAGGCCGATTGCTCGGGAATACTCGTACGTCCGACTTCGGGAACGTCCGTCCACACGGATGCGTCGACGATCACTCGCAGCGTGCGGATCAGCAAGTGACGCAATTGCTCGACCGGCACCACACCGTCGATGACACCGTGCTGGTACAGATTCTCGGCGGTCTGGACGCCATCGGGAAATGGCTTGTCGTACAGGGCCTGATACACCCGCGGGCCGAGGAACCCGATGAGGGCCTCGGGTTCGGCGACGGTGACGTGGGCCAGTGAACCCCAGGATGCGAAAACGCCTCCCGTCGTCGGATTGCGGAGATACACCACATACGGCAGGTGCGCCGCTTTGTGTGCGGTGACGGCGGAGGCGATCTTGACCATCTGCACGAAGGCCAACGTTCCCTCCTGCATGCGCGTGCCGCCGGAGGTGGGGGAGGCAATGAGTGGCAGGCCCTCTGCAGTGGCGCGCTCGATGGCGGAGGTGATGCGCTCGGCCGCCGCGACTCCGATCGATCCGGCGAGAAACGCGAACTCGCAGGCGATGATCGCGACGCGTCGGCGGTCGATGGTGCCCTCGCCGGTCAACACCGATTCGTCGACGCCACTCTTCTCGCGAGCCTTGGCCAGATCCTTCAGATAGGACTCCCCAGGATGGACGTCCACGGGCGTGGAGTCCCACGACACGAACGATCCGCCGTCGAGAACGGAATCGAGAATCTCGGCGGCGGATGTCCGTGGGCTCATGGCGCGAACTCTATCGAGCGAATGCTTCCTTCCACGAGACGGTCTTGCCGATCCGAAGAATGGAGCGCTGATAGATCTTCGCTGCGCCCATCGCCAGGATCGCGGTGGTGATCACCATCAGGACTGCCGAACCGACGATCTGCACCGGCGAGGTCACGCCCGCGGCGATGCGCAGCGGCATCATGATCGCCGAGAACGGCGGGATCCAGCTCAGCGTGTTGGCGAGAGTGCTCTCCGGATCGCTGACGGAATAGAAGGCCGCGAAGAACATGGCCATGATCAGGATCAGCAGTGGCATGGTCGTCGAGTTCACGTCCTCCTGCCGCGAGACCATGGATCCGCCCGCTGCGTAGAGCACCGCGAAGAACGCGAAGCCGAGAATGAACCACGCGAGTGTGGCCGCGAAGACACTCACCGCGGCACCGGTGACGGTGAGTACGCCTGTGCCCAATCCTGCTCCCACACCGGCAATTCCGTACAGAGCGAGCTGCAGGATGCCGACCGCACCGATGCCCAGAATCTTGCCCCAGAGCAACTGCAGGGGGCGAACGGTGGAGAGCAGCAGTTCGACCACGCGCGAGGACTTTTCTTCGACGACGCCCATCGCGACGTACATGCCGAAGCCGATGATCTGTGCGTACAACAGGAACACGGCCGACAGGGCCAGGGCTGTCCGCTGACCGGCCTCGGGGTCGGGCGGATCGATCGCGTCGACGGTGACCGTCGCGGCACTCGTCGCTGCCCTGAGCTCGTTCTGGTCGACACCCTGTTGCGCCAGTGCAGCATTCGTGGCCTGCGTCGCGACACTGCCTTCGACGACGGCGCGCAACGTGCCGGTCAGATCGGACTCGGTGACGGCGGTGTACGCGCCCGCAGTGCCGTCGGGAACCAGCGCCACATCGAGATCCCCGGATTCGACGCCACTGCGCGCGGCCGCCGCGTCGGCAACGTCACGGACTTCGACGGGGCTACCGACGGCGTCGCCGGTCGCCTCCAATACCGTTGCAATGGACTGGTCCCCGGCGACGCCGATGACGTCGCGCTCTTCGTCACCGCTGCCGGAGAAGATCGAGAATGCGATGATGCCGCCGACGATGACGGCCAGGATGATCACGTTGCTGATGACGAAGCTCTTCTTCATCACCTGAACGGTGAACTCGCGCTTGGCTATCAAGGACACTGCGCTGAAGGAGTTCAGTTGGGAGCTCATGCCACTACCGCCTCTCGGAACAGGTCGCTCAGGGAAGGTTTCTGGATGGAGAATTCGTGTACCGGTCCGGTCGCGAGCGCGGCCCGCAGGACTTCTTGATCATCGGCTCCCGGTGCCAGCCCGAGAACGGTGATGCCGTCGCTGTGCCCGAGTGTGCTCACTCCGGCGATGCCCGACGCCCATCCGGGCGCAGCGTTCGGTGCGTGGACGTGCAGGTGCGAATCTCCTGATCCGCGTAGTTCGTCGACGGTACCGACGGCTTTCATCGAGCCGGCGGCGATGATGCCGACGCGGTCGCACAGGCGTTGCACCAGATCGAGTTGGTGGCTCGAGAACACCACCGGCACTCCGGCAGCGGCCTTTTCGCGGAGAACTTCGCTCATGACGTCGACGGCGATCGGGTCGAGGCCGGAGAACGGTTCGTCCAGCACGAGCACTGCGGGGTCGTGCACCAGCGCTGCTGCCAACTGCACGCGCTGCTGATTTCCCAGGCTCAAAGCGTCGACGGTGTCGTTCACTCGCTCGTCGATGCCGAGACGTTCGGTCCAGCGAATCACCGCGGCTTCGGCATCCTTCGACGAGAGGCCGTGCAGCTCGGCCATGTACGCCAATTGCGGGCCGACCTTCATCTTGGGGTACAGCCCGCGTTCCTCCGGCATGTAACCGATGGTGCGGCGAACATCGAGGTCGACGGGCTTGCCGCCCAACAGAACCTGGCCGGAATCTGCCGACAGCACGCCCAGCGCGATGCGCATCGTGGTGGTCTTGCCCGCGCCGTTGCTGCCGACGAAGCCGAACAGTTCGCCCGGCCGGACGTCGAAACTCAGGTTGTCGAGGGCGATCTTGTCGCCGTATCTCTTGGAGACGGAGTCGATCGTGAGGGTGCTCATGGTGCCCTTTCGGTCGTTACTGCTGGTCGAACTCTTCGGTGTCTTCTGGTTCGGGGTCAGGGGTTATCCACGCGAGAATCATTGCGGGGGAGCAGATGCCGGTCATCAGTGCGGCGAGAGTCCATCCGCCGCCTGCGTACGCCAGGCGCGGCATCTCGTCGTTCGCCGTGGACAGGAAGATGGACGCGAACGCCGCCGCCATCACCAGGGTCTGCGTGACGGTGAGGCCGATGGATCGAGCTTCGTTGCGCTGCTGCACTTCCCACTCGTCGAGTGCTCCTACCGGTGCGTCTCCGTGCCGGCCCGAGACCGTCTGGAGAACAGTCCACACCGGTATGAAAAGGAGGGCGGCCGGTATCCATCCGATCGCGAACCACTTCGAGAACAGGCTGCCGATACTGACGACGAAAAATGTGCAGAGGAGTACAGCCACAGCGACAACGAGGATTCGGCGTCGATGCTGGGTCCGCCAGGCGGGTAGCCAATGCCGTGTCTTGGCGTCGTTCTCGAGGAATCGCCGTGTGCGATACGCCTGATAACGGGTGAGGATGTCGGAGCCGGGCGTAGTCATCGATCCTTCTCCCTTCGGAAGAGTTCTGCCGACAGTGGTCCGAGTTCGGTGCGCGAGAACACTGCTTCGATCGGCAGATCGAAGACGTCGCAGATGCGCATCGCGAGGTCCAAGCTCGGGTAGTGGTCGCCTCGTTCGAGGGCTCCCACCGTCTGGGGATTCACTTCGACGAGTTCGGCCAGTTGCGCGCGGCTCATCTTTCGTTCTGCCCGCAGAACACCCACCCTGTTGTAGATCGGGAGCGCGGTACCGCGCTTGACGGGGCTCATGACAATGAAGTGTTGTATAAACCCAACGATGTGTCAACCGTTAATAACAAAACTGCTGATTTGTCTACGGTGTCTGCTGCTCCCGAGCGGAGGCGACGATGGCGCGCATCGTGGTCAGAAACTCATCGATCGTTGCCCGCTGCTCTGGCGTGAAGCGGGCGAGCTCGTCGACGGCCTGGCCGATGACGGGGCCGAAGAACGTTGTCCCGAGTTCCGACGCGTGCGCAGTCACGCGCAGCAGTACTCGCCTGCGGTCGGACGGGTCGGGTTCGCGTAACACCAGTTCACGCTTGGTCATTCGATCGATCAGGGCCGTGACCGACGCGGATTCCAGGCCCAGCTGGGTTCCTAGCCAACCGGGGGTAGCGCGCGTTCCGGCTCGGTCCGCGTCGAGGAGACAGATCAGCGCCCGGATGTCCGTCGGGTGGAGCGCATGTCTCTGCGCGAATTCTGCGCCCAGAAGATCGAGGTCGACCGTCAGCGCGCGTAGCTGATGGACGGTGGAGGCGGGCTCGGTCATGTGCTGATCCCTCGGGAGATGCTGGACGAGATGTCTCTCCATTGTCTACTATCTCGATCATCGAGAAGATGGAGGGTTGCAGTGACGCTGGACGAATTCTTCTCCGCCTACGACCGGGTGCTGCAGAAGTGGCCGGCGGATACCCAAGCCATCGACGCGAACACGGTGCACGGCACCACTCGAATCAACGCCTGCGGACCCGTCGACGGTCCGGCGCTGGTGCTGCTCCCTGGGGCGGGTGCCACGTCCACCGTGTGGTTCGCCAACGTCGAGGCGCTCTCGCAGCGATATCGGGTGTACGCGGTCGACCTCATGGGCGACGTCGGCCGCAGTGTTCCCGGTGAGCAGTCCGTCGACTCCGTGGACAAGCTGCTGAACTGGGTGACGGCGGTGCTGGATGAACTGGGCCTTCGAGCTGTGGCACTGTGCGGTCATTCCTACGGCGCGATGATCGCTCTGGCGTACACCTTGCGCAACGAGAGCCGCGTCGATGCGCTGACGCTACTCGATCCCAACGCATGCTTCGGCTCCATGAGTCCGCGCTACCTGCTGCACGCCCTACCGATACTGCTGTCTCCCAACGAGAAACGGCAGCGTGCTTTCGTCCGATGGGAAACCGATGACGCGCAGTTGGATTCGGATTGGCTCGACACTCTCGCTCTGGGGGCCGCGCACGCCCCGACCACAAAAACCACTGTTCCGAAACGGCCGAAACCTGCTGCGTTCGCGAACTTCGGTGTAGCGACAACCGTGGTACTGGCAGGGAATGGCAAGGTGCACAATGCCGCTCGGATCGAATCGGCGGTCCGAACCGTCCTGCCTGCAGCGCGGACCGTGATACTCGACGGAGCCACGCATCACACGTTGCCGATGCTTCCCGCCGCCGAGGTGAACGAAATTCTTCTCAGTTGACGAAAATCGGGTGCAGCTAGCCGCGCTCAGCTGCACCCGATTCAGCGCGACCTACTTCTCGCTCAGCTTCCCATCGTTCATCGTCCAGTGACGAGTGCTGCGAACGGTGTCGAGCATGCGGCGATCGTGCGTCACCAGCAGCAGGGTGCCCTCGAAGTTCTCCATCGCGCGTTCGAGTTGTTCGATGGCGGGCAGGTCGAGGTGGTTGGTGGGCTCGTCCAGCACCAGCAGGTTCACGCCGCGGGCCTGTAGCAATGCGAGTGCCGCACGGGTTCGCTCACCCGGCGACAGGGACGCCGCCGGCCGCAGCGCGTCGTCGCCGCGCAGCCCGAACTTGGCGAGCAGGGTGCGCACCTCGGCGTCGGGCCACTCGGGAACTGCTGCACTCAACGCGTCGGACACCGTGCCGTCACCGACGAAATATGCTCGCGCCTGATCGATTTCACCGATCGCCACACCCGAACCCAATGAGGCCGTTCCCTCGTCCGGGTCCAACCGACCCAGCAGTACCGAGAGCAGCGTCGTTTTGCCGGAGCCATTGGGCCCGGTGATGAGGATTCGATCGCCCCACTCGATCTGCGTCGTCACCGGACCGAAGGTGAACTCCGATCGGCGAACGACGGCTCCGCCCAACACCGCGACAACGGTCCCGCTGCGAGGAGCCGCCGCGATCTCCATCCGCAGTTCCCATTCCTTACGGGGTTCCTCGACCACCTCGAGTCGCTCGATGCGGCGCTGTGTCTGACGAGCTTTCGCGGCTTGCTTTTCGGTCGACTCGGCGCGGGTCTTGCGGGCGATCTTGTCGTTGTCGGTGGCCTTGCGTCGCGCATTGCGGACGCCCGATTCCATCCAGTTCCGCTGCATCTGCGCGCGAGACTCCAACGCCGACTTGGTGTCTGCGAACTCGTCGTACTTCTCCCGTGCATGCTGGCGCGCAATTTCTCGTTCCGCGAGATAGGACTGGTAGCTGCCGTCGTACACATCGATGCGACGCTGCGCTCGATCGAGCTCGACGACACCGGTCACCGTCCGCGCCAGAAACTCGCGATCGTGACTGACGACGATGATGGCCGCCCGCGTCGCGACGACGAATTGTTCGAGTTGCTCGAGGCCTGCGAGGTCCACGTCGTTGGTGGGCTCGTCGAGCAGAAGAATGTCGTAACGCGCAAGGAGAATCGCGGCGAGCCCGGCTCGGGCGGCCTGCCCGCCCGATAGATCCGTCATGAATGCGCTGCCGTCGACATCCAGGCCCAGATCCGCGAGTACCTTCGCCGTCCGCTCCGCCAGGTCGGCACCGCCGAGGGCGAGCCACCTCTCCAGCGCCGGGGTGTAGAGGTCCTCGTCGGCAGGAGCGGAGCCTGCGGAGTGACCGGAGTCGCTGCCACCCAACGCCTCGGCGGCTGCGTTCATGGAAGCTTCGGCCGAAGTGACCCCGGTCCGCCGGCCGAGGAAATCCAACACCGTCTCCCCGGCGATGCGCTCGGGCTCCTGCGCCAGATAACCGACGGTTGCGTCGGGCGGGCTGGTGTAGATCTCACCCTCGTGATCGGCCGTTCCCACGCCCGCCAGCAGCGTCAACAGCGTCGATTTACCGGCACCGTTCGCACCGACCAACCCGATCACATCACCCTCGGTCACCGTCAGATCGAGGCCGGAGAACAGGGTTCGATCGCCGTGAAAGGCGGCCAGATCGTCGATGCGGAGCGTGGCAGTCACCGGACCAGTATCCCCGGGACCGGGAACAGATTCACAGCGCCGTCCGTTGGCATTCGTATGACGTATTCAGCCGAGACCAGTACTGTCCCGACCATCGTGCTCAACGACGGCACGTCGATTCCCCAGCTCGGGTTCGGTGTGTGGCAGGTTCCCGACGACGGTGCCCAGGCCGCCGTGTCCGAGGCGCTGAAGGTCGGATACCGCAGCATCGATACCGCAAAGGTGTACGAGAACGAGGCCGGCACCGGCAAGGCCATCGCGGAGTCCGGCATCGCGCGCGACGAACTGTTCGTCACCACCAAGCTGTGGAACGACGATCAGGGCTACGACTCCACCTTGAAGGCCTTCGACGCCAGCATGGATCGTCTGGGCCTCGAGTACCTCGACCTGTACCTGATTCACTGGCAGCAGCTCGATCGCGACAAGTACATCGACACGTTCAAGGCGTTCCAGAAGCTGAAGTCGGACGGCCGCATCGGTTCGATCGGCGTCTCCAACTTCACCATCCCCACGCTCGAGAAGCTGATGGACGCAGTCGGTGAGGTCCCGTCGGTCAACCAGATCGAGCTGCATCCGCGCTTCATCCAGGAAGAACTGCGCGCTTTCCATACCTCGAAGGGCATCGCCACCGAGGCGTGGAGCCCGCTCGGCTCCGGCACCGTTCTGGACGATCCGGCCTTTGCGCCCATCGCCGAGGCACACGGCGTCACCCCGGCGCAGGTGATTCTGCGCTGGCACATCCAGCTCGGCAACGTCGTGATCCCCAAGTCGGTCACCCCGGAGCGGATCGCGAGCAACTTCGACGTGTTCGGCTTCGAGCTGAGCAACGACGAGATTCAGCAGATCAACGCTCTGGACACCGCCGACGGCCGCACCGGCCCGGACCCGGACAAGTTCAGCAGCTGACCCGCCATGTGAGTGGAACTTCGTAGTGGACTACGAAGTCCGGAGTGGAGCCTGCGCAACGACCGCGGGCACAGCGCGCACATGGGGGCCTAGTCTGTACCCATGTCGGAACCGCTCGCAGGCAAGACCGTTGCCCTCACCGCCGAGCGGCGTGCAGACGAATTGGCCACCATGCTCGAACGCCGCGGCGCGAACATCGTTCACGCCGCGGCGATTCATGTTCTACCCCTGATCGACGACTCGGAGCTGAAGTCGGCTACCGAAGGCATTGTCGATCGTCCCCCGAAGATCGTGGTGATCAGCACCGGTATCGGCTTCCGTGGCTGGCTCGACGCGGCGGCCGAATGGGGTGTGCGCGACGACCTCCTGGCAGCGCTCGGGCACACGCGCATCATTGCCCGCGGGCCGAAAGCGCGTGGTGCGATTCGCGGAGCCGAGCTGCGTGAGGAATGGTCGCCCGCCACCGAAGCATCGCAGGAAGTCGCCGATCACCTTGCTGCCCAGGGTATTTCCGGTGCCGACATTGCCGTCCAACTGCACGGCGTCATCACCGAATGGGAACCGACGATTCATCTGAGCGATGCTCTGAGCGAACTCGGTGCGCATGTAAGACCGATCCCGGTATACCGCTGGATCCGCCCCGTCGATCAGGCCCCGCTCATCGACTTGTTGGCACAGATCATCGAGCATCGAGTGGACGCAGTGACGTTCACGAGCGCTCCCGCCGTCGCCTCCCTGCTGTCGACGGCCAAGGACAACGGCATGCTCGACGCCTTCCTCGCCGCACTTCGGGGCCCCGTCGCCGCGATCTGCGTGGGGCCGGTGACGTCGGCCCCGTTGGATGCGTTGGGCGTTCCGACGTCGATGCCGGACCGTGCGCGTCTCGGCTCCCTGGCCAAGTTCGTCGTCGAGCAGCTGGGTTAACCCAGAGTCTCGAGCAACTCCGTCACCGCTGCTCGCCCGGCCCGGTTCGCCCCGATCGTGCTCGCGGACGGGCCGTACCCCAGCAGGTGGACGCGATGGTTCGCGGCCACCCGGGTGGTCAGCCTGCCGTCCATGACGATTCCGCCGCCGTGCCCGCGCAGTCGCAGCGGCGCGAGGTGATCGAGGGCGCTGCGGAATCCGGTGGCCCACAGGATCACGTCGGCGTGCTGGGTCGAACCGTCCTCCCAGACAACGGAATCGGCGGTGATCGAGGAGAACATCGGCTTGCGTTCGAGAGCGCCACGCTCACGTGCGGCAGCCAGCGACGGGGTGAGCAACAGGCCGGTCACCGAGACGACCGAGCCCGGCGGCAGGCCCGCACGCACCCGATCCTCGACCATGGCGACGGCTTTGCGTCCGGCGTCGTGGTCGAACTGGCTGTCCCGGAACACCGGTGGTCGACGCGTGACCCACGTCGTGGTGGTCACCTGCGAGATCTCGTCGAGTAGCTGCACGGCCGAGATTCCGCCGCCGACCACGACGACGTGTTTGCCGGCGAACTCGTCCGCGGTTCGGTAGTCCTTGGTGTGCAGTTGTCTACCGGTGAAGGACTCGGCTCCGTCGTAGTGCGGAACGAACGGCTTCTCCCACGTTCCGGTCGCATTGATGAGGCCCTCGGCCATGACGACCGTGTCCCCGGCCTCGACCCGAAAGAGTGGTTCGCGGTCGCACACGACGGTCACCGTGACGGGGCGTCGGACATGCAGTTCGAACCGTTCCTCGTACGCGCGGTAGTAGCGGGGAACCGCGTCGGCTGCCGCGATGGATTCGGGTGGCTCGTCTCCCAGCGTGTCGGCGAACGGCATCCCGGGCAGATCGTGCACGCCGTTGACGGTGCTGAGCGTCAGCGACGGCCACCGGAACTGCCAGGCACCGCCGGGTCCGGGGGAGCGGTCGAGCATGACGAAGCCCGCACCTGCGGCAAGTCCGGCCCGCCGGAGGTGGTAGCCGGCCGAGAGCCCGGCCTGGCCGGCACCGATGACAGCAACCCGAGTGTCGATCACGAGTATCAGTAGATCAGGCCCCGCCCCGTGACCGCCGCTACCAGCCGGTAACCTGCTCGGCGTGATCGGACACACTCGTGACGGCGATGTCGTCATCCTGGAATTGCAGCGACCGGACAAGCGCAATGCGCTGAGCACGGATCTCTGTGTCGCGCTACGACGCGAAGTCGAGCAGGCGGATGCCGACGGCGCGCGGGTCGTGGTGATCACCGGACAGGGCAGCAGCTTCTGCGCCGGTGCCGACCTGACCGGAGATGCGTTTCCCGACGCGTTCGGCGAGACGCTGGAAGGCATGCTCAACGCCATCGAGCGAGTGTCCGTTCCCGTCGTGGCGGCGATCAACGGGCCTGCCGTCGGAGCGGGGACGCAACTGGCCATTGCCTGCGACCTGCGGGTGGTCGCACCCGAGGCATTCTTCGAGATTCCCTCCACGCGTCTCGGAATCGCAGTGAGCAACTGGACGATCAAGCGGCTGGCGGCGTTGGCCGGCGGCGGCGTGGCGCGCACGATCCTGCTCGGCGGCGAACGAGTGCACGCCGATCAGGCGTATACGTGCGGTCTGGCCAACAAGCTCGGCGATCGCGATGTTGCCGTGCAGTGGGCGCACTCGATCACTGCCCTTGCACCCCTGGCGCTGCGACACCTCAAGCTGGTGTTCAACGACGACGGCGCGCACGACGATCCGACGCCCGCACAGCGCGCGGCATTCGAGGCCGCGTGGAGCAGTGCGGACATGAAGGAAGCGCGCCGCGCGAGAGCCGAGAAGCGCGCACCGAGATTCGTGGGCAAGTGATCAACGGAGCGCCCGACGCGGGCGACACGGCCTGGTTGCTGGCGAGCACCGCGCTGGTCTTGCTGATGACGCCGGGCTTGGCCTTCTTCTACGGCGGCATGGTGCGCTCGAAGAGCGTGCTGAACATGATGATGATGAGCCTGTCGGCCATCGCCGTCGTATGGCTGCTGTGGTTGGCGTTCGGGTTCTCGATGGTGTTCGGCGACAACGTGATCGGCGGTTGGATCGGAAACCCGTTGCAGTACGCCGGTTTCGAGGGTTTGCTCGGCGGCGTGTACACCTCGGCGGCGGGCACGGTGTCGATTCCGTTGGTGGGAACCGTTCCGGCGTTGGTGTTCGCGGCATTCCAAGCGGGATTCGCCATGGTGACGGTCGCGCTGATCTCGGGTGCCGTCGCAGACCGGATGCGGTTCGTGCCGTGGGTGCTGTTCGCGGCCCTGTGGTCCACGCTGGTGTATTTCCCTGTGGCGCACTGGGTTTTCTCGCTCGACGGGCTCACCAGTGAGTTCGGCGGGTGGATCACCAACAGGCTCGGCGCGATCGACTTCGCCGGTGGCACGGCCGTGGAGATCAACGCGGGTGTGGCCGGGCTGGTGCTGGCCCTCGTGGTCGGCAAGCGGAGCGGGTGGCCGCGAGATCCCATGCGTCCGCACAATCTTCCGGCCGTCATGCTCGGAGCCGGACTGCTCTGGTTCGGCTGGTTCGGTTTCAACGCGGGCTCGTCGTTGGCGGCCGACGGCGTCGCCGCAGTGGCGCTGGTGAACACGATGGGCGCGGGCGCGCTGTCGATGGCGGCGTGGCTCGTCGTCGAGAAATGGCGGGACGGGCACGCGACGTCGTTCGGCGCGGCGTCCGGAGTGGTGGCCGGACTCGTCGCGATCACGCCGTCGTGTACTGCCGTCACACCGATCGGTGCAGCCGCGATCGGCATCGTCTCGGGT
The DNA here is from genome assembly GCF_002259025.1 of Rhodococcus sp. 05-2255-1e. Lineage (NCBI taxonomy): Bacteria > Bacillati > Actinomycetota > Actinomycetes > Mycobacteriales > Nocardiaceae > Rhodococcus > Rhodococcus sp. 05-2255-1e. Next base: position 173,853 of record NZ_NOZE01000003.1, on the reverse strand, counting down.
GCGTTGTGCGCGTTGGCGATCGGCCTCAAATATCGCTTCGGCTACGACGATTCACTCGACGTCGTCGGTGTGCATCTCGTCGGCGGTGTCGTCGGAACGCTGATGATCGGACTCGTCGCCAGTGCGCAGATGCCGGCGGGCAAGGACGGTTTGTTGTACGGCGGCGGTCTGCATCAACTCTGGGTGCAAGCCATCGCCGTCGTGGCGGTGTTCGCGTACACGGCAGTCGTCACCACCGCTATCGCGTTCGCAATCAAGGCCGTCATGGGCGTGCGCGCCGACGCGCAGCACGAGGCCGACGGCCTGGACGAGCACGAGCACGCCGAGTCCGCCTACGACTTCGGAGTGGGCCACGGAGGCAGCAACAAGCCTGGTCTTTTCGGTAAGTAGGGGCAAACCCTGCGCGTCCTTTACGAACCGATCGGTCGATGAAAGTCGTTCTGTCCCTTTCGCGTTGATGCGATCGATCGTTGTTCGGTTCGACCCCTCTCGTTCATCTTCGGTTCGCCCTTCACGCTCGTTGTGCCCATAGCTTTTCGCTGCTCGGTATCGAGAGATGGACACGACGAAAGACTGAGGAACATGAAGCTGACTCGATTCGCGGCAACGTCCGCATTGGTCATTGCAGCGATGACGACCGCCATGGGCACCGCCTATGCGGATCCGGCACCGGCTCCCGCCGCTGCCGTCGGGTGGAACGTCACCCAGGCCGGCAACCAGGTCCTCGTCGACACGACGGCCGGCACCCTGAGCAACGAAGACAACCACCTGGTCGTCCGTGACGCCAACGGCGCACTCGTCGACTCCGTACCGCTCGCCATCGCCGCCGACGGATTCTCGCACCCCGTCGCTGCCGACATCGACGGCAACCACGCCACTCTGACCGCTGATGTCTCGCCTGCCGCGGCAACCCCGGTCTCCACCTCCCTTCCCGGCCTGCAGCAGGTCGACCTGCCCGCCGCAGTCGCAGGCGTCAAGGACAACCTCAGCCTCACCGCCTCCGTCGGTGGATTCCTCGGTGCTGCAACCGGAATCGTCGGCGGATGCATCCTCGGAATCATCACCGGAGTCGTCGTGACCGCACCGGTCGCGACTCTTCTCGGAGCAGGCCCCATCGGCGGCTGCGTCATCGGCGCAATCGCCCTCGGTGCCATCGGATCGCTCGCCGGCACCTCTGCCGGTGGCCTCGGCGCAGTCATCGGTAACGCCGGACAGTTCATCCAGCTGCTCAACGCTCCTCCCGCAGTGAAAAAGTAAAACTGCCTCGACAACAGTGCTGTGGCCCGCATCGGATATCCGGTGCGGGCCACAGTCGTCGAAAGGTCTAGCGAGCCAAGGCGAGATCCCCCACGTGAGCTCTCCGAGCTGCCGTCACGAGTTCGACGATGGCGTCCGCCACCTCGTGTGCTCGTTCGAGAATCACCATGTGTCCGGCCTGCGCGATACGTACCAACCGTGCATCGGGCAGGTGGGATGCAAGGGTTTCCGAGTGTCGCATCGGCGTCATCAGGTCGTCCGAACCGCACAGCACCAGCGTGGGAATCGAGGCCAGCGCGGCCAGACCGGCCACCTCGTCGAGTCCGCGGAACGCGCCGAGGAAGCCGGCCATCGTCACGATGGACGTGTCGCCGAGCATCGCCGTCGCCAGCGTGACCACCCGCGGGCTGACTTTGTGGGAGCCGCATCCCGCCGTCCTGACGATGGGCGCGCACACCCCGCGACTGAGCCTCTTGGCACCCGACATCAATCGAGGGGCCCGTCGAACAGCTGCCTGAAACGCCGACACGGCCGGATGCGCGAGGCAGCGACCGAGCCCGTCGTCGGTGATCCCGCCTGCGGACGTCGCGATCAACCCGACCCCGACGAGGCGCGAGCCGACGGCATCCGGGTACTGACGCGCGTAGGAGAGCGCCGTCATGCCGCCCATCGAGTGGCCGATCAGAACGAACGGCCCGACCGGGACGACAGCGCGGATCACGTCGGCCAGGTCCTCGCCGAGCTGATCGATGGTGCAGCTGTCGGGCGTTGCGGCACCGGATTCGCCGTGGCCGCGGTGGTCGTACAGAACGATTCGCGTGTCCTCGCCCCAGACATCCTCGACGTGGGTGCGCAGCTCGGTCCACGACTGCATCCGCAGGCAGTGTCCATGGACGAACACCACGGTCAGAGCCGCATCGGGCCGTCCGAACTCGCGCACTGCGAGCGTGGTGCCGTCCCCTGCGGCGACGGTGCTCCGGCGACCGACCAGGTGGTTCTGCTCACTCGTACTCATGTGCGCTCCGCGGTGTCAGGGTCACGTGACGCGACGTGGATGTTGTCCGGTACGTCGCTCGGACGACACGCCGTGTTACCTGAGTCACATTCTTCTCGATTGTGGTAGCCGATCCGACCAAGCCGAACGGTCGGCTGCCTCGAAGTACTGGTGAGCGTTCAGGTGAGGGCGCGCGTTGCCAAGAAGGAGATCGGCCATGAGCACTTCCATGGACACGCTCGAAGACGTCGTACCGCGGGCCGTCGCGGGTGACCGCGCCGCACTCGAACGCGTACTGGTGTTGATCCAGCCTCCGATTCGCCGGTACTGCGCCTCTCGAATCGGCAATCTCGATGTCGCGGCCGACGACGTGGTGCAGGACGTCTGCCTCGCTCTGGTCACCGCAATTCCCAAGTACCGCGACATGGGCAAACCGTTCATGGCATTCGTCTACGGAATCGCTGCTCACAAACTGGCCGATGCCGGCCGACGATCGGCTCTGCGGCAGACGTTCTCGACGGCCGAGCTGCCCGAGGAGGTGTCGGGTGAGGACGGTCCCGAGCAGGTCGCGCTTGGCGACGAACTCCGCTCCCATGCGCAGGCCCTGATGAACACCCTGCCCCCGAAGTACAGCAAGATCATCCTGATGCGAGTGGTGTGGGGCCTGACCGCACCGCAGACCGGCGAAGCTCTGGGAATGACGGCCGGTGCAGTGCGGGTGGCCCAGCACCGGGCGATGAACATGCTGCGCGCCGAACTGTCGAACTTCTCGCTACTGGCGGCCCGCACAGCTGCCTGACACCGCCCGGTGGATGGGTGTCCGAGGCGTATGTCCGAATCGCCGGATTGAGTAACACCAGCTACATCGGCGCAAGACACGTCGGCAACGTGGCGGTTCTACGTTGTTGATCCATGACCGCCGTACAGCCAGCGCCGACAGACACCGCGCTGAAAGAGACGCTCGAGGACTACACGCTGCGCTTCGCGCCGCGTAGCTACCGTAAGTGGGGGACCGGTGTTGTCGCGACGTCCGCGCTCGGCGGCATCGCCTATCTCGCGGATTTCGCCATCGGTGCCAATATCGGAATCTCGTACGGAACCGGCAATGCACTGTGGGGCATTCTGGTGTTCGCCGTCGTCATCTTCCTGACCGGCCTTCCGCTTGCCTACTACGCGGCCCGTTACAACATCGACCTCGACTTGATCACGCGTGGAAGCGGTTTCGGCTACTACGGATCGGTCGTCACCAACGTCATCTTCGCGACGTTCACGTTCATCTTCTTCGCGCTCGAAGGTTCGATCATGGCGCAGGGACTCGAACTGGGGCTGAGCATCCCGTTGCCCATCGGGTACGCGGTCTCGACCATCATGGTGATCCCGCTGGTCATCTACGGCATGAAAGCCCTTGCCAAACTTCAGGTCTGGACCACCCCGCTGTGGCTCGTTCTGATGGTGCTGCCGTTCGTGTACCTGGTGATCAGCAATCCCGACTCGGTGGGTGAGTTCTTCGCCTACGGTGGTCAGGACGGGGCCGACGGCAAGGGCGTCAACGTCGGGTCGGTGATGCTCGCCGCAGGCGTGTGTCTTTCGCTCATCGCGCAGATCGCCGAGCAGATCGACTACCTGCGTTTCATGCCGCCCAAGACTCCCGAGAATTCCCGACGCTGGTGGACGGCAGTACTTCTCGCCGGACCGGGGTGGGTCATCTTCGGTGCCCTCAAGCAGGTCGTTGGTCTCTTCCTCGCCGTGTACCTGATCGCCAACGTCGTCGACGGATCCAGCATCGCCAACGAGCCGGTGCACCAGTTCCTGGAGATCTACGAGAACTTCATGCCGGGCTGGCTCGCCATGACCCTCGCGGTGATCCTGGTCGTCATCAGCCAGATCAAGATCAACGTGACCAACGCCTATTCGGGATCGCTGGCGTGGACCAACTCCTACACCCGCCTCACCAAGACGTATCCGGGCCGCATGGTGTTCGTGCTGTTCAACCTGGCCATCGCGCTGATCCTGATGGAAGCCAACATGTTCGACTTCCTCAACAGCATCCTCGGCTTCTACGCCAACTGCGGTATCGCGTGGATCGCGGTAGTGGCCTCGGACATCGTGTTCAACAAGTACATCCTCAAGCTCTCGCCCAAGGTGCCCGAGTTCCGACGCGGCATGCTCTACAACATCAACCCGGTCGGCTTCGGATCGATGGCGGTATCGGCGATCCTGTCGATTCTGGTGTTCTTCGGGGCATTCGGGTCTGCGATCAAACCGTATTCGCCCATCGTGGCTCTCGTTCTCGCACTGGTGCTTCCGCCGATCCTGGCGGTGGCGACCAAGGGCAAGTACTACCTGCGACGCACCGACGACGGTATCGATCTGCCGATGTTCGACGAGCACGGCAATCCGTCCGACGAGCTCGTGATGTGCCACGTCAGCGGCATGGAATTCGAGCGACCCGACATGATCGCGTCCAACGTGCCGGGGCCCAACGGAGAAAAGCAGTACATCAGTTCGCTGTCGCTGAGCACCGACAAGACGGGGGAGCACATTCTCCCGCCTCAGTGACCCAGCATGTGAGTGGAACTTCGTAGCAGGCTACGAAGTTCCACTCACATGGGGCGAAGCCACTCAGATGGTGCGCGTCAACCGATCGGCGAGCAACTTGGAGAACTTCGCCGGATCCTTCAGCTCGGTTCCCTCGGCGAGAAGTGCCGTCGCATAGAGCAATTCGGCGGTCTCGGCGAGGTGTGGATCGTCGCTGCGATCCTCGCGGGCCTTCTTCAGTCCCGTCACCAGGTCGTGGTTCGGGTTGAGTTCGAGGATGCGCTTGGAGGTCGGCACGAACTGGCCCGAGGCCTTGTACATCTTCTCGAGCTGCGGGGAGAAGCTGAACTCGTCGCCGACGACGCAGGCCGGTGACGTCGTCAGGCGCGTCGACAGACGTACCTCCTTGACGTCCTCGCCGAGCGTTTCGGTCAGCCAGGTGAGCAGGTCGGCGAATTCCTTGTCCTGCTCCTCGCGCTTGGCCTCGGACTCCTTCTTCTCCTCTTCGGTGTCGAGGTCCACCTCGCCCTTGGCGATGGACTGGAACGACTTTCCGTCGAAGTCGGTGACGTTGCCGACCCACACCTCGTCGACCGAATCGGTGAGCAGCAGCACCTCGAGCCCGCGAGCCTTGAACGCCTCCATGTGCGGCGAGCTCTCGATCTGCTGACGCGATTCGCCCGTCATGTAGTAGATCTGCTGCTGGCCGTCCTTCATCCGGTCCACGTACTCGGCGAGGGTCGTCAGACCCTCTTCGGAGTGGGTGGACGCGAACGACGAGATGCCCAACAGGGTTTCGCGGTTGTCGGAGTCGGAGATCAGGCCTTCCTTGAGGACCGTGCCGAACTGCGACCACAGCGTCTTGTACTTGTCGGGCTGCTCGCTCTGCAGCTCCTTGACCGTGGAGAGCACCTTCTTGGTCAGGCGACGACGGATCGCGCGGATCTGCCGGTCCTGCTGCAGGATCTCGCGAGAAACGTTGAGCGAGAGGTCCGCTGCGTCGACGACACCCTTGACGAAGCGCAGGTACTCGGGCAGCAGTTCCTGCGAGTCGTCCATGATGAACACGCGCTTGACGTACAGATGCACGCCGGCCTTGCTCTCGCGCATGAACAGGTCGAACGGTGCCTGCGACGGAATGAACAGCAGCGCTTGGTATTCGAACGTGCCCTCGGCCTTGAACGGAATGACCTCGAGCGGCTCGTCCCAGGCGTGGCTGACGTGCTTGTAGAACTCCTTGTATTCCTCCTCGGACACCTCGTCCTTGGAGCGGGTCCACAGCGCCTTCTGCGAGTTGATCGTTTCCGTCTCGATCGTGACGGTGTCCTCGCCGCCTTCCTCTTCGCTCTTGACGCGCTTCTCGACGTCGATGCGAATGGGCCAGGCGATGAAGTCGGAGTACTTCTTGACCAGTTCCTTGATCTTGCGCTCGGACGCGTAGTCGTGGAGGTGGTCTTCCTCGTCGGCCGGCTTGAGAGCCAGCGTGACCGAGGAACCCTGCGGGGCGTCGTCGACGTCGGTGATCTCGTAGGTGCCCTCGCCGGTGGACTCCCACTTGGTGGCGGTGCTCTCGCCGGCCTTGCGGGTGAGCAGCGTGACCTTCTCGGCCACCATGAACGTGGAGTAGAAGCCGATGCCGAACTGGCCGATCAGTTCCTCGGAGGCGGCGGCGTCCTTGGCCTCCTTGAGCTTCTTGCGAACTTCTGCGGTGCCGGACTTGGCGAGTGTGCCGATGAGGTCGATGACCTCCGAGCGCGACATGCCGATGCCGTTGTCCCGGATGGTGAGGGTACGAGCGGAGGAGTCGATGTCGATCTCGATGTGCAGATCCGAGACGTCGACGTCCAGATCCTTGTTGCGGTACGACTCCAGGCGCAGCTTGTCCAGCGCGTCCGAGGAGTTCGAGATCAGTTCACGGAGAAAGCTGTCCTTGTTGGAGTAGATGGAGTGCACCATCAGATCCAGGAGCTGACGCGTCTCCGCCTGGAATTCGAGCTGTTCGGTACTCAATGTCTCCCCTTCTAGCAGCAAAACCGACGCGAATATTCTACGGCAAGGCTACGGGTGAGCTGCGAAGACGTCGGCGCCGCCTACTGTGGTGCCCGTGACGAAGACGAAGTTGGCAGCAGGAGCAACCGCAGCGTTGGGCGGGGCATGGTTGGCGCGTGCGCTGTGGGGTCTTCCGTCGGCCATCGGTGCCAGGAGAGTGCACATCACTCCGTACGCGGCCGGGTCCCCGCGTTACCGCGACCGCCGATTCCACAACTCCGACCCCAGCTCCAGTTACGTCCCGGGCCGCGGCGAGAAGGGGCAGAAGAACATGCTCGTCTCGCTGTTCACCGAGCGAGGTAAGGGCAGGCCGCAGCGGCCGATCCCACTGGCACCGCCGATCGCGCCGGTGGACGCGGGCGAGCTGGCGGTCACCTGGTACGGACATTCGAGTGTGCTCGTCGAGGTCGACGGGTATCGCATTCTGGCCGATCCGGTGTGGAGCAATCGCGTGTCCCCGTCCTCGGTGGTGGGCCCGGCACGGCTGCATCCGACGCCGGTCGAGTTGACCGACCTACCTCGGGTCGACGCCATCGTGATCTCTCACGATCATTACGACCATCTCGACAAGGCGACGGTGCAGAAGCTGGCGAGCACGCAGTCGGCTCCCTTCGTCGTGCCTCTGGGCATCGGCGCGCACCTGCGCAAGTGGCGGGTGCCGGGTGAGCGCATCATCGAACTCGATTGGGACGAACAGACGGCGCTCGGTGGCCTCACCGTCACGTGTACCGAGGCTCGTCACTTCTCCGGACGCGGCCTGACTCGCGATTCGACGCAGTGGGCGTCCTGGGCGTTCGCCGGTCCGGTACGACGTGTCTTCTTCGGCGGCGACACCGGCTACACACCGAAGTTCGCCGAGATCGGCAGCAAGTACGGACCCTTCGACCTGACGCTTCTTCCGGTCGGGGCCTACGACGTGCGCTGGCCGGACATTCACATGAATCCCGAGGAGGCTGTCACGGCGCACGTCGATCTGACGCCGTCGGGAATCTTCGTGCCGATCCACTGGGCGACGTTCAACCTGGCGTTCCATCCGTGGTCCGAACCGATCGTGCGGCTGCACGCCGCCGCTCAGGACGTGGGAGTGCAGGTTGCGGTACCGATGCCGGGTCAACGCATCGACGGTACGAGGGCCGTGCACGACGATCGCTGGTGGACCCGTCTGGGCTGAGGCCGCACTAGGCTGCACCCATGTCTATCGACGCCGATGCACAGCGGGACACCGGGCTGACCGAGGCGGAGGTCGCCGCACTGCGGGCCGAGGGGAAATCGAACGACGTTCCCGCTCGTGCTTCACGTTCGGTTCGCGACATCGTCCGGGGCAATGTGTTCACCCGAATCAACGCAATTCTCGGGGTGCTGCTGATCATCGTGCTCTCGACCGGTTCGGTGATCGACGGCATGTTCGGGCTGTTGATCGTCGCGAACAGTGGCATCGGAATCATTCAGGAGATCCGCGCGAAGCGCACGCTGGATCGGCTGGCCATCGTCGGTCAGAACAAGCCGCAGGTGAGACGTGACGGTGTCTCGCAACAGATTCCGCCCGACGAGGTCGTCCTCGGTGACATCGTCGAACTCGGACCGGGTGATCAGATCGTCGTCGACGGCGAGGTCATCGAGACGGCAAGCCTGGAGATCGACGAGTCGCTGCTCACCGGTGAGGCCGATACGGTGCACAAACTCGAAGCAGCGCAGGTACTTTCGGGCAGCTTCGTCGTCTCGGGCAGTGGGGCCTACCGGGCAACGAAGGTCGGACGCGACGCCTATGCGGCCAAGCTCGCCGAAGAGGCCAGCAAGTTCACCCTGGTCAAGTCCGAGCTCCGCAGCGGTATCGACAAGATCCTGAAATTCATCACGTACCTGATGATTCCGGCCGGGGCGCTGATCATCTACAACCAATTGTTCTCCAGCGGGCAGGCTCTGCGGCCTGCCTTGAACGGTATGGTCGCGGCGCTGGTCCCGATGGTCCCCGAGGGTCTGGTGCTGATGACGTCGATCGCGTTCGCGGTGGGTGTCATCAGGCTCGGGCAACGGCAGTGCCTGGTGCAGGAATTGCCTGCCATCGAGGGGCTCGCGCGCGTCGACGTGGTGTGCGCCGACAAAACCGGCACTCTCACCGAGAACGGCATGCGGCTCTCGGAATTGGTGTTGATCGACGAGCACGACTCCGACTCGGTGACAAGAGTATTGGCGTCTCTGGCGTACGACGACCCGCGGCCCAATGCCAGTGTGCAGGCCGTTGCCGAGGCGTACCCCGACGCGCCGGGGTGGACGCAGAGCGCGGTGGCTCCGTTCTCCTCGGCCAAGAAGTGGAGCGGTCTGTCGTACGGCGAGCACGGTAACTGGCTGCTCGGTGCCCCGGACGTGTTGCTCGACCCGACCTCGGAGACCGCTCGACAGGCCGAAGATGCCGGCTCCAAGGGACTCCGGGTACTGCTGCTCGCCAGCAGCGACCTCGCCGTCGACGACACCGCGGCGCCGGGAGTCGTCACCCCGCGGGCTCTGGTGATTCTCGAGCAGAAGGTGCGCGAGGACGCCCGAGACACGTTGGAGTACTTCGCAAGTCAGCACGTTCAGGTCAAGGTCATTTCCGGGGACAACGCCGTGTCGGTCGGCGCGGTCGCCGGCTCGCTCGGACTTCCCGGTGGCGACGCCCCGATCGACGCACGTGACCTGCCCGAGGATTCCGAGCTACTGGCCGACACCGTGCAGAACTCGACGACGTTCGGCCGCGTTCGGCCGGACCAGAAGCGTGCGATGGTGGGCGCGTTGCAGTCTCGAGGTCATACCGTTGCGATGACCGGTGACGGCGTCAACGATGTGCTCGCACTGAAGGACGCCGATATCGGTGTCTCGATGGGCTCGGGTAGTGCGGCCACGCGTGCCGTCGCGCAGATCGTGTTGTTGGACAACAAGTTCGCCACCCTGCCCTATGTGGTGGGGGAGGGGCGACGCGTCATCGGCAACATCGAGCGCGTGTCCAACCTGTTCCTGACCAAGACCGTGTACTCGGTGTTGCTGGCGTTTCTCATCGGTCTCTCGGGAGTGCTGTCGCAGGTCTTCCATTTCGAGCCGATTCCGTATCCCTTCCTACCGAGGCACGTGACCATCGCCGCGTGGTTCACCATCGGCATTCCGGCGTTCGTGCTCTCGCTCGCGCCCAACAACGAACGGGCACGCAGCGGGTTCGTCTCGCGGGTGATGCGGTTGGCCGTTCCGTCCGGGTTGATCGTCGGCTCGTGCACGTTCGTGTCGTATCTGCTGGCCTACGCGGGTCCGAACGCCACCGAGACTCAGGTGACCCAGGCGAGCACCACCGCACTGATCACGTTGATCATGATCGCGTTGTGGGTCCTGGCCGTCGTCGCGCGGCCGTACACCTGGTGGAAGGTGGTGCTGCTCGCGGGATCCGTCGGCGGCTACCTGCTGTTGTTCGCAATCCCGTTCTGCCGCACCTTCTTCAAGCTCGATCCCTCGAACGTCGGTGCCACCACGAGCGCGTTGATCATCGGCGCTGTCGGTATCGCACTCGTCGAGGTCGCCCACCGATTCGGATCGGTACTGCGTAATCGAACGACTCTGCGTAACGGACAGAACGAAACGTAGACTGGAGGCGTTCCGTTTCACCCGACTGGCAGGAGAGTTTCATGGGCTTCGCAGACAATTTGAAGGGCATGGTCGACAAGGGCAAGAACCTTGCGGCAGAGAACGCGGACAAGATCGACGACGTCGTGGAGAAGGCCGGGGACTTCATCGACAACAAGACCGGCGGTAAGTACGCGGACAAGATCGACAAGGCGCAGGAAGCCGCCAAGAAGGCAATTCCGGACAAGTAGGTCGATTCGGACCGTCCACCCGGTGTTCGGGTCGTCGGTGGTGCCGTAGGGCGCTGCGGGCGGCAGAATCGGGCGGGTGGACGGACCGGTACTTCTTCTCGTAGTCATCTTCGCGATCGCGGTCGCGGGATTCGCCAAGCGTCTGGACCTGCAGGTCCCGCTCGTTCTGGTGACCGTCGGATCCATCGCATCGTTCGTGCCCGGCGTACCGCACATCAGTCTCTCGCCCCAGCTCATCCTCGGTGTCGTGCTGCCGCCGTTGCTGTATTCCGCGGCGCTGAACTACTCCTTCGTCAGTTTTCGCCGCAACATCGGCCAGATCCTGCGCCTCGGTCTGGTGATGGTGATCGTGACGACCGTGGCCGTCGGGTACTTCGCCAACCTGCTCGTTCCCGAGCTGACTCTGGGTGCGGCCCTCGTGCTCGGTGCCGTCGTGGCCCCACCCGACGCGGTCTCTGCGATCGCCGTCGGCCGCAAGCTCGGCCTGCCCGCGAGAATGATGGCCATCCTCACCGGGGAGAGCCTGGTGAACGACGCGGCTGCGTTGACCCTGTTCACCTTGACCGTTGCGTCGGTGACGGGCAGTCGCATCGAACTCGGCTCACCGGTCCTGTTCTTTCTGTACGAGATCGTCGGCGGCGTGCTCGTCGGATTCGTCCTCTCGCGCATCGTTCGTTTCGTGCGAAACCGGATCGCCGATTCGGCGCTCGAGACGGTGCTCGGACTCGTCCTGCCGTTCGCGGCCTATCTGGCAGCGGAAGAGATTCACGCGTCCGGCGTGTTGGCCGTCGTCACCGCGGGGTTCGTACTGGGCCGTGTCACGGCCGACGTGTCGGTCTCGACCCGGGTGCAGGAGCGCCAGGTGTGGCCCACGGTGGACCTGCTGCTGGAAGCATTCGTGTTCGCGTACATGGGTTTACAGCTGAAGTTTGTCATCTCCGAGGTGCAGCGCGAGGGTCTTCCGGTGCATCACATCTTCGGGTACGCGCTGCTGGTGCTGCTCGTGGTCATCGTCGTTCGTCCGGCCTGGATCTTCTTCAACTCGGGGAGAAACCTGCTCTTTCGCACGGTGTTTCGCCGCGAGGGGGTGGCCGACGGCCTGACGTGGCAGCAGAACCTGGTGCTGTCGTGGGCCGGGATGCGCGGGGTGGTGACTCTCGCCGCAGCCGCGGGTGTTCCGTTCACCACCGTTCTCGGCGACGAATTTCCCGGGCGGGCGGTGATTCAAGCCGTCGCGTTCGTCGTCGCAGTCGGAACGTTGCTGTTGCAGGGCCTGACGCTCCCGCTCCTGATTCGGCGGTTGGACGTCGCCGATCCACTCGAGCAGCAACGCAACGACAACCAACGATTGCTCTCGCAGGCCATCGCCCGCACGGCTGCCGAGACCTACCTCGAGCGGGCCGCGAAGGACGGCATCTCCGGCGTCGACAGTGACCGGGTAGCCGAGGTGATCGCGCGCGTGCGGCGGTCGGTGCGAGCCCGGATGGACGCGGACGAGACCGAGGACCGCGAGAAGCGAATCGCGGCGGCCGGCGCGCTGTTCGACACCCTGCGGCACAATGTCCTGGTCGCGCAGCGGGCCGCACTGATCGCCGCCCGCGACTCGGGGGAGTTGGACGACGAAGCCCTACGCGCAGTGTTGAATGGTCTGGACGTGGAAGAGATCGCGGCCGAGGCACGCATCGAACGACGCACGACGTAGACGACGAACACAGTGGGAGCGCTGAGACAGTGAGGTCGACCGGACTGGTGGCCGCCGCGGCACTCGTGTTCGCCCTCGCCGCGTGCAGTTCGCCTGCCGTGCCTCCCGTGGCTCCCGCACCCACGTCGAATCCGGCACCCGAGGGCTCCGACCGCGGGTCGATCGTGTCGTCGATGCCGCTCGGTCAGGTCGATATCGGTGTCGCCTTCCTGGGTGGATCCGCCACGAAGATCGTCTACCGCACCACCGACGGCGTCACCGGAGGCGGAACCGAGACATCGGCAACGGTGTTCGTGCCCAAGGGTTCTGCGCCTGCCGGTGGCTGGCCGATCGTCTCGGTCGGGCACGGTACCACCGGTGTCACCGACGAGTGTGCGCCCTCGCTGTATCCGAACCTGTTGGGCACCATCGGCCTGGTGACGCCCTTCCTCGAGCGCGGCACCGTCGTGGTGGTGACGGATTACCAGGGTCTGGGGACTCCGGGAGATCCGGCGTATCTGAACATCGATGCTGCGGCCTACGACGTCATCGATGCCGTGCGCGCCGCGCGTACCGTGGTGCCCGACGTCGGAACCCGATGGGGCGCCATCGGCACTTCTCAAGGGGGACAAGCAGTCTGGGCCGCTGCCGACCGTAATGCGGAGTACGGCGAGGGTTTGGAACTGGTCGGAGTCGCCGCGCTGTCGCCTGCAGCCGATCTGACGCGGTACTTCGCAGCCGACACCGAACAGACCCTGTCCCGTCAGTTGCTGGTGCCGTTTCTCTACGAGGGTCTGCACGTCACGGATCCGAGCGTCGAGCGCTCGGATTACATCCGCGGCACCTTTGCCGACAACGTGACCGCGCTGACGGCGTGCAGCGATCTGCTCGGTTTCTCCAAGGCCGACGCGGGTGCCGTCATCGATCCGGCCGATGCCGTCCCGGCCGATGACCGGGCCGCGAATCGTATGACGGACTGGCTCAGATCGGTGGCGCTGCCGACGTCCCGCACCGATGTTCCGCTGTTCGTTCTGGTCGGCGAGCGCGACGACCTGATCGATCCGCAGTGGACTCGCGACGCCGTAGCGAAAGCCTGCGGACTCGGCGACGACGTGGAACTGCGTGCGGAACCCGAGCAGGGGCACGCGGATCTGGCCGCCAACGCCATCGGCGTCGACTGGCTCGTCGAGCGCTTCTTGAACGTTCCGACCACCGGGACCTGCGCACGATGACCGCGGCACTGGCGTGGATGGCGGTGATCGTGGCGGCGATCGTCACCGCCATCGCGCTGATCAGCCTGCGTGGCCGACGCGATCTGACCACTCCAGAGGAGCGTGCGGTTCACGCCACCCTGCATACCGCGTCGTTGGCGGCGAAGCCGCTGCGGAACGGTCTCGATGCCCGCTCGGCTGCCGCCGCTGCTCCCCATCTCAGAGTCCTGACCGGGGCGGATGCATTGGGTATCTGCGATCCGAGTGCGTCGCTGCTGGCCTGGGACGGGCCGTGGCCGGAGTTGACGCCGGCGTTCGTGGAGGCGGCCAGACGCGCGGTCGATGGGCAGCGGCGCGTGCTGGTGCGGCTTCCGCTCGGCTCGATTCACGAGGTCAAAGCGCTGGTGGTGCAGCCGTTGATCGACGAGGATTCGCCGGTGGTGGGGGTGCTCGGTGCCGCGGTGGTGGCCGAACCAGGGCCGGGCATGCTCGGGGCCATCGCGGAGGTCGCGCGCTACGCGTTCGGTCAGATCGAACTCGCCGAACTGGACGCATCGCGGGCGCGGTTGGACCGAGCCGAGGTGCGTGCACTCCGGGCCCAGATCAGCCCGCATTTCATCTACAACGCGCTGGGCACCATCGCGTCGTTCGTCCGTACCGACCCGGATCGGGCACGGGAACTGGTGCTCGAATTCGCCGACTTCACCCGGTACTCCTTCCGCAACGCCGGAGAATTCACCGTGCTCGCCGACGAACTACGCAACATCGATCGGTACCTGACGCTCGAACGGGCCCGGTTCGGCGATTCGCTGCAGGTCACCCTGCAGGTGGCTCCCGAGGTGCTCGGGGTGGCGCTGCCGTTTCTGGCGCTGCAGCCACTGGTGGAGAATGCCGTCCGGCACGGGTTGTCGGGCAAGGCCGACGGCGGTCGCGTCACGATCATTGCCGCCGACGAGGGCACCGACGCCGTGATCAGCATCGAGGACGACGGAGTGGGAATGGACCCCGAGGTACTGCGATCGGGCAGCCTGCACACCGAGGATGCGGCCCACGTCGGACTGGCGAACGTGGACGATCGGCTGCGGGCGGCCTTCGGAAACGACTACGGTCTCGTCGTGGACACCGCACCGGGAGCAGGCACGAAAGTGAGCATGCGGGTGCCCAAGTTCAGGCCGGGGGTGCGGGCATGACGCATCCAGCGAACTCCAGTTCGGCGCGCGGGCTGGTCGTGCTGGCGGTCGACGACGAGCGGCCTGCCCTGGACGAGCTGGCTTTCCTGCTGCGCGAGCAGGAGGCCGTGGCCGAGGTGTACACCGCGCAGGACGCGACCACAGCCCTGCGCCAACTCAAGCAGACCTCCGGTCAATCCGTGGTGGATGCAGTGTTCCTCGACATCAACATGCCCGGCCTCGACGGCCTCGAGCTCGCCGGAATCCTGTCGGCGTTCGCTCGGCCACCTGCGGTCGTGTTCGTCACCGCTCACGACGATCGAGCATTGGCTGCATTCGATCTGGGCGCGGTGGACTACCTCCTCAAGCCGTTGCGCGACGACCGCTTGGCCGAGGCCGTCCGACGGGTTCTGCTCGCCCGTCGTCGGCCCGCCGAGTCGGCCGAATCGGCTGCCGACGAGGTCATCCCGGTCGAGCTCGGTGGAACCACCACGCTGGTACATCGGTCGTCGGTGGCGTGGGTGGAGGCCGACGGTGACTACGCGCGGCTGCACACCGCCACCGGTTCGCACCTGGTGCGCATTCCCATCTCGGCTCTCGAAAGTCGTTGGGCCGATGCCGGTTTCCTGCGAGTGCATCGTTCGTATCTGGTGTCGCTTCCGTTGGTCACCGGAATCAGAAGCGTCGGTTCGGGCTTGGTGGTGTGTCTGCGCGCCACCGGCGCGCTGCCGGCCTGCGAGCTACCGGTGAGCCGGCGGCACACCAGAGAACTCAAGGACCGGCTCGTGCGCGGTCCGCTGCAGTCGTGGTCGTCGCGGTGACGAGAGGTGCGCGGTGAGTCAGCCGCACCGGGAGCGGGTGGTGCTCTCGCAGCGCCGCGGCGCGCGCCTGGTGCGCACCCGCGTCGAGGTGCAGGAGCAAACCGAGGTGGGTGACGCGCTGGTGCGAAGCCTGGTGCGTGCGCAACTGTTGCTGTCGCTGCGCCTGGCAGTGATGACGTTGTCGATCCTGTTCGCGATTCCCCTGCTGGGCATGCTGCTCACCCGTTTCACCGATGTCGCGCCGTTCGGTATCGGGTTGCCGTGGTTGCTGCTGGGGGTGGCCATCTATCCGTTGCTGTTCGGCGTCGGCCGCGCGTACGTGCGCCGCGCCGAGCGTAACGAGGCCGAGTTCGTCGGCCTGGTCGAGGACTAGGCGCCGGTGAACGGATCGATACCCGTCGCGACATTGATTGCGTTGATCGTGGCCGCGCTGGCCACCGTCGGCATCGGTGTCTACGGAGTTCGGTTGGCGCGCACCACCTCCGACTTCCTGGTGGCCTCGCGGACCGTCGGACCGCGGTGGAACGCCGCGGCCATCTCGGGTGAATACCTTTCTGCCGCATCGTTTCTCGGTGTCGCCGGTCTCATCGCCAAGTACGGTGCCGATGCGCTCTGGTATCCCGTCGGCTTCACGGCAGGCTATCTCGGTCTACTGCTCTTCGTCGCCGCCCCACTGCGCAGGAGCGGTGCGTACACGGTGCCCGACTTCGTCGAATTCCGGCTCGGCGCACCGTGGTTGCGTACCGTGGCCATGCTCGTGGTGGTGGTGATCTGCGCGCTGTATCTGGTGCCGCAGTTCCAGGGCGCGGGCCTGACGCTGAACATCCTTCTCGGAGTGCCGGGCTGGGTGGGAGCACTCGCGGTCGGTCTGATCGTCATTGCGAACGTCGTCGGCGGCGGAATGCGCTCGATCACCTTCGTGCAGGCGTTCCAGTACTGGCTCAAGCTCACCGCGATCGCCATCCCCGCACTGGTGCTGACCGTCCACTTCGTCGCCGACGACCGCAGCGTCGGTACCGCGGCCCCGCCGACCGTCGCCGAGCAGACCCGGGTCGACATCACTACCGACGTGCTCGTGCAGGTCGACTCGCCGATCGTGGTGTCCGTGACAGGAACCCTGGACGAGCAGAGCGTCGATGGACGGGTGACTCTCGATGCAGGCGAACACCGGCTCGGGTCCGGGACACTGCTCACCCTCGACGCAGGCTCGCCGGTTCCGGTGGTCGCCGGCGCACCGACCACCGACCGCGCCTGGGCGATGCCCGGCGGGGGACTGGGCGGTCAGCACCCGCTCTACCAGGTGTATTCACTGATCCTGGCCACGTTCCTCGGCACCCTCGGGCTGCCGCACGTGCTGGTCCGGTTCTACACCAACCCCGACGGCCGAGCCGCGCGATTGACCTCGCTGACCGTGCTGGCGCTGCTCGGCACGTTCTATCTGTTCCCGACGGTCCTCGGTGTGTTCGCCCGGCTCTACGTGCCGCAGCTGCTGATCACCGGTGCCTCCGACGCCGCGGTGTTGCTGCTGCCCGGCTCCGTGCTGTCCGGGGTGCCGGGGCAGCTGCTCGCGGCGCTCGTGGCCGCCGGTGCCATCGCCGCCTTCCTGTCCACGTCGTCCGGCCTGCTGGTCAGCATCGCGGGCGTCCTGAGCACCGACGTGCTCTCGGGCAAGGTCCGAGACTTCCGTGTCGCGGCCGTCCTTGCCGGCGCAGTGCCACTTGCACTGTCGATCGGCGTTGTCTCACTGGATCTCTCGCGTACCGTCGGGCTCGTGTTCGCCGTCGCCGCGTCCACGCTGTGTCCGCTGCTCGTGCTCGGCATCTGGTGGCGCGGACTCACCGCAGCAGGAGCCGCGGCCGGGCTGTTCCTCGGCGGCGGACTCTCCCTCGTCGCCGCGTCGATCTCCGTCGTCACCCCCATCTCCGACGGCGTCCTCGGGGGCTGGGCGGCAGCGATACTCGGCTACCCGGCCGCGGTCAGCGTTCCCGTGGCCTTCGCCGCGATGGTCGTCGTCAGCCTCGCTACCCGGCGAACGGTGCCGTCGGACATCTCCCGAATCTTCGCCCGACTGCACCTGCCCGAAGGCCTCGACATGGGCAAAGACCGAGAGCGCGAGCTGTAACGAGAGAAGGCCGTTCGTCGGGTCTGCGCTACCGCTCGTCGCACACTCCCGCAGCCCGTCGTGTGATCGACGCCACCCCCTGATGTTGTGACCTGACTCTCACTACTGTTCCGAGTCAGCTACAGCTCACATCAACTTCAGGAGTCCAAGGTGACCGCACCGGAAACCAATTCGCCACCGGACGCGCAAGCGTTCGTCGACATGCAGGCCAGTCCCGAGTTCCAGGAACTCCGGCACCGCCTGCGTAGCTTCGTGTTCCCGATGGCCGGGTTCTTCCTGGTCTGGTACGTCATCTACGTGCTGCTCAGCACCTACGCCGTCGACTTCATGTCGACCAAGGTGTGGGGCAACATCAACGTCGGTCTGCTGCTCGGCCTCGGCCAGTTCATCACGACGTTCGCCATCACCGGCATCTACGTGCGGTTCGCCAACCGTGAACTCGATCCTCGCGCCGCAGCCCTGCGCGCCGAGATGGAAGCCTCCCAGGGAGCGAAGTCGTGAATGTACTAGCCCAGGCCGCCGACACCACGGTCGGTGAACCGCTCGTCAACATCGCGATCTTCGGCGCGTTCGTCCTCATCACGATGGCCGTCGTCATTCGCGCCTCCAAGAAGAACGCGACGTCTGCTGAGTTCTTCACCGCGGGCGGCGGATTCTCCGGACCGCAGAACGGCGTCGCCATTGCCGGTGACTACCTCTCGGCCGCAAGCTTTCTCGGTATCGCCGGTGCCATCGCCGTCTACGGCTACGACGGCTTCCTGTACTCCATCGGGTTCCTCGTCGCCTGGCTCGTCGCGCTCCTGCTCGTCGCCGAATTGCTCAGGAACACCGGCAAGTTCACGATGGCGGACGTGCTGAGCTTCCGGCTCAAGCAAGGCCCGGTTCGTACCGCGGCCGCACTGTCGACGCTGACGGTGTCGCTGTTCTACCTGTTGGCTCAGATGGCAGGTGCCGGCGGACTCGTCGCACTGCTGCTCGACATCTCCGACCGCACCGGGCAGTCCATCGTCATTGCCATCGTCGGTGTGTTGATGATCGCGTACGTGCTCATCGGCGGTATGAAGGGCACCACCTGGGTGCAGATCATCAAGGCCGTTCTGCTCATCGCCGGTGCCGCATTCATGACCGTGCTCGTGCTCGCCAAGTTCGGCCTGAACTTCTCCGAGCTCCTCGGCAGCGCGCAGGCAATGGTGTCCAGCTCGGCGACCGATGCCGTGGCCGCACGTGACGTCATCGAGCCCGGTGCCCAGTACGGCGGCAGCGCCACCTCGAAGATCAACTTCCTCTCGCTCGGTATCGCACTCGTCCTCGGTACGGCAGGTCTGCCGCACGTACTGATGCGCTTCTACACGGTGCCCACCGCCAAGGAAGCTCGTCGCAGCGTCGTGTGGGCCATCGCGCTCATCGGTGCGTTCTACCTCTTCACCCTCGTGCTCGGCTACGGTGCCGCAGCGATCGTCGGACCCGACCGCATCCTGGCCTCGGCCGGTGGTCAGAACTCCGCAGCTCCGCTGTTGGCCTTCGAGCTCGGCGGCGTCATTCTGCTCGGCGTCATCTCCGCGGTCGCCTTCGCGACCATCCTCGCCGTCGTCGCCGGATTGACGATCACCGCGTCGGCGTCGTTCGCTCACGACATCTATGCGAGCGTCATCAAGAAGGGCAAGGTCGACGACAAGAAGCAGGTCAAGGTCTCGCGGATCACTGCCGTCGTCATCGGCATTCTGGCCATCGGCCTCGGCATCCTCGCGAACGGGCAGAACATCGCCTTCCTCGTGGCGCTGGCGTTCGCCGTCGCGGCAGCAGCGAACCTGCCGACCATCCTGTACTCGCTGTTCTGGCGTCGCTTCACCACCACGGGCGCGCTGTTCAGCATGTACGGCGGTCTGATCTCGACGATCGTGCTGATCATCTTCTCCCCGGCCGTTTCCGGGTCGGCGACGTCGATGATCCCCGGCTCGGACTTCGCGTGGTTCCCGCTGTCCAACCCCGGCATCGTGTCGATCCCGTTGGCATTCATTCTCGGTATCGTC
Organism: Rhodococcus sp. 05-2255-1e; assembly: GCF_002259025.1. Taxonomy (NCBI): domain Bacteria; kingdom Bacillati; phylum Actinomycetota; class Actinomycetes; order Mycobacteriales; family Nocardiaceae; genus Rhodococcus; species Rhodococcus sp. 05-2255-1e. The sequence continues at coordinate 154,145 of NZ_NOZE01000003.1, read as the reverse complement.
GGAACGCTGATCTCGAAGGACACCGAGAACACCGACAAGCAGGCCGAGATGGAGGTTCGCTCTCTCACCGGCATCGGTGCGGAGAAGGCCAGCGCCCACTGATCCACCTGTAGAACTGTTCGCGAAGTGCCCGTGTGAGCAAGGCCTCACACGGGCATTTTTCGTCCAGCGGTTACCATCCCTGCTGTGGCCAAGCTGAAGGTTTCCCTCGACGTCCCGCTGACCCCCGAGCAGACGTGGGCGCATGCGTCCGATCTGTCCGGCTACGAGCAGTGGCTCTCCATCCACGAAGCGTGGCGCGGTGAGCTGCCCGAGCAGCTGGCCGTCGGCACCACCCTGGACTCCATCGCCAGCGTGAAGGGCATGCGCAACCGCGTCTCGTGGAAGATCGAGTCCTACGACCCGCCCCGGAAGCTCGAGCTCAAGGGCAACGGCAAGGGCGGAGTGAAGATCGGTCTGGACCTGTCGGTGAAGTCCAAGGGCGACGGGTCCGAGATCACGATCGACGTCAATCTGGGCGGTGCCCCGTTGTTCGGACCCATCGGGTCCGGTGTCGCTCGCGCACTCAAGGGCGACATCGAGAACTCGCTGAAGACGTTCGTCAAGATCTACGCCTGACGGTGTAGGAGTGGAGATGCATGCCCGGTAGGCACAGTGCGCCGTCGTCCGCGACGGGCAGCAGAGGGTTCGCCAAGTACGTCGTCGTTGCCGTCGTCCTGCTTCTGATCGTCGCAGGCGGAGTGTTCGTGGCGCAGAAGGTCTTCGGCAGCGACTGCGGTGACACGTCGAACTACACGTTGGCTGCCGACCCCGCCATCGCACCGGTACTGCAGAAGATCGTCGACGACTCCGCGCCCGAGGATCTCGGTTGTGCCGAGGTGACGGTGACGGCGATGGAGTCGGGTCAGGTGTCGGCCGCAGTGGCCAAAGGCGACGACGTTCCCTCGCTCTGGATTCCCGATTCGTCGCTGTGGGTCGGCAAGACCGTGCGATCGACCGCTTCGCTGATCGACCTGGCGAGCCAGTCGGTGGCGAGCACCCCGGCCGTCCTCGCAACCCGCAAGGACGAGGTTCCGTTCTTCGACACGTGGCTCACCGCACTGAAGCTCGAAGGTTTGCGCATCGGTAATCCGTTGGCCAACACCATCTCCGACGCGGCGATCCTCGGGGCGGTGGCCGAGGCGGGTGAGGACGAGAAGGCCCTCGATGCGGTGTCGACGGCGCTCGTGCCGATCGCTCAGGCTCAGGCCGCCACCCGCGGTGAGGCCGATCCCACCACCCGGTTGGACGATCTGGTGGCGGACGGCGGCGTGGCCGTGGTGTCCGAGCAGACCATGTTGCAGTACCGAAACGACACCGGTGCCGAACTCGGTGCGACGGTGCCGCCGACGGGCAGCATCTTTCTGAACTTCCCGCTGGCCGTCACCGAGCCTGCAGGCGAGCGGCACGACAGCGCGAAGTCGGTCGGCAGCGCGCTGGCCGCGGTCATCGAATCCGATCGAGGTCGGGAGATGTTGTCCAAGGCCGGTTTTCGGTCGGAAGACAACGCGCCCCTCGATTCGGATCGTGGTATCGGTGCCGTCGAGAGTCTGGCGATCGGCGACCAGCAGGCTGCCGAATCGGTGCTGCGTCAATATCAGGTGCTGGCGCTCCCGTCGCGAACGCTCGTGATGGAAGACGTGTCCGGCTCGATGAACTACAGCGCCGGGGCGAACACCCGGATCGCGATGACGGTGCAGGCCAGCGAGACCGGGAATCGACTGTTTCCCGACAACGCGTCGATGGGATTGTGGGCCTTCTCCATCGGACTCGGCGGCGGCGATCAGGATTACCGTGAGCTGGCTCCGATCCGGCGGATGGACGAGAAGGTCGGCAACACGACCCAGCGGGAAGTGCTGCTGCAGCAGACTCGCACCCTTCCGTCCCTGGTCGGTGGTGGAACCGGACTGTACGACACCACGTTGGCCGCGTTCCGCACCGTGCAGCAGGGCTACGACCCCGACGCGGTGAACAGCGTCATCATCCTCACCGACGGTGCCAACGAGGACCCGAACAGCATCTCGCTCGACGAGCTGCTGGCCACACTGCGTACCGAACAGGACCCGTCTCGTCCGGTCGTCATCGTCACCATCGGTATCACCGACGACGCCGATGCCGGAGTTCTTCAGCAGATTTCGGCTGCCACCGGTGGCACCAGCTTCGTCGCTCGGAATCCGGCCGAGATCCCGAACGTGTTCGTCAATGCGCTGAGAAATCGAACCGGTCGCTGACGATCTCGGTGGTTCGAAAGATTCGCGAGGACAACGAAATTCCCTGCGCGCAGGGTTTCGGACGGGTTCTCGAACAAAAACAATCCATTTGTCGACTTCGGGCAGATATTTGCCGGCGCTGGGTCTAGCGTTCGAGGTAGTTCGCAGCGGTCCTCAGACCACGACAGGTTATTGACACTCCCGGTCGTCCTCTCCCTACCAGCGAACTTCGCTTCTTTCTGACCGGAGGACACCCGTGATACCCGATACTCTCACCACTGCCCAATACGACACCATCTACAACATCTTCTCGTTGGTCATCGCTTCACAACTGTTCGCCGCGTTGTTCATGATCGCCTGTCTACCGAGGATTCTGCCCCGGTACAGGCAGGCCATGTGCGTTGCGGCAATCGTGTGCGGCATCGCCGCGTACCACTACTTCCGAATCTTCAACTCGTTCAACAACTCGTTCCAGACCGACGCTGTCGGCGGACGCGGGACCTACAGTCAGGTCGTCGGCGAGGGATTCAACGAGGGGTACCGGTACGTCGACTGGCTGCTCACCGTCCCGTTGCTGCTGCTCGAGTTGGTCGCTGTACTGGCGTTGGCCCGCAAGCTCCAGACCAGTCTGCTGCTGCGGCTCATCCCCGCGGCGGCGCTGATGATCGCGCTCGGATATCCCGGAGAACTGAGTGGGGACAACGGAATTCGAAATCTTTTCGGAACGTTGTCGTCCATTCCCTTCGTCTACATCCTGTACGTACTCTTCGTCGAGGTCACCAAATCGCTCGACAATCAACCGGAGCAGGTGCGCAAGTCGATCGGTCAGCTCCGGCTTCTGCTGCTGATCACGTGGGGTGTGTATCCCATCGCATATCTGTTGCCGCAGTTGGGAATCGACGGTGCCGCTGCCTGGACCGGCAAGCAGATCGGGTATTCGATTGCCGATATTCTCGCGAAGGCTCTGTACGGCCTCATCATCTACCGCATCGCACGAATCAAGTCCTTCGCCGACGATCCGGCTTTCGCGGCCAGCGAACTGTCCACCAGCGAAGCCGCGGAACTGAGCCCGAGACATGGCGAGGTGGGTCGCACGAGCTCCGAGGTCTGAGATCGCGGACCCGTAGCGCTCTCGTACCCGGCACGTACTATGGTTCGTCTCACATGCAGCGGATCGCGTCGCTGCATGTGAGTTCGGGGCCCTGGCACGTCTGCTGTGTCGGGGATCGATGCAGCGGGGGGGAGTCAGCGATGTCAGGACGTCACAGCGGCAGTAGTCGCAGGTTCAGTCCTGCCGTGACCTGGGGCGCGGCCGCTCTGGCGGTAGTCGTGGTCGCGGCCGGTGGCTGGTTCGGCGTCCAGGCCGTACGCGCAGCGGGTTCGGACTCGTGCGAATCGCTCGACACGGTCTCGCTCGCAGTGGACACCTCGATCGCCGAACCGGTGCAGCAGATCCTGGCCCAGGCGGGCGAGGTGGACCGCGGCTGCGTCGACTTCGAGGTGCGGGCCGAGCGCCCCACCGACACGGCGACCGAGATCGCAGGTACCGACGAGAACCGCCCCGACCTCTGGATCCCGGACTCGACGTTGTGGCTGCTCAAGACTTTGCGTTCGACCGGAGCCCTGCCCGAACTCGCCAAGACGTCGGTGGCGAACACACTGCCCGTGCTGGTGTCGGCCTCCGACAGCGCTCCGGTGACCGACACCTGGCTCAGCGTGCTGCAGATGCCGGGCCAACGCATCGGCGATCCGCTCACCAGTAGTGCGTCCAACGCTGCGATCCTCGGTGCGCTGGCCGAGTCCGAGGTCGCGATCTCCGACGCCAAAGCCGTGTCTGCCGCTCTGGTGCCCATGGCACAGGACTTCGGCCGGATAGCCGACACGCCCCACGACACCCCGGACCTCGTCGCCCAGGTGGCGACCGAGGGCGGAACCAGCGTCGCCACCGAACAGGCCGTGCTGGCCTACGAGGCAGCGAACCCCGGATCGTCGCTCACCGAGTCGGTGCCGTCGACGGGCAGCTACTTCCTCAACTACCCCCTCGCCGTCACGGCTCCGGCCGGGCCGGAGTACGACCGCGTCAAGGCCGCCGGGGCCGCGTTGGCGTCGGTGCTGGCCTCGCAGTCGGCGACGGACACACTCGTTGCAGCAGGCTTCCGAACGTCGAGTGGAACCCCCTTGGCCGACGGCAGAGGCGTCGGCTCGGTCGCCGCGTTGGAAATCAAGAATCCGCTGTCGATCGAGACGACGCTGCGCGATTGGGCGGTGCTCGCGTTGCCGCTGCGGACCCTCGTCGTCGAGGACGTATCGGGTTCGATGGCGGCGAAGTCCGGCGACTCCACCCGCATCGCGTTGACCGTCGATGCGTCGCTCGGTGCCAACGATCTGTTCAGCGACCAGACCCAGATGGGGCTCTGGGCCTTCTCCATCGGACTCGGTGGTGGAAAGCAGGATTACCGAGAACTGGTGCCGCTCGGCCCGGTGAGCAACACGTTCGACGGTAAGCCGCAGCGTCAGGCCATTCTCGATGCAGTCCGTGGGCTACCGGCTCTGGTCGGAGGCGGGACCGGACTCTACGACACGACGCTGGCGGCGTTCCGACGTGTCAAGGAAGGCTACGACCCCGATTACGTCAACAGCGTCATCATTCTCACCGACGGCGCGAACGAGGACAACGGCAGCATTTCTCTGGACCAGCTTCTCACCGCCCTGCAGAAGGAGCAGGATCCGGTGCGTCCCATCGTGATCATCACGGTCGGCGTCACCAGCGACGCCGATCCGGTTGCGCTGCAGCAGATCTCCGCGGCCACCGGTGGTACGAGCTATGTCGCGGAGGATCCCCGCGATATCCCGGACGTGTTCGTCAAGGCGTTGAACTCGCGCACCGAGCGTCTCGCGGGGGAGTAGCTCACCGCAGCAGGAAGCTGATCGTGATCGCGGACGCGCAGGCCAGCGTCACCACCACCAGTGTCGCCGCGTCCGAGCCCTTGAAACGTGCCTCGGTGGCGGTGATCATGCCGGTGCCCCCGCGTGCGGTGATGGCTTCACCCATTTCGTCCGCGCGCCTGATGGCCACCGACATCACCGTGGTCACGATGTCGACGAGCGAATTGTCCGACGCACTGTTGACCACGGGTTTCGGTCGCAGCCGTCGGGCGGCGTTGAGGGTGCGCATCTCCTCGATGAGCAGCGGAAGCGACCGCAGGCTGAGCGCCACGGCGATCGCCCACTCGTCGACCGGCAGCTTCAGCTTCTTCAGCGGTGCACCGAGTTTCGACACCGCCGGAGCGATGTCGCTCATCGACGTCGTCCACCCGATCATCATCGATGCGCCGAGCAGAACGAACACGAACAGCGTGGCACGGAAGTACAGCAGAACCGCTGCGCCGCCGATGGGCAGATTGATCAGTGCTCCGACACCGAAGAGCGCCCAGATCCACCACGGTGGCCGAGGTAGAGCCGTGATCGGAATGTGGGCGATGACAGCCGCGACGACCAGCAGCGCGAACACGATGCCGAGGGCAGGCCACGTCGGAGCCACGACGAGGGTGATGCTGAGCAGCAACACCACGATGAGCTTGGTGCCCGCCCACAGCCGGTGAATGGGTGAGAACCGCGGAACCTGGCGCAGTACGACGGTCGTCACGAATGCACGCTCCCATGAATCGAATCGGAGACGATGTGGCCGTCGGCCATCGTGATGGTTCGACTGCAGACGGCGTCCATACCGTCCACGTCGTGCGAGATGACCACGATCGATACGCCGCGCTCACGCAGGCCGGCGAGGACGCCGATGATGTCGTCGCGTCCGGGCGGGTCGAGTCCGGCCAGCGGCTCGTCGAGCACCAAGATGCGGGGTCGACGAGCGATCAGACCGGCCAGCACCACGCGTCGCATCTGTCCGCCGCTGAGCGAGTCGACGTCGCGTGCGGCCAGTGACCGGTCGAGGCCGACGGCATCCATCGCGGCCGACACTGTGGCAGAACCGGTTTCGGGCCCCGCGGCCGCGGCGATGTCCTCGGAGACGGTGCGCCGCTGCAACTGCAGGCGCGAATGCTGAAAGGCCAGCCCGACGTCGCCGACTCGCGACGTCATCGCCTTGCCGTCGAGTTGCGCGACGCCGGTGGTGGGCCCGGTCAGACCGGCCATGATCCACGCCAAAGTCGACTTGCCCGAACCGTTTCCGCCGAGAACGAGAACTCCCTCGCCTCGCTTGACGGTGATGTCGACGCCGTTCAACGCCGATTGTGCCCACGGGGTGCGCCTGTTGTAGACGTGCCGCACGTCGCGTAGTTCGAGCAGGCGCGGGCTCGAATTGTCGTGCAGCACAGCAGCGTTGCCGGTCCTGGTCTGCATCCACAGAGTGTCGTGCTCCACCTGCATGCCCTCGTGTAGATGTACGACGCGATCAGCGGCAACAGTTTCCGAGACATGATGGGTGACGAGTACGACCGACATCCCGTGCCGACGGGGCAGTGCCGCAAGTAGCGAGACCAGATGTTCCCGGCCCGAGGTGTCGATCATGGCGGTTGCCTCGTCGGCGATCAGCAGAGCGGGGCGACGAGCCAGGGCCGCGGCGACGGCAAGTCGCTGCATCTCGCCGCCGGAAAGCGAGGCCGTGTCGCGAGCACCCATGCCGCTCAACCCCACCTCGTCGAGCAAGGCGTCGACGTCGGGACGAGAGTCGCCGGGTGGCAGTCCCCATACGACGTCGTCGGCGACGCGGGTGCCGAGGATCTGAATTTCGGGTCGCTGCAACACCACTGCGGTGCCGCCGTACCGGCCGAGTCCGGTGGAGCCGGGACGAGTCACCGAGCCCTCGGAGGGTTCACGGCCTGCGAGGATGCGCGTCAGCGTGGATTTGCCGGATCCGTTGTGGCCGACGATCGCGACGAATTCTCCCGGTTCGATGTGCAGGTCGATGCCGCTCAACGCTGCCGATCTGCTGCCGGGATATCGGTAGCCCACGGCGGTCAGGGTGACGGGCAGTGGCGCGATCTCGTCGTCGATGCCCGAGACGAACGGCTCCGGTGTGGGGATGGCCGAGAGGCGATCGAGGATGGCGGTGAGGATCAGCCACGCGAACAGAGTTCCGGTGACGATGCCGAATGCGATGGACCCGCCGACCCACCACCACCAGTTGTCGAGTACCGCTGTGCTGCTGCTGCGAATGACATCGGGGATGGCCTGCGGGGCGGATACCCGCTCGAACAGTCGGGAGATGCCTTCGATGGTGTTGCGGAGCGTCTCGAGAAACAGCTGCCGTAGCGGGACGAGGATCAGCAGCAACAGCACCGCGAGGGCTCCGAGTGCCGGTCCGACGATTGCCGACGTGACGAGCACGCCGAACAGGCCTTGTTTCCGGCGCTTCGCCCGGCCGACCAGACCGCCCAGCAATGCCGCACTGGCCACGGTGAGCGCCGTCTGAGTGCCGGCCGCGACGAATCCTACGAGTATGCCCGCCACCGCCGAGGTGACCAATGCTCGCGTGCGATAGCGCAGGGCCACCACCGACATGGGAATAGCGGCGACAACCTGCAGAATCGCTGCCATCGGCACCAGCACGCCGATCACCGTCAGCGCGACGGTGAAGCTGCTCATCACCGCAGCGGTCGCCAATTCTTGCGGACCGAGGGGCCCGGACTCGGGACGGTGGGCAGCGCTGACGGTCACCGCTCCAGTGTGCCAGCTCGACTGAGGCACACTGTCTGCGTGACTTCCGAGATCGCGACCCGCAGGCGACTTCATCCGGCATGGATCGTCGCCGCGGTGGCCTTCCTCGCTCTCGTCGGTGCGGCGGGGTTCCGGGCCGCACCGAGCGTGTTGATGGTGCCGCTGCAGGAAGAGTTCGGTTGGCCGCGGTCGATGCTGTCGCTGGCGGTGGGCGTCAACCTGGTGCTGTTCGGTCTGACGGCACCGTTCGCCGCGGCGTTGATGGAGCGTTTCGGGATCCGAGCTGTGACGTCGACGGCGTTGGTCGTCGTGGCCGCGGGCAGCGCTCTGAGTGTGTTCGTGACCCAGGCGTGGCAGTTGGTGTTGACGTGGGGCGTCATGATCGGGTTGGGCACCGGGTCGATGGCTCTGGTGTTCGCGGCGGTGGTGACGAATCGATGGTTCGTACAGCGTCGCGGGCTCGTCTCGGGCGTGTTGACCGCGGGCAGCGCGACGGGGCAGTTGATCTTTCTGCCGTTGATCGCTCAGCTGGTCGACCGATCCGGTTGGCGCGCAGCATCGTTCCTCATCGCCGGGGGCTCGCTGATCGTGGTGCCGTTCGTGTTGCGGTGGCTGCGCAACATGCCGGCCGATGTCGGCGTGACTCCGTACGGCGCACCCGCCGACTACGTCCCGCCGGCGGCGGTGTCGACCGTGAACCCCGCGCGCGCAGCGGTGCAGGCTCTACGCGACGCGAGCCGAGTACGAACCTTCTGGGCGTTGGTGCTCGGATTCGCGATCTGTGGCGCAACGACCAACGGGCTCATCGGAACTCACTTCATACCGTCTGCGCACGACCACGGAATGCACGAAACCACCGCAGCGGGTCTGCTGGCGGTGGTGGGAATCTTCGACATCGTCGGGACAATCGCATCGGGTTGGCTGACCGATCGAGTGAATCCGCGGTATCTGTTGGCGGCCTATTACGGCTTTCGCGGAATCTCGCTGCTGTTTCTGCCGTGGTTGCTGTCGGCGACCATCCAACCGTCGATCGTCATCTTCGTGGTGATCTACGGATTGGATTGGGTGGCAACGGTTCCGCCCACGATTGCACTGTGCCGAGAGGTGTTCGGCGACAAGGGTTCTCTGGTGTTCGGGTGGGTCTTCGCCTCACACCAGATCGGAGCGGGCATCGCGTCCGTCGTCGCAGGCGTCGTGCGCGACGCCACCGGCGCATACACGATGGCGTGGTTCGGTGCGGCCGGCCTGTGCGCGGTTGCGGCCGTCGTGAGCATCAGAACAGGAAAGCCCTCGTAGCGAGGGCTTTCCTGTTTCCGAACTTCGGGTCAGCGGCTGCGCTGGCTCGTGGCCGGGCCTGCTGCGCGACGGCTGTGGCCGCCGCCACCGCTACGCGGCTGTCCACCACTGCGCGGCTGACCACCCGAGCGGGCCGGGCCGCCGCGTCGCGCGTTGTTGTTGCGCGGGGCTCCGGTGCGTGCCGGAGCCGGCTCTGCTTTCGGTGCAGGCTCGACGTAGCGGGCCTGCTCGCCGACGAGGTTCGCCACTGCGGGCGAGTCGGCGGTGACGCGGATCGGGGTGACCTTGATGTCGGCCTTGCGCAGCAGAACTGCGGTGTCCTTGCGCTGCTCGGGCAGAACCACGGTCACGACGTCGCCTGCGCTGCCGGCGCGCGCGGTGCGGCCGGAGCGGTGCAGGTACGCCTTGTGCTCGGCTGGGGGATCGACGTGGACGACCAGCTGAACGTCGTCGACGTGGACGCCGCGGGCTGCGACGTCGGTGGCGACGAGCACGCGGGCCTGGCCGGAGGAGAAGGCCGCGAGGTTGCGGTCACGTGCGGCCTGCGAGAGGTTGCCGTGCAGGTCGACGGACGGGATTCCGGCGTCGGTGAGCTGCTTGGCGAGCTTGCGGGCCTGGTGCTTGGTGCGCATGAACAGGATGCGGCGTCCGGTGCCGGAGGCGAGCTGGTGGACCAGCTTCTTCTTGGCTTCGACGCCGTCGACCTCGAACACGCTGTGAGTCATGGCCTCGACGTGTGAAGTGGCCTCGTCGACGGAGTGCGTGATCTGGTTGTGCAGGAAGCGCTTGACCAGTTTGTCGACACCGTTGTCCAGGGTCGCCGAGAACAGCATGCGCTGACCCTTGTCGGGGGTGGCAGCGAGAATCCGGGTGACGACGGGCAAGAAGCCGAGGTCGGCCATGTGGTCTGCCTCGTCGAGCACGGTGATCTGTACGCCGTCGAGGGTCAGGTGGCGCTGCTTCATGAGGTCTTCTAGGCGTCCGGGGCAGGCGACGACGATGTCGACACCCGACTTGAGTGCGGACACCTGGCGAACCTGCGAGACACCGCCGAAGATCGTCGTGACCTTCAACGAGTATGCGGCGGCGAGGGGTTCGATCGCGACGGCGATCTGGGTGGCGAGCTCACGCGTCGGCGCAAGGATCAGTCCGCGCGGGCGGCCGGGCTTGCGGTTGCCGGGGAGTTGGCCGGCGAGGCGCGCGACCATGGGGATGGAAAATGCGAGTGTCTTTCCGCTGCCGGTCTTTCCGCGTCCGAGTACGTCGCGTCCCTGCAGTGTGTCGGGGAGCGTGTCGGCCTGGATGGGGAAGGCCTCGGTCTTGCCCTGGCTCGCGAGTACGTCTGCGATGGCCTGGGGTACTCCGAGTGCAGCAAAAGTCTGTGGGGTCGTCATTGTGATGAAAAGTGCCTTTCGGGCAGGGTGTTGCACCTGCGGGCCTTCGGGCCGAGATGCAAGGTGGCGAGACTGCCGGTGGGCAGTTTCGATCGCCGTAAGAGAAGCCTGTGCGGGGTGCACATGGTGATTCGGGAGCATTCCACGACGTCTGACGTGCAGTTACGCGCGTCGATACCGAGTGTAACCGAGTGCGGACCCGATCTCTTCCCGCGGTCGACGGTCACGCGGCGTCGGAGCCGAACAGTCCGTCGATGTAGACGTTCTCCGCCGGCGAGCTGTAGAGCTCGACCACCGGCATCGGCGGCGCGCTCGAATCGTACGTGTGCCCGGTGGGTGAGATGAGCCTGTAGCGATGTCGCGCGTTCCGTTTGTCTCGTAGTGCTTCGGCCGTCCAGCCGTCGCCTTCTTTCGCGTAATTGCATGCGGCACACAGGCCTGCGCCGTTTTCGGCGCTGGTCGCTCCGCCCGCCGTGTGCGCGATGATGTGGTCGTGGTGCCGGATGGGCGCGTCGCACCACGGGGTGCGGCACGTGCGATCGCGGAGATCGATGAGGCGTCCCAATGCGGTGGGAAATGCGCGGGATGTGGATTCGACGGCTGTCAGTGCGCCGGTTTTCGGGTGGGCATAGAGGCGACGTAATGCGACGCGCGTCTCATTGCCCTGCGCATCGTCGAGTGCGTCGCGCACGAGTTGGCGTGCGACGTCCGACGGGATGTCGCCGTAGCCGTGCAGATATGCGGACGTGTCGCCGCCGGCGAGCAGGGTCGAATCCGAGATGACGATGTCGACGGTGACCGGTGGACCCTGAGCGGCCGATGCGCCGGTGACTCGCTCGAACACCAGGTCGGCCATGATCTGGTCGCGGCTGCGTGTGTCGCCACCTGCGTTGATGACGGTGTCGGCGTCGCGCCGCAGGGTCGCCCACATGCAGACGGTCTTCTCCATCGAGGTGAGCGCGGTGAAGAATCCCATCGATTCGGGTGCGGGGCGCGTACTGACTCGGCGTGCGGGTTATGCCTTTGCGCGTCGCTTGACCTGGGAGGCCGCGTCCAGTTCGTTGGCGAGTGCGCGGGCGCGACCCTCGATGGTGCGATCTCCTGCACCGGCGAGGGTGGCGGGGTCTGCGCACAGGCGTTCATCGATGGTCCGGCGATCCTCGACGGTGAGGCATGCTGTTTCGCGGGCGAGAATCATGACGCGCCACTCGTTGAGTTCGCCGGCTTTCAGGCGGGCCAGGGTGTGTGGCATTTCGTGAACGAGCGCACGAGCAAGCCCGAGATGAGTGCCGCCGCGGTTGGGTGACTCTCGTCGAGCCAGGCCGATCTGCGACGCAATTCCTGTGCGCCACTGCGCTTTCGGTTTGCCACGTTCACGACGTTCGGTGCTGATCACGGTTGCAACGGCATCGGTCACCACGGCTTGGGTTGCCACGCTGACGCACTTGATCGTTTCTAGAGCAGAGATGAGATCGATGCCCGCTGCTGCGTCGACGACTATGTCGGACGCCTGAAGACGTGCAACGAACCTCAACACCTCAGCGGATGTGAGCGGTGATTCTGGTATAGCTATGACCACGAGTTCCTCCCCAGTACTCGAATGCATGTTCGAATGTACGCCGGTTCGGGAGGTAGTGCAACAGGGCGGGGTGTGAAATCTGAGAGTGCGCGCCGAAAAGCGATGCTGGTGCCCTCGGCAGGATTCGAACCTGCGACCTACCCTTTAGGAGAGGGTTGCTCTATCCCCTGAGCTACGAAGGCTGGTGATCGAACGAGTGCTCCAAAGTCCCTGGCCAGCAAAGTCTTTCGATCAATCGAACAATCGGGTCGCGGGTGGGTCGCTGTCGTCTGCACAGCGGGCCCACATCGCGGTCGTCAGTCTAGCGGTCCGCACCGCAGATCGTGAAGCAGGTTCGCGCTGCTGGTCACCACACCGGTCAGTGATGCGATCAGATTCAGGGCGGTGCGGTGCTGGTGGGCGGTGTAATCGGCGACCGATTCGATGCCGACGAAGCACTGAATGTCTCGGGCAAAAGCGTCGAACGTCGTCGCGAGAATTCCCGCCGAGGCGAAGACACCCACGATGACCAGCTGGTCACGGCCTCGTCGGCGTAGTTCGACCTCGAGACCGGACGCGTAGAACGCGCTGTAGCTGCGCTTCGCGATCGGAACGAAGTCCGATTCGGTGACCGCCACGTCCTCGGCAGACGGGCCCAACCCCCACATCGGCCCCAGCAGTCCACGCTGTTCGATCGCCTCAGCCGCCCGTGGGCCGCTCGCCAGAATCGGCACTCCGGCAGACCTGGCGCGCGCGACCACCGCCGAGCCTTCCTCGGCCACCCGCGCACGAACCGAGGAGTGCAGCACGTTCAGGTAGTACGGCTGCATGTCGTGGACCAGAAGTGCCGCGCGCTCGGGCCGCAACTCCCACTCGGGACCACCCACACAGTCGCGCAGGGTCTCGACCGCGTACTTCTCTACTTCGACGCTGAATGTGGCCACGTCGGTCATCCTCGTACAAACGCGCGCGCATGTGCCAGACGCGCGCAGAGTCGTCAGCCGCTGGCTGTCTATTTCGCTCGCACCTGACAAACGCGCGCGCGTTTGCGGATCCCTAGGCCCCAGCACCGCAGAACGAGCCCGATCCCCACCACTCAATCCGCGGCAATAGCATCCACGATGTTCAGGCGGGATGCGTGTACCGCAGGGGGAGCCGATCCCAGTAGCGAGAGGCCCAACGCGACGAGTCCGTACAGCAGCACCGTCCAACTGGCGTTGTACTGCACTGGAATTCCGATGCTGGCACCGAGGATCAGTGTGCTCAGGTATTGCAGGCCGGCACCGATGATCAGGCCGAGCACGCCGCCGACGATGCCCACGGACAGTGCCTCCGCCAACACCATGCGTGCCAGGGTTCCTCGGCCGCCGCCCATGGCGCGCAGTACTCCGAGTTCACGTCGACGTTCGAGTACCGACAGCGTCAATGTGTTCAGCAATGCGACGGCAGCGACCAGTGCGACGATCCACTGCAGTGCGATGGCCAGCGCACCGGATTGGCGGATGGCCGCGCTGGTGCCCTCGAGTGCCGCGGCGCCCGTGTACACGAATGCTTCGGGCGGCAGCGTCGACCGCAGCGAATTCTGCACGGCTGCAACGTCTCCGTCGACGGTGATCTCGAGGTACGTCGCACCCTGGCGGTCGTAGAAGCGCTGCATCGATTCCAGTGAGATCGCCATCGTGCCGCCTGCGGCGTTGATGTAGTCCACGAGATCGAGCACGCGTACGTCCTGCACCCCGGTCGGCGTCGGTAGATCGATGGAGTCTCCCGCCGTCACGCCCAGCGTCGTACCGAGCGCCTTCGAGAGCACCACCCCGTCGCCCGCGAGCAATCCCGCGCGTACGTCTGCGGGGAGCGAGGCCAGCGTCACCGCGTTGCTTCCGTCGGCGACGCCTTGGATGGAGACCAGCTCGTCGTCGATGGTCGCGTAGGCCCACTGCCCTTCGACGACGCGGGAGACGCCGGCCGTCGCCCGCACGGCCTCGTCTACGGCGGTGGGAACGATCGGGCCCGACGGTATGGCGTCGGGTGAGCTCATCGATACGTACAGGTCCGTGTCGGCGAGCGACGACAGTGATTCGGCGGCGGAGTCGGTCATGTTCGTCAACGAACCGGACACTCCCACACTGACTCCCACGGCGATGACGATGGTCATCACCGTCGCCCAGATGCGCCGCGGGGCGCGTTCGATCGTCGCGGTGGCGAGCCGTCCGGCACCACCCCATCGGCGGGGCACAGCGCCGGTGGCCCAGACGATCGGCCCGGTTCCGCCGACGCACAGTGCGACGACGCCGAACATGAACAGGGCACCGGCACCGAGGGTCAGTTGCCCGTCGACGTTGACGGCGAACACGAACGATCCGGCGATGGCGAGCAGACCGAACACCGTGGCGGCCAACGTGAACGACAGCTTTGGGCCGCCGGATGTTTCTCCGCCGCCGACCGCCAATGCTTCGATCGGCGAGATGCGATACACCTGAACGGCAGCCAGAGCGGACGCGCCGACGCAGGCCAGCACGCAAGCCACGATCGCGACGGGAATGGCGAAGCTCGGCAACACGTATTCGATTCGCGCATCGAATGCTTGCGACAGGAACGGCGGCAGGCTCTCGATGGCGATGCGGCCCATGATGATTCCGAGAGGTACCCCGACGGCACCGCCGACGAGACCCACCAGCACCGACTCGAACAACAGGTCGCGGACGATGTCCGCGCGCCGACCGCCGACTGCTCGGAGCAGGGAAATGGTGGGGCGACGCTTGGCGATGGCCATGTTCATGACGTTGAACACCAGGAACGCCGCGACGACGAACGCAATGAGGGAGACCATCAGCGTCGCATTGCGCGTCAGACTCATGGCCTGATCGGCTCTGTCGGCCCGGAATTCCGGATTCATCACCGAGACTCGGCCGGCCAACGCTGCGTCCAGGTCGGACCGCAGCGAATCCCCGCCACCGAGAACGAAGATCGAATCGAGCTGGCCCGGCCGGTCGGTCAACGCCTGCGCGGTGGGCAGCAACGTGACGGCGAACATGCCTCCACCGATACGCTGCGTGCCAGGGCCGTCGATCACGCCCACTACCGCAGTGGGTCTGTCGGCGATCGTGACCGTGTCACCCTGCGTCAATCCCGTTGCTGCTCCGACCAATACGCCCGACGGGTCGGACAGCAGACCCGCCGCGTTGCCGACCGCACCCTGCAGATCGGACTGCAGTGCCGTGATCGATGAATCGACACCCAGTACCGTCAGCTCGCCGACATCGGATCGCACGATGCTGCGGAGCAGGGGTACCGCCGCATCGACGCCCGCAACACCGCGTACGACGTCGAGTTCGTTCTGGTCGAATCCCGAATCGGTCACGCCGACCACTTCGTACTGCGCATTGCCTGCGATCGAGACCGCCAGACGTTCGACGGATCCGGTCAGCGATCCGTAGGTGCCGAGGACGGCGATGAGCAAACCCGCGGCGACGGCCACGACTCCCGCCGAGACCAGCGAACGCACCCAGTGCATTCGGAGGTCTCGGAGGCTGATGACGCGAAATCTGCTGAGCGCGGTACCGATCACCGAGGTGTACCAGCGGTGTCGGTGTCGACGCGGCCGTCGATCATGCTGACGACGCGATCGGTCGACCGAGCCGCCTCGAGGTCATGGGTTGCCATCACCACTGCCCGACGCCCCTCGCTGCCGTGGGCTACGTCGGCAAGAATCTCGAGGACGTTGTGGGAGGTCTTGGAATCGAGGTTGCCCGTCGGTTCGTCGGCGATCAGCAGCGCCGGGTCCATCATCAGGGCTCGCGCGATGGCGATGCGTTGAATCTGGCCGCCCGACAGTTGTGCCGGGCGGTGTTCGGACCGCTGCGCCAGCCCCACCATGTCCAACAGCCGCATCGCGTCGGCTTTCGCCTTCTTGATGGGGGTGCCGTCGAGCAGCTTCGGAACGGCGACGTTCTCCCACGCCGACATGGTCGGCAGCAGGTTGAAGAACTGGAAGACGAAGCCCACCTGATGGCGTCGGAAATCGGACTGTGCGTTGTCGTCGAGGGTGGTGACCTCGACGTCGTTGAATCGAATGGACCCGGCCGTCGGGGTGTCCAGCGCGCCGAGCATGTGCAGCAGTGTCGACTTACCTGCTCCGGACGGCGCGACCAGCGACACGAACTGACCACCGTCGATCGTGAGATCGATGCCGTCCAACGCGCGGACCGGTTGTTCGCCGGTGGGGTACTCCTTGACCACGCCGGACAACTGGAGCTTCAACTTCGTCATGCATGATCCCCTGCTTCTCGAATACTTCCGACGCTACCTGCCGTCGGGTCGAGAAACCGGTCGGAGTTCTCAGATCACGCTGCGCCGCGCGAGGATTCGAGCCGTCTGGCCACCAGTGCCGCCTGGAGGTGGCGGATACCGGAGGGACGAGTCGGGTCGAACCCGGTCAGTTGTGCGATTCGCTTGAGGCGATAGTCGACGGTGTTGGTGTGCAGATGGAGTTGCCGGGCGGAGCGCTGACGGTTGAGGTCGTGCGAAATGTGGATCTCGAGGGTCTCGAGCAATTCGGGTGACGAATCGAGTGGCTCGAGGATCTGGGTGAGGTGGCGTCGACCCGGTCCGGGACGAGTGAGCTGGTACTCGAGCACCAGGTCGTCCATCCGGTACAACCCGGACGGGCGGTGCAGCTGATGAGCCAGGGACAGCAGTTCGTGGACCTGGTCTGCGGCGGTGGGAATGTCGGCTGTCGCAGCCTGCTCGGCGGTGGCGGTGACGGGGACCTCTGCGGCGGTACCGATGCGGTGCACCAGCGCCTCGACCCACTCGTCGTCGTGGACGCCGGGGATCAGGACGGTTCCGCCCTCGGTGCTGAGCAGCGACAGGGGAGTGCGTCCGCACACGGTGGCCAGTTCGGCCTGCACGCGACGCAGCTTGCGTCGTGCAGCCACCGTCTTCTGGATGTTGGGGTCGTTCTCGTCGGGGTGCGGCGGTACCGACAGTGCGAGCACGAGGTAACTGTCGGCGAGTTCGATGCCCGACTGGCGGGCCATCGAGACGGCGTTGTGTCCGCTCAGCAACGAGGTGACCAGCGTGTGCGCGGCTGTGTGATGCTCGCTCGCCACCGCCTGAAGCTCTTCGACGTAGCTCTTGCTGGCCGCGATCGAGACTTTCTCCGACAGCAGCACGAACATGCGCGCAGCCTCGATCAACTGGGCGGCGTCGCCTTCTCCTGCCCGCTTGGACACCAGATTCCAACCGATCTGAATGCCCTCGTGGTAGACGCTGAGTACGGACTCGAGCGGGACACCCTCACGAGCCCATTGACTGGCCTTGGCGCGCAGTTCGGCCAAGTCGGACTCGGCAGGTGCGCGCCGCTCGTCGAGCATCTGCACGGCGATGCTGATGCACTTGACGGTGAATTCGGTGACGTCTCCGTGGAGTTGTTCACCGGGAAGTGAACCGCAGGGAGTATTGGCGGCGAAGTGGCCTACCAGGAGGCGCGCCACTGCGCGAAAATCGCGAAGGGGAGCCGAAGCAGGCTGCCCTGCGACCATGATTCCGAGGCCAGTCGAGTTGTGAACGGTCACAGATCAACCCTTCGTGTTGGATTCTTCAGGTTTGAGAGAGCTAACGTACTCACGCGTAGAAACGCGCTTCCTGTCGTGAATCTATGCAACTTCAGCCGAAATGGCAGGTTTTTCAAACTTTGAGTTTGTTTCCTGGCCTCTAACAGGATCGATCATAGGTTGTTATCTACGTGTGATCCATGGTTTCGGCAAAACTCGTTGTGATTTATCTCGAGCGGGCCACGAGGGGCCTTGCGACTTGCCCTAAACAATGCAGAAGGCGGTCCCATCGCCTGCGCTACGCGCCTACTTTGATCTCGGATCGGTCCGGACGAGCGGGGTGAGAGGACGAGTATGCGCAGCGACATCGGGCAGTTCACGGTTCTACGGGAACTGCAGCCGACGATCGACGACAACCTCGCGCGCCACCGCTCGACAGCTGTCTCCTGGCAGCCCACGGATTTCGTCCGGACCGAGATGTACTGGGGAACGCGTACGTCACCGCTGACCGAAGCCGCCAAGGCTGCACTGGTCACCGATCTCCTCACCGCGCAGAACATTCCGCTGTATCGGTGCGAGGTCGCGGCCTCGGGCACCGGCTCGTGGCCTGCCTGGCTCGCCGAGTGGAGCGCCGAGCGCACTCGGCATGCTGCAGCCGTCACCGACTATCTGGTCGCCACCCGCAGTGTCGATCCGACGGCACTCGGTCGAGCTCGCGCACAGTGCAAGACGGTGGGATTCGACTCCCCGATGAACGGCGCTCACCTCCTTCGTTCTCTGGTGCAGGTGACCCTCGACGAATCGATCAGTAGCGTCTGCCATACGAATACCGCGCACCAGTGCCACGATCCGGTTGCCGATCGCTTGCTCGGCCGGATAGTCGACGACCAAAAACTGCACGTAACCTTCTTTGCGAATCTGGTGTCGGCAGCGCTCGACGTCGCTCCCGCTCCGACCGTCACGGCGATCACCGAAGTAGTCATGAACGCGCAGTTGCCGGGTACCAACCTGCCCGGCTTCGGTCGGAGCGCCATGCTCATCGAGCGGGACGGGATCTTCGATCTTCGACGTCATCTCGACGAGGTGCTGCTGCCGACGCTCGCTCGGTGGCGCGTCTTCGAGCGGACCGACCTGGGCGTCGGTGTCCGCAGCCGCGACCAATTGGCCGACTACCTGGTCCATCTCGACACCCGGGCCGCGGCAGCCGAGGCGAACCGCACCCGAACTCCGGGGTACGCAGACGCGCTGCGCGCCAGCTGAGGTGAGTGCATCACGCCTTCGGCGACCATTCATCGACTAGCCTGAACCCCTGTTCGTCATTCACCGAGCCAGCGGGCTCGGGGCTACTACCGGAGGCCGGCACGTGACAGGGCATCGACCGATCATCGTCGGCATCGACGGTTCCGCTGCGGCCGACAAGGCTGTGATCTGGGCGGCCCTGTGCGCTCGGCGACGGGATCGGCGGTTGCACATCGTGACGGCCGTCGACATGCCGGGCGTTGTCGATCTGAGCGAATTTGCAGGTGAGGCAACGGAATTCGTCGCCACTGCGAAATCGCGGCTCGCAGCCGCGGAAACGCTGGCCGTGTCGGTCGTCGACGACCCGACGTTCGAGGTGACCTCGAGTGCCGTCGAGGGCGGCGTGATGGACGTACTCATCGGCGTATCGGCCCAAGCCGAGCTCCTGGTGATCGGAGCGAGCGAGACGGGCGCTGTCACACTCTCTCTGGCCGCCCACAGTGTGTCACCCGTCGCCGTCGTACGCGGCCGGGACATCGACGGCCGTCCCGTCGCCGAGGGCCCGGTCGTCGTCGGCGTGGACGGATCCGACGTCAATCAGGCAGCGGTCGAGTGGGCGTTCTCCGAGGCCTCGGCACGTGATGCTCCGTTGATCGCGGTGCACGTGTGGTCCGACGTGGATCTGACACGCTCGTTCGGTCGCGCGCCCGCGGACTGGCAGGCCATCGCCGACACCGAGGAAGCACTGCTGGCGGAAAGTCTCGCCGGGTGGCAAGAGCGGTTCCCGGAGGTCGACGTCCAACGCGTCGTCGCCCAGGATCGCCCCGTTCGAGTGCTCAGCGGACTGTCCGAAACGGCAGCGGTGATCGTGGTGGGTAACCGGGGGCGCGGCGGATTCGGAGGAATGCTGCTCGGGTCGACGAGCTTCGCTCTGGTCAACACCGCAGATTGCCCGGTGTTGGTCGTCAGGAAAGCGGTCACATAGCGACGGTCAGCAAGAAGCTGACGTCTTCGAGCGCTTCGACGCTGTGCCGTGCGTCGGGGATGACGAGGAGATCGCCGGTGGAGCCCTTCCAGGTCTTCTCACCGCTGATCAGCTCCAACTTGCCGCTGAGGACGAGGACGGTCGACTCACCGCTGAGATCGTGTTCGGCCAGCTTGTTACCCGCGGCCAGCGCCACGACGGTCTGCCTCAATTTGCGGCTGTGGCCGCCGTACACCGTCTGCGAACTGCGGCCACTCGACGCGCCGACTGCGAGCTTGAGTTGCTGACGGGCAAGTGCGGTGAGTGACTTCTTGTCCATAGCCGCCAGTATGACGCACCACCCGCAGCCGCGATGGGGGAATCATGAACGCGCTCAAACAGTTTGGGTAGGCTTCCCGTACTCCACATATCTGAACTGTCTCCCGTCCACTCTGCTGGTGAGCCAGTCACCCGTCTTCTTGATCCAATCGCCTTCCACCGTTGGAGCATCCGTATCGCCCGGTACCTCGACATCGATCTCGGTCACATGCAGGGTTGTGGCGAATGGCATTGCCGATCGGTAGATTTCACCGCCGCCGATGATCCACGCGGTCTCGCCTCCGGCCAGCGCCAGGGCTTCGTCCACCCCGCCGCAGGTCTCGGCGCCGGGTGCGTCGAACGAGCGATTGCGAGTGACCACAATATTGCGTCGGCCCGGGAGCGGTCGAAATCTTTCGGGCAGAGACTCCCAGGTTTTGCGTCCCATGATGACCGGATGGTTCATCGTCGCGGCTTTGAACCGGGCCATGTCCTCCGGTACTTCCCACGGAATCCTGCCGGCTTCGCCGATTTTGAGGTTGGAACTCTGTGCCCAGATCAGGCCGACCTCTCTCGGTGCACTCACACCGCTACCGGGGCCTTG
Source organism: Rhodococcus sp. 05-2255-1e (assembly GCF_002259025.1). Lineage (NCBI taxonomy): Bacteria > Bacillati > Actinomycetota > Actinomycetes > Mycobacteriales > Nocardiaceae > Rhodococcus > Rhodococcus sp. 05-2255-1e. The sequence continues at coordinate 133,295 of NZ_NOZE01000003.1, read as the reverse complement.
ATTGCAGGGTGGTGCTGATAGTCGACGATCTCGACGTCGTCGAAGGTGTAGTCGAAGATCGAATCCCGCTGTGCCAGTTTCAGAGTCGGGTAGGGGTACGCCTCGCGGGAGAGCTGCTCGGCAACCTGGTCGCGGTGGTTGTCGTAGATGTGGCAGTCGCCGCCGGTCCACACGAACTCGCCGACGTCGAGGCCGGTCTGTGCGGCGACCATGTGGGTGAGCAGTGCGTAGCTCGCGATGTTGAAGGGGACGCCGAGGAACATGTCCGCGCTGCGTTGATACAGCTGGCACGAGAGCTTGCCGTCGGCGACATAGAACTGGAAGAACGCATGGCACGGAGGCAGGGCCATCTGCGGGATTTCGCCGACGTTCCACGCCGAGACGATCATTCGCCGCGAATCCGGATCGGTCTTCAGAGTCTCGATGACCTGGCTGATCTGGTCGATGTGCTCGCCCGACGGGGTCGGCCACGAACGCCACTGCACTCCGTAGACGGGGCCGAGTTCGCCGTCCGGAGCTGCCCACTCGTCCCAGATGCTGACGCCGTGTTCCTGCAGCCACGTGACATTGGAGTCTCCGCGCAGAAACCACAGCAATTCGTAGACGATCGACTTGAGATGGACCTTCTTGGTGGTGATCAACGGGAAGCCCGCAGCCAGATCGAAGCGCATCTGATGCCCGAACGCGCTGGTCGTCCCGGTTCCCGTCCGGTCGGATTTGGCTGTACCGGTATCGAGGATGCGGCGCAGCAGATCTTCGTACGGAGTCGGAACCATCACGACGGCCATCGTAGCTGCATACTGGACGCATGCCGGAATTACCCGAGGTGGAAGCCCTTGCCGGCTTCTTGCGCGAGCATGCCGTCGGTGCCGTGATCGGCCGCATCGACATCGCGGCACTCAGTGTTCTCAAGACCTTCGATCCGCCGATCACCGATCTGCAGGGTCGCGACGTCACCGATGCCGCGCGCTTCGGAAAGCATCTGGCGCTGCAGGCGGGTGACCTCTGGCTGATCACACACCTGTCGCGTGGGGGTTGGCTGCGGTGGGTGGACAACCCCAGTGTTGCTCCGCCGAAACCGGGTAAGGGGCCGTTGGCGCTGCGGATCCACTTCTTCACTCCCGAGGGCGCGACGCCCGCCATCGACCTGACCGAAGCCGGTACCAAAAAGCGATTGGCGGTCTGGGTGGTCCGTGATCCTCGGCAGGTTGCGAGCATCGCCCGGCTCGGGCCGGACGCGATGACGGTCACCGAGCTCGAATTCGCCGAGATACTCGGCAGCACCACCGCGCGTCTGAAGACCTCGTTGGTGGACCAATCGTTGCTCGCCGGAATCGGCAACGCCTACTCGGACGAGATTCTGCATGTCGCCAGGCTCTCGCCGTTCGCGTCGTCGAGCAAGCTCGACGCGGAATCCGTCGCGGTTCTCTATGCCGCGATGCGCTCGGTCCTGTCCGACGCGGTGGACCGCTCGGCCGGGCAGGATGCGGCGCGCCTGAAGGGGGAGAAGCGATCCGGCATGCGGGTGCATGCCAGAACCGGGCTGCCGTGCCCGGTCTGCGGAGATCCGGTGCGCGAGGTCGCCTACGTGGACCGCTCTTTTCAGTACTGCGCGACGTGCCAGACGGCCGGCAAGATTCTTGCCGACCGCCGGATGTCGCGGTTGCTCAAGTAGCGGGTTCGAGCGTCTGGCTGGCGTAGCCGCGATAGCCTTCCCACGCTTTGCGGCGATCGCTGCGCGGATCTTTCTGCACCCGAGTGCGCGTGTCGAAGATCAGCGTCCTGCGCTCGGCTTCGTCGTAGGCCGGCCACGATTCCAACGGCTTTCCGTTGGTGGCGAACGCAATCCAGTGTGACTGCACGTGCTCGGTGACCTCCGCGAACGATTTTCGTCCCCCTGTCGCGGTCAGAGCCTTGCCGAACAACGTCTCGTTGATGCCGAAGACGGCGAACAACTCGAACCCGTGAGTGGCGTCGAGGCCCAGCAACTTCATCGACCGAGGGGCGAAGTCGAAGCGATAGAAGTACGTCGGTGCGTGACGCGAATGTCCTTCGGCCACTTCGAGAGACGGCTTCCAGAACGTGAAATCCCCGCCGAAGTCGATGGCGGCCCGCTCGCTCGGGTATCCCCGGTATCCGCCGGTGACAACCGGTTCTGCCGCGGGATCGGTGAGGGAGAAGAGTTTGGAAATGCGTTCGGGGTTGGTGGGCAACGCATCCAGAAACTTTGGAAACAGTGTTCCCTCACGGGCGTTGGTGCCGATGATCAGCGGCACATTGTGTGCGGTGCCGTTCGCGTACGCCTCGACCGGATCGACAGGAAGAAAATCACCGTCGATCACCGGGCCGAAGGGGAGCAGGCCGGGAGTGCGGTGCAGCGTGGTGAGTCCGAGCTTGGTGCCTGCTCGGCCGAGTGCCAGTACCTCGGCGTTCTCCAGGGTTTCCACCGCGGTCTCGGCGGTGCCTCCGAGGTACCCGACGTACTCGCTCGCCCACTGGTCCGCACGATGCTTGGCGGTCGTCATGCCCGGTGCCGAGCTTTCGGCAATTGCCTGGGCGAAAAGGCCTTTCGCGGCGGGCACTGTCATCAGGGTGGTGACGGCATTGCCGCCTGCGGACTCGCCGAAGACGGTGACGTTGTCGGGATCTCCGCCGAACTCGGCGATGTTGCGCTGTACCCACTCCAATGCCGCCACCTGGTCGCGTAGTCCCAGGTTGGAATCGAACGGCCGCTCGGGGGTCGAGAATCGCGACATGTCGAGGTAGCCCAAAGCGCCGAGTCGGTAGTTGACCGACACGTAGATTATGCCGTCGCCGTCCTGCAGCGAGCGCCGGACCAGCGAACCTCCGCCGTACAGCGGGGTGGCCGACGTGCCGAGGGTGTACGCACCGCCGTGGATGAACACCATGACCGGTCTGGGTGTCGTGCTCGGCGTGCTCGGTGCCAAGACGTTGAGTGTCAGGCAATCCTCGCTCGACGGTTGGTACTTGCCGATTGCGAGCATCGTGCCCCGCTTGTGCTGAACGGATGCGTTGCCCCACTCGGTCGCGTCGCGTACGCCCTGCCACGGCTGGGTGGGTTGAGGTGCGCGAAACCGAAGCGGACCGACGGGAGGGGCGGCGTAGGGAATGCCCCGCCAGGTGGTGAGATTGCCGACCGGCTTTCCCTCGATCATGCCGTCCGTAGTGGTCACGCGTGTTTTCACAGCCATTTCGCGATACTACCGGGCGCTTCTTACCCGGTGGTAAGAACCGGCAGGGTCGGGTACCGGGCAGACTCGAAAGCATGCCTTTCGAGTATCGAGCCGAGATAGTGGAGCTGCTGCGAGCGCCCTCGCACGCGTACTTCGGGAGATCCAAGGACGGCCCGGCCGAGGTGCCGACCGAATTGCCGGACAGCGTCGAGATCGTCGCCCACAAGGGCATCCGCGGCGATCGGTTCTTCGGGGTCAAGGCTCATACCGAGGCAGCGGTGAGCTTTTTGGCACTCGAAGCCTGGGACGCCGTCGGCGAGGTACTGGGCGTCGACGTTCCCGACCCGGCCGTGGCCAGGCGAAACGTTGTGGTCCGCGGGTTGGAGCTCGACCCACTGCGCGGACTGGAATTCGAGCTCGATTCCGGTGACGGCTGGATTCGCTTCCGGGGCGGCCGACCTGCCCATCCGTGCGCGTGGATGGACCGCATGGTGGTCGACGGCGCTCGCAAGGCACTGATCGGTCGCGGTGGATTGCGGGTCGAGCCGCTCTCGGACGGAATCCTGCGAGTCGGGCCGCTGTCGGTGCGTTCCCCGGTCGAACTGGATGCCTCGCGAGCTGCGCTGTCGATTCGGCGCGCGCAGCCCATCTGACGCGAAGCCGAGGGTCACTCTTGCTCACGAAGTAAATCTGTGCCCATAATGTGAGCAATGGTGCGACGCATCACACCGGTCCGTCATGCATGGCGGCGGTCACTCTCTGGTGGAAAGACCTACCGATGTCCGATTTGTGGATCGTGATCAACACCGTCGTCGCAGTACTGGCGGTGGTGGTCTTCATCGTTCGTTTCCATTTCAACCCGGTGATTTCGCTGGTGCTCGGGGCTGCGTACCTGGGCCTGGCGACCAAGCTGGGAGTGTCGACCACTGTCGACACGATCACCGGCGGATTCGGCGAGATCATGGCCGAGGTCGGATTGCTCATCGCGTTCGGCGTCCTGATGGGGTCGGTGCTGCAGGAGATGAGCGCCATCCAGCGTCTCGTCGGCACTTTGCTGAGAGCTTTCGGCCCCAAGCGGCTCCCGTACGCGCTGTCGTTGACCATCGCGACTCTGTTGCAGTCCATCTTCCTCGACGTGCTGTTGGTGATTTCCGCACCGCTCGCCCGCAACCTCGCCCCCAAGATCGGCAAGTACGGCACGGCGAGGATGGCGACGGCGCTGGCCATCGCCCTGGAGTGCGGCATCGTGTTCATGGTCCCCGGTGTCGCAACGCTCGCGCTGGCCGGACTGCTCGGCGTGCCGCTGGGCAAGATGATGATCTACGGCCTGATCCTCATCGTTCCTGTCGTTGTGCTGTCGGTGGCCATCATGTCGTTCGTCTTCCGGCACGGTTGGTGGAACGAGGAGAAGGACGAGCAACAGATCATCGCGGTGTCGGAGCCGGTGGTCTCGGAGCCCGTCGAGTCCGACGACGAGCCCCTCGATGCCGGCGGCGGCGTGGCCCAGAAGGTGCGCACCGAGAAGCAGACCTCGCTGCTGGTGTTGCTCTCGCCGTTGCTGCTCGCGCTCGTCCTGATCGCGATCGGTGCCGTTCTCGAAGTCGCCGAGATCTCGGTTCCGGTGGTCGAATTCATCGCCAGCCCAGTCATCGCGTTGCTCCTCGGACTGGTCGGGACGTGCCTCATCGGCCGTTACCACGTCGGTCAGGCGCGGGTGGAGAAAGCTCTCGCTCGTGGTTTCGCCGAGAGCGGTCAGATCCTCATCCTCACCGGTGTCGGTGGATCGCTCGCAGCCGTCATCAACGAGGCGGGTCTCGGTGACATACTCGGCCAGTACTTCACGGCCAGTACCGCGGCACCACTGTTGATGGTGTGGGTCATTGCGGCCGCGTTGCACATCGCCGTCGGATCGGTGACGATCTCGGCCATCACCTCGGCCGGCATCCTCGCCCCGGTTGCTCCGCTGATCGGCCTCGATCCGGTGTTCATCGCGCTTGCCGCCGGTGCCGGTTCGTTGTTCGCCGTGCACGTCACCAGCAACACGTTCTGGCTGCTGCAGTCCTTGATGGGCCAGTCGACGAGGGGCACACTCAAGACGTGCTCGGTGGGTGTGTCGGTGGCATCGGTCATTGCCATTGCCTTGATCGTGCCGATGAGCTGGATCCTGTGACCTCTTCCGCGAATATCGAAAGGAACACAATGGCATTGCCGCTCAGTGGAGTTCGAGTTCTCGAACTCGGCAACTACATCGCCGCACCCACGGCGGCCAGGATGCTCGCCGATTTCGGTGCCGAGGTGATCAAGGTCGAAAGGCCGGGTACCGGCGACGAATTGCGCAATTGGCGGCTGTATTCCGGTACGACGTCGATGCTGTACCGCACGATCAACCGGAACAAGAAGTCGATCGTGCTGGACCTGCGCACCGAGCAGGGCCGTAAGGATGTCGTCGACCTCGCCGCGCACTGCGACATCGTGCTCGAGAACTTCCGACCCGGCACACTCGAGAAGTGGGGGATCTCGCCCGAGGTTCTCAGTGCCGCCAATCCGGAGCTGATCATCACGCGTATCTCTGCATTCGGGCAAACCGGTCCGATGTCGCAGCGACCCGGATTTGCCGCTGTGGCAGAGGCGTACGGCGGTTTCCGCAACCTCGTCGGTGATCCGGACAGGCCGCCGGTGCGGGTCGGTGTGTCGATCGGCGACTCGATCGCCGGCCTCTATGCGGCGTTCGGATGTGTCATGGCGTTGTTCCAACGACAGACGCAGCGTGCAGCAGAGACATCGGACCCGTTGTCGCTCGAACAGCGTTCCATCGACGTGGCCTTGAACGAATCCATCCTGTCGATGATGGAGTCTCTGATCCCGGATTATCTGGCGTACGGCGTCGAACGCGAACGGACGGGCGGCCGGATGGAGGGCATCGCGCCCTCGAATGCGTACCCGTGCAACGACGGTCACTCGATCATCATCGCCGGTAACGGCGACGCCATCTTCCAGCGTTACATGGAGACCATCGACCGTCCCGATCTGGGAGCCGATCCGGACCTGGCGACCAACGCCGGCCGGTGGCGTCGCCGGGACGAGCTGGACGCCGCGATCTCGGCCTGGACCGGATTGCGTTCGCGCGCCGAGGCATTGAAGATACTCGATGCCGCGGGGGTGCCGTCGGGTCCGATCTACACCGCCGCGGACATCGTCGCCGACGAACAGTACGCGGCCCGCAACATGATTCAGCACTTTCCGGTCGACACCGGCCAGGAAGAGCCCACCGACGTCGGGTTCGTCGGAGTCGTCCCGGTGATCGGTGACGCATCCCTGCCGATCCGTTCGGTCGGGCCGGATCTGGGCGAGCACACCAGAGAAGTACTGTCGACGCTGCTCGGCCGGACCGACGAAGAGATGGGCCTGTAGATGTACGGTTTCACCCCCACCGCGGAGCTACGCGACGTCACGATGCGCGACGGACTGCAGCTCACCGGCAAGATGCTCTCCACCGAACGCAAACTCGAGATCGTCAGGGCCCTCATCGAACTCGGCGTGCCGGCCCTCGAGATCGGTTCGATGGCACGCGGCGACAAAGTGCCGCCCATGGCCAACACCCTCGAGGTCATCGGCGAGCTGACCGCCGAGGAACTCGAGCGATGCTGGGTGTGGGTCGCCACTCCACGCCACGTCGAGAAGGCCGCTGCTGCAGGGGCTCGCAACTTCCAGTACTGCTTCTCCGCGTCGGACTCGCACAACCAGGCCAACATCGGGCGCACCACCGAGGTGTCGCTGGCCGCGATGCCCGATGCCGTCGACATCACCCGCTCGGTGGGCGGACAGATCGAGCTGTGTATCGCAACGTCGTTCACCTGTCCTTTCGAGGGACAGGTACCGCCCGATCGGGTCATCGAGATCGCCAACGACGAACGAGCCACGGGCGCAACGGATATTGTCATCTGCGACACCCTCGGACAGGCGGTACCGGTTCAGGTGTCGTCGCTGATCTCACGGGTGCGCGCGGAAACGCCGGATCGCCGGGTGGTGTTCCACGGTCACGACACGTGGGGTCTGGGCGTCGCGAACACTCTGGCCGCCATCTCGGCCGGAGCCGCGATGGTCGACGGTTCGCTCGGGGGACTGGGCGGCTGCCCCTTCGCCCCCGGTGCCAGTGGCAACACCTCGTCCGAGGACATTCTCTTCGCGACGAGGCCGGACTGGTTCGAGCCGAAGACGCTGGCACGCATGGTCTCTCTGTCGGAGGGCCTGCTGGCCGAACTGGAGGAGCCCATGCGATCGAAAACCGTGCAGGGTGCCAGGTCCGAGGCGCACGTGTTCGAGTGGGTCGTATGAGCCGCATTCTCGTCACGTCGGAAATCCCGGCTCCCGGCATGGACATTCTGCGGGCTGCCGGCGAGGTCGACCTCCGCGAGTTGGACCACGAGCAGTTGGTCGAGGCATGCGCCTCGGGGGATTACTCCGTCGTGGTCTCCCAGCTACGCGACCGGTTCGATGCGAAGCTGCTGGCCTCGGCATCACTCGTCGGGATATCCAACTATGCCGTCGGATTCGACAACATCGACATCGCGGCCGCCACACGCTACGGAATCACCGCCGCGAACACTCCAGGTGTGCTGACGGATTCGACCGCAGACATCGCGATGCTCCTCATTCTGTCCACGGCCCGCCGCGCCGTCGAGGCCGATGCCTTCGTTCGGTCCGGATCCTTCACCGGGTGGGAGCCCGAACTGTTGCTGGGCAGCGATGTCTCGGGCCGTGTGCTCGGCCTTGCCGGTTTCGGTCGTATCGCTCGGGCCACCGCTCGGCGGGCACTGGGTTTCGGAATGACGGTGAAGTTCTGCCCCCGGCCGCCCGGCGACCGAGAGGTCTCCGACGACGAACTCGGTGAGTTCGCCGGCCGCGTCGAACATGCGGCGTGGGACGAGATCGTCGCAACGAGTGACTTTCTGTCGCTGCACGTCCCGTTGTCGGACTCCACCCGGCATCTGGTCGATGCTGCCGTGTTCGAGGCCATGAAGCCGTCGGCGATTCTGATCAATACCGCGCGTGGGCCAGTGGTCGACGAGGCAGCGCTGGTGATTGCTCTACGTGAGAAATCTATCGCTGCAGCAGGATTGGACGTCTACGAACGCGAACCTGCGCTCGAACCGGGCCTGGCCGAACTGTCCAATACCGTGCTCCTACCGCACGTGGGCAGCGCGACGGTCTCGGTGCGCTCGGAGATGGCGCGCCTGTGCGCCACCAATGCCGTGGCGATGCTGCGCGGTGAGCTCCCGCCGCACCCGGTCAATCCCGAGGCATGGGGTCAGGCAGGGTAGCGGCCGCCGAGGGTCCGGGTGATCTGTTCGGCATGCGAGATCAGCAGGTCCACCCAGGCCTCGCACTGCGACTGCGGCATCCGTAATGTCGGGCCGCTGATGGTGACGGCACCGACGATGTCCGAGGCCGAATCGAACACCGGAGCGGACAGCCCCGATGCGCCGGTTTCGCGCTCACCGGTGGTGATCGCGTAGCCGTCGGACCTTGTCTGCGCCAACAGTTCCCGCATCGTCTCGGCCTCGGTCACCGTCTGCTCGGTCAACGATTCGAGTTCGCGGGACAGAACACGCTCGGCCAGTTCCGAGTCCCAGGCCAGTAGGACACGGCTGGCCGATCCTGCGCTGAGCGGAATGACCTTGCCGACGTACATGTCTCGTCGCAACGCATGCCGCGTCTCGGCAATGGCCACGCACACGCGGTAGTTCTGCTCGGGCCGAAAGAAGCACGCTGTCTCGGTCGTCAGATCGCGCATGTCCTTGAGGATCGGATTGACGACCGACAACACGTCGAGATCCTTGGTCGCCGTCGCGGCCCAGTACGCCATCCGCACCCCGATGCGGATGCGATCGCCGCCTCGATCCAGAAAGCCCTGTTGAACCAGGTTGGTGACCAGACGCTGCACCGTCGAGGTGGGCAGCCCGGTGCTCTGCTGAATCTCGCCCAGCGTCATGGCCGGGCGATCGAACGAGAACGCATCGAGAATCTCGGTGATCTTGCCCAGCACGAGAAGCGGCTGCTGCTTCGGTGAATTCTCGGTCACTCGACCAATCTACGTGTAGTGCGTCGATCGGCGAAGTGGTTGATCGGCTTGGCCAGCAGCAGGATCAGCAGTGACCACAGGCCGAGTGGTGTGAACGCCAGACCGAACGCGATCAGGATCAACGCCGAGCCGACGGCGCCGGTGCGGACTCGTTCCACGTCGCGAGAGTCAGCGGCCACGATCGACGGGTGCCGCGAGACGACGACGTCCGCGACGAACATGGCGATGACGGAGACAGCGATTGTGGCGACGTACAGCGTCGACGAACTCGAGTCGTATCCGTTCTTCTCGGCGATCAGCTTCGTCGGAAAGGGGAGGAACACGATGGACAGTAGCCACACGAAATTGATCCACATCAGTGCAGGTGTGTAGCCAATCAGATTTCGGAAGACGCGGTGGTGGCTGAGCCATTGAGTGAAGATCACCAGAAAGCTCAGGACGAATGCATAGAATTCCACACCGTGCTCACGAAAGACGTCCACGAAGCTGTCGCTCCGGCCAGGGTCGGCCAACTCGACGAGCGGTAGAACCAACAGCGTGGCCGCGATGGCTACCACGGCATCGCTGAAATTGACCAGTCTCTCGAAACCGCGTTGATATTCCATGTCAGCCCATCTCGTATTCCATGTCAGCATTGTGCTCCCAGTGCGGGTAGCGTCCCAACGATGTCCGAGCGACGTACTCTGACCACCGGGCGAGTGGTATTTCTGGTGGTTGCTGCCGCAGCACCGATGGCGGCCATGATCGGTAATGTGCCACTGGCCTTGATTCGCGGAAACGGGGCTGGGTTGCCTGCCGCGTACGCGATCAGTTCAGTTGTGCTGCTGTGCTTCTCGGTGGGTTTCGCGGCGATCGCACAGCAGGTGTACAGCACCGGAGCGTTCTACACCTACATCGGTCTTGCGTTGGGTAAACCGCCCGGAATTGCTGCCGCATATGTCGCAGTTGTCGCGTATACGTCACTTGCGTGCGGGCTTTCGGGAGCATTCGGCTATTTCACCCATCTGGTCTTCGCCGATTCGGGCATCGATATTCCGTGGTACGTCTTCACCGGCGTTGCCGTGGTGATCGTGGCAATTCTCGGGTTCCGAAATGCCGACCTCTCCGCCAAGGTCTTGGGGACACTGATGGTGCTGGAGTTCGCTTTTCTGGTGGTGTTCGACGGCTTGGTCGTCGGGCAGAAGGGTGCTGCCGCAGTGCCACTGGAGTCGTTCACACCCACTCAGGTGTTCTCCGGTTCGCTCGGTATCGCCATGATGTTCGCCTTCTCGAGCTTCATCGGGTTCGAATCCGCAGCGTTGTACGGGGAGGAGACCAAGGACCCGCGGCGGAGCATCCCGCGCGCGACGTTCATTGCGGTGTCGATCATCGCGGTCTTCTACCTCTCGACGAGCTGGATCGTCGTCGGTGCGGCAGGCGGCGTCGACGCTCCGGCGCTGGCCCAGACCGAACTGGGCAACCTACTGTTCACGCTGGCGCGTGAGTACGGCGGAACAGTGCTGTACGACGGCACCGCAGTGCTGCTGTGCACCAGCGTGCTCGCGTCGTATCTGGCGGTGCACAACGCCGCCAGTCGTTATCTGTTCGCGCTGGGGCGTGAGCGTGCACTTCCGGTGTGGCTCGGCCGAATTCACCCGCGGCACGCGAGCCCGCATATCGGGAGCATCACTGCATCGGTGGTGGCAGCGTTATCGCTGACGGGCTTCGCGGTGGCAGGTGCCGACCCCTACCTCAGCTATGCGGCCGGTGCCATCGGGCTCGGCACTCTGGGTGTCATCGCGCTGCAGGCCGCCGCGGCACTGTCGGTGGTCGTGTTCTTCATCGGCCATCCCGATCGATCCGTGTGGCGCACCGCGATTGCCCCGGGCATCGGATTTCTCGGGTTCACGACCGGATTGATCCTCGCCGGAACGCACTACAGCGTGCTCACCGGATCCGATTCTGCCGTCGTCAACGCGGTACCTGTGGTGCTCATCCTCGCAGCGATCCTGGGGGTCCTGGTGGCTCTACGCCTGAGGCGAACCGACCCGACAACTTACGCAGGCATAGCTGCGGCATATGCGCGGAGCTGAACCTGTCACCGGCGCGATTCGAGTAGTCGGAGCCAGATTTCGCTGACCGTCGGGTACGACGGCACCGCATGCCACAGATCGTCGAGCGATACCTTCCCGACCACGGCAACGGTGGCCGCGTGCACCAATTCCGCCACCCCCGGCCCGACGAAGGTCGCCCCGACGAGAGTGTCGGTGGCCCTGTCGATCACCAACTGCGCACGACCCGAGTAATCGTCCTGCTGTAGGGAGGAACCCGCGACGGCGATGTCCTGGGCCGCGATCTCGACGTCGATACCGGCTTCGCGCGCCTTGGCCTCGGTGAGCCCGACCGAGGCGACCTCGAGGGGCGTGAACACGACCTGGGGAATCTGTCCGTGATCGGCGGTGGCGCGAAACTTCTTGTGATCGAGCGGCTTTCCCTCGGCCCGGGCGGCGATGACGTCACCGGCCACCCGTCCCTGATACTTACCCATGTGCGTCAACGGTGCCCGGCCGTTGAGATCGCCGACGGCATAGAGCCAGTCGTGGTCCCCCACAGTGAGGTGGTCGTCGACGTCGACGTATCTGCCGTCGGGAAGACCGACGGTGGACAGTCCCAGATCCGAGCTCGCCGGGGAGCGGCCCGCCGCGACCAGCACCTCGTCCACGACGAGGTCGTCGCCGCCGACCGTGAGAGTGACCGGACCACCGTGGATTCGGCCGACGCCGGTGTCGGCGGGATCTTGCCGCGACACAGCCGTCAGGGACGCGTCGAGCATGATCGTTGCGCCGCGCTGTTTAAGTGCATCGGCGACGAGCTGTCCGGCGAACGGCTCGGAGCCGGCCAACAGGGACGAGCCGCGCACGATCATCGTGACTTTCGCCCCGAGGGACAGCAGCCACGTCGCTGCCTCGCTTGCCACGACACCGCCGCCGATGATGGCCACGTGGCCGGGGGTCTCGTGAATGTTCGTGGCGTCACGGGAGATCCACGGCCGGGCGTCGCGAAGACCAGGCGTGTTCGGTACCGACGCGGTGGTGCCGGTAGCCAGCACCACCGCGTGCCGAGCTGTGAGCGTTCTGCCGTCGATGTCGACGGTCTTGACCCCGCTGAGCCGTCCGTGGCCACGGATCACCGAGATGCCCGCGGACTCGGCCCACGACACCTGCGACGAGTCGTCGAGGCCGTGCGTGAAGGATTCGCGTCGGGCCAATACGGCGTCGGCGTCGAGGGGCTGATCGCCGACCAGTTCTTTCACACCCGGCATGTTTCGGGCGGTATCGAGCACCTCGCTCGGCCGCAGGAGCGCCTTGCTGGGCATGCATGCCCAGTACGAGCATTCGCCGCCGACGAGTTCGTGTTCGACGATGGCGGCGGTGCGGCTGCTGCCTTGTATCGCGTACTGCGCGGCATTCTCACCGACGGGTCCTCCGCCGATGACGATCACATCGAATTCCGAGCTCTCTGGGGCCATTGCTCCACAGTGACATAGGCTCCCCGCTTATGGCGACCACTCGGAGCAAGATTCTGATCACCGGCGCGAGTTCAGGACTGGGCGAGGAGATGGCGCGCCGCTTCGCGGGCATGGGCCGGGATCTTGCGCTCTGTGCGCGACGGGTCGATCGACTGGACGAGCTTCGTTCCGAACTGATGACGCAGCATCCCGGGATCACCGTGGCGGTACGCGCCCTCGACGTCACCGATCACGATGCCGTGGTGACGGTGTTCGGCGAACTGCGCGACGAGTTGGACGGCCTGGATCGAGTTGTCGTCAATGCCGGACTCGGCAAGGGTGCGAAAATCGGATCCGGTCGCGCCGACGCCAATCTGCAGACCGCGCGCACCAATTTCGTCGGTGCGCTGTCGCAGGCCGAGGCTGCGTTGGCGATATTCCGGGCCCAGAAGCACGGACACCTGGTGTTCGTCTCGTCCATCAGCGCCGATCGGGGTCTGCCCGGTGCCAAGGCGACCTACTCGGCCAGCAAAGCGGCGGTGGCCTCTCTGGGCGAATCGTTGGCCACCGAGTTGGCCCGGACCGACATCGTCGTCACGACGCTTCTGCCGGGCTTCATCGCCACCGACATGTCGGCGGGCGCAGGCGACAGTGCTGCTCTCACAGCCACTCTGGACGAGGGTGTCACCGCGATGGTCCGGGCCATCGAGAGCGAAACGCGCCGCGCCGCGCTGCCCGGCCTGAAATGGCGAGGCATCGACGCGGCGCTGCGGTTCCTGCCGAACGTGCTGACGGATCGAATGGTCTGACTGCAGGAGTGGAGCCTGCGGAATGACCCGGTTACTGCAGGAGTGGAGCCTGCGGAATGACCCGGATGTTACTGCATGTATCCCTCGACCTGGTTGACGCTGTTGGCCGTCGCGGAGTCGGGGTCCTTGCCTGCGTCGATGCGTGCGCGGCGTTGCCGGAGCAGGTCCCAGCACTGATCGAGAGCGTGTTCGAGTGACGCGAGCTGCGCCTTTTCGGTGTCGGGGTCGATCTCCCCGGCCTGGGTGTCGGTGCGCAGCTTGTGCTCGGTGGCGATCAGCTGCTGAATCTTGGTGTGGATATCGTGCTCGTTCATGGCTGCAACGGTAGACCTACCAGGGTGTACCGGCCAGGTTTCGCCGCGCCAGAGCGCGGTGCACCGCTGCAGTGAGCTCTGCCGCCGATCCGACCAGCGCGTCGTCGGTGCACACCAGGGAGAGTGTGTAGCGCCCGTCCATCCGGGACAGGTAGGTCGACAGCCTGATCGTCGACAGAGGGATCGGTCCCGTCGGTGCGGGGTGGATCGCGCGGGTGGCCAGACCGCAGGATCGATGCGGCCCGAGGGTCGTCAGCGCATGCGGAATGTCGCCGATGTTGGAGCACAACACATCTCCGCGCCCCGGCGTCGAGGTCAACTTCGCCGCAAGGCGGTGGGGGAGCAGTTGGACGACCTCGGGCGGGTACCCCGCGGGCGCTCCGACGGGCGCGGCGAAAGCAGCTTTGCACGCCGCGCGCACTGCCGCCGGTGAATCGTCTCCGCGAACGTCGACGGTGGCCATCCCGATCGAGTTCGCGTCGCCGGATCCGGTGCGGAAGGGGATGTCGACGGTCACCGTGGGTGAGCCGAGTTCTGCCATGGTCGCGGCGACGACGCACACGAACAACGAATTGGGTGAGCCACCACCGAGCTCGGCAGCCGAATCCCACTGCGCTGCATCGACGTCCACGACCACCGAGAAGGCCCGTCGAACACGGTGGGGGCGTGTGCGATTCGAGTCGGATGCCGTGAACGCGCGCAGCTCGGCCCGAGCCTTCGCGCTCACCCACAGTCGAGCGGTCGCGACGATCGACCGCACGAGCACGGTGACGATCATGCGCAGAGCGTCCACCGCGTCCGAACCGGGGGAGGCGATCGGTTCGGTTTCTACCGAGCCCGAAAACGACTGTGCAGCAGCGTCGATGAGCCCACTTGCATCGGCGAGCGCATGCGAGCACACCAGCGATACGACGGTACCGCCGTCGGCCAGCGGAGCTGCCGTCAACCGCCAGCCCGGTCCGTATTGCGGATCCAACTGCACATCGGCCTGGTGGTCGGCCCACTCGATGGCGTCGTCGACCGGCTCGGAGGCGACCGTCAGCGGCAGCGAGGTGGAACAGACGTCCCATCGGAGCCGGGCACCGGGGATGCGAGGCACGCCGACCTGTCGACCCAGCTGCCCGCGTGCGAGCGCAGCGTGTACCCGTTCGAGTTCGTCCTGGGTCACCGACTCGGCAGTACGCCAAATACCCTGCAGTGCAATCGGTGTGCCGTACCCGCGATGTGTGCGGAGAAAGATCTCGTCGATCACCGACAGGCGGGTCGAGATCACGGACTGGGGGTACCGTGTCGCCCCGCGCCCGAGGCGAACCGACTCGCTCCGGTGAGCGCGTCGGCGGTGATCGAGATGGCACCGTGCCGAAACTCGTTCTTCAGCGCGGCTTCCTCGTCGAGGCCGTCCTGCTCGAGGACGGACAGCCGGTCCTCGCGCATGCAGGTCTGCGGCAGCAACGCCAGTTCGGCGGCCAGCGCCTCGGCCTCGGATCGGGCACGGCCGACCGGAACCACCCGGGTGATCAGGCCGATGTCCAACGCCTCCTGGGCTGCCACGGCGCGTCCGGTGAGAATCATGTCCATCGCTCGTCCGGTGCCGATGATGCGCGGCAATCGCACTGTGCCGCCGTCGATCAGAGGCACGCCCCAGCGCCGACAGAACACGCCGAACGTGGCGTCGTCCTCCGCGATGCGTAGGTCGCACCACAGGGCGAGTTCGAGCCCACCCGCGACGGCGTATCCCGACACCGCGGCGATGACCGGCTTGGACAACCGCATTCGCGTCGGGCCCATCGGACCGTCGCCGTGTTCGGTCGCGTGGTTCGACCTGGGTGTGCCGAGCGCCTTCAGATCGGCACCCGAGCAGAAGGTCCCGCCTTCGCCCCACAACACGGCGACCGACGCGGATTCGTCGGCATCGAATTCCTCGAAGGCCTGGGTGAGTTCCTGAGCAGTGGGCCCGTCGACGGCGTTGCGTGCCTCCGGGCGTGAGAGGACCACGGTGGTGACGGGGCCTGATCGTTCGATCCGTACCGGCATGGTTACGAACCTACTCGAGTCCCCTTGCGTGAAGCACTGAATCAGTGCTTCAATCCTTCAATGCCCTACCGGCGAACACCCGCAGTGCAGGCCCGGCTCGATGCCGGCCGAACGAAACTGCTTGCTGCCGCCGTCGAGGTCCTGTCCACCAAGGGATACGCGGGCCTGTCGGTGGCCTCGGTCGCCGCGGCCGCCGGCGTGTCCGCGGGCAGCGTCTACACGCACTTCGACGGCAAATCCGACCTGGTCGTCGAGATCTTCCGGCAGGTCTGCACCCGTGAAGTGGCTGCGGTGGTCGCCGTCGCCGCACACGGCAGCACATCCGAGCGAGTCGCCGCGGTCGTGCAGACCTTCGCCGGGCGGGCCCTGAAGAACCGCACGATGGCCTACGCGCTGCTCGCCGAACCGGTCGATCCAGCAGTGGACGCCGAGCGGTTGGTGTTCCGGCGCAAATTCACCGCTGCGTTCGCCGACGCGATCGTGGCAGGAATCGCGGCCGGGGAGATTCCCGATCAGGACGCGGCGATCTCGGCCGCCGGCCTCGTGGGTGCCGTCGGCGAAGTGCTGGTCGGTCCGTTGTCGTCGCACGAGTCCGTGGACGTGGTCCCCGGTCTCGTCGCTTATTCGTTGCGTGCGTTAGGAGTTCGAGATGAACACACATGAGGTCTTCAATCAGGCGACCGACCTGACGCCCTACGACGTGTCCGACGACGCCTCGCTGCTGGACGGTCTCGACCGAGCCGGCGGCGGCTGGGCGCGCGACGAGGTGCGTCAATTGGGCGCTCTCGCAGGCGGAGTCGAGGCCCAGGAGTGGGGCAGGCTCGCGAACGAGAACCCACCGGTGCTCAGGACACACGATCGGTACGGCCATCGCGTCGACGAGGTCGAATTCCATCCGCACTGGCATGATCTGATGACCGTCGCGGTGCAGCACGGACTGCACGCCAGCCCGTGGACGGACGATCGAGTGGGTGCGCACGTGGCCCGCGCCGCGAAATTCTACGTATGGGGACAGGCCGAAGCAGGCCACATGTGCCCGATCTCGATGACCTACGCCGTCGTACCCGCATTGCGGCACAACCCCTCTCTCGCCGCGCAGTTCGAACCTCTGCTCGCGTCCCGGGAATACGATTTCGGGCTGCGCGAGCCGTCTAGCAAACGCGGCTTGATCGCCGGTATGTCGATGACGGAGAAGCAAGGCGGCTCGGACGTTCGCGCCAACACCACCACGGCCACCCCGTCGTCGGACGGCACCTATTCGATCGTCGGCCACAAATGGTTCACGTCTGCACCGATGTCTGACATGTTCCTGACGTTGGCTCAGGCACCCGGCGGGCTCTCGTGCTTCATGTTGCCGCGGGTGCTGCCCGACGGCACCCGTAACCGAATGATGCTGCAGCGCTTGAAGGACAAGCTCGGCAACAAATCCAACGCCTCGGGAGAACTGGAATACGACGGTGCGACCGGCTGGCTCGTCGGCGAGGAGGGCCGCGGGGTGCGCACCATCATCGAGATGGTGAACATGACCAGGTTGGACTGCGTCATCGGCTCTGCTGCCGGTATCCGCAACGCCACCGTCCGCGCGGTGCATCACGCACGTCACCGAGCTGCCTTCGGTGCGCAACTGATCGATCAGCCTCTGATGCGAAACGTATTGGCAGACTTGACCATCGAATCCGAAGCGGCGACCGCCGCCATGATTCGTCTGGCGCAGGCCACCGACGGTTCCGCCCGCGGCGACGAGCAGGAGAGCGCGCTACGCCGAATTGCTCTGGCCATCACCAAGTACTGGGTGTGCAAGCGGGCACCGGCGCATGCCGCCGAAGCACTCGAATGTCTCGGTGGCAACGGCTATGTCGAGGAATCCGGTATGCCTCGGTTGTTCCGCGAATCGCCGCTGATGTCGATCTGGGAGGGCTCGGGCAACGTCGCCGCACTCGACTCGCTGCGTGCACTCGCGCGTCAACCCGACAGCGTCGAGGCCTTCTTCGGTGAGATCGGCAAGGCGTCGGGTGTGGACTCTCGACTGGACGACGCCATCGCCCGCGTCGGGAAAGAACTCTCCGACACCTCCGACATGGAATACCGCGCCCGCCGCGTCGTCGAACTGATGGCACTGACCTTCCAAGGTGCGCAGCTGGTGATGCACGGGAATTCCGCTGTGGCCGACGCTTTCTGCGCCAGTCGACTCGACCGAGACTGGGGCATTGCCTTCGGCACCCTGCCCGTCGGAGTCGATACCTCAGCTGTGTTGGCGCGGGTGTGATGCGGCGGATCTACGCCCCTCGTGGGAATTCGCACCGCCTGTAGGGTGCGCATATTCCTACGAGCGCCGTAGCTGTGGGGAGGGGTAGCTCGGCGTACCGTCCACTCGGCGGGCCGAGGAGCAACGCGCGCCGATAGGCAGCATCAAGCCGGTCGACGATGATGTGCGGAGTCGACAAGTCCCGCCAGTCGAATCTGAAGACGGTCCTGCCTTGCTCGGCGAGCCGGTTGTGGCGATTCTTCTCTGCGATGATTGCCTGCCGTGGCTGCGGACCGTACTTGTCTTCTCCGTCGAACTCGGCAATCACCTCGGCCAGGTCGGGAAACAGGAAGTCGGTACGGGCGATGCGTCGACCGCCTTCGTCGAAGATCGTCTGATTGGACAGCGGAGTCGACACTGTCTGCAGGATCAGTCGCGATCGACTCTCGCCGACGCTGTCGCTGCGCGCACTCATCGCGCTGACAGCACGTCTGGCGCGTCCGGCGCCACTTCGGTGTTGCGCTGCGTCGCAATACTTCTCGAGTTCCTCGATTGTGGTGAGGCCGTGGCGCAATGCTCGATCACCGAGACACACCGCAACCTCGAGTGGATGAGTCCTGGCGACGTCGACGACTGTGCGCGCTGGGCCTGTGACACGCATACCGTCGAGATGAAGCCACTCGTCGTCCAGTAGATCGGTGCCGTGGAGGAACCGGCGTCGACTGCGCTTGCCCGAGTGGCCGCGACGGTTGGTCATCGTCACCGTGTCGAGCGGCACGTTCCACACGTCGAGTCCGAGAACCACTGCTGCGGATACATGGCTGAGTACGACGTCGTCGCCGGAATCGGCATAGGTCGCCTGAGCCAGGAGTGCATGCTGCTGCGCGGAGTTCAGTGTTGCGAAAACATCCCCTCGAACGAACCAGCCTCTCCGGATTGCAACGATGGACTTGTGTGCGCGTGCCCGGCGAAGGTCGTCATCGGTGAAGCCCGACGTGAGCGCGTCGGCACGGGTGAAGAGCCCGCGTTGCTCGAAGTCCATGCTCGATTGGACGCACGACCGACCTGTTTGGATCCGCCGAGCGGCAATCTACGGCCCGTTCAGGAATCCGCACCGCCTGCAGGGTGCGTAGATTCCTACCAGGGCCGTAGATCCACCGACCGACCTCAGGCCGACCGAACTCAGGCCGAACGACCCCGCTGCGCCCGGTACCAGCGCACCAGGGCGTCGGTGGATGAATCCGATTGCACGGCAGGGGCTTCGGCGTCGGTGAGTACCGGGGTCAGTTCGAGTGCCTGGGTCTTGCCGAGTTCGACGCCCCACTGGTCGTAGGAGTCGACGCCCCAGATGACGCCTTCGACGAAGACCTGGTGTTCGTACAGGGCGACCAATTGTCCGACGACGGATGGGGTGAGTTTGGGGGCGAGGATCGAGGTGGACGGTCGGTTGCCCGGCATCACCTTGTGCGGCACCACATCTGCGGGTGTGTCCTCGGCGGCGACCTCCTCGGCGGTCTTGCCGAAGGCGAGCACCTTGGTCTGTGCGAAGAAGTTGCTCATCAGCAGGTCGTGCATCGAGCCGCTGCCGTCGCGGGTGGGCAGATCGTCGGTGGGCTCGGCGAAGCCGATGAAGTCGGCAGGCACCAAACGTGTTCCCTGGTGCAGCAATTGGTAGAAGGCATGCTGTCCGTTGGTGCCCGGCTCGCCCCAGAAGATCTCGCCGGTGGAGGTGGTGACGGGGGAGCCGTCGGCCTTGACAGACTTGCCGTTGGACTCCATGGTCAACTGCTGCAGGTAGGCCGCGAAACGGGAGAGGTCGTTCGAATACGGCAGCACTGCACGGGTTTCCGCGCCGAAGAAGTTGCTGTACCAGAGGCCGATGAGGCCGAGCAGAACTGGTGCGTTCTCGGCGAGCGGTGTCGACCGGAAGTGCTCGTCGATCCGATGAAAACCGTCGAGGAATTCGGCGAATGCCTCTTTGCCGACGACGGCCATGACCGACAGTCCGATTGCCGAGTCCACGGAATAGCGTCCGCCCACCCAGTCCCAGAAGCCGAACATGTTGTCGGTGTCGATGCCGAAGTCGGCGACGCGTTCGGCGTTGGTGGACACGGCGACGAAGTGCTTGGCGACGGCGTCCTCACCGAGTGCGTCGACGAGCCAGCGCCGGGCTGCGGTGGCGTTGGTCAGCGTCTCGAGGGTGGAGAAGGTCTTGGAGGCGATGATGAACAGCGTCGACGCCGGGTCGAGTCCGTCGAGCGCGCCGACGAGATCGGCGGGGTCGACGTTGGAGACGAATTTCGCGGAGATCCCCGCGTCGGCGTAGTGACGGAGTGCGTTGTAGACCATGACCGGGCCCAGATCGGATCCACCGATGCCGATGTTGACGACGGTGGAGATCTTCTCGCCGGTGGCACCGACCCATTCGCCCGAACGCACGCGATCGGTGAATTCGCCCATGGCCGTGAGGACTTCGTGCACATCGGCGACGACGTCCTGGCCGTCGACGGTCAACGACGCATCGGCGGGAAGGCGCAGCGCGGTGTGCAGAACAGCGCGATCCTCTGAGGTGTTGATGTGCTCGCCTGCGAACATGGCGTCGCGCTTTCCTTCGACGTCTGCGGTGCGGGCCAGTTCGATCAGCAGGGCGAGAGTCTCGCTGGTGACCCGGTGCTTGCTGTAGTCGATGTGAAGATCCGCGGCGGCGAGGGTGAAGGTGCGCCCTCGGTCGGCGTCATCGGCGAACAGAGTTCGGAGATGAGTATCGGCAATCTCGGAGTGGTGATCGGTCAGTTTCTGCCAGGCATCCGTGCCGGTGATATCGACGCTCATACGAACCAACAGTAATGCGGGCCGGTGCCGCGCGCGCGTCGTTTGTCGTTTGCGACGGGCCTCGCGGAGGCATCATGGACGGTATGGACCAACGTGCATTGATCGAATCGATTCCGGCAAAACTGTGGATCGGCGGTAAGGCCGTCGATGCCGAGGGAGGCAAGACGTTCGCGGTGAACGATCCCGCTACAGGTAAGCCGTTGACCGACGTGGCCGACGCATCACCGGCCGACGCGATGAAGGCCCTCGACGCGGC
Organism: Rhodococcus sp. 05-2255-1e; assembly: GCF_002259025.1. NCBI lineage: Bacteria > Bacillati > Actinomycetota > Actinomycetes > Mycobacteriales > Nocardiaceae > Rhodococcus > Rhodococcus sp. 05-2255-1e. Next base: position 112,042 of record NZ_NOZE01000003.1, on the reverse strand, counting down.
CGCTGCAGCGCAGAAGAGTTGGGCGGCAACACCTGCCCGCGAACGCAGTGAAATTCTTCGAGCGGCGTTCGAGAAGGTCACCGAACGTGCCGACGACATCGCGCTGCTGATGACCCTGGAGATGGGCAAGGCCCTCGCGGAGTCGAAGGCCGAGGTGAAATACGGTGCGGAGTTCTTCCGGTGGTTCGCCGAGGAAGCGGTGCGCATCGGTGGTCGCTACACCCCGGCCCCGGCGGGCAACGGCCGCATTCTCGTCACCAAGGCTCCGGTCGGCCCGGTACTGGCGATCACCCCGTGGAATTTCCCGTTGGCGATGGGCACCAGGAAGATCGGCCCTGCCCTGGCCGCCGGCTGCACCATCGTGGTCAAGCCGGCCCGGGAGACCCCGCTGACGATGCTGCTGCTCGCGCAGATCTTCGACGAGGTGGGTCTACCGGAGGGCGTGCTCTCAGTGCTGACGACGTCGAAGTCCGGTGACGTCACCGGGCCGCTGCTCGAAGACCCGAGGCTCCGCAAACTCACCTTCACCGGATCCACCGGCGTCGGCAAATCGCTCGTCGAGAAGTCCGCGACGAGATTGCTGCGGACATCGATGGAACTCGGCGGCAATGCCCCGTTCGTCGTGTTCGACGACGCGAACATCGACGACGCGGTGGACGGCGCGATGCTGGCGAAGATGCGCAACGGCGGCGAGGCCTGCACGGCGGCGAACCGTCTGCACGTGCACAACAGCGTGCGTGAGGAATTCACCACCAAGTTGGTGGCGAAGATGTCCGAGATGAAGCTCGGGCCCGGCGTCGACCCCGACACCAAGCTCGGACCGCTGATCAACGCAGACCAGCTCGAGACCGTGCAGGAGCTCGTCGACGATGCCGTGGAGAAGGGCGCGACGGTAGCGCTCGGCGGTAGCGCACCGGGTGGCGACGGCTACTTCTACCCGGCGACCGTACTCACCGACATGCCGACGTCGGCCCGCATTCTGAAGGAAGAAGTGTTCGGCCCGGTGGCCCCGATCGTCGGATTCGATACCGAACAGGAAGGAATCGACGCAGCCAACGCCACCGAGTACGGCTTGGCGTCGTACATCTACACCGAGAGCCTGGATCGCGCGCTACGAGTGGCCGACGCGATCGACAGCGGCATGGTGGGTGTCAACCGCGGAGTGATCTCGGACGCGGCAGCACCGTTCGGTGGAGTCAAAGAATCCGGATTCGGCCGTGAGGGCGGATCCGAGGGAATCGAGGAATACCTCGAAACCAAGTACATCGCACTGAAGTAGAGCATCGGTTGGGCGTGCATCCTGCGCGCCCAACCGGGGTTCGGTCAGTGGCCGAGGCGACCGCGGCCGAGGCGGAGCAGGAGCATGGCCAGCGTGTGGCCTTCCTGACCGAGGCTGCTGAAACGCTCGAGAACTTTCATCTCACGGCTGTGCACGAGGCGCGGGCCGCCGGACGCCATGCGGGTGCGTCCGATGATCTGCGAGACCTCGGATCGACGCCGCACTGCCGCGAGGATCTCGGCGTCGAGACGGTCGATCTCCTGACGCAGGTCGTTGATCTCGGCTTCGCTGGAAGGCAATGCAGTCTCTGAATCGATCTTCGTCGTCATAGCCATCGTCTCTCCTCGGGTCACATCTTGGATCGTTGCGTCGTCCGGCACCGTTACGCCTTTCGTATTCGGAACTGCAGCGGCTGTCGGCTGGGTTTCGTCTCGAAGGACCGAGATCGACGAGATTCCCGCCGGGAAAGCTGGGGCGTTACGACTGTCGACAGGCTCCCGCTCGTCCGGCTGCGCAGTGGCCGATCCGACGCAAGCGATGACGCACGACTTTTTCGATCACTGATCCAGTGTGCCACGGGGTAACCGTCCTGAAAAGTCGGAGATGACGCCGACGACCACGGGATGTGGGTTTGTCGGTACGCGCCGGTAGCCTGGCCAGACGATGAACACATTCCTCCAGGGCCTCGAGTCCCGTAAGAAAACCTCGTCCGACGCGCTGCTGGAGGGGCTCAATCCTCAGCAGCGCGAGGCCGTCGTGCACACGGGATCGCCGCTGCTCATCGTGGCCGGTGCAGGCTCGGGCAAGACAGCGGTGCTGACGCGTCGCATCGCGTATCTGCTCGCGGAGCGGGGGGTGTCGCCGGGGCAGGTCCTGGCGATCACGTTCACCAACAAGGCCGCCGCCGAGATGCGCGAGCGAGTGGCAGGTCTGGTGGGGCCGCGGGCGAACGCCATGTGGGTGTCGACGTTCCACTCCAGCTGCGTGCGCATCCTGCGCGCCCAGGCGGCATTGTTGCCGGGATTGAACTCCAACTTCTCGATCTACGACGCGGACGACTCACGCCGGCTGCTGACGATGATCTCCAAAGACCTGCAGATCGACACCAAGAAGTTCTCGGCTCGTCTGCTCTCGACGGCGATCTCCAACCTCAAGAACGAGCTGATCGGCCCGGACAAGGCCGCCGAGGACGCCGACGGCGACCCCGCCGAGCTGCCCCGACTCGTCGCGAAGGTCTACCGCATCTATCAGCAGCGTCTGCGCGCAGCCAACGCCATGGACTTCGACGACCTCATCGGCGAAACGGTGGGAATTCTGCAGGCCTTCCCGCAGGTGGCGCAGTACTACCGACGCCGGTTCCGGCACGTACTGGTCGACGAGTACCAGGACACCAACCACGCCCAGTACATGCTGGTTCGCGAACTCGTCGGCACGCCCGATGCAGACGGCGCGCTCGAGGGCACCGTCGCGCCGGGTGAACTCTGCGTGGTGGGTGACGCCGATCAGTCGATCTACGCATTCCGCGGCGCGACCATTCGCAACATCGAGGAGTTCGAACGCGACTACCCCGACGCTCGCACCATTCTGCTCGAGCAGAACTACCGATCGACGCAGAACATTCTGTCGGCGGCCAATGCCGTCATCTCGCGCAACATCGGACGGCGCGAGAAGAAGTTGTGGACCGACACCGGTGAAGGCGAACTGATCGTCGGGTACGTCGCCGACAACGAGCACGACGAGGCGTCGTTCGTCGCGTCGGAAATCGATCGTCTCGTCGACAGCGGGGATGTGCGTTTCGACGAGGTGGCGGTGTTCTACCGGACCAACAACTCTTCGCGCGCGCTCGAAGAGATCTTCATTCGGCTCGGTCTGCCGTACAAGGTCGTCGGCGGCGTCCGGTTCTACGAGCGCAAGGAGGTCCGTGACCTCGTTGCGTACCTGCGCGTGCTGTCCAACGAAGACGACACCGTCAGCATGCGGCGCATCCTCAATACCCCCCGACGCGGCATCGGAGACCGCGCCGAGGCGTGTGTGGCCGTCCACGCCGAGCAACGCGACATCAGCTTCTCGCGAGCGCTGCACGACGCTGCCGCGGGCAAGGTGGCGTTGCTCAACTCGCGGCAGCAGAAGTTGATCGCTCAGTTCATGGAACTGCTCGACGAGTTGCGTGCCGTACTGACGGCCACCGACGGAGACGGCAACGACATCGCCGATATCGGTGACGTCGTCGAAGCAGTTCTGGACCGCACCGGCTATCGCGCCGAGCTCGAGGCCAGCAGCGACCCGCAGGACGGTGCTCGCCTGGACAACCTCAACGAATTGGTCAGCGTCGCACGAGAGTTCACGTCCGAGGCGCGTAACCAGGCCGCAGTGGCGGAAGAGGCGCTCGAAACAGGTGACGATCGGAACGACGACGACGGTGGTGTCGACGGTCTGGCCGAGCCCGGTTCGTTGGCCGCTTTCCTCGAACGAGTTTCTCTGGTTGCCGATACCGATCAGATCCCCGACTCGGGCACCGGCGTCGTGACGTTGATGACGCTGCACACCGCCAAAGGGCTGGAATTTCCGGTCGTCTTCGTCACCGGGTGGGAGGACGGCCAGTTCCCGCACATGCGTGCGCTCGGTGATCCGAACGAGCTGTCCGAGGAACGACGGCTGGCGTACGTGGGTATCACTCGCGCGCGGCAGCGGCTTTATCTCACGCGCGCGATCATGAGGTCGGCGTGGGGTCAGCCCATCGCCAACCCGGAATCACGCTTCCTGCAAGAGGTTCCGCAACATCTGATCGACTGGCGTCGCGAAGACCCGGGCACCGGCGGCGGCCGCGCAATCGGCGGCGGTAGATCCGGCAGCTACGGATCGAACAGTTACGGCTCGGGCGGCGGTTACGGCTCGGGCAACTACGGCTCCGGTAGCTACGGCGGGTCGTCGAGTCGTGGCCAGAGTTCGTCCCCGAGCTTCGGTGCCGCGAAGGGCAGAAACTCCAATCTGGTTCTGGCCGTGGGTGATCGAGTCAGTCACGACAAGTATGGACTGGGTACGGTGCTCGAATCCACCGGTGCCGGAGTCAAGGCTATGGTGCTGATCGATTTCGGCTCGGCAGGTCGCGTCAAGATGATGCTCATCGGCGGCGTTCCGATGACCAAGCTGTAGAAGTCCCGACAACGCGAAAGCCGGGCCCTGCGAAAGCGGGGTCCGGCTTTGTTGTGAAGCGGTGGAAAAGGACTCAGTCCATTTCGGGTCCGAGGGAGATTCCTCGGGACGCGAGCCAGGGGAGGGGATCGATCTTGACCTCACCCGGGAGATGAACCTCGAAGTGCAGGTGCGGGCCGGTGGAGAAGCCACGGTTACCCATGGTTGCAATCTGGTCGCCGGCCATGACGTCCTGACCCACGGTGACTGTCGAGGTGTCGATGTGGCCGTAGACGGTGATCGTGCCGTCGGCGTGCTGCAGGCGAACCCACATTCCGAAGCCCGACGCGGGACCGGAATCGATCACCTTGCCGTCGGCGACGGCGTAGATGGGGGTTCCGATGGCATTGGCGACGTCGACGCCGGCATGCAGGACGCCCCATCGAGTGCCGAAGTTGGAGGTGTACGTGCCCTGCGCCGGGAGGGAGAACAGCGGGCGACGGGCTGCGGCCTCGCGTGCGGCCCGCTCTTCGCTGAAACGCTGGCCCTTGGCGAGCAGGTCGTTGAACTGGCTGAGGTCGACCGGTGCGGCGACGCTGAGGATCTGCGGTGCCTGCGAGGGAGTTGCGCTCGAAGCGTCGGCTACCGGCTCGTCGGCCTGCGGTGCGGTGGTGGCTGCGAGTGCTGCGGCGGCCGGTGCTTCACCCGCGGCGAGTGCGTACTCGGAGGTGGCGACTGCGGTGGGCGCATCGTCGTTGATGACGGCTTGCCCTGCGGCAACGACGGCACCGGCGGCCACGGCCAGCACGGCGGCGCGACCCTTCAGTGCAGTCGGAGGAACGGGGATGCGGTGCGCTCCGCCGCGACGAGCCACGGGTGCGGCGTCTGCGGTGGTTGCGTAGGTCGTGACGACGGTCGGTGTCTCGTCGGCTGCTACTGCACCGGCGAAATCGGCTTCGACGTACTCGTACGTGGGGTAGGAATAGGCCTCGTATGCACTCGGCTCGGTGGTGGGCTCGCAGCTGTACACCGTGGTCGCGTCGTCCGCCGTCGGGCGAGAGAATCGGCTGGAAGTAAAGGACGCGCGGTGCTGCTGCAAGACCTACAACCTCCGATATCTGTGACCTGGCCGTTACTGAAAGACTCGGCAGACGGTAACGAAATGGTTGCGGCGCGCGCAAGTTAACAGCCGAAACCTGGGCAATATGTGAGATGGCTCACAGGGTGACCAGGGTTTATGTGGTGACACGCCACATCCGTAATCGGACACGAGTGCGGCACGCACCGTGACCGACGGCTCGGGGCGCGATCGAGCCGATACCGTCCTACGGGTGCCGACCCCCACCTTCGACGACTCGTCCGCCCACGGCTCCGACCGAGCCGAACCGCAACGTATCGCGCCGCAGGATGCCCGCGGCGGCGTGGAGGATCATTCGCCCACGTCGCGCATCGTCGCCGCCGTCGTGCTCGCTGTCGTCGCCGCACTGTGTGCCGCTGCAGCTCCGTTGATCGGCGTCGTCCAGGCCGTCGACGGTTCGCCGGTGGGCGGCGGAGTCTCGTCGGCCGCTGTGCTGGCCGTTGCACTCCCGGTCGTGGTGGCGGTTGCCGGCGCCGTCAGTGCTGCGATGCGACGCGTCGAATTCGGTGCCGCTCTGCTCGCGGGCTTCGGCGCGGTGACGCTCGGAATCGCGATCCTCGATCTCGCTGTGCTGTCCGATCCGATCGATGCGAACCGGCTCGAGCTGTTCCGTCCCCTGAGCGCCGCGATGCTCGACGCCACCCTCGGCTCTCATGTTCTGCTCGCCGGTCACGCTGCGTCGGTTCTGGCGGGTGCGGCGGGGTGGTCGGCAGTGCATCGTGCAGCGCTCGGTGACGGGTACGGACATTCGGTCTACTCGGAGCACGTGGGACGAGCGACAGCGGGCCGGGTGGGTCCGCTGTTGTCGATCCTGCTCGGAGCGTTCGGTGTCGTGGCCGCCGCAGCGGCATTCGCCTCGCTGTACCGGTCGGCCGATCCGGTGGTGATCGTCTCGGCGGTGGTGGAGTCGCCGGTGTTCGTGGCGGTGGGGTCCGCGCTGGTCGGAATCGGCGCACTCGTGGTCACGGCCTCGGCGTTGGCGTCGCTCTCGCCGGTGGTCGCGTCCGGTGCCGCCGTCGGCGCGGGTCTCGGGGTCCTCTCGTTCGCGGGTGTCGGTCTGCTCGCTGGAGTGGCTACCGGTGCTCGGATCGAGGCCGGCCTCGGGGCATACCTCGGCACCGTTGCCGGGCTCGGATTGACCGTCGGAGGCGCTGTACTCGCACCTATTGCCTCCGGCCGTGATCGCCGCGCTCTGGCGGCGGCGCGATCCGTCGCCGAGGGTGGTCGGGGTCCGCGCGGGGTCTCGGGGCCCGGCACGACGAGGTGGCATGCGGCAGCAGGCAGTGCGGGCGTAGTTGCCGGCGTACTGCTGGTGGTGGGGTCGCTGCTGCCGATTCTCGAGACCGACGCCGCGGGAACTGCGCCCACGATCCTGGCGACCCGCGTGGTGCTCATAGCGGGCTTCGTCTCGATTCTGGCCTCGGTGCCGCTGCTGTTCTCCGAGTTCGCTGCGGCGGCTCGTCCGTTCTTGTCCGTCTTCTGGCTCGCCGCGGTGTCGGCCGCGGCGGCCGTGTTGCAGTCGGTGGTGCTGGCCGAGGACCTCGCGGGCGTCGATACCGGGACGGGTGCTCTGCTGATCATCGCGGGCGTCGTGTTCGCGGCCGTCGCCGGACTGCTGGCCCTGTTCGCCGGATCGGCCGAGCGTGACGACGTCGACACGTCCGAGGATGCGGCCACCTACTTCCCGGTGCTGGGAACTGCGCTCGTCGGGGCCCTTCTACTGGCAGTCGGATTGGCCCTGCCCCTGTATCGAGGCAGCGATCTGACCGCGGCGACCATCACCGAGTTTCCGTGGGGTTGGGACACCTGGGGGCAGCTGCTGCTCGCTGTCGGCGTCGTCGTCGCCGCCCTCGTTGCCGCCCGGGCCCGCCCCGCGCGTGGCAGCGTTCTGCTCGCCGGTGCGGCCGTCGCGGGCGTCGTTCATCTCGCGTCGTGGCCACTGACGTCCGCTCGCGCAGCCGACCCGGAGATGGGACCCGGTGTGGTGCCATCGGTCGCCGGAATCGTCGTTCTCGCTGTCGCGGCGGCACTTTCGGCTCGTCGCACCGATCGGTGACGCCGGTTTCACTGCGGCCGCAGCGGTGAGATAGACCACATAGCATCCATGCGCCCGATGCGCCGTCGGGGCACCTGGATAAAGTCCATGCTCAGACCCGCTCACACCCCTGGAGCGGGCGTCAACGTAGACGAGACGGTGAGCTGATGGATCTCTTCGAATACCAGGCGAAGGAATTGTTCGCCAAGCATGGCGTACCCACCTCCGCCGGTCGTGTCACCGACACGGTCGCCGGAGCAACACAGATTGCCGAAGAAATCGGCAAGCCAGTAATGGTCAAGGCGCAGGTCAAGGTCGGCGGCCGCGGCAAGGCCGGCGGCGTCAAGTACTCCAAGGACGTCGCAGCAGCAACCGAGAACGCCGAAGCGATTCTCGGACTCGACATCAAGGGCCATGTCGTCAAGAAGCTTCTCGTCGCAGAAGCCTCCGACATCGCCGAGGAGTACTACATCTCCTTCCTGCTCGATCGCACCAACCGCACCTACCTCGCGATGTGTTCGGTCGAAGGTGGAGTCGAGATCGAGGTGACGGCGGAGGAGAACCCCGACGCACTCGCACGTATCCCCGTCGACGCAGTCAAGGGCGTCGACCTCGCGTTCGCTCGTGAGATCGCCGAGAAGGGCAAGCTGCCCGCCGAGGTGCTCGACGCCGCTGCGGTGACCATCCAGAAGCTGTGGGAGGTCTTCATCAACGAAGACGCTCTCCTGGTCGAGGTCAACCCGCTGGTTCGCACCCCCGACGATCAGATCCTCGCCCTCGACGGCAAGGTCACGCTCGACGCCAATGCAGACTTCCGCCAGCCCGGCCACGCCGAGTTCGAGGACAAGGACGCAGCCGATCCCCTCGAGGCCAAGGCCAAGGAGAACGACCTCAACTACGTCAAGCTCGACGGACAGGTCGGCATCATCGGAAACGGTGCCGGACTGGTCATGTCGACCCTCGACGTGGTCGCATACGCAGGCGAGGCACACGGCGGCGTCAAGCCGGCCAACTTCCTCGACATCGGCGGCGGCGCTTCGGCCGAGGTCATGGCCGCAGGCCTCGACGTCATCCTCGGTGACGAGCAGGTCAAGAGCGTGTTCGTCAACGTTTTCGGTGGCATCACCGCGTGTGACGCAGTGGCCAACGGTATCGTCGGCGCGCTGAAGAAGCTGGGCGACGACGCCAACAAGCCGCTGGTCGTCCGTCTCGACGGCAACAAGGTCGAAGAGGGCCGCAAGATTCTCGCCGACGCCGCGCACCCGCTGGTGACGCTCGCCGGAACCATGGACGAGGGCGCCGACAAGGCCGCCGAGCTGGCAGCGAAGTAGAGGAAACAATGTCTATCTTTCTGAACAAGGACAACAAGGTCATCGTCCAGGGCATCACCGGCGGCGAAGGCACCAAGCACACCGCCCTGATGCTCAAGGCCGGCACCCAGGTCGTCGGTGGCGTCAACGCACGCAAGGCCGGAACCACGGTCAAGCACGTCGACGCACAGGGCAACGACATCGAATTGCCGGTGTTCGCTTCGGTTTCCGAGGCCATGGAGAAGACCGGAGCCGACGTGTCCATCGCGTTCGTGCCGCCGGCATTCTCCAAGGACGCCATCGTCGAAGCGATCGACGCGGAGATCCCGCTGCTCGTCGTCATCACTGAGGGCATCCCCGTGCAGGACTCCGCATACGCGTGGGCCTACAACGTGGAGAAGGGCAAGAAGACCCGCATCATCGGGCCGAACTGCCCCGGAATCATCACTCCCGGTGAGGCATTGGTCGGCATCACGCCCGCCAACATCTCGGGAACCGGCCCCATCGGCCTGGTCTCCAAGAGTGGCACCCTGACCTACCAGATGATGTTCGAGCTCCGCGACTTCGGATTCTCGACGGCCATCGGCATCGGCGGCGACCCCGTCATCGGAACCACCCACATCGACGCCATCGAGGCGTTCGAGGCGGACCCCGACACCAAGATCATCGTCATGATCGGCGAGATCGGTGGCGACGCCGAAGAGCGTGCAGCCGACTACATCAAGGCCAACGTGACCAAGCCGGTCGTCGGCTACGTCGCAGGCTTCACCGCTCCCGAGGGCAAGACCATGGGCCACGCCGGCGCCATCGTCTCCGGCTCGCTGGGAACGGCACAGGCGAAGAAGGACGCACTCGAGGCCGCAGGCGTCAAGGTCGGCAAGACGCCGTCCGAGACCGCTGCCCTCGCGCGCGAAATCCTGGAATCGCTGTCCGTCAAGTAGGACTCGCTTCTGAAAGAGCCCGCCACCGATTCGGTGGCGGGCTTTTTCGTGCGCGCCCCCCAGTTCGCGTGAATGGACCACTGCACACGTCTCGGCGGTGCAATGTCACATTGACGTGGACCGGGCAGCGCTATTCGGTCTCGAACTTGTCCACTCGCCACAGGACGAACACTGTCATCGCTCCGAACAGCGCCGCCGCGAGTGCGTAGTAGAGCGATTCGAAAGTTCCTGCAGCCCAAGCCAGGACGATTGCGGACATCAGAAACAACGCGACTTTGAAGTACTCGAACCTCTTGCGTGTCATGTCTTGCCCTCCCGTTCGGCGATGTCGCTGCCCATTCTTCCTGAAAAGTGTTGTGTTGCATAGTAATTGAAATGCACAATGAAGGTAAAGGGGAGTCAATAGCTGAAGTAACGACACTGTGCAACAATCTCAGCGACACCGTTCGGGGAGGGCTGATGTCGGAATTTCTGCACCGTCTGTATCGACAGGGGTGGCACGCGGACCCCGCTGTACGACCGGTCGGCCGGTTGATGATCGCGGCCATGGTGGTGTCGTGCCTGTATGCACTCGCCTCGGTGGCGCTGGCGAAGTCGCTGGCCGACTTCCAGATGCATCGACAGGGCATGGACGACGGCTCCCTACCGGCCTCGGCGAAAGCGATCGTCTACGGGGCCTACTCGCTGCGGGTGATCACCGTGGTCAGCCTGATCTTCGGCTACTCGTATCTTGTCCAGCGACTCTCCAGGCGCAGTCCATCCGAACATCGGCTCTTGTTGAGCTGGAGCATCTTCGGAGTTGCTGCCTACTCCTACCTGATCTTCACCCCGAATCTTCCGTGGACCCACGTGGTGCAAGCGATTCAAGTGGTCATCCTGCTGGCGGTCGCAGTGCTGCTGTTCACGCCTCGTGTGCGGGCCTACTTCGCGGGCGCGTCGGTGGACTAGATTGGCCCCGTGCACAACATCTTCACCACCGCCTTCGTGACGGTCCATCGGCTCTACATCAACAAGGTGGAGCGAAAGGGCCGCACCGAAGCGGAGGTCGACGAGATCGTCCGGTGGTTCACCGGGTTCGATCAAGCGACACTGAAAAAACACCTCGAGGCGGAGACGACATTCGAGGACTTCTTCGCGGCGGCGAACCTGAACCCGAACGCGACACTGATCACCGGAGTGGTCTGCGGCATCCGCGTCGAGAACGTCGAAGATCCCTTGATGAAGAAAATCCGATTGCTGGACAAGCTGATCGACGAGCTGGCCAAGGGCAAGAAGATGGAGAAAATTCTGCGTGGGTGAGCCCGTTAGAATCACGCTGAATCGAACTGTGGTCATTGCTTCGACGCGGGACTTCACTGTGCGTCATGACAACTACCGAAAATCGTGCACTCGCCAAGAACTGGCCCGACGCTCCGACCACTGCCGCCGGATGGGTTTCTCGCGCAGGTGAGGTAGCGCAGCTTCTCGCTGTCGACGCCGTTGCCCGTGACAAGGGTCGTGAGCTTCCGTCCGCCGAGGTTCAGTTGCTCAAGGACGCCGGGCTCGTCACGCTGCTCGGTCCCGTCGAGCACGGTGGCGGCGGCCAGGATTGGCCCACGGCCTACCAGGTGATTCGCACCGTCTCGAAGGCCGACGGCTCGATCGGTCAGCTGCTGGGCTACCACCTTCTCTGGTTCTGGGCCGCGCGTCTGGTCGGTACTCCCGAGCAGATCGAGGCCGTCGAGGCCGATGCCACGAAGAACAAGTGGTTCTTCGGCGGTGCCGTCAATCCACGCGACAACGACGTGTCGGTCACCGACGAGGGCGACACCATCGTGTTCGACGGTTCCAAGACGTTCTCCACCGGCAGTCGTGTCTCGGACGTGACCGTGCTCGAAGGTGCGCTCGAGGGCAGCACCGATCACGTGTTCGCTATCGTGCCGTCGAACATCGAGGGTCTGTCCTTCCACGACGACTGGGACAACATCGGCCAGCGTCAGACCGAAAGTGGCAGCGTCACGATCGACAAGGTTCGCGTCGACTGGGCAAGTGCAGCGGGGTTCGTGGACAAGGTGTTTCAGCCACGCGTCTACAACACCCTCAACGTGCCGACCATTCAGTTGGTGTTCGTCAACTTCTACCTCGGGATCGCGAGGGGTGCTCTCGAGGAGGCCGCGTCGTACACCAAGGACAAGACTCGCGCGTGGCTGCACAGCACGGTGGACAAGGCCGTCGACGAGCCGTACATCATCGACATCTACGGCGATCTGACCGCCAAACTGTGGGCCGTCGAAGCGCTGGCCGACGCAGTGGCGTTGGAAGGACAGAAGATTCACGACAACGCGTGGAACGTCACCGCCGAGGAGCGCGGTGACCACGAGGTGCGGGTGGCCGCAGTCAAGGCTCGCGCCACCGACGTCTCGCTCGAGATCACCTCGACCGTGTTCGAGGCCCTCGGTGCCCGCGCCACGGCCAGCAAGTACGGGTTCGATCGCTTCTGGCGCAACGTCCGTACCCACACCCTGCACGATCCGGTTGCCTACAAGCGACGCGAAGTCGGCCGCTGGGTGCTCACCGGTGAGCTGCCCGAGCCCACCTGGTACTCGTAGTCCCGACATTTCCGGCCCCGATCCGACCCCCGATTTCCGGATGAATGTGCCATCCACGCCATCTGAGTGCGTGGGTGGCACATTCATCCGATGAAGGATGACGCACACATGAGCACCGAAAAGATCGCCGACGCAATCAAGTTCGCGTACTGGGTTCCCAACGTCTCGGGTGGCCTGGTCACCAGCACCATCGAGCAACGGACCAGTTGGGACTACGAGTACAACAAAAAGCTGGCGCAGACCGCCGAGAACAACGGCTTCGAGTACGCCCTCAGTCAGGTCCGTTACGAGGCGAGCTACGGGGCCGAGTTCCAGCACGAGTCGACGAGTTTCTCGCTCGCGTTGCTGTTGGCCACCGAACGTCTGAAAGTCATTGCCGCCGTGCATCCCGGGCTCTGGCAGCCTGCCGTGTTGGCCAAGCTGGGAGCGACGGCAGACCACCTCTCGAACGGCCGTTTTGCGGTCAACGTCGTCAGTGGTTGGTTCAAGGACGAATTCACCCACCTCGGTGAGCCGTGGCTCGAGCACGACGAAAGATACCGTCGCAGCGCCGAATTCCTGCAGGTACTGCGCAAGATCTGGACCGAGGACGACGTGGATTTCCGGGGCGATTTCTATCGGATCCACGATTTCACGCTGAAGCCGAAACCGCTCAACACCCCGGAACGGCCCAATCCTGAACTCTTCCAAGGTGGTAACTCGTCCGCTGCGCAGGAGAATGCCGGCCGGTACTCGGATTGGTACTTCAGCAACGGCAAGGATTTCGACGGCGTCACCGAGCAGCTCGACAACCTGCGTCGGGTCGCGCGCGATCACCGACGTGAGGTCAAGTTCGGGCTCAACGGATTCATCATCGCGCGAGACAGCGAGAAGGAAGCGCGAGATACGTTGCGAGAGATCATCGACAAGGCCAACGAGCCTGCCGTCGAGGGTTTCAGAGGTGCGGTGCAGCAGGCGGGCAATTCGACGGCCGACAAGAAGGGGATGTGGGCCGACTCGACGTTCGAGGACCTCGTTCAGTACAACGACGGGTTCAAGACGCAGTTGATCGGCACCCCGGAGCAGGTTGCCGAACGCATCGTCGCCTACCGACGCCTCGGCGTCGACCTCGTTCTCGGTGGCTTCCTGCACTTTCAGGAGGAAATCGAATACTTCGGAGCGAAGGTGCTGCCGCTGGTGCGGGAGCTCGAAGCGGCCGAATCGAACGACCACGAGTTGGTCACGTCCCACTGACCTGGAGTTCCTCGAGCGGTCGGGTCCGTGCAGTAGCGTGAGATCTCGGACCCGACCGACCTGGGTACGGCACTATCAGGATGAGGAGACGCGATGACCTACTCGCCCGGCAGCCCTGACAACGGGGGCTCCAACTCTGGCGGCTACGGCGGAGGCGGACCGTCCTACGGCCCCCCGTCCACGCCGAATCAGTCCACGCCCAATCAGCCGTCGTCCGGTGCCTACACACAGCCCGGTCAGAACCAGCCGTTCCACCAGCCGTCGGTATCCAACCCGTTCGGCCCGCCCGTGCCAGGAACGTCCGCACCGAGCGGGTCCGCGCCGGGCACGTCCGGGCACTCGACGAAGTCGTCCGGTACCGGGCTCGCGCAACTGCCGAAGATCCTGACCTTCGTGGTGCTCGGTCTCGGTATCGTCAACTTCCTGCTCGGCCTGCTCGATTTCGTCACCGCCGAAGTGTCGTCGTCCGAGCAACTGCCCAGCGGCATCCAGACCTCGTTCAGCACCAACTTCTTCGAGTCCGGTGGAAGTGCGGCCTCCATCGCGTTTCTGCTCGCCGCGGGTCTGATCGCAGGTGCATCGCTGCTGCAGAAGGACGCCCGAAACCAGGCCGTGGTCGCAGCTCTGGCCATCGCCGGATTCCTGGTGCTCGTCTTCCAATCGTTCAGCCTGCCCAGTGCCGAGGGCAACGAGTTCGCCAGCACCACCAGTTCGCTGGGGATCGGAGCGATCCTTGTGCTCGTGCTGGGCTTCGTGCAGGCAGCGGCCGCTGTGGTTGCGCTGCTGCTCGATGCAGGCATCGTCAAGGCTCCGGCACCCAAGCAGTCCGGCTTCGGGAACCAGGGTCAGCAGTCCGGTTACGGCCAGCAGAATCCGTACAACGCGCCGACGACGTCGTTCGGTGGACCGTCCGGACCGCAGAACTACAGCAACCCGCCGGCCTACGGTCAGGCCCCGTCGAACACAGCAGGCTCGTCGAACTTCGGGCAGGCGCCGAGTGGACAGACGTCCGGCCAGCACTCCTACGGTCCCGGCGCACAGTCGCCGTACGGCAATCAGCCTGCGCCCAACACCGGATCGCAGGGTGGCTACTCACCGCCGCCGTACACCGGTCCGAGCGGTCCGCCCGCTGGGCAGGCGTACCCGCCGAACCAGTACCAGTACGGCGGCCAGCCGTCCGGTTACGGTCAGCCGTCGAGCACACCCGACGAGTCCGAGTCGGGCGCACAGTCGACGCCGTACGGCGCACCGACTCAATCGTTCGGCGCGACTCCCGCGGAAGACGACAACAAGCGCGACTGATTTCGCACGTCACACTCGACTTCGCGGCGCGCCTGACCGGCGTGCCGCGTCGTTGATGCGAATCTCGTAGTGATGAGCGATCTATTGAACCGAGATACTCGACGCGCGGCCGCACGCAGTTCCCGTGTGAGCACCGGGCCTACGCCCGATCAGTCACGAACGCTCGCTGCAGTGGCCTTCAAAACCTCCGGGTTGGTGGTGGTCATCGCCACGACTCTGGTCCTGATCACCCTTGTCTCGGTCAACAGTGATCTCACCGGAACCCTCGGTGCCATCGCCGGTTCCTGGTTCGCGGCGCACCTGGTGCCGCTGAGTATCGGTGGCACGTCGATGGGCGTCGCCCCGATGCTTCCCACCCTCGTCGTCGCCTGGTCCGTCGCACGCACGGTTCACCACGCGGTGGACGAGACCACCGACCGCCGCATGGTCAGGTGGGTGTTCGCCGCGTCGATGGCCGGACCGCTCGCCGTCACGGCCATCGCTCTGGCCGTCGCCAAGGATGCGTCGACGGTCATCGGATTGTCGAGCCCCAACGCACTCGTCGCTTTCTCGTGGGTGGCCGGAGTACACGCAGCGGCTTCGGGCACCGGCTTGGTCCTGGCTCGCTGGGACACTCTGGTGATCGATCGACACCTTCCAGACTGGGTACGCGCACTCGTCGCGCCGCTCGTGCGGTCCGTTTCGGTGCTGACGGCAGGCGGCGCCGCCATCGTGCTGTTGGCTCTGCTCGCCTCCTGGGACACCGCCGGTTCACTGCTCGACAACGGACGCACCCTCGTCGGCATGCTGGGACTGACGGTGCTGTCGGTGCTGTACCTGCCGAACATCGTCCTCGGTGCCCTCGCCGTCGCGACGGGGTCTTCGGCGAGCTTCGGAGACGCAACGGTCAGCCTGTTCTCGACGACCGGCGGGCCGCTCCCGCCGCTCCCGATCCTGGCCGTCCTCCCCGAGGGCTCCGCGCAGACGATCTGGATCGTCATGCTCGTCGTTCCCATCGCAGCCGGGTTACTTCTGGGACGCGACTGCGCGATCCGAAGCGTGGACGTCCAGGTCGCGGTCTCCTCGGTGTGGGCCGTCGCTGCAGTCATGGGAGCACTCGCCGCGGTGTTCGGCTACGCCGCAGGCGGCAACCTCGGCACGTTCGGAACAGTCGAAGTAACCGTGTGGAGCTTCGCACTGTTGACCTTCACCTGGCTCGGCGTCGTCGGATCCGCTTCGGCCGCCCTCGTCGTGTGGCGTCGAGCAGACCCGGAACCCGACCACGAACCCCACGACCGATCCGGTACCGAGCAGCCTGTGCCGGCGACCGTGCCCGCAGCAGAACTGGCCATTCAACCGCCTGCGTCGGAACCGGACGAGGCTGTCGCGGACACCGTCGTCGAGGCCGAGGTCGTCGACGAGAAGCCGGTCGCGACAGTGGAAGCAGACGATCCGATCGCGGCAGACGCCGAATCCGAGGAACCGCTCGAAGCCGAGATCGTCGCTCCGCCCCCGGCCCAGGACGACGCGTCGAGCACTGCGGAGGACGGACCTGCCCGGTAGGGGCGCGGGTCGGAGCGACTAGGCTTTCTGCTGGCTCGAACGATCCCCTCGATACCTCAGGAGTAGTGCGCTGACTGCCTTGCGTGAGACACCCGCGCGGGTCGTCGTCCTCGCGTCGGGGACCGGCTCGCTCCTGCAGTCGCTCGTCGCCGCGACAACTGCCGAGGACTACCCGGCGCGCATCGTGGCCGTCGGAGTCGATCGAGAGTGCGCGGCCGCTCGTCATGCCGACGATGCCGCGATCCCACATTTTCGTATCGGCTTGCGAGACTTCGCCGATCGGGCGGCCTGGGATGAGGCGCTCACCGACGCTGCACTGGGGTTCGAGCCCGATCTGATCGTCACCGCAGGGTTCATGAAGATCCTCGGTCCTCGATTTCTCGACGCGTTCGCCGGCCGAATCGTCAACACGCACCCCGCGCTGTTGCCGTCGTTCCCGGGTGCGCACGCCGTTCGGGACGCGCTGGACCACGGCGTCAAGCTGACCGGTTCGACGGTGCATCTGGTCGATTCCGGTGTCGACACCGGGCCGATCCTGGCTCAGGAAGCCGTGCCCGTTCTCGACGGCGACGACGAAGCGGCATTGCACGAACGCATCAAGACTGTGGAACGACGGTTGCTGGTCGACGTGATCGCAGCGGTCGCAGCCAAAGGTGTCACCTCCGATGGACGAAAGGCTCAGATAATCCGATGAGTGAACGTAAAGCGGTGCGCCGCGCACTGGTCAGTGTCTACGACAAGACCGGACTGATCGAGCTTGCGACCGGTTTGCATGCCGCGGGCGTCGCTCTGGTGTCCACCGGATCGACGGCGAGCAAGATCGCCGACGCCGGAATCCCGGTCACCAAGGTCGAGGACCTCACCGGATTCCCCGAAACCCTCGAGGGTCGCGTCAAGACGCTGCATCCTCGCGTCCATGCCGGGGTCCTTGCCGACACCCGCAAGCCCGAGCACCTGGCTCAGCTGGACGAGCTGGGCATCGAGGCGTTCGAGCTCGTCGTGGTCAACCTGTACCCGTTCACCGAGACCGTCGCCAGCGGTGCGACACCCGACGAATGCGTCGAGCAGATCGACATCGGTGGCCCGTCGATGGTGCGCGCCGCAGCCAAGAATCACCCGTCGGTCGCGGTTGTCGTAGACCCGAGTCGGTACGACGACGTACTCACCGCTGTCTCCGGTGGCGGATTCACGCTCGCCGAGCGCACATCTCTTGCCGCGCAGGCATTTCAGCACACCGCGGCGTACGACGTCGCAGTGGCGTCGTGGATGTCGAGCGTCCTGACCCCCGACACCGAGACCGTTTTCCCGGAGTGGATCGGCGGCACCTGGGACCGCTCCGCAGTACTTCGGTACGGCGAGAACCCGCACCAGAAGGCTGCCCTGTACGTCGACTCCTCCGCTGCTGCCGGCATCGCGCAGGCCGAGCAGCTGCACGGAAAAGAGATGTCGTACAACAACTTCACCGATTCGGATGCCGCCTGGCGGGCAGCGTTCGATCACTCGGAGCCCACCGTCGCGATCATCAAGCACGCCAACCCGTGCGGAATCGCCGTCGGCACCGACATCGCCGAGGCGCACCGAAAGGCGCATGCGTGCGATCCGGTGAGCGCCTACGGCGGCGTCATCGCGGCCAACCGTGAGGTCACCGTCGAGATGGCCGAGCAGGTCGCCGAGATCTTCACCGAGGTCATCATCGCGCCGTCCTACGCCGACGGCGCACTGGGAGTGCTGCAGCGCAAGAAGAACATTCGAGTTCTGCTCGCAGAAGCGCCGCCCACGTCGGGCGTCGAACTCAAGCCGATCTCCGGCGGGGCACTGCTGCAGCAGAGAGACGTCATCGACGCCGACGGCGACGATCCGGCCAACTGGACCCTGGCTGCGGGCGAACCCGCCGACGAGCAGACCCTCAAGGATCTCGAATTCGCTTGGCGCGCAGGACGAGCCGTCAAGTCCAACGCAATTCTGCTCGCTCACGACGGCGCGTCGGTCGGCGTCGGAATGGGCCAGGTCAACCGCGTCGACGCCGCCCACCTCGCAGTCCAGCGTGCCGGGGATCGCGTCGTCGGTTCGGTCGCATCCTCCGATGCCTTCTTCCCGTTCCCCGACGGCTTGCAGGTCCTCGTGACCGCGGGTGTCAAAGCCGTTGTGCAGCCCGGTGGTTCGGTCCGCGACAACGAAGTGATCGCTGCAGCCCAGGACGCGGGCGTGACGCTGTATCTGACGGGTTCGCGGCACTTCGCCCACTAGCTGTTGTTCCGTCGAGATCGCAGTTGTGCAGCCTTTTACACCATTTCCGCTCGCATAACTGCGATCTCGGCGATCTGTGGATGACCGAATCGTTGTCCACAGATTGGCCTGCTGGCCGTTTCGAGGGGCTCGACCCTGCCAGGGTTGAGCGATGGGGATCGAGTCAGGACCGTTTCGTGGGTCGGTTGCAGTGCAGTCCGGTTCGTTGAGCCGTCACCGACTGAGCCGCGACTATGTACGAGTGTTCCGTGACACGTATGTGCCCACGGGAACCACCCTGGATGCGCGGACCCTGGCTGTGGCGGCATCTGTGTGCGTCGGCAACAGCGCAATTGTCGCGGGTACTTCGGCGGCCGCTATACATGGCGCGCGATGGGTCGACGCCTCGGTGCCACCCACTGTGCTTGCGCTGGAAAAATCACATTCATTCCTAGGGCTGATCCTCCGGCGCGATTCGATCGAGCCTGGCGGTGTGCTCGTTGTCGGCGGGGTGGCGGTGACCACCCCGGTGCGGACCGCGTTCGATATCGGGCGATGGGTTCCGCCACCGCAGTCCGTGATCTTCCTCGATTCACTCATGGCCGCGACCGGCCTCGAGCGGGATGCGGTGAGTGCATTCGCGTCACTGCGTCCAGGGTGTCGGGGTATCCGGGTGCTGCTCGACGCCCTCGGTCGGGTGGATGGAGGCGCGGAATCGCCGCAGGAGACGCGCACCCGACTGTTGTTGATCGATGCTGGACTTCCGAAACCCACCACCCAGATCGACATTCGAGATGCGCGTGGTCGATTTGTTGCGCGGATCGACATGGGGTGGGAGAGGTGGCGTGTCGGGGTGGAATACGAGGGGGTGCAGCACTGGCTCGACGAGCGTCAGCGGACCCGCGACATCGAGCGGTACGAGGACTTGCAGCAGTGCGATTGGCATATCGTTCGGGTCAATTCCGAACAACTCCGCCGTCGTCCCGACGAAGTCGTCCGTCGAGTTCGGGCCAAGCTCCGTGAGGCAGGAGCACCGGTCTAGCGAGATCGCAGTTGTGCAGGGGATTTGTCCAGTTCGGGTGGCATAAGTGCGAACTCGGCGGAACCACAACGGACCACTAGATGGCAGCAATCGTCAAACGCTCGTAGCGTGGAGAAGTGACCTCCACCAAACCTGGCATCTCCACTCTCGGCGAACTCAAGGCATCCGGACATCGGCAGCGGTCGATCAAGGAAGAGCTCCGCGAAAATCTTTTGACGGCGTTGCGTGACGGCGAAGATCCGTGGCCGGGGATCCTCGGCTTCGGGTCGACGGTGCTGCCGCAATTCGAGCGCGCGATTCTGGCCGGTCATGACGTCGTTCTGCTGGGTGAGCGTGGGCAGGGCAAGACGCGTCTGCTGCGTACCCTCAATCTGCTGCTCGACGAGTGGGTGCCGGTGATCGCCGGTGCCGAACTGGGCGAGCATCCGTACGAGCCCATCACCCCTGCGAGCATTCGCAGAGCGAAGGAACTGGGCGACGATCTGCCCATCGAGTGGCGGCACCGCAGCGAGCGGTACGCAGAGAAGCTCGCGACCCCGGATACTTCGGTGGCCGACCTCGTCGGCGATGTCGATCCGGTGAAGGTCGCCGAGGGCCGCAGCCTGGGCGACCCGGAGACCATTCACTTCGGTCTGGTTCCGCGGAGTCACCGCGGCATCGTGGCGATCAACGAACTTCCCGACCTCGCGGAGCGCATCCAGGTGTCGCTGCTCAACGTCATGGAGGAGCGCGACATTCAGGTTCGCGGCTACACCCTGCGGCTGCCGCTCGACGTCATGTTGGTGGCGAGTGCCAACCCCGAGGACTACACCAATCGCGGACGCATCATCACTCCGCTCAAGGACCGATTCGGTGCCGAGATCAGGACGCACTACCCGCTCGAGCTGGACGACGAGGTTGCCGTCATCGATCAGGAAGCGGACCTGCAGGCCGAAGTCCCGGCATACCTGCTCGAGGTGCTCGCTCGATTCACTCGACTGCTACGCGAATCGCCGTCGGTCGACCAGCGCTCCGGTGTCTCGGCACGATTCGCGATCGCCGCTGCCGAAACGATCGCTGCCGCAGCGGTTCACCGCGCCGCGATACTCGGCGAAGCGGACGCCGTGGCGCGGCCGGTGGACCTGGGAACGATCATCGAGGTGCTGCGCGGCAAGGTCGAATTCGAGTCGGGCGAAGAAGGCCGCGAAATCGAGGTCCTCGAACACATGCTGCGACGCGCGACGGCCGATACCGTCCGGGCACACCTGGGCGGCCTGAACCTCGCGGCGTTGGTGACGGCCGTCGAGACCGGCGACCCGATCGTCACCGGCGATCGCATCACCGCAAAGGCACTGCTCGACGAGCTGCCCGACGTATCCGTGATCGGCGACATCACCGAGCGGTTGAAGGCGACCTCGGACGGCGAGAAAGCAGCCGCCGTCGAACTGGCACTCGAAGGTCTGTACCTCGCGCGGCGAATCTCGAAGGATCCCGACGACGACGGCCAGACGGTGTACAGCTGATGCGTCGTTCCAGGTACGGGCGCTATCACGAGGGCCCGGATCCACTGGCTCCTCCCGTCGATCTGCGGGAGGCGTTGGATGCGATCGGCGAGGACGTCCTCGAGGGGGCGTCGCCTCGCCGGGCGTTGCAGGAGATGCTGCGGCGCGGGACGAAGAACATGCGCGGGCTCGACGACCTCGCGGCCCAGGCCGCCAAGCGTCGCCGAGATCTGTTGAAGCAGAACAACCTCGACGGCACGCTGCAGGAAGTGCGTGAGCTGCTGGACAAGGCAGTGCTCGAGGAGCGCAAGGCGTTGGCGCGTGCCCTCGACGACGATGCGCGGTTCCAGGAGATGCAGATCGGCGATCTGTCTCCGTCCACCGCCCAAGCGGTGCAGGAGCTCTCGGATTACGACTGGCGTTCGTCGGAGGGGCGCGAGAACTACGAGCAGATCAAGGATCTGCTCGGCCGCGAGATGCTCGATCAGAGATTCGCAGGCATGAAGCAGGCTCTCGAAGGTGCCACCGAGCAGGATCGTCAGGCCATCAGCGAGATGCTGAAGGACCTCAACGAACTGCTCGACGCCCACAACAAGGGCGAGAACACCGACGAGCAGTTCGACGAGTTCATGAACAAGCACGGTCAGCATTTTCCGGAGAATCCGAAGAATGTCGACGAGCTACTCGATTCACTGGCGGAAAGGGCTGCCGCCGCGCAGCGACTACGCAACTCTCTGACTCCCGAGCAGCGAGCCGAGTTGGATGCGTTGGCGCAGCAGGCCTTCGGTGATTCGAACCTGCTGGATCAGCTCGATCAACTGGATCAGAATCTGCAGCAGGCCCGGCCCGGTGAGGATTGGGACGGTTCGCAGAACTTCCGCGGAGAGAACGGAATGGGTCTGGGCGACGGTACCGGGGCCCTGCAGGACATTGCCGATCTCGAGAATCTGGGCAATCAGCTCTCGCAGCAATACAACGGGGCAGCGTTGGACGACATCGACGCCGACGCGTTGCTGAAGCAACTCGGACCGGAGGCTGCGGCCGATGCCCGGATGCTCTCCGAGCTCGAAAAGGCGCTGCAACAGCAGGGTTTCATGGACAAGGGTGCCGACGGTCAGTGGCGTCTGTCGCCCAAGGCCATGCGTCAGCTGGGGCAGTCGGCGCTGAAGGATGTCGCTGGAAAGCTGTCTCGACGCGGCGGCGAGCGAGATACTCGTAAGGCCGGCGCGATGGGTGAGCCGACGGGAGCGTCGCGCACCTGGGAATTCGGCGACACCGAACCGTGGGACGTGACCCGCACGGTCAACAATGCCGTCCTGCGTACGGCTGCACAGGGATCGGGCTTTCCGGTGCAGCTACAGGTGACAGATGTGGAGATCAGCGAGACCGAAACCCGAACGCAGGCTGCGGTGGCGTTGTTGGTCGACACGTCGTTCTCGATGGTGATGGACGGCCGCTGGGTACCGATGAAGCGCACCGCACTGGCTCTGAATCATCTGGTGAGCACTCGATTCCGCGGGGACGATCTGCAGCTGATCGGATTCGGCAGGCATGCACAGACTTTGACGGCCTCGGAGCTCGCCGGCCTGGACGGTGCCTACGATCAGGGCACCAATCTGCATCACGCGTTGATGCTCGCAGTGCGGCATCTGCGTCGTCATCCCAATGCGCAGCCGGTGGTCTTGATCGTCACCGACGGTGAACCGACGGCTCATCTGGAGCCGGACGGCCATGCGTATTTCGATTACCCGCCGTCGTCGAAGACGTTGGGTTTGACGGTGCGTGAGCTCGATACCGTCGCGAAACTCGGTGCGCAGGTGACGATTTTCCGTCTCGGTGACGATCCCGGTCTGGCCCGGGTGGTCGACAAGATGGCCGAACGGGTCGGCGGCAGGGTCATCGCGCCGGATCTGGACGGATTGGGTGCTGCGGTGGTGAGCGACTACCTCAAGCGTCGACGGTCGTAGTCACTTTTCTGCTGCCTTGATGTCCACCGAGACTCCGCCCCAGAAGGCGAGTCCGGTGATCACCACTCGGGGCGCACCGGGGTGAGTGGCGCTGACGTGCTCGAAACCGCCCATGATTCCGGTGCCGCGGACCTCGACGCCGATGCCGGGCGGCACCGTGATCTCGATGCCGCCCATGATCGCGACGCAGTTGATCGTGGTTTCCTGGGCCGAGAACGTCGCTCGACGTAGGTCGAGTTCCACTCCGCCCCAGAAAGCGAGCGCGTCGATGCGTGCGGCGACGGTCCATTCGCCTTTGCGAACCGATCCGCTCATGATCGCGATGGCCCGATCGGTCTGAGGCGCACCGGCGTGCGTCGTCTGCGGAGGTGGGGTGAGGGCCAGATCGTCGGTCAACAGGTCCAAGTCGCCGTAGGTCTTCGCTCGGTACGCCGCGGCCGTCCGCTCGTCGTACTCGGTGACGGTCAGTTGACCGTTGGCGAACGCGTCGCTCAGCAGCTGCGCCACGAGGTTGCGATCGGCATCGGCAGCGCGCACCGTACTTCGATTTCGGTCGGGTAGTTGGTCGCTCACCGGTCGGACATTACCGGCGACCGGGTCAGGCCGCATTCAGGATTGCGCGATGACCCAGCGGCGACGCCAGCGTGATCTGCATGGTGGCGTAGACGGCAACCATGATGCAGGACTTGTCCTCGGCGTCCGGTCTGGTCCCGGTCCGCAGTTCGATCGTGACGGCCGTATCGGTCTCGGTCACCGTCGCGTCGGCTCCGTAGCACTCGGGCGTGCCGGTGACGAAGTGCACCGCGATGGTGTTGGGGGAGACCTGGCTCCACGACTCGAACGGAGTGGTCGTCGCGCGAATCAGATCCGGGGTCGACTCGAACATCGTGCCGACGTCGCCGACGGGAACCTCGTGGGGCACGGGCGGCGCGCTCGGTTGCTGGACGAACCCGATGGGGGTGGTGGAGTTCGTTGTCGGTGTCGTCTCGTCGTCGTCACCGGCGGCGGTGCTGCAGCCGGCCAAGAGCAGGCACAGCATGACACCTGCAGCGAGAAACCTCATGAACCCAAAGTAGCGCTGGGAGCTGAGGAGAACCTTTGTGTTCGTCTCATGCCAGCAGCACCGTGACGAGTGCGATGACGGGTATCGAGACCAGGGTCGTGACGAATGCCGTGTCGCGGGCCAGAACGACCCCTCGCTGGTAACGGCTCGCGAAGACGAAGACGTTCTGCGCAGTGGGCAGTGCCGAGACGACGACGATGGCGAACAGGTCGTGCCCGTCGAGGCCGAAGACGAATCGGGCCATCAGATACCCGAGCAGGGGCTGCAGCGCCATCTTGAACAGGGTCGCCAGAGCCACGTCTCGTCGCGGGCTGATGCCCTTCTGCAGCACCCGCGCGCCGTACAGCGACAGTCCGAACGCGAGCAGTGCACCCGGAACGGACAGGTTGCCGACGAGTTGAAACGGCTGCATGAGCGCCTCGGGGAGCTCGAATCCGGTGATCGACAGTACGAGACCCGCGGCCCCGGCCAGCACGATCGGGTTTCGGAACGGCGTCGTGACCGTCTTGAACAGGGAGACCTCGTCGATCTTGGTGGAGATGTCGAGGACGGTCACGGCGATCGGCGTGTAGATCATGATCTGGAACAGCAGCAGGGGAGCGACGAAGTTGGCGTCGCCCAGAACGAACACGGCGATCGGGATACCGAGGTTCGCGGCATTGACGTAGGAGCTCGCGAGTGCGCCGACGGTCGCGTCGGGCACGGCGCGTTTCAGCGCGAGCTTCGCGATGACGAAGTAGATGGCCCCGACGAGCAGCGCTGTGGAACCGGCGACGGCAAGAACGGGGGACAGGATGACCGACAAGTCCGAATTGGCCAACGTGACGAACAGCAGCGACGGCGTCGCCACGAAGAAGACCAGTCGGCTCAGAACGAATTGGCCGTGTTCGCCGAGGATTTTCAGATGGGCGAGCAGGTAGCCCAGTGCGATGACGACGAAGATGACGGTGAAGCCTTCGAGAACGCCGGACATCGTAGAACTGCTCGTTTCTTGCTGGGAACGACAGAAAGGCCACGTAGCCCAGGGCTACGTGGCCTTTCTCGAAAGCTGATTCAGCGGCTGGTGAACGGCAGCAATGCCATTTCACGAGCGTTCTTCACTGCGACAGCGACCTGGCGCTGCTGCTGCGGGGTGAGCCCGGTGACCCGGCGGCTACGGATCTTGCCGCGGTCGGAAATGAACTGACGAAGAAGGTTGATGTCCTTGTAGTCCACCGTGGTGACCTTGGCGGCGTTCAACGGGTTCTTCTTCGGTCGACGACCCGCCTCTGCGCGGACCTTCTTCGACGGTGCTCTCTTGACTGCCATCTCTACCTTTTCCCTTACCAGCTCGACTTGTGGACGCCTGGCAGCTCCCCGCGGTGAGCCATCTCGCGCATCTTCACGCGGGACAGCCCGAATTTCCGTAGGTAACCGCGCGGACGTCCATCCGCAGCGTCACGATTGCGCAATCGTACCGGACTCGAATCGCGTGGCAGACGCTGCAGTGCCGCCTGGGCCTCCGCGCGCTCGGAATCGCTGCTCGAGGGCTTGCGAATGATCTCTTTGAGCTCTGCGCGACGCGTTGCCCAGCGGGCGACGACGACCTTGCGTTGCTCGTTCTTCGCGATCTTCGATTTCTTGGCCACCGGTCAGCGCTCCTCTCGGAAATCAACGTGCTTGCGGACGACCGGGTCGTACTTCTTCATGACCAGTCGGTCGGGATCGTTGCGACGGTTCTTGCGGGTGACGTAGGTGTAGCCGGTACCCGCGGTCGACTTGAGTTTGACGATGGGGCGGACGTCGGTGCTCTTGCCCATCAGATCTTCTCCCCACGTGCGCGGATCTTGGCCACCACGGCGTCGATGCCATCGCGGTCGATGGTCTTGATGCCCTTGGCCGAGAGCGTGAGGGTGACGCGGCGTCCGAGGCTGGGGGCGTAGTAGGTCTTGCGTTGGATGTTGGGATCCCACCTGCGGCTGGTGCGCACGTGGGAGTGCGAGACCGACTTTCCGAAGCTGGGGGTGCGGCCGGTGACCTGGCAGTGCGCTGACATGAGCACTCCTTTCTTGCCGTTATGACAATCGTTTTCGACAAAGCGTTCAAGCGAATGTAGCGTGCATCCTCAGAGAATGACAATCGTTGTCGAGAAGAAAGGCGCTCGTGAACACATCACCGGACGATCGAACCCCGATGGTCCTCGTCTCCGGCTGGACCGGAGCCATGGACGCTGTCGTGACATCGCTGCTCGCGCCGGGAACTGTCGCAGTCCGCCACGACCTGAGCCGCGTCACCGAGGGCGTCGTACGCCGAACGTTGTTCGTCCTGGGTGAGAACCCGCGCGAGACGATCTTGGAACTGGCGCACGGCTGTGTCTCCTGCACGCTGCGCGAGGACCTGCTGCCGCTGCTACGTGCACTGTCGAGTCGCAGCAGTGTCGATCGCATCGTGCTCGTTCTGGACCCTGCGCTCGAGCCCGAGGCGTTGTGCTGGGCGGTGGACAACGTCATCGTCGCCGACGTGGTGGGGCAGATCGACGGACCGGCCTCGAGGGACGTCCGTATCGAGGCCGTGATCGGCTGCCTCGACGCGGCAACCTGGTTGGCCGACGCCACCGGCGACGACACCTTGGCCGACCGCGGCATCGTCGCCAGCGGTGACGACGATCGAACCGTCGCGCAGCTGGTAGTAGGCCAGGTCGACTACTCCGACGCGCTCGTCGTCACCGCAGGTCCCGAAATCGACGCGTGGGAGCGCGCCAGGCTCGCGGCTGTCCTCGCGCGGTTGGCACCGAACGCACCCGTCGTCTGGGTTTCGCAGGACTCGATGGTCGACGGCCCAGCAGTTCTCGCGGCCGTTCCCTTCGATGCCCGGCGCGGTGAGATCACGGACGCCCACTCTCCGCTGTTGCGCGGCCAGCCGCCCTTGTCCGTCGACTGCGGAGTCGCACTCGTGGAGTTCACCGCAACTCGGCCGTTCCATCCCGAACGACTGCACGAGGCCATCGACGTGTTGCTCGACGGCGTCGTCACCGCCCGTGGACGGGCGTGGGTGGCCACGCAACCCGACGAAGCGCTGTGGATCGAATCGGCCGGCGGCGGACTACGGGTGGCGAGCGCCGGAAAGTGGCTTGCGGCAATGTCTCCAGTGGAACAGGATCGCGTCGACACCACCAGGCGAGCGATGGCTGCGCTGCGGTGGGACGAGCAATTCGGTGATCGAGACACGTCATTGGTGATCTTGGTACATCAGGCCGACCCCACCGAGATCGACCGAACTCTGCAGTGGGCGTTGGTGTCCGACGACGAGATGACCGATCCCGCTCAGTGGACCACGTGGACCGACCCGTTCGGCCAGTGGCACGAAGACCCCTGCGAGAGCAGTGAATCCCCCTACGCAGACCAGTCACGAGAGGCAACAGAATGAAGCCAGGCATCCACCCCGATTACCACCCGGTGGTGTTCCAGGACTCGAGCACCGGGAACAAGTTCCTCACTCGATCCACCGTCACGTCAACCCGCGAAACCGAGTGGGAAGACGGCAACACCTACCCCCTGATCGTCGTCGACGTCTCGTCCGAATCGCACCCCTTCTGGACCGGGGCGACACGCGTCATGGATACCCAGGGACGCGTCGAGAAGTTCGAGAAGCGCTACGGCCGTCGAAGCCGAAAGGAGGCGTGAGACATGGCTGTTCCGAAGAGAAAGATGTCGCGTTCCAACACGCGTAGCCGACGGGCACAGTGGAAGGCCGTCGCCCCGGATCTGGTGACGGTGCGTTTTCAGGGTCGAGAGTTCAGAGTGCCGCGCAGGTTGGTCAAAGCAGTTCAGGCCGGCGTCTACGACCCGAGCTGACCCCCCGCTCGTGCGCGTTGTGCGCCCTTCCAGGTACGCACAACGCGCACGAGGGCGGAGCCCGGTACGTTTGCTCGATGGACGGAACGGAACCTTCGTCGAAGGACGTCAAGCGATGGCGGCAGTACCTCGCCGACGAGCGGGCCGAGGCCGCCGTCTATCGCGACCTGGCGGGTAGGCGCAGCGGTGAGGAACGCGACATTCTGCTCGAGTTGGCCGACGCGGAAGGCCGCCACGAACAGCATTGGCGCAATCTGCTCGGCGATCGCGTCGGGATGCCACTCAAAGGCGACATTCGTACCCGGATCCTCGGCGTGCTGGCGCGCCGCTTCGGATCGGTGTTCGTGCTCGCCCTCGCGCAACGCGCCGAGACCCGCTCGCCCTACGCGACCGACGCGGATGCCACCGACGCGATGACGGCCGACGAGCAAATTCACGCCGAGGTCATCCGGGCATTGGCTGCCCGCGGCCGTAATCGACTCTCGGGAACGTTCCGCGCCGCGGTGTTCGGTGCCAACGACGGATTGGTCAGCAACCTCGCCCTGGTGCTCGGCATCAGCGGATCCGGAGTGTCCAACCAGATCGTGTTGGTCACCGGACTCGCCGGCCTGCTCGCCGGTGCGCTGTCGATGGGAGCAGGCGAATACGTCTCGGTGCGCTCGCAACGCGAACTGCTCGAGGCATCGTCGCCCGACAGCGCCGCGAATGAGGCCGTTCAACACCTCGACGTCGACGCCAACGAACTCGCCCTCGTCTACCGCGCTCGCGGAATGACCCACGAGGAAGCCGACGCGAAAGCCGCGGACGTCATCCGACTGCTCCCCGCCGTCGAAGAACCGGCCACCGACATCGACGAGCACGAATCCATCGGCACCGGACTCGGTGCCGCCGCAGCGAGCTTCTGTTTCTTCGCCTCCGGTGCCGTCATCCCGGTGTTGCCGTACCTGTTCGGTCTCGAAGGCTATGTGGCCCTTGCCGTTGCCGCAGTACTGGTCGGACTGGCATTGATCTGTACGGGCCTGATCGTCGGACTGCTCAGCGGCGGTCCGCCCGTCAAACGCGCACTGCGACAACTCGCCATCGGATACGGCGCGGCCGGGGCGACGTATCTACTGGGACTCGCATTCGGTGGGGGAGTGTAGGTTCCGCTTCTTGGGCCGGAATGCACAATAGCGACGCACATCGACGGGATCCCGTCCGAGCGGCGCACTTCTGTGCATTCTGTCCCGTCTCCCATCCTCGCCCGGCGAATTAATTAGCTCGCGTCGGAGACTTTCAGCTCGATAGGGTCATCGCCATGCGCGCCACTTGTCTGCCCTGCGCGGCTCTCGACACGAGAGCCGGTCTGAGCATTGTGCTGCGCGCATATTCGCCCGAGCTGTGTGCTGCTCTCACCGGCAAACAGCGACCCATCGAATAGCTCTCTCTCGACGAGGGGGCAGAAAGGAACATCATGCCCCCGAACAAGGTGGGCTTACGGCTGCTCAACTGGGCGTCACAGCTCGAGGACAAGACGCTCGAGCAGGCTCGCGAAACAGCATCGATGCCGTTCGTGCATCCGCACGTCGCTCTGATGCCCGACGCGCACAGCGGCATGGGAAGTGCTGTAGGAACAGTCATTCCGACGTTGGGTGCCGTGATTCCCGCCGCCGTCGGTGTCGACATCGGCTGCGGAATGATCGGTGTCCGAACAGAATTCACCCTCGATGACCTCGACGGACGGAACCTGACGGATTTGCGACTCGCCATCGAGGCCAGCATCCCCCTCTCGCCCGGCAACTACAACGTCGGTGTCGATCGATGGCAGTTCACTGCGCCAAAGCTGCTCGAACTCGAGGAGTTGGCGGCCAGGGACGGTGTAGAGCTGAACCACTCACCTCAGTGGCGGGAGCAGCTCGGTTCGTTAGGAGGCGGCAACCACTTCATCGAGTTGTGCCTCGACGAAACCGATCGAGTGTGGCTGTTTCTGCACAGTGGGTCGAGGGGCGTCGGCAACAAGATCGCGAAGAAGCACATCGGGATTGCGCAGCGTCTGTGTGCGCAGTGGTGGATCTCGTTGCCGAACAAGGACTTGGCGTACCTGCCCGAGAGCTCCCGTGAATTCGGGCAGTACGTCCGGGATTTGAAGTGGGCACAGCGGTTCGCGTACCTGAACCGGGCCGAGATGATGGACCGGTTCGGCGCGGTATTTGCCGAATGGATGGGAACGGACGACCATCGCGAAGTAGAGCGAATCAATTGCCATCACAATTACACGGTGAACGAAACGCACTTCGGCAAGGACGTGTGGCTCACCCGTAAGGGTGCAGTGGACGCACACGAGGGTGTGAAGGCGATCATCCCGGGTTCGATGGGGACGCGCTCGTACGTAGTGGTTGGCAAGGGTTCCAAGGCCGGCCTGTGCTCGGCTCCTCACGGGGCCGGTCGGCAGTTCTCTCGGACCGAGGCCAGGAAGCGGTTCACCCACGAGAACCTGCAGGAGCGGATGAAGGGGATCGAGTTTCGCGACAGTGCCGACTTCATCGACGAGATTCCCGACGCCTACAAGTCCATCGATGTCGTGATGGAGGACGCCCGCGACCTGGTGAGCGTCGAGCACGAGCTACGCCAGATTCTCAACGTCAAGGGGACCTGAGGGTGCAGGGCCTGAACCTGCTGAACGACGAAGGACGCGCACCGAGATCACTCTCGATGCGCGTCCTGCGTGTTGTTCAGGGGAGGAGAAGACTCACTCCTCTTCGGGGCACGAGAAGGTGATGGTCACGTTGCTGCGGTCGATGGGCGCGAAGTACACCGAGCGCAGGGCAGTTGCTTCGCGATCTGCGAGTTCGCATCCGTTGATGGGGCCGTCGAGCTTGACCAGCATCAGGTTGCCGCTGTCCTTGATGATTGCTCGCGCGGCGGAGATCGACTTGCCCTCGATCTTGTCCTTGAAATCGGGCACATCGGCGGCCTGCGCCAGCGGGGCGAATCCGACCGCACAGGCAATGGACAGTGCAGCTACGGTCAACGACTTCTTCAGCATGACTTCTCCTCGGTTTTCAACTGTTGGCTCCCGTTGACTGGCTGCAGCCACAGGGGCGCGTGCAATCACCGGAGGTGTATAACTCACGTCGAACTTCAGCCAACGGGCGCTGACCTCAAGTTTCGTGATCAGAGTAACAGCGGATCTCGCGGGCGGCGGGGCAGTTGGCCCCGAACTGGACGTGTTCGTGGCCGCGTACGTCTGTTTCAGTTGGGCGAGCACACCGACATGCGCTCGATTGCTTGTGTTTCGCCCAATCTTTTTCGTGGTCGGCCCCGATACCCGCACCACCGATCGATGGCCGGCGCGGGGCTTTCCTCCCCGACGGGATTGTCCACGTTCGTCCCGTTGTGCCTCGGTGTTCTCCACTTGTTCACCTGAAGTGCTCCGTTCCGTTCAGCGCCCGAGGGGCCTTCACGGTCACCATCGATTCATGACGCTCAATCCCGCAGGCGAGACCGTCGCGACCGGAATTCCGGGGACGCTCGCCGAGAACATGACGATGGCCGAGCAGCACGACTGGCATCGGTCGTTCCTGCGGCGGCACCCGGTGAGTCGACGCAACTTCCTGGTCGGTGCCGCAGCGACGGCAGCCGCGGTGGGCGTCGGTAATTCGGCGTTCACGCGCACCGCCTATGCGCAGGATGCTCCGCTGGCGGTGGCCGGTCGACACATGGGCTTCGGCAACGATCCGGCGACGCAGTTGCGATTCTCCGCTCAGCTTTCTCGTAATCCCGGCATCACCGGTGTCTTTCTCGATCACGGCCCGACGCCTGCACTGGGAGCGACGACCTCCGCCGAGGTGCGCAACCTCGTCAGCCAAGTCCCGCAGACCGATGGCGGCATTCTGTCGGCCGAGCAGTACTACGTGCATGTGCCCGTCGACAATCTGACGCCCAAGCTGCCGCACTATTACCGATGGCGTACCGCAGACGGTTTCGTCAGCGACATTCGCAGTGCATCTCCCGCGCTGCCGACCGGACGCATCGCTCCGTTCCGCTTCACCATGATGGGGGACCAGGGCGTCGACGAAACCCCTTCGCAGCCAGCGGGTCTGGTGGCCGGTGACTACGACGACCTGTACTACAAGGCCGACAACGAACCGTCGGTCAAGCACGCGCGCAACATCAATCGCCAGATCGAGGCGTCGCGTCCGGACTTCCACATTCTTGCCGGCGATATCGCCTACGCGGATCCGTCTGGTGCCGGTCTGCCGCCGCAGTTCGCGGGCCACGGCAAGACGCCGCCGAAGGGATTCGACAAGTTCAATCCCTTCGTCTGGGATGGCTATTTCCAAGCGATCGAGGGAAGCGCGTCGACGGCACCGTGGTTGTTCGCCACCGGCAATCACGACATGGAGGCGCTGTACAGCCCCAACGGATACGGCGGCCACGCGGCACGTCTCGATCAACCCAGTACCGGGCCGAAGGGGTGCCCATCGGCGTATTCGTTCGTGTACGGCAACACCGCGGTGCTCTCGCTCGACGCCAACGACGTCAGTTACGAGATCAAGGCCAACACCGGCTACAGCGGCGGAGCCCAGAACACCTGGGTGGAGCAGACTCTCGCCAAGTATCGGGCAGACCCGAATATCGACTTCATCGTCTGCTTCTTCCATCACTGCGCCTACTCGACCACGTCGACGCACGCGAGCGACGGCGGCGTACGTGACGCGTGGGTATCGCTGTTCGACAAGTACGAGGTCGACGTGGTGCTCCAGGCGCACAACCACGTGTTCGAGCGCACCGATCCGATCCGCTCCAACCGTGCGACGCGGGTCGCCGGCGACAACGCCACGGTTCGCGGAAAGACCGACGGTACCGTGTATTACACCGTCGGCGGGGGTGGTCGTCCGCGTTACACGTTCCAGGATGGCGAGGGCGTCAGCTACCGGGGCCACGAGTTGCCGGACACGGCTGTTCCGAACAGCTATGTCTGGGCACCCGACGGCAGCAAGTCGGCGGAGTCGATCACCTGGTCGCGCGTGAGATTCCTGAACTACTCGTTCGTCAGAGTCGATGTGGTGCCGGGTATTCCGGGTATCAAGGCCAGCACGATGTCCATCGGAGCGATCGACGAATACGGCAACGAATTCGATCGCCTCACCTTCGAGCGCGACATCCCGGTGGGCCCGATCTTCGGTTCCTCCTGAGTGCCCATGTGAGTGGAACTTCGACCCCTGCTACGAACTTCCACTCACGTGCGGCGCAGCCGCTCTACAGCCACTTCTGACGTTTGAACACCACATAGAGCGCGCTGGAGCAGATCACCATGGCGACCAGCGCCAGTGGATAACCCAAGTGCCACTTCAGTTCCGGCATGTCCTCGAAGTTCATGCCGTAGATCGCGGCGATGAGCGACGGCGCGAACAGGATTGCGCCCCAGGACGAGATTCGTTTGACCTGTTCGTTCTGCTCGAGGCTGACCTGCGTCATGTTCCGCATCTCTTCGTTCTGCTGCTGCGCCACCATGGTGGAGTGCACCGTCATCGCGTTCTGCAGATTGGAACGGAATGATTCGATGCGGTCGGAGATGCGGATTGCGTGATCCAACACGTCACGAAGGTTTCGCTGCAGTTCGACGTCGACGTGATACTTGTCGGACCCGCGCTTGAGGGATTCGATCATCTCCACCAGAGGCTTTGCAGCACGGTCGAATTCGGACACCTCACGCAGCAGTGAGTAGATGCGCCGCGATACGCTGGGATCGCCGGTGAACAGCTGATCCTCGATTTCGTCGATGTCGGTCTGCAGTCCCTTCACCACGGGGACGTACTCGTCGACCACTTGGTCGAGGATTCCGTACAGAATGGCTTCGGGTCCGAGCGCGAGCAACTCGGGCGATTCCTCCAGCCGGTGGCGGACGAGGCCGAGTTCGGGTGATTCGGCGTGACGGATCGTGACGACGAAATCGGCTCCGAGAAAAATGTGCAATTCACCGAATTCGACCTTTTCGGTCTCGTCGATGTATCGGGCGGGCCGCAGCACGACGAACAGTTGCTCGGCGTAGCGTTCGAGCTTCGGCCGCTGATGTGCCGCGATGGCATCCTCGACGGCGAGTCGGTGAAGCCCGAATTCCGTAGCTACCGCGTTGATTTCGCTGATCTCGGGACGGTACAGGCCGATCCACGCCATGCCGTGGCGGTCACGCATGCACTCGAACGTGATGTCGAGACTCTCCGGATTCGCGGTCCGCTTTCCCTCGACGTAGACGGCATTGTCGACGATCGGCACTTCGGGTCACCTCGGTTCGAGAACTTCGAATGTGCCGGACGGCACCCGATCGAGACTATCGCCTGAAACAATGGGGCGATGCAGCAGCAAGTTCATTTCACCACTCTGGCCACTGCGGATCTCGATGCAGCCCGAACGTTCTACTGCGACAGGCTGGGGTGGACGCCGTTGCTCGACGTTCCTGGCGAAATCCTGTTCTTCCAGATCGGGCCCTGTGCGGTGCTCGGTCTGTACGACGCCACCGCGTTCGACGGGGATCTGGGACGGCCGCCGCGCGAGCACGACCTCGGCTCGGTCACGTTGGCGCACAACGTGGACGACGCGGCAGCCGTCGACGCGATGTTCGCGGCCACTCTCGCGGCGGGCGCGACACCGATCAAGACACCTCAGCGAACATCGTTCGGTGGCTATCACGCCCACATCGCCGACCCCAACGGAGTCATCTGGGAAATCTGCCACAACCCCGGTTGGAGCGTCGACGACGACGGGACGGTTCGGCTGACTTAGCCGGCACCGACTATCAGTAGGAGGGCGGCGTTCTCGCTGACCTTGTCACCGGCTTGAAAGTTGGTTCCGACGACCGTCGCGTCGGGACGGTCGTAGTCGGAGCTGACGTCGGAGAAGCCTGCATCCGACAACGCCTGCACCGCGTCCGATTCGGTCATTCCGGCCACTGCGGGAAGCGTCGCGCGGTCGGGTGCTGCGTCGGCGATAGCGCCGCCGCCGAGGGTCAGTGCCCCAGCCACTGCGAGGGTGGCGATCGTCTTCTTGAATCCGATACCCATGTCTTCGTCCTTACTCGTCGGCGCTCTCTGACAACGCAACCGTGCTCCTGCAGGCTGTGACAGCGTTTCGACGTTGCTGTGAAGCAGCTGTCAGTCGCATGACATGCTCGTTCGGTGCTTCTCGACCTCCTCGGATACATCGGTATCGCAGTCTTCGCGGCGTCGGGTGCACTGGTCGGGGTATATCGACGACTCGACTTGTTCGGGGTCTGCGTCGTCGGAATCACGACGGGCATCGGGGGCGGCATCGTTCGCGATGTGCTGCTCGGTATCCATCCACCGACGTCGCTGGACACCTGGCCGAACGTCACCGTCGGGTTCTTCGCCTCGCTGGTGGTGTTCGTCGCGCATCGGCAGATGGGCAAGGTGCGCCGGGGTGTGCTCGTGCTCGACGCGTTCGGGATGGGCTTGTTCGCCTCGACGGGCGCGACGATCGCCCTGAGTGTCGGCGGTAGTGCCCTGTCCGGAGCGCTCATCGGGACGACGACGGCCGTAGCCGGTGGCGTCATCCGGGACGTCCTCGTCAACGACGTTCCCCTGCTGCTGCACCGCGACCTGTATGCCCTACCTGCGCTGCTCGGTGCGACGGCCGTCGTGGTGGCCGAGGCGCTCACCCTGCCGGAGAACGTGGGGTTGGTCGCGGGGACGGTACTGGCGACCGGCCTGAGATTGCTCGCTCTGTGGCGTAAATGGAATCTGCCGCAGGCTCGGAACCTACCCACGCTGTGAGCTCCGACTGCCGGAGCGCGTACCGACCGACCACCCCTCTCAGCCGTGTCTCAGTCGACCAGGACAAACTGTACCGATGCGGATACTGGTGGTCGACGACGATCGAGCGGTGCGCGAATCGCTGCGCAGATCGCTCACGTTCAACGGGTACACCGTGGACCTGGCGGTCGACGGCCTCGATGCCCTGGAACAGGTAGCTGCGGCGCGTCCCGATGCGTTGGTGCTCGATGTGATGATGCCGCGTCTCGACGGCCTCGAGGTGTGTCGGCGATTGCGCAGCGTGGGCGACGACCTACCGATCCTGGTGCTGACGGCGCGTGATTCGGTGTCCGAGCGCGTAGCCGGTCTCGACGCCGGTGCCGACGACTACCTGCCCAAGCCGTTCGCGCTCGAGGAGCTCCTGGCTCGGCTGCGGGCATTGTTGCGGCGCACAGCGATGGAAGCCGGCATCGACTCGGAGACCATGACGTTCGCGGACCTGTCGTTGGACCCGGTCACCCGTGAGGTCTCGCGCGGCGAGCGTTCGATCAGCCTCACCAGGACCGAGTTCTCGTTGCTCGAGATGCTCATGACCAATCCGCGCCGAGTGCTCACCAGAAGTCGCATTCTCGAAGAGGTCTGGGGCTACGACTTCCCGACTTCCGGCAACGCGCTCGAGGTGTACGTCGGGTATCTGCGGCGCAAGACCGAGGCCGAAGGGGAGTCGCGGCTGATCCATACCGTTCGCGGTGTCGGATACGTCCTGCGCGAGACGCCCCCGTGATAGGCAGTTCGTTCGGGCGCAAGACGCCCGACGGTGTTCCACCTCCGCCGGCACCGATGCGGCCACCGACGCCGTTGACGAGATCGGTGTCGTTACGGTGGCGGGTGACGCTGTTGGCTGCGTCCGTCGTGGCGATCGCGGTGGCCGTCATGGCCATCGCTGCCTACACCGTGGTCTCGCGCGCGCTGTACGGCGACGTGGACACGCAGTTGCGTTCTCGCGCATCGGCATTGGCTGAATCGGACCTGGTGTCCTACGACCCACGGTTCGTGGCCGGTGCCACGTTGTATAGCACCGACGTCAGTGTGGCGTTGATCTACCCCGACATGACCAGCTACAACCCGCCCGGACCCAAGGTGCCCGTCGGCGATTCGGAACTTGCTGTGGTGCGCGGAGAGCAGGCTTCGTCGCTGCGCACACTCGACGATCAGCGAGTGCTCGCACTGCGTACCAAGGACGGCAGCACTCTGATCGTGGCGCAGCGACTGCTGCCCACCGGAGAAGTGCTGGATCGTTTGGCCTGGGTTCTGCTGATCGTCGGTGCGTGCGGTGTCGTGCTGGCGGCGGGTGCCGGCATGGCCGTGGCGCGCACCGGTTTACGGCCTATCGCACGATTGACTGCGGCCGCAGAGCGAGTGGCGCGTACCGACGATCTGACGCCGATTCCGGTGACGGGCGACGACGAATTGGCCCGGTTGACCGAGAGTTTCAACACGATGCTCCGCGCGCTGGCCGAATCTCGGGGCAGGCAGAGCAGATTGGTCGCCGACGCCGGGCACGAACTTCGGACGCCGTTGACGTCGCTGCGCACCAACATGGAACTGTTGATCGCGGCCGGGCGTCCGGGCGCACCGTCCATTCCCGACGAGGACATGGCCGAGCTGCGAACCGACGTGGTGGCGCAAATCCAGGAATTGTCCACGCTGGTGGGTGATCTGGTGGACCTTGCACGCGAGGATGCACCCGAGACGGTGTTCGAGCGGGTCGACCTGGCCGATGCCGTCGAGCGCAGCCTCGAACGAGCTCGCAGGCGTCGCAACGAGATCGACTTCGATGCCACGCTCATGCCGTGGTTCGTCTACGGAGATCAGGCGGGCCTGTCGAGGGCAGTGCTCAATGTGCTCGACAACGCGGCCAAGTGGAGCCCCAGCGGCGGAGAAGTCCGAATTGCCATGCGGCAGATCGGTGAAGGCCTGCTCGAGCTGACAGTGGACGATGCGGGCCCCGGCATTCCGGAGGAAGACCGCGAACTCGTCTTCGAGCGTTTCTATCGCTCGACGGCATCGCGTTCGATGCCCGGATCCGGTCTGGGACTTGCCATCGTGCGACAGGTGGTCGTCAAACACGGCGGCACGATTGCCGTCGAGGTGTCCGAGCGGGGTGGAGCG
Organism: Rhodococcus sp. 05-2255-1e; assembly: GCF_002259025.1. Lineage (NCBI taxonomy): Bacteria > Bacillati > Actinomycetota > Actinomycetes > Mycobacteriales > Nocardiaceae > Rhodococcus > Rhodococcus sp. 05-2255-1e. The sequence continues at coordinate 74,007 of NZ_NOZE01000003.1, read as the reverse complement.
CTCATTCGAATCGTGTTGCCCGGTGAGGGTGCCGCGGACCACGAGACACTCTCGGCAAACTGATAGGCGAGTCTCAGCGCGCTCTCAGTACCGCCCTGCACAGTGAGTAGCAAGAAGGCGGGCGACCTCGAAGCCGAGGTCTCTATCGAAGGAAGCAACAGCGATGAGCGACGACCGTAACGAACCAGAACAGCCCGGACGGGATGCCGGTGCACAGCATCATCCTGCGGACCGGGCTTCACACGGCGGCGAGCACGATCCCTCGACTCAGCACCAGCCCACCCAGCAGCAGCCGGCTCAGCAGCCCAGCCAGCAGAATCCCACGCAGCAGTTCCCACCCCAGCAGGCGCATCCCCAGCAGAGCTACCCCCAGCAGTACGCGGGCTACGGGCAGAATCAGTACCAGCCCGGCTACGGCCCCTACGGTCAGCACGGCGACTCGCAGGCCGGTCAGCACAACCCCGGTCAGCACAACCCGGGCCAGCATGCGCAGCCCCAACAGGTTGCGCCGCAACCGCATTCGACGTCCGGCACCGTCAAGTCCCGGCCGGGTCGGTCTGCTCTGGTGGCCGGAGCGATTGCTCTCGTTCTCGTGGGCGGCGGAATCGGCGGCGCGGTCGGTGCCATCGCGACCAACAACGCCAACGGCAACAACGCCGGTGTCACCAATTCGCTGAACTCACCGATCACCGCCGCTCAGCCGGCCGCCAATTTCCCCGACGGTTCCGTTCAGGCCGTCGCGAACAAGGTGCTGCCGAGTGTCGTGCAGATTCAGGTGAAGGGCTCGCAGCAGGAAGGTGAGGGCTCCGGCGTCATCCTCAGCAGCGACGGACTGATCCTGACGAACAACCACGTCGCCACCGGCGCCGGTGCCAACGGCAAGCTCTCCGTGGCCTTCGCGGATGGATCCGTGGCCGACGCCACCATCGTCGGTGCCGACTCCGTCTCGGACATGGCCGTCATCAAGGCCGAAGGAAAGACGAATTTGACGCCGATCGAGTTGGGCAGCTCGTCCAACCTCGAGGTCGGCCAGCAGGTCGTCGCCATCGGCTCGCCACTGGGCCTGGCCGGCACCGTCACCACCGGCATCGTTTCCTCGCTCAACCGCCCGGTATCGACGTCCGGTGAGTCCGGCAACCAGAACTCGGTGATCGACGCCATTCAGACCGACGCGGCCATCAACCCCGGTAACTCCGGCGGCGCTCTCGTCAACACCGATGGCCAGTTGATCGGCATCAACACCGCCATCGCCACGCTCGGCGGCAGTGAGGGCTCCGGCGCGCAGAGCGGATCGATCGGTCTCGGATTCGCGATCCCGGTCGATCAGGCCAAGCGGATCGCCGATGAGCTGACCACCACCGGCAAGGCCACCCAAGCGATGATCGGTGTGCAGGTGCCGTCGAAGGACGATGCCAACGGCGCAACCGTCGTCGAGGTCACCGAGGGTGGCCCGGCTGCGGCGGCAGGCATTCCGAAGGGCGCGGTCATCACCAAGGTCGACGATCGGATCGTCGCCAGCGGTGACGCGCTGATCGCCGCAGTGCGCTCGCATGCACCCGGCGATTCGGTGAAGATCACCTACACGGACGGTGGCAGCGAGAAGACCGTCGACGTGACGCTGGGCACGGCCGAGCCGGCTGCGGCACCCGCCGCGCAGGTCCCGTCACTGCAGATCCCGTCGTTCCCGGGCGGTCGCTGATGCTCAGGGAAGCCGGTAGGCACGGAACCATTGCAACTATTTACGCACAGCGTGAGCCGGGTACGGGCCTTACTACTACGGTGAGCGGTATGGAACTCGACGCACCTTTGGCCGGCCGCGCGTTGGTCGTCATCGTGGACGACCGCACTGCTCACAGCAACGAGAAGGATTCGACGGGTCCGCTGGTGACCGAACTGTTGACCGAGGCCGGTTTCTTGGTCGACGGTGTGGTGGCAGTGACGGCCGACGAAGTGGACGTGCGGAATGCGCTGAACACTGCGGTGATCGGCGGTGTCGATCTGGTGGTGTCCGTCGGCGGCACGGGTGTCTCGCCTCGCGACGTCACTCCCGACGTCACGGCCGAGGTGCTCGATCGCGAAATACCGGGAATCAGTGAGGCGCTGCGCTCTTCCGGCCTGGCAGCCGGATCGTTGGACGCAGGCCTGTCGCGGGGACTGGTCGGAGTATCGGGCAGCACGCTGGTGGTCAACCTGGCGTCGTCCCGTGCGGCCATCCGTGACGGTATGGCGACGCTGACTCCGCTGGCGAGTCAGGTCATTGCCGAACTGTCGGGATTGGACGCGTAGTCACTGCGATGAACGACGAGCCGATCGAGAATCGACCGGACGACGAAGCGAGCCGGGCCCGAGCAGAACGGGCCCGGCTCGCTCGTATCTTCGGAGACGTGCTGCCGGAGACCACGGGAGACGACCGGGCCGACGGGCCCGATGGCGACTCTTTGTCGGTCGATTGGTTGAAGCAGCAGCGACCACCCCATTACTTTTAATGTGATCCACAACACATTTTGTTGGCTGGAATGACAGCTCTGTTAGTTAGTCGTTTACCTGTCGTTAGCGACCTACCCGGCGGTAGTGCCGGGCGAAGCCGCCGAAAACGGACACCACAGGCGGGGTGTGGAACGGTCCAATCGTTCAATCCGGACAGGACTCCCGCTGCGTCTTCCCATATCAGGGTCGTTTTACTCCTGATCGGCGCGTGTAACGGTTTCCACTTCTCGGGAGATGCTGTGACGCAGGTTATCGCTAACACGGGTGTGAAAGATGTTCACGCCGACGAAACACATCACGAGATGGCAACGTTTGGGCGTCGATCGTAGGGATTGTCACGGTCAGGCATCTCCTCTAATGTTCCCCTCAGCTTCCAAGGGATCAGGGCGTGGGACCAACCGGTGCCGCGCCCTTCATCTCGGAACTGAACAATCGAGGATGTGGCCTTCAGGCTCCATCCGGCTCGGGCTCGCACACACTGACGCGTGCGATTCAGTTCGAGGGTGAAAGCCACAAGCTTCCCCGTGCGACACCGCGCTGGGACTGAACATGATGAGGAATAAATGACGGAGATCCAGAAGTCGCGGCGCAGCCGGGGACTCAAGTCCATGAGCGTCGCAGTTGCTGCCAGCGCTTCGGTAGTCGGCCTGGTGCTCGGTACCGGAACCGCTTCTGCCGCTGTCGACAGCGCGAAGTCCATCGTCGACGCCGATGGCAACACCGTGACGTTGACGCTGTCCGACTCCTTCGTCAGCGGCGTTGCGCCTCTCGACGGAAACCCGCTCACCCGTGAGTGGTTCTACGACGGCCGCGCATCCTTCGACGTTCAGGGCCCCACGGCTGACGACTTCGAGGGCACCCTCACCGCCGGCCTGCAGATCGGCTACCCGTTGAGCCTCGACGGCGGCGTCTCGGTCGAGTGGGCTTCGCCTTCGGCCAACCTGGGCATCGGCAGCGGCAACGAGTCCAGCATTGGTGCCACCGGCACGGTTGCCGATCTCGCGGGAGTCGACCCCCTGGCGATCCCGATCACGACGAAGGCAACCTCTGACAGCAACCTCGACATCGGCGTTCAGCTGATCCCGCAGGCAACTGCGACCATCGATCTCGCTCCCGGCGGCGGCGTCGTTCAGTCCGAGAGTGCAATCGCCACCTTCAACGAAGAGGCGAACATCTCCAAGACCGAGGGTGACGCTGCAGGCGCTCAGGGCTCCATCCAGCTCGCCGGCGTCCACGGCACCGCTACGGGCATCCTGGGCAACGTCACGGTTCGTCCGTACGTCACCCTGCTCAGCGCAAAGGGTGACTCGATCACCACGTACGGCCCGGCAACTCGCCTCAACTGATCTCGATCGGTTGATTCTGGTTTCCTAGTTCTTCCGGTTCAGGCCCGCACGGATTCTCCGTGCGGGCCTGAACTATGTTCGGCTCGAACGTAGTTCGACATGTAGAGAGGCGCAGAAGCAGTGACCTACCCGAAAGCCCGTTTCACAGTGTTCGCCGCCGGAGCCGTCGTTGCTCTCGGGTTGCTCACCGGTTGCAGTGGTGGTGACGATTCGGCAGCCACCGGTCAGAACACCGACGTGTGCAACTCTTTCGCAGCCGACCACAATGCGTTCGTCGGTCTGGTGAAGGCGGGCCCGGGGTCGGCAGCCAACATCGAGCAGTGGACTGCGGAGAAGCAGGCGGCCGTCGACAAGGTGAAGTCATTGTCCGGCACCGCGTCCGGTGATGTGGCCAGCGCGATGACGACGTTCGCGGACGCCGTTCCGGCCGACACGCTCGAACTGTCGGAGCCCGACAGCGAGTCGGGCAAGGCGTTCGTCGACAACGGCGCAGCAGTGAAGTCCGCCTGCGAGGCGGATGGCACCTCGATCACGCTCGACGAGCTACCGCTGACCACGTTCACCAACTGATCGCCTGACGGGCCCTCACGGCCTGTCGCACGCCCCACAACGAATGAATGCGCCATTCACGCCGTCTGACAGCGTGAATGGCGCATTCATTCGTTGAAGCAGACCGGTGTCAGTCCTTCGAGTGCTTGCCGAGGTCGGGGGAGGAGGAATCGATAGCTTCGCCGCTGCCGCCGGTGGTGTCGGCCGCCGTCGAAAGCTTCTGTCCTGCAGTGGTTCCACCCGCGAGAATGTCGCGGATCTGCACCAGCACGTCGACGTCGCTCAGTTCCTTCTCCGGCTGGCTGACGAAGCGCTTCTTCGCGGTGTTGACCGGCAGGATCAGGACGAAGTACACGACCGCCGCGATGATGATGAAGTTGATGATCGCCGTGATGACCGCGCCGATATTGATGAATGTGGCGTCGTTACTATTGAGGATCTTGATTCCCCACCCCAGTTCGTTGCTGCCACCGACAGCGGCGACCAACGGGTTGATGATGTTCGTGGTGAACGCGGTGACGATTGCCGTGAATGCTGCGCCGACGACGACCGCGACCGCGAGGTCGACCACGTTGCCTCGCAACAGAAAGTCCTTGAATCCCTTCAGCATGAGCCGCTCTCCGATCTCTTGGTATGTTTCGGTCTCGCCAGACGTTAACCCAGATCGATCGACTTCGGACCCCGTGAATCGCCCGGGCACCGGCTCAATGCAATGTCACCGTCAAAGCGCTCACCAGCGACGCGGCTGCCACCGTCGTCGCATCCTCGGTCGGTAGGGCGAGCAGCACCACCCGATCTCGTTGCCGACCCCCGCCGGCCTCGGCGGAAACGAGCACCACCATCGCCCCCGACGCCAGTATCCGAGCTGCAGGTGGGGCTTCGGAGTTCTCCTGAGTTTCGACGGTCAGGACGTCCACCCGATCGCCTTCTCTGAGCAGGTCGGTCACGCCTGCGTCGGCGAGATGCACCGGTACGACGCGTGCCTCGGCCCCCAGCGCCGCGGTGGCTGTTCGAGAGCCCAACAGCCGGACGTCGGTGAGCAATTCGCCTGCTCGAACCGGGCCGGTCAGCGTTCGTCCGTCCACGTCGGCGGAATCGAGCACTGCGCCGTTGGGCACCGTGGCCGAATCCCATTCGGCGACGGCAACATCGGCCGGCGTCAGTATCGTTCCCGGCGTCAGGTCGCGGCCGGCCGTGACGACGCGGACGCGATCGTCGCCTGCGGCGTCGTCGACGAACAGCAGGACTGCGACGGCCACCAGAATGCCCGCGGCGATGCGTCGAACTTTCACCGATCCCACCCACGCGGGACGCTGAGCGAAGCGGTCGAGCAGCGTCGAGTCCAGTCGGTTCTTGCGGGCAGCCATGACCGGAACGGTAGCGGTCCCAACTGGCCTGAAGAGACCGAAAAGGCCGGCCTGTGGATAACAGACCGGCCTGTGGATGGATCCAAAAACTACTGGCTGGCAGCAGCTTTCGTGGTGGAGGATGATGAGGAGCTGCTCGACGAGGACGAATCCGACGACTTCTTCTCGACCGGCTTCGAGTCGCTCTTGGTCTCCGACTTCGTGGCCGCGGCGTCGGACTTCTTCTCGCTCGCGCCTTCGCTGGCGGTGCCGGAGTTGCCCCGACTGTCGGTGCGGTAGAAGCCGCTGCCCTTGAAGACGATGCCGACCGAATTGAACAACTTGCGAAGCTTGCCGGAGCAGGCCGGGCATACCGTCAACGTGTCGTCGGTGAAGGACTGGACGATGTCGAAGCGGTTGTCGCACTCGGTGCAGGCGTATGAGTAGGTGGGCATCGTGTTTCCTCCGCGCTGGTCACCGAGGAGGTTCGCGCTCTGCTGGCCGAGGCCGAACACCGCCGGTGTCTTGTCTGTTCGTCGAAACTGGGGAGAGTATTAGCACTCTACAGTCAGGAGTGCCAACGAATCGAATCGTAGCGTTATTCCGTACCCAAGCGTACGAGCCCGCCGCCGGGAGTCAGCGCGTGCGTCACGCGGCGGTCGTGCGGTTCGGCCGGCAGCCGGGAGAATAGCTCCTCGTCGCGCACGATGGCGACCAGCATGGCCTCGGGACTGCACAGGTCGAGAGTCCGGTCGTAGAACCCGGCTCCACGGCCCAGCCGGACACCGCGGCGATCGACGGCCAGCGCAGGTAGCAGCACCATCGGGCATTGCCCGACGGCGTCGGGCTCGAGTAGTGGACCCGACGGCTCGAGCAGCCCGTACGGTGCCCGCACCAACGCATCGCGACCCTCGTAACGCGCCCACTTCAGCGGCCCCGGCTCATGGGCACTCGGTAGCAGAACCGTGGCTCCGGCCGCGGCCATCGCGTCGAGCATCTCGATCGACCCCGGCTCCCGGCCGATCGGGACGTACGCCGCCACGACCGAGTGTTCGGCCGCCAATTCGCCGACGGCATGGCAGAGTGCGGAGGACTCCATCGCGCGTTGCGCATCGTCGAGCAGTCGGCGTTCGGCGAGGACATGCTCCCGCCACAGATCCTTCGGCGTGTTCTCCGAAAATTCGGGAACGCTCACAACGGTTCACTCTCCCTCTCGTGCTGTCGTTCAACGATATGCACTCGGGGGTCGAACGGGGCACACGCCGAGCCAATCTCCAGAAACCACGGATAGGGTGAGCACCATGACAGAAGCCGCTTCAGCGACGACCGCCGCCACGCCTGTGCACTTCCGCACGGCCATCGTCCCCGCCGCAGGCATGGGTACCCGGTTCCTGCCGGCCACGAAAACCGTTCCGAAGGAACTACTTCCGGTCGTCGACACTCCCGGTATCGAGCTCGTCGCCGGAGAAGCGGCAGATTCCGGTGCACAACGGTTGGTCATCGTCACCTCTCCCGGCAAGGACGGCGTCGTCGCCCACTTCGTCGAGGACCTCGTTCTGGAAAAGAAGCTCGAAGCGAGCGGAAAGCTCGAAATGCTCGAGAAGGTACGCGTCGCCCCCAAGCTTCTGGACGTGCAATCGGTCATTCAGCACGAACCGCTCGGACTCGGTCACGCCGTCGCATGCGCCGAGGAAGCACTCGACGACGACGAGGATTCGGTCGCGGTGCTGCTGCCCGACGATCTGGTGATGCCGCGGGGCGTGCTGGACGTCATGGCCCGGGTGCGCGCCAAGCGCGGCGGCTCGGTGCTGTGCGCCATCGAGGTTCCCGACGACAAGGTCTCGTCCTACGGCGTCTTCTCCGTCGAAATCGTGCCCGATGCCGTCAATCCGAACGTCCTCAAAGTCACCGGCATGGTCGAAAAGCCCAAGAAGGAAGAGGCACCGTCCAACTTGGCTGCCGCGGGCCGCTATCTGCTCGACCGCGCGATCTTCGACGCGTTGCGACGCATCGAGCCCGGTGCCGGCGGCGAATTGCAGCTGACCGACGCCATCGCACTTCTGATCGAGGAGGGCCATCCCGTTCACGTGGTGGTGCATCGTGGATCGAGACACGACCTCGGAAATCCCGGGGGATACCTACGCGCTGCGGTTGACTTTGCTTTGCAGCGCGACGACTACGGTCCCGCGCTGCGTGAATGGCTGAACGAACGCTTGAGCGACAGCTGGGCACCGGAACTGACGACGTACGAATAGCATCGCGGGTCGATGCCATAGAGGAAGGGCCAGATGCGCTCGGTCGAAGATCAACAGACCAGGGTGACCGCAGCGGCGGTGGCTCCACGGCCTGTTCGGGTCGCCATCTCGGAAGCGCAGGGTCTGCTCTGCGCCGAGGAAGTGGTCACCGAGCGTCCCCTTCCCGGCTTCGACCAGGCCGCGATCGACGGTTATGCCGTACGCAGTGTCGACGTCGCCTCCGCGGGTACCGACCTGCGTAACGAGGAAGACGAGCGCATCGACCTGACGCTGCCCGTCGTCGGCGAGGTCTCCGCGGGTTCGCGTCAGCCCATCCGGCTGCAGCCGCGTCAGGCCGTGCGGGTCGATACCGGCGCGCCGCTGCCCACGTTGGCCGACGCAGTCCTGCCGCTGGATCGCACCGACAACGGCCGCGCCCGTGTCAAGGTGTTCCGTCCGGTTCGCTCGGGTGACTACGTGCGCAAGATCGGCGACGACGTTCAACCCGGCGACGTGGCCGTGCGGGCGGGAACGATCATCGGTGCCGCGCAGGTCGGCCTGTTGGCCGCCGTCGGACGCGACAAGGTGCTGGTGCACCCGCGTCCGCGGTTGTCGGTCATCTCGGTGGGCGGGGAGTTGGTCGATACCGATCGGACCCCCGGGCCCGGCCAGGTGTACGACGTCAACTCCTACGCCCTCGCTGCTGCAGCACGCGATGCCGGAGCCGACGTGAACCGCGTCGGCATCGTGAGCACCGACCCCAAGCGACTGCGTGAAGTGGTCGAAGGCCAGCTGATCCGCTCCGAGATCGTCGTCATCGCAGGCGCGGTCGGCGGAGGCGCGTCCGATGGCGTCCGTGAGGCGCTGGGCGAACTCGGGGACATGGAAGTCGAGCGGGTTGCCATGCACCCCGGCTCGGTGCAGGGATTCGGCCAGCTCGGACGCGACGAGGTGCCCACGTTCCTGTTGCCTGCCAACCCCGTCAGCGCGCTCGTGGTGTTCGAGGTGATGGTCCGTCCACTCATTCGCATCGCACTCGGCCGTCGCCAGCCACTGCGCCGGACCGTCACCGCGCGGACCGTCGCACCGATCACATCGATCGAGGACCGCAAGGGATTCCTGCGAGGGCAACTGATGCGCGACGAGGGCACCGGCGAATATCTCGTCCAGGCTCTCGGCGGTGCTCCGGGCTCGTCGTCTCATCTGCTCGCGACACTCGCGGAGGCGAACTGCCTGGTCGTCATCGATCCCGACGTCACCGAGATCCGAACCGGCGAAGAAGTGAAGGTCTCGTTCCTCGCTCAGCGCGGCTGACGCACGCGCTCACACGCGCAGCGCATACGATCGACTGATGCCGCGAACGTGGTCGAGCCACCCGGGTTGGCCGGCGAAATTGGGTCCAGTCCGAGTGGCCGGGGGAACGGTGACCGTCCGGCCCGTCCGCATGCGCGACGCAGCCTCCTGGAGTCGAATCCGCACCCAGGACCGCGCACACCTCGAGCCGTGGGAGCCGAGCGGTGAGGGCAGTTGGAATTCCCGACACCACATCTCCTCGTGGCCCACACTGTGCTCGGGCCTGAAGTCCGAGGCACGCAAGGGGCACATGCTGCCGATGGTGATCGAGGTCGACGGCGAATTCTGCGGGCAGATCACCACCGGGAACATCGTGCGGGGCGCGCTCCGGTCGGCGTGGATCGGGTACTGGGTGTCCAAGGAAGTCAACGGCAAAGGTGTCGCCACCGCGGCGCTGGCGCTCGGACTCGATCATTGTTTCGGACCGGTCGGGTTGCACCGCGTCGAGGCAACGGTGCGTCCGGAGAACCTCGCCAGCCAGGCCGTGCTGCGCAACGTCGGCTTCCGCGAAGAGGGCCTGCTCTACAAGTACCTCGACGTCGACGGCGAGTGGCGCGACCACAAACTCGTCGCGATCACCTCGGGAGAGGTGCAGGGATCGGTCGTCGATCGATTGGTCCGCGCGGGCAGGGCGGCGTGGGCATAGCGCTCGCTCCAGGATTTCGGTGGCGGATGTTGTCAAAGTGACAGGAGTGTAATTTGGGTCGGCGCGTCTGCGGGGTTCTCGCACCTGCTCCACATAACCTGAGGGCGTCTCGACTGTCGCTGTCGCCTGAGGAAGGAGAACATCGCCGATGCCGAACTCGATCATCTGGATCGGTCTCGTGGCCGTCTGGCTCTTCGTTCTTCTTCCCATGCTGATGACCAAGCGTCCGCAGATCATGCAGACCACGGACGCAGCACTCGCCACGCGCGTGTTGCATCGGGGTGGCACCAAGCGCAAGCAGCGCGGCCCCGCGACCGGCCACCGCAGTGATCCCGACTGGCGGCCGGAGGACGACCTGCGGGTCTCCGCGCCCGCCAGCGAGATCTTCGGCCCGAAATTCGCGTCGATTCGTTCGGACTCACCCGATCTACCCGGTACCGCGGAGGACCCCATGGACACTCACGCAGAAGAAGAAAACGACCTCGAACGCGACGAACCGGTCCACGACGCACCTCGCGCGAGCTCTCCCGCACACGAGCCGGGAGTCGTCGACGACGACTTCGTGCCTCGCCGACGCGGCCGCGGCGGATTCGATCCCGAGGCCGACGCCATCGCCCGGGCCGCCCGATACGCCTTCCGTCAGCGCGCGGTTCTCGGCTTGGTGTTCGCCGCCATCACGACCGCGGCACTGGCGTTCATCATCTCCCCGACGGTGTGGTGGCTGTGCGGACTGTCCGTCGCAGTCCTCGTCGGATACCTGTACTACCTCCGCAGGCAGGTGCAGATCGAAGAAGAGATTCGTCGACGACGACTCACACGCATGGGTCGCTCGCGCCTCGGTGTGGAATCGGAGACCGACGAAGAGCTCGAACTCGTGCCGCAGCGTCTGCGTCGACCCGGAGCCGTGGTGCTCGAGATCGACGACGAGGACCCGGAGTTCGAGCATCTTGATCATTACGAGGAGCCGTTCCAGGCACGCCGCGACGATGACGGCGATTTCCGTCGGGCACAGGGCGCGTAACAGCGGTCCCGAGGGGCTTTGCTAGAGTTGCCCAGCCGGTCGAGACGACGGCAAACGGGGCTGTGGCGCAGTTGGTAGCGCGTCTCGTTCGCATCGAGAAGGTCAGGGGTTCGATTCCCCTCAGCTCCACCCGAAACGAAAGCCGCCACTCACCTCGAGTGGCGGCTTTCGTTGTGAATCAAGGCAATACAGAGCTCAGAGTGGCGTTACGTCGCCGGCGCTTGTGTCACACTTCATACGGTGACCAGCCAGATGACCGTCCATGTCGAGGACACCGACGCTCATCGAATTGCGGCCCGGATAGTGACGCCTCTCGGCAAAGAGGCTGTGGTGACCACCGCGTCGAATTACGAGTTGGACCATTCGGCGACTCCGTGGCTTCCTCCGATGCTGGTAGCGGGAATGCGAAAGAAGTGGAGTATCGCTTTCGACGGCCCGGTGGATTCGACGGCACTTCGAGGCGCTCCCGAGGCGCAGAAAGTGCTTCTCGACTGGTATCCCAGACGGTTTCATGGGATATCGGTATCGGCTGAGCCTTCCGATGCACTGTCCGACGGCCGAGGGGTGGGTTGCTTCTTCAGTGGAGGTGTGGACAGTTTCTATTCGGCAATCACCGAATCCGATCGCATCACCCATTTGATATTCGTTCACGGTTTCGACATCTCCGCCGGGAACGAGGAATTGGCGGGTCGAGCACTGGCCAGTGCCCGAGACGCGGCCGCGGAGCTCGGCAAGCCGCTGATCGAGGTCAAGACCACGTTGAGGTCGGCGTTCGGAGACCGATTGCCGCTCGATTGGGGATACGACCTTCACGGAGCCGCACTGGCTCACGTGGGGCTGGCGTTGTCGCAGCATGTGAGCACCGTCATGATTCCGTCGTCCAACAGTCGCTGGGATCTGCTGCCGTGGGGTTCCCATCCCGATCTGGACCCGCTGTGGTCGAGTAGCAGTGTCACGTTCGATCACCACGAGTTGGAGGTGGATCGGCTCGGCAAGCTCCGGCGGATAGGCCTGGACGAGACGGCGATGAAGCATCTACGGGTGTGCTGGGAGAACCGCGACGGTCGATTCAACTGCGGAGTGTGCTTCAAGTGCATCAGGACGAAGATCGGGTTGGCCGCTGCAGGTGCGGAGAGCGAGGCCCTTCCAGGACCCATCGATCTCCATGCGGTCAGGTCCCTGACGTTGACGAACCGTCAGTGCCACCACCTGCGAAACGGGCTTGCTGCCATGGAGGAAGCAGGCGTGACCGACGATGGTGTGGTTGCGGCAGTAGACACGGCGATCCGCCGAAGACACTGGCGACAGGCTGCGTCGTATTTACGACGCGCACGATCGATATCCACAGACTTCATACGTCGTCGCGTGAGCTGAGGCATTTCCGGCAATATGGCGTATTCGGACAACATTCGATCATTAACGGGAATCGAATTCTTTCGAACGTCTTATGAGCACCATTGACCTGAAACGGTCTTTTGGATTGCTTAGCACCCGCGGACGAGTCACGCTGCCGTTTTCGGCGCTCTGAGCTGGGGCTACTTCTTCGGCTGACTTTAGTGTTCGCGTGGCTGATGTCGTATCTTTATACGCGTGCCTGCGCGTTCGGTAGGTGTCGAATTCAATCAGGGGATCGAAATGAACACTCTCAGTGTGGTAATTCCGGTGCTCGACGAGGTCGACCACATCGGCGAATGCTTGAATCTGCTGCTCGATCAGGGAAACTACATAGACCGTATCGTCGTGGTGGACAACGGCTCGACCGACGGGACGCTCGATCTGGTCGAGACCCTGTGCGAGGTCAATGACAAGGTCCAGTTGGTGCACGAGCCGAATCGGGGCGTCGTGCATGCCCGGAACACAGGCTTCGATCTCGTGCAGTCGTCCATCATCGGGCGCATAGACGCCGATACGCGCGTCCGGCCCGGGTGGGCACGCTCCATCATCGAATTCTTCGAAGAGCACTCCACGGTTGCGGCAGCGGGCGGGCGGACCTACTTGTACGAGTCGCCGTGGGCCCGGCCTCTGGCGTGGCAACATGCTCGAGCGGAGCAGCGCGACCCGTCGGTGCGCAGCGCCTTGGCGGTATCGGGCAACAATTTCGCAATCCGCGCATCTGCTTGGCACGAGGTTCGGGATGTCGTCAGCGACAAGACCTGCGTGCACGAGGACATCGATCTGTGCTTGTCGTTGGTCGGCAAGAAGTTGCCGCTTGCTCAGAACGGCCGTATGAAGGCTGCGGTCTCCGGCCGGCGATCGGCTACCTCTCCGGTGAAGTACGTGAACTACGCGATCGCGGGCTACCGCTCCTACAAGGAGCACGGGCTCGCATCGGCCAAGCTGGCCCGGATCGTTGCGATCGATTGGCTCCTGCACACGCTGCGCTGGCCCATCTCGAGAATGTTCTCGGCGGTGCCCTCGCGCGCGCTACCCGTCGACGACCGTGCGCTGTCCGACGAACGGATGCGAGAGGCCGCGTGAACCTGCGCTCCCTGATCCCGACCTGGGCGAGCGACTCGTCGAACGTCAAGTGGGCCCTCTTTCAGATGCGTCAGGCAACCCTCGTGTCGGTGGCGAACCTGCCGTTCGTTCCGGCGGTACTGCGGGCGACCTTGCTGCGGCCGGCGGGAGTCCGGACGGACGGGCCGTGCTTGATATACGGCGGCGCGATGATCCAGGGTCGCGGGTCGGTACGGATGGGCACCGGGGTCTTCGTGAATTTCGGGTGCCACTTCGACACGGTTGCCGACATCGTGATCGGTGACGATGTGTTCCTGGCGGACCACGTTCGGATCATCACCAGTACCCATGACGTCGGACCGTCGTGGCGACGGGCAGGCCTGCTGCGGGGCGAGTCGGTCACCATCGGGCGAGGCACGTGGATCGGGTCCGGTGTGGTGATCATGCCCGGGGTCCGCATCGGTGAGGGATGCATCATCGGGGCGAATTCGTTGGTGACCAAGGATTGCGAACCGGACGCGGTGTACGTCGGCAGCCCAGCCGCTCGTCGCCGGGAGTTGAACGATCTAGCCGACGCGCGAGCCATAGCGGGCGCGACGCCTGATTTCGAGAGCAATACTCTGACGAACGATCGATAAAGCACTTGCCGATATCGACAAAAGACTATTATCGATCCGAAATTGGACGACTTATTTCGTCGAATTGATGATGTAGCATCATCTGCGTCAGAGGCTCGGCACTCTTTGCATTCGCTTCGGAAATTGTCGAGCTACGCATTGCCAAAAAGGTGTCAGGGGTTGGCGTTGTGAACACTCTTTCTGTTGTTGTGCCCGCATTCGACGAACAGGCGCATTTGGGTGGATGCCTGGACGCTTTATTGGCGCAACGTGAACACATTCACGAAATAATCGTGGTGGACAACAATTCCACCGACGATACCGTCGGCGTGGTAGCGAGCTACAGCCGACGGTTTCCGGAGATAGTTCTGGTCCGGGAGTCGAAGCGAGGCGTCGTTCATGCGCGCAACGCCGGTTTCGATCGGGCCGAAGGATCCATCATCGGACGTATCGATGCGGACACTCGGGTAGCTCCGGATTGGGCCGAGTCGATTCTGGATTTCTTCGACCGCAGACTGGACTACGCGGCGGTGACCGGGCCGATCCACCTGTACGACTCCCCGTGGACTGCACCGTACGGCGCGTACATGGACTACTCCACCAAGCGCAAACCCGACGAGTTACGGGTCTCGGCGGCCTCGGGTAACAACTTCGCCATTCGCCGCTCCGCTTGGGAAGCCGCCCGCGACCGCGTGAGTCTGCGTACCGACCTGCACGAGGATATCGATCTCTCGCTGTGCCTGTACCGCGTCGGTCTCCAGATCGCGCTGATCAAAACGATGTGCGTCGAGGTGTCCGGTCGGCGGCTGCTGACTCCGCCCCTCGAATATCGTCATTATGTGCTGAGTTCCTACCGAACATGGGCTCACCACGATTTGGCGAACAAGGCGCTACGTCGACTGTTGATCGCGGACATGATTCTGCATACCGTGCATTGGCCGTTGACTCGAATTTTGTCCGGATGCGAGTCGCGAATTCTGCCGGTGTCGCATTCGAACGAGGGCGTGACATCGCAACAATATTCGTCACCTGTTCGCGATGGCGAATATGCCACCACGGCGTCGGCCGAGTAAATTCACGGCTGATTCGAGCGGTACGCGACGATTGTCCGATCGGTAGCGCCGATAGACTCGCTGTATCTGCTGCCACCCCCGGAACCGGCCCCACGGTTCGATACAGGCCCGCGTGATCGCCGACGCGGTGTTACTGTCTCGTAGTTCTTCGACCCGCGGGTATCCGAGAGTCGAGTCGGGGTGGGCCGGTCGGGCGGCCGCATAGCAGGCGGGGGCGTGTCGTGCGCTTCGATGTTCGGATGTTCGTCGTCGGTCTTGCGGTGTCTCTGCTGACGGGACAGCTCGTCGGGACTGCGTCGGCGGACGTCGTCGACCACCCCGTCCAGGACCCGGTGCATTACGTCGCTCTGGGCGACTCCAGGGCTGCCGGGCCCGCGTGGTTGTCCTATGCCGGCGGAGACGGTTGTGGACGATCCGACGCGGCGTATCCGGCCATGATCGCGAGCGCACTGCACCCTGCGTCCTTCGCCAGCGTCGCGTGCAGTGGGGCGACGAGCGCACACGTCGTGTCCACGCCGCAGAGCACGTTCACGCCACTGCCTCGTCGTGTCCCGGTTCAGATCGATGCACTGCGGCCTCATACGACGCTGGTGACCCTCTCGATAGGCGGCAACGACCTGAATTGGGCGCAGTTGATCGGGCCGTGCCTGCAACCTGTGCCGCAGGAAGATCCTCGGTGCCGGAACAACCCCGTGGTCCTCCAGGAGATCGATCAGAGGCTCGGGCAGCTGGGGCCGGTGTTGGACGGGGTACTCGACGCCATTACGCAGCGTTCGCCACTCGCCGTCGTCGTGCTGGTCGGTCACGGTGGTTACTTCGACCATCAGGGCTGTTTCCCGGACTCGAATCTGCACGGTGCCGACGCGGCGTTCGTGCAGGATTTCTTCGTCCGGTTCGATTCCGTGCTTCGAGACAGTGCCGTCAGGCATGGGGCGACGTTCGTCGATGTGGCGGGGCCGGCCGTCGGCCACGACGCATGCGCACCGATTTCCGAGCGCTGGTTCATGGGCTCGATGACGTTCGGTCCGACACCGTTCTTGCATCCGACCCCGCTGGGCAGCGCTGCGATGGCGGGATTGGTGCTCGACGCAATCGGTCGGTGATGTCGCGTCGTCGGTGACAATGCGCGGGGACAACGCCCGGTGACACATCCTGTTGAACAAACGATCATCTGCGTACCGGTCGGCCCGGTAGATTGACGGGTTATATCGTGAACCGACGATCCGAGCGCTGGATCTGCCCCTGCAACTTCCATACGGAGTGTGAATGTCGTTCGAGATCGTCGACCTCCCCGAAACGTGGGTCGCCGGTCTCCCCGTTCGCAGTCCCAAACGAGCACTCGGGCGGTTGAACGATCCTGCCCTCAACCAGGCGTGGTCCGCAGTGCTCAATCAGGAGACTGCCGGACCGCTTGCGTCGATCTACACGGACTTCGCCCCTGGAATCGGATCGTACAATACACAGATAGTCGGTTACCAGTGCTCGTCGCTCGGGCAGGTGACGCGTGGGCATTTGATCGCAAAAGTGCCGTCTGCAAAATATGCCCGATTCTCCGCGGTGGGTTATTTTCCCGACGTTCTCACTCGATTGTGGAATCAGATCGATCACGCCGAGGAGAACGGGGAGATAGTGCGATCGTTCACCGGTGATTACGAGTGCTACCCGCACGCCTACAAAGTCGACCTGTATTTGGCCATCACGCAGCCCGGCGGTTCGTGATGAGCTTTCGGATCACCGCGCGCAGTGCCGAATTGTTCGGTGGGTTGGTGGCACCGCGGGTGGAGCCCGGTGCCGAGGCCAGTTGCAGCGAATGGATGGGATTCCTCCGAGATCGTGTGCGCGAGAAGAACATCGACGCCACGGAGGTGACCACCGTGTATGTCCCCGATGCGCACGGCACCGTCAATGCACTCGTCGGTGTCCCGCTGGACTCTCCGAGTGACGTCGCTGTGGGAGATGTGTTCGTATCCATACCGACTGGTGTGTTTGCAGTGTTCGTGCCCAGTGGTGGTCTCGCGGATCCGATCGAAGACGTCTGGGCGCAAGTCGACGAGTGCGTTCGATCCGGGACGCTATTCCGTGCTTACGCCGAGGAAGTAGAAGTCGTTACGAATGCTGGAGAAGTGGAACTTTTCGTTTCGATCGTTTTGTAAACGAGGTCTTCTTCATGTATTTGTCACTTTCGAATCACAAAATCGCCGATGAACCGGTTACTATTGGCAAGCGCTGACAAGCCCGTATAGGGAACGTGAATTCGAGTTCGTGGGTTCAGCACCCGGGAGCCAGCGCGGACCACAAGGTGTCGATGTCATCGCACGATCGACTGAGCAGGGGTGTAGCAACATGGTGAGACAACTCAGGGCCGAAGCCACTCGCGCGGCGGCGCTGCGCGCTGCAGCAGATCTCTTCCTCGACGTCGGGCATGCCAATGCCACGCTGAGTCAGGTGTCGGCGCAGTCCGGCGTGACCAAGGGCGCGCTGTACTTCCATTTCGCGTCCAAGGAAGAACTCGCTCGCGCCATCGTCGACGAAGGTCACGAGCGCGTGTCCACGGCCTGCGCGGGGCTGGTGGACAGCCGCAGCCCAGCCCTCGAGTCCGTCATCGGAATCTCGTACTCGGTTCTCGAACTGGCAGCGTCGGATCCGCTCGTTCGTGTGATGTACCGGTTGCAGATGGAGATCGACGGGTCCGACACCGCTCGCGGAAGCGTGTTCGGCACCTGGGGCAACATCTTCGAGCATCTTTTCGAGCGGGCCATCGAGCACGGCGACGTCGCCGACCACCTGGACGCAGGCAACGCGGCACTGCTGGTGTGCGAAATGCTGGCCGGGGTTCTGATGGTGTCCGAGGCGCAGTCGCGTCTGGAGGATGCGCCGTCTCGTATGGAGAAGGTGTGGAACACCGTGCTGCCGTCGTTGGTGCCTGCCGACAAGCTGGCCTACTTCCGCGAATTCGCAGCTCGCAGCCTCTCGAGCTTCGTGCGCGAGAACATCGATTCGAGCTCGGTCACCGTCTGACGTTCTCGTCGCCCGGGTGCTTGCTGCACGCCGACGTGAGGCGCACACTGTGTGACATGGAACACAGAATGTCGGACAACGAGCTCCGGAAAGCGATCGGCACTCTGCAGCACCGCGCGGACGATGCGCGGAAACGAGGTGCCGACGACGAGGCGACGCGTATCGAGAACACCGTCGCCGATTACCGAGACGAGATGTCGCAGAGATTGTGACGGCCCTGTCGGTCGTCACCGCGTAGGGTCGGAATCGACCTGACACGTGGCAACCGGTGGGGGAACAAGCTTCGATGGCTACATACGATCTGCGCGGCAAGAAGACGTTGATCACGGGAGCGGGCAGCGGAATCGGCCGGGCGACGGCCATCGCGGCTGCAGCGGTGGGAGCTGAACTGTTCCTTACCGACATCAACGCCTCCGGGCTTGCCGAGACCGTGGACCTGGTCGGTCGAGCGGGCGGCACGGTCAGTCACTCCTTGCCCTTCGACGTCTCCGATTTCGAAGCGGTCACCGCCTTCGCGGACGATATTCACGCCGAGTTCGGCAGCCTCGACGTCGTGATGAACGTCGCGGGCATCTCGGCGTGGGGCACCGTCGAGAATCTGGAGCATCGGCATTGGAAGTCCATGGTCGATGTCAATCTCATGGGTCCCATCCATGTCATCGAGAAATTCCTCCCGCCGATGATCGAGGCGGGCCGCGGTGGGCATCTGGTCAACGTCTCGTCCGCGGCGGGATTGATTCCTCTGCCCTGGCACGCTGCGTACAGCGCCAGCAAGTACGGCCTTCGTGGCGTGTCCGAAGTTCTTCGATACGACCTCAAACGTCACGGAATCGGCGTCAGCCTCGTCGTGCCCGGTGGGGTCAAGACCGGCCTGGTGCAGACGCTGCAGATCGCCGGTATCGATCGAGACGATCCTCGGGTGCAGAAGCTGCAGCACCGGTTCGAGAAGCGTGCTGTCGAACCGTCGGTCGTGGCCGATGCGATTCTCGCCGGTATCGCCAAACGCAAGTACCTCGTGTACTCCTCCAACGACATTCGCTTCGGTTACTGGATCTCGCGAAAGTTCGCGCCACCGTACGAGTTCGTGCTGCAACGAGCGAACGATCAGTTCTCCAAACTGCTCGAGCCGCGTCGCACCGACGGGGCGTCGAAGTCGACGTCCAGTGTGCGGGCACCGGGGCCGGAGTAGGAGAGCCGGTCGTGCGGGTTGGCCAGAGCGCAGCCGGCCAACGACAGACAACCACAGCCGATGCACCCGGTCAGATCGTCCCGTAAGCGAACCAACTGCTCGATACGCGAGTCCAGTTCGCGATGCCACCGCGTCGACAGCCTGGCCCAGTCCTCGCGGGTGGGCGTTCGCTCGTCCGGAAGTTCGCTCAACGCCTGACGGATGGTCGCGAGAGGGATTCCCACCTTCTGCGAGATACGAATGAACGCCACTCTGCGCAAAGTCTCGCGGTGAAACCTGCGCTGGTTGCCCGATGTTCGTCGACTGCTGATCAAGCCCTGCTTCTCGTAGAAATGCAACGCGGACACGGCGACGCCGCTGCGCTCCGACAGCTGGCCTGGAGTCAGTTCACGGACGTTCCACTCGGGCATCGGCACGACCTCGACATTACTTCAGGTCCGGATGCCAGCGCTGAACGACGAATGGGTTTACCGTTCGTTCATGAGCGTCGACTCCGCTGCGGGCCCGTTGGGAGCCAATTCCGAGGTAGGTGTGCTCCGCACTGTGATGCTGCACCGCCCGGGCGACGAGCTGCGGCGCCTGACTCCGAGAAACAACGACCAACTGCTGTTCGACGGATTGCCGTGGGTGGACCGGGCACAGGACGAGCACGATGCGTTCGCGGAGCTGCTGCGCAGCCGCGGCGTGACGGTGCTGCTGCTGGGCGAACTCCTCACCGAAGCGATGACGGTCAGCGGTGCCGCTCGGATGCAGGGCATCTCGGCTGCCGTCGACGCTCGGCGGCTCGGACGGGCTCTCGCCGAGGATCTCGCCCAGTACCTGCGCGGTATCCCGGCAGCCGAACTGGCTCAGATCCTGATGGCGGGCATGACGTTCGACGAGTTGCTCGAAGCCGAGTCCGGTGAGGCCGAGCCCAGTGGTGCCTCGCTGGTTCGCCGCATGCATCACGGGGGCGACTTCGTCATCGATCCGCTGCCCAATCTGCTGTTCACCCGTGACTCGTCGTTCTGGATCGACAACCGAGTGGCGATCACCTCCCTCGCCTTGCCTGCGCGAGTACGGGAAACGTCGCTGACCGACTTGATCTACGCATTCCATCCCATGTTCAAAGGCGTGCGACGTGCGTACGAATCCCGTACCGCTCCGGTCGAAGGCGGTGACGTGTTGCTGCTCGCTCCTGGAGTGGTCGCGGTGGGTGTGGGGGAGCGCACCACCCCTGCGGGCGCAGAAGCGTTGGCACGCAGTCTCTTCGAGGACGATCTGGCGCACAGCGTGTTGGTGGTGCCGATCGCGCAGGAGCGCGCGTCCATGCATCTGGACACCGTCTGCACCATGGTCGACACCGACGCGGTCGTGATGTATCCGGCTATTCAGGACACGTTGTCCGCGTTCACGATTCACCGCGAGGATGCCGGCGTCAGTATTCGCGGCGCCGACCCGTTCCTCGAAGCCGCTGCCGATGCGATGGGAATCGGCAAACTCCGGTTGATCGACACCGGACTCGATCATGTGACCGCCGAACGCGAGCAATGGGACGACGGCAACAACACCCTCGCGATCTCCCCGGGGGTGGTCGTTGCCTACGAGCGCAACGTCGAGACCAATGCGCGGCTCGAGGCGTCGGGCATCGAGGTGTTGCGAATCTCCGGGTCCGAGTTGGGCTCGGGCCGGGGTGGCCCCCGGTGTATGTCGTGCCCGGTGTCTCGCGAAAGGCTTTGACCGACAGGCGTTTCTACAGGACGGCGAGGACCTTGTCGGCGGGGCGAGCCAACACGGTTCCCTTGTCGGTGACCACGATCGGGCGTTCGATCAGTATGGGGTGCGCCGCCATCGCCGCGATCAAGGTCTCGTCGTCGGCCTCCGCCAGTTCGAGTTCTTTGTAGATGCTCTCGCGGGTGCGAACAGCCTGACGTGGTGAGAGTCCCGCGTCGGCGAGCAGCGTGCGGAGTTCGTCTTCGGTCGGCGGCGTCTCGAGGTACTTGACGACCTGGGGGACGATGCCCGCATCCTCGATCGTCTTCAGAACGGTGCGGGAGGTGTTGCAGCGTGGGTTGTGATAGATGGTTGCGGCCCGGGTCATGTTTGCAATCCTGTCACGCGGGTAGCCAACGCGACAGATCACGTCAGGAACGGGAGTAGTCGCATGACCGACAAGCGCATTGTCATTGCAGGTGGGCACGGCCAGATCGCCCAACATCTCACGCAGGTTCTCACGGCGCACGGTGACCGCGCTGTGTCGCTCATTCGCAACAGCGATCACGTCGATGCCGTCACGGCCCTCGGTGCGCTGCCGCAGGTCATCGATCTGGAGTCTGCGTCCGTCGACGAGTTGGCCGACGTTCTCTCCGGTGCCGACGCAGTGGTGTTCGCGGCCGGTGCAGGTCCCAACAGCGGTCCCGAGCGCAAGGACACCGTCGACCGGGCCGGTGCGGTGTTGTTGGCCGATGCCGCCGAGAAGGCCGGCGTTCGCCGCTACGTGCTGATCAGTTCCTTCGGGGCCGGTGAGCCGGTCGCGGACGACCTCGACGAGGGATGGAAAGCATACATCCGGGCCAAAACTGCTGCGGAAGAAGATGTTTCGTCCCGCGCGGGCTTGGACTGGACCGTTCTTCGCCCCGGCAAGCTGACCGACGAGGATGCGACGGACTCGGTTTCGCTCACCGAGCCTCCACTCGACCCCGGCGAGGTGACCCGTGCCGACGTGGCAGCGGTCGTCGCCCGTCTGATCGACACCGGCAGTGCCATCGGCAAAACGCTGATGCTCACGTCCGGATCGACGTCCATCGCCGACGCTGTCGACGCGGTTCGATGAGGCGATCGTGCGCGTAAGCATCGATCCGTCGAACACGACCCCGGTGTTCGAGCAATTGCGGATGCAGATTCTGGGATTGGTGCGGTCCGGGGATCTCATCGCCGGAACAAAGATCCCCACGGTACGTGGGCTTGCCGAAGAGCTGAAGATCGCGCCGAACACGGTGGCGAAGACCTACCGGGAGCTCGAACAGCAGGGAATCATCGAGACGCGGGGTAGGTCCGGATCGTTCGTGGCGTCCGGCGGTGATCCGTCACGGGACATCGCAGCCAGGGCCGCAACGGAATTCGTCCGGGCCGTCAGATCTATCGGTCTCGACGACGACCAGGCGCGAACGTTTCTAGAAGCTGCTCTGAAAGGGGCAGGCGGCCGGTAAGTTGACGCTTCAACCTCCTTCTGTCAGGGTGGTGCTGCCCATTCAGCCGCGCCAGAAGGATGCCTATCAATGAACTCCACACTCGTCCGTGACGCCGTCGCCCTCGTAGCTCGTATCGGCCTGGGAGTCGTCTTCATCGCCCACGGGTGGCAGAAGCTCAACACCTTCGGCCTCGACGGCACTGCTGCCAGCTTCGAGGCGATGAACATTCCGGTACCCACGGCGTCTGCCTACTTCGCAACGTTCGTCGAGCTCATCGGCGGCGGCGCATTGGTTCTCGGCATCTTCACTCCGATCGCCGGTCTGCTGCTGTTCGCCGACATGTTGGGAGCTGCATTCCTCGTCCACTTCGAGAACGGGGTGTTCGCCACCGAAAACGGCTACGAGCTCGTCGTCGCTCTCGGCGTCGGCGCGCTGATGCTCGCGGCGTTCGGTGCCGGTCGCATCAGCATCGACGGAATCACCAAGGGCAAGACCGCAATTCTGCAGTAGTCGGTAGCGAGCCGGGTGGGGCGCTCAGCGCCAGCTCGGTAACCACAATTGTTCCTGCCACATCTGCGGGGTGATCGGCATCGCGGTGAGGATCGGCCACAGCCACACGAAGTTGGCGATCACCACCGCGATGTACAGGCACACCAGAAGCAGTCCGGTGCCGCGTCTTTCGGCCGAGGCGCTCGCTTTTCCGATGATGTCGCCCAGTACCAGTGCGAAGCCCATCACCATGAACGGCGCGAGCGCCACCGCATAGAAGTAGTACATCTGCCGGTCGAGGGTCGCGAACCAGGGCAACAGTGCGGCACCGTAACCGACGAGAACCGTGGCGTAGCGCCAATCTCGTCGTACGAGAACGGACCACAGTGTCCAGGCGAGCATCGGCAAGGCCAACCACCACATCGCGGGCGTGCCGATCAGCATGATCGCCTTCACGCACGACGACGCCGAGCACCCCGACACGTTCTCGCCGTCGGCGAAGTAGTACAGCATGGGGCGTAGGCCCATCGGCCACGTCCACGGCTTGGATTCCCACGGGTGCCGATTGCCTGCCGAATTGGTCAGTCCCTCATGGAAATCGAGCACACTGCCGCTGTAGTACCAGAGCGACCGCAGGGCACCGGGGACAAAGGAGAACGGTCCGCCGAATCCGATTCCGTTGCCCACCTCGTGTCGGTCGACACCGGTCTCGGAGGTGAACCACGCCCAGTACGTCATCAGGTACACGGCGATCGGAACGATCACCAGCGCGTACAGCGCGGGTCCGATGTCGCGCACCGCAGTTCCGCGCCACGGTCGGCGAACCCCGTACGAACGACGAGCAGCCAGGTCGAACGCCACGCTCAGCAAGCCGAAGAACGCGATGAAATACAGACCCGACCACTTGGTGCCACATGCGAGACCCAGCATGACGCCGGCCCCGAAACGCCACCACCGCACACCCATTCGAGGGCCGAGATCGCTGACGTCCATGCGGCCCTCGGCTCGGACCGTCCACAGTCGCTTTCGCACGTCGTCGCGGTCGACGACCAGGCAACCCAGAGCAGCGGTGACGAACAGGGCCAGAAAGATGTCCAGCATGCCGATGCGGCTGCTGACGAACGTCACACCGTCGACGATGAGCAGAATCCCTGCGATCGCACCGATGAGCGTCGAGTGGGTGAGGCGTCGGACGATGCGAATCACCAGCAGTACCAACAGTGTTCCGGCGACCGCGGACGAAAAGCGCCATCCCCAACCGTTGTAGCCGAACAACGCCTCGCCGACGGCGATCAGCTGTTTGCCGACCGGCGGGTGCACCACCAGTCCGTAGGCCGGATTGTCCTCGAGCCCGCCGCCGGTGAGCACCTGATAGCCCTGCGGTGCGTAGTGCTTCTCGTCGAACACCGGCGTTCCGGCGTCGGTGGGGTACCGAAGCATTGTGAAACGCGTGATCGCACAGATGGCGGTGACGACGAGGGTGACGATCCAGCCGCGTCGTACATCGGTGTCGTGGAACCAGTCGCGCGCGGCAACAGTGGGCCCGGGACTGACCATCGACCGGTCGCCGGAGCGCTCAGAGGTCAGCAAGGTCACGTACCGATCGTAGGCGGTGTTCCGGAGTGGGCGGCAGGCCGCTGCACCGCATGGGAGACACTGGAGACATGCTCATCCTTGCTGCCACCCCGATGGGCGACGTCGGAGATGCCTCGCAGCGCCTGCGTGATGCCCTCGGTAGTGCCGATGTCGTGGCCGCCGAAGACACCCGACGCACCAAACAACTGGCGTCCTCCCTCGGCGTGACGATCGGGGGCAGGGTCGTCAGTTTCTACGACCAGGTCGAAACGGCGCGGCTACCCGCACTGGTCGAGGCCGTCGCCGAGGGAAAGACCGTACTGCTGGTGACCGACGCGGGCATGCCGTCGGTGAGCGATCCGGGCTACCGGTTGGTCGCGGCCTGCGTCGACGCCGACCTGCCGGTGACCTGCCTGCCCGGACCGTCGGCCGTCACGACCGCCCTCGCACTGTCGGGGCTGCCGGTGGAGCGCTTCTGCTTCGACGGATTCGCCCCGCGCAAGCAGGGACAGCGGCGCACGTATTTCCAGTCGGTGCTCGCCGAACCGCGTGCCATCGTCTTCTTCGAGGCCCCGCATCGGCTCGTCGCATGTCTCGAGGACGCGGTGCACGTTCTCGGCCCCGACCGCCGCGCTGCGGTGTGCCGAGAGCTCACCAAGACCTACGAGGAGGTACGCCGCGGCGGACTGGGGGAGCTGCTCGACTGGGCACGTGACGGAGTGCGCGGTGAGATCACCGTTGTACTCGAAGGAGCGGTCGCCGTCGCCGAGGAACCCGAGGATCTCGTGGCCGAGGTGGAATCGCTCGTGGCGTCGGGCATGCGGTTGAAGGACGCCTGCGCTCAGGTGGCCGTCGCAGGCGTGTCCAAGCGCGAGGTGTACGAGGCCGTTCTCGCCGCCCGCAAGGATCAGTGACGCTCAGCCCACCACGTGCTGGCGTAGCCCTTCGGTCGCTGCCTCGAGAATGGTCTTGGTGCCCTTCTTGACGAGGAAGCCGGGCAGGGGAGCCTTCGGGTCGACGGTCAGCTCGAATTCGACGTGCGTGCCGTTGCCCTTGGGCGTCAACGTGTATCGGCCTTCCTGGGCCTTCTGCTGTGAGCTCTCCACCAAGCTCCACGACACCTCGTTCTCGCTCCAGGTGTACTGGACCAACTGCTCGTCGTTGATGCCGATGATCGAGACCTTCATCTTGACGTGGTTCGGTCGACCGTCGTCGAAGCGGTCGACCACCTCGCACTTCTTGTGTACGGGGGACCACGAGGGGATGCCTTCGACGTCGGCGAGGACGTCGAGAATTGTCGCTGCGTCGGCCTCGATGTCGACGGACTTGTTCACTGTGACTGCCATGGGGAGAAGGTATCTCAGCTTTCTGTACTGGGGCTGACGTTCCGGGCGAACTCGCCGATGGCGCGTAGTGCGCGTCGGGCTTCGGGAACGAAATCGGCGGCCTGGAACACGTGCACCTGATCCTCGAAGACCTGTAGTTCGCAGTCGACGCCGGCGACGGCGAGGCGCTCCGCCATGAGTTCGGCGTCGGCATAGACCATTTCGGTCGATCCGACCTGGATCAGCACCGGCGGCAGGCCGGCGAGATCTCCGTCGACCGGTGAGACCCGAGGGCCGCGTTCACCTTCGATGACGATCCGTGCGTCGACCCGATCGGCGAGGGCGGTCAGTGCGGGAACAGCGTTGGACGGAAACACCGAACACTTCTTGGCGTTCTCGTGAGTCAGCTTGCCGGTGGGATCCATGTCGGTCAGCGGCGACATCGTGAAGATGCCGGCAGGTGCCGGAAGGCCGACGGTACGCAATGCGAGGGTGACCATGAAAGCCAGGTATCCGCCGGCCGAGTCCCCACCCATCAGGATCTGATCCGGCCGGTAGCCGGAGTCGAGGAGAAAGCGATAGGCGTCGACTCCGTCCTCGACGGCGTGCGCGATCGGGTTGCGCGGCATCATGCGGTAGTTCACCGACAGCACCGGGCCGTCGACGCTCTTGGAGACCCGCGAGGTCATCCGCCGGTGCGTTCTCAGTCCGCAGCACACGAACGCGCCGCCGTGCATGTACAGGACGACACGGTCGTTTCCACTGCCTTCGGCGCGGATCCACTCGGCCTCGCATTCGGAGAGCATGACGCGACTGCGGGTGGTGCCGCTGATCTGGGGGACGAGCAGACCCGCGTAATCGACCAAACCCATCGGCCACGGCAGCGACGGTGCCTGCGCCCACACCGTCAGGAACGGGCGCACGGTGAACTGCAGGTACTTGGACAGGATCTGCGACTGCAGGCTTGCTCCGCGGATATCGCGGCGGCGCGCAGTGGCTGCCGCGTCGGACGTTTTCACTACGGTGAGCGCCGGATTCATAGCCGTCGCCTCCATCCCCGTTGGCTGTTGCAGGGCGCGTGTGCGCCGTGCGTCGGATCCCCGTTCTGTTTGGAACCCCTGGTAACGGACAATAGCGGGTGGGATTTCGTGAGCGCACGTAAGGTCGTGTTCTGAGTCACATTCGGTGCCGTACCGTGACATAAAACAAATGGAAAAAGGACAGCTCATGGCACTCATGCCCATCACCGAATCGATGTTTCTGATCGCCGAGTCACGGGAGCACCCGATGCACGTGGGCGGGTTGCAACTGTTCATTCCACCGGGGGATCCGCACGAGTTCGCGCAGGAGGTGCATCGCAAGTTCACCACTGGTGAGGTACACGAGTTGTTCCGCAAACGGCCTGCCCGGCCCGTGCAGATCATGGGAAACCTGGCGTGGGCATTCGACCAGGACGTCGACTTCGAGTACCACGTCCGACGGGCCGTCCTGCCCTCGCCGGGGCGCATCCGCGAGCTGTTCCAGTTCCTCTCGCTCAATCACAGTTCCCCTCTCGATCGGTACCGGCCGATGTGGGAACTGCACATCGTGGAGGGTCTGGCCGACGGCCGAGTTGCGTTGTACACCAAGATGCATCACTCGCTGGTCGACGGCGTCAGCGCTCTGAAGCTGTCGATGCGCACGCTCACCGATGATCCGGAAGACCGCAACGGGGTGGCCACCTGGGACCCGTCGCTGTTCCGCAAGCGCAAGAATCAGGCCGTCGCCGAGCAGCCTGGGCGGCTGGCGCAACTGGGCAGCGGGCTTTCGGTGGGACGCAAGATTGCCGGCGACCTGGTGGATTTCGCGCCTGCCTCCGCGCGAATCGGATTGCGCGCGTTGAAGAAACAGGGCGCACAACTACCGCTGCAGGCGCCGCGGACGATGTTCAACGTGCCCATCGGTGGCGCTCGACGCTTCGCGGCGGAGAGCTGGTCGATCGAGCGTATTCGTAAGGTCGGTACCGCCCTCGATGCAACGCTGAACGACATGGTGCTCGCGATGTGCGCCGGTGCGCTGCGTGCCTACCTCATCGATCAGAACGCGCTCCCCGAGGAGCCACTGATTGCCATGGTGCCGGTCTCGCTGCGCAAGGAGGGTGACAGCAAGGACGCCGGTAACTCCGTGACGACCATTCTGTGCAACCTGGGGACCGACGAATCCGATCCGCTGCTTCGCCTCGGACGCATCAAGGAGTCCACCGTCCGAGGCAAGCAGATGATGGGGGAGCTCAACACCCTCGAAGCGCTTGCCGTCGGTGCAATCACCATGGCCCCGTTGTTGTTCGGGCCGGTGCCGGGATTCGTCGACTACACCCCCCCGCCGTTCAACGTGATCATCTCCAACGTGCCGGGTTCCAAGGAGGATCTCTACTGGAACGGCGCGAAACTCGACGGCATCTACCCGGCGTCCATCGTGTGCGACGGACAGGCGCTGAACATCACCGTCGCCAGCAACGGCGATTCGTTGAACTTCGGGCTCATCGGGTGCCGACGCAGTGTGCCGCACCTGCAGCGGATGCTCACGCATCTGGAGAACACGCTGGAGGAACTCGAAAAGGCGGCGTAGCCCCACGTGAGTGGAACCTCGTAGTGGGCTACGAAGTTCCACTCACGAGGGCTTACTTCTCCTCGTACTTGGGGAACACCGGCGTCGGGGCAGGGAGAGCGGTGCCGGGCACCGAACGTGTTGCGATGTCGGCGAATTCGCGGTTCGACGCCCCGAGTAGGTCGAGGATGCGCGACGCGGAATCGGGCATGACGGGCTGGGCCAGGATGCTCACGATGCGCAACACCTCGATCGTCACGTACAGCACCGTGGCCATGCGATCGGGGTCGGTCTTGCGCAGCACCCATGGCTGCTGCAGCGAGAAGTAGCGGTTGGTCTCGCCGAGTACCGACCAGATCGCTTCGAGCGCGGAATGGATTGCCTGCACATCGAATTCGCGTCGGCAGATCTCCAGCAGCGCGTCCGCGCGGGCCAGCATCGCCTCGTCCTCGGCGGTGAATGCACCCGGTGTCGGGAGCTGTCCTTCGAGATTCTTCGCCACCATCGTCAGCGAACGCTGCGCGAGGTTGCCCAGTTCGTTGGACAGGTCGGCATTGACGCGGGCGACGATCGCCTCGTGGCTGTAGCTGCCGTCCTGCCCGAACGAGACCTCGCGGAGGAAGAAGAAGCGCACCGGGTCGAGGCCGTAGTTCTCCACCAACGAGTCGGGGGTCAGCACGTTGCCCAGAGACTTGGACATCTTCTCGCCCTTGACATTCAAGAACCCGTGCACGAACACCCGCTTGGGTAGCTCGATGCCTGCGGACATCAGGAATGCAGGCCAGTAGACGGTGTGAAATCTCGTGATGTCCTTGCCGATGACGTGCAGATCGGCGGGCCAGAACTTCCGATACGCCTCCGAGTCGGTCTCGGGGAAACCCGCACCGGTGAGGTAGTTGGTCAACGCGTCGACCCACACGTACATGACGTGCGCGGGATCGCCGGGTACCGGCACACCCCAGTCGAATGTGGTCCGGGAGATCGACAGGTCGCGCAGACCGCCCTTGACGAAGTTCACGATCTCGTTGCGGCGCGTGTTCGGCGCGATGAAATCGGGCGACGCGTCGTACATCTCGAGCAGTTTGTCCTGGTACTGCGAGAGCCGGAAGAAGTACGACGACTCCTCGGTCCACTCGACGGGTGTGTTCGACTCGGTCGCGACGCGGGACCCGTCCTCGGTCAGGGTGGTCTCGGCCTCGGTGTAGAACGCCTCGTCGCGGACCGAGTACCAGCCGGAGTAGGAGTCGAGGTAGATGTCGCCGTTCGCCTCCATCCGTCGCCACAGTTCCTGGCTGGCGGCATGGTGGTCGGCATCGGTGGTGCGGATGAAGCGGCCGTAGGAGCTCTGCAGCAGATCGTGCGCCGCCTGGAAGGCGTCGGAATTGCGCGCCGCGAGCTCGCGGACGTCGATGCCCTCGTTCTGCGCGGTCTGCTGCATCTTGAGGCCGTGCTCGTCGGTTCCCGTCAGAAAGCGCACGTCGTAGCCATCGAGGCGCTTGAAGCGCGCGATCGTGTCGGTGGCGATGTATTCGTACGCGTGCCCGATGTGGGGTGCTCCGTTGGGGTACGCGATTGCCGTGGTGACGTAGAAGGGTGGCCGTGAGGCATCAGCTGGCGCAGTCATGGTGCGCCTACTCTATCCAGCGTGAGTAGAGAACGTCCCGCGCCACCGCTGCCCGATGCCGTCGGCACCCTCGTCGACGCCCACACCCACCTCGATGCCTGCGGAGCGACCGATGCCGCGAGCGTGGCCGCGATCGTCGATCGCGCCGAGTCGGTGGGGGTCACCCGGGTGGTCACGATCGCCGACGACCTCGACGCCGCGCGCTTCGCCGTCGACGCTGCATCCTGGGATCCACGGGTGTGGGCGGCGGTCGCGATCCATCCCACCCGCGCGAATGTGCTCGACGACGCAGCGAAGGCCGAGATCGAACGACTCGCGGCCGATCCCCGCGTCGTCGCCATCGGCGAAACGGGTCTGGACTACTACTGGCCCGGCAAGCTCGACGACTGTGCGACGGTCCCGGAGCAGCACGAGGGATTTCGCTGGCACATCGATCTCGCCAAGCGCCTCGGGAAGCCGCTGATGATCCACAACCGCGAGGCCGACGAGGATCTGCTCGCGGTCCTGGTCGCCGAGGGCGCTCCGGAGACGGTGATCTTCCACTGCTTCTCCGGCGGGCCCGAGACCGCCAAGGCCTGCGTCGACGCCGGTTACGTTCTCAGCTTCTCGGGGACGGTCAGTTTCAAGAACGCGCATGCGCTGCGTGAGGCCGCAGTGCTGGTGCCCGACGAGCTGGTGCTGGTGGAAACGGATGCTCCGTTTCTCACTCCGCATCCGTTTCGCGGTGCACCCAACGAGCCGTACTGCCTGCCGTACACCGCCCGGGCGCTGGCCGAGGTTCGTGGCCAGGACCCGGCCGAACTGTCGGCGCATGCCACGGCGAATGCCGAGCGGGTGTACGGGCTGTAGCTCCTTGGGTTGCGGCGGAGGTACTAATTCGTTACCGTACCGTGACCGAACTCGGGCGTTTCGACCCCGAAGTCACGCTTGCAACCGCCAGGAATACGAAACTTGTCGACTATCAGACGCCTCAACTCCGCTCGTTCGACCACGCTCTACCTGGTCATCGCGGCCCTGTTGATGACGCTGGTCGCCGGGGGCGTGATGGCGGTGAGCCGTCACAAAACCGTGACCATCGACGTCGACGGCGACATGATTTCGCTGAGCACGATGAAGACCGACGTCAACAGCGCTCTCGTCGATGCCGGCTACACGCCGTCGGACAAGGATCTGGTCGTTCCCGCGCCCGACTCCGGGCTGAGCGACGGCGACACCGTCGTGCTGCGCCGCGCCCGCGAGATCACCCTGAACGTCGACGGCAAGCCGGAGGAGATCTGGACCACCGCGTTGACCGTCGAGGAAGCTCTGCAGCAGACGGGCCTCGCCGAGGACGTCCACGTGTCGGCGTCTCGCTCCGAGCGGTTGCCCCTCGACGGCACCGAACTGGACGTGGCCCTGCCCAAGCAGGTCTCGCTGGTCGACGGAGGCAGTCCGGCAACGCCGGTGACGCTCGCCGCTCCGACCGTGCGCGAATTCCTCGAAGCAGCGGGCAAGCCGTTGGAAGAGGCCGACACCGTGTCGCCGGATCCGGATGCCGCCGTCACCGACGGTGCCGAGATCGTCGTCACGCGCGACCGGACCGTCACCAAGACCGAGACCACCGACACCGATGCCCCGGAACAGCGCATCGAGGATCCGACGATGAACATGAGCAAGACCGTCGTCGAGAACCCCGGCGCTCCCGGCGTCTCCGACATCACCTGGAAGATCAACATGGTCAACGGGGTCGAGGCCGGACGCGAGAAGATCGACGAAGTCGTCAAGGTGCCGGCGCAGCCGAAGACCGTTCGAGTCGGAGCCAAGCCCGGCACCGAGGTCCCACCCGTGGAGAACGGTGCGATCTGGGACGCGCTTGCTCAATGCGAGGCAACCGGCAACTGGGCCATCAACACCGGTAACGGTTTCTACGGCGGCGTGCAGTTCGACCAGAACACCTGGGAACGCCAGGGCGGCCTGAAATACGCACCGCGCGCCGACCTCGCCACCCGCGAAGAACAGATCGCCATCGCATCGGTGACGCAGAAGTCGCAGGGCTGGGGCGCATGGCCGGCATGCACCTCGCGTCTGGGTTACCGCTGATCACCTGCCCGCCCGTAGAGTTCGCACCGTGTCCGAACATGTGAGGGGAGCTGCGGCTCTGCTCGGTCCTGCCGAAGTCCGCTCTCTCGCTGCCGAGCTCGACGTGCGTCCCACCAAACAACTCGGCCAGAACTTCGTGCACGACGCCAACACCGTGCGACGCATCGTCGCCTCCGCCGGTGTCGGACCTCAGGACACCGTCCTCGAAGTCGGTCCCGGCCTCGGATCGTTGACTCTCGCTCTGCTCGATGTGGCCGACGCCGTTGTCGCGGTCGAGATCGACCCCAAGCTCGCGACCCGGCTGCCCATCACGGTGGCCGACCGCGCCCCCACCCTCGCCGAACGGTTGACGGTCATCGAAGCCGACGCGTTGCGCGTACGGGCCGAGGACATTCCCGGACACCCGACGGCATTGGTGGCGAACCTGCCGTACAACGTCGCGGTGCCTGTGCTCATTCACCTGTTTTCGGAGCTACCCAGCCTGCGGGTGGCCGTGGTGATGGTCCAGGCCGAGGTTGCCGATCGCCTCGCCGCGGTACCGGGAAGCAAGATCTACGGCATTCCCAGCGTCAAGGCCCGATTCTTCGGTGACGTCAAACGGGCCGGGGCAGTAGGCCGTTCGGTGTTCTGGCCGGTTCCCAAAGTGGAATCGGGGCTGGTGCGCATCGATCGATACGCCGAGCCGCCGTGGCCGACCGACACTGCACACCGGAAGTCGGTATTCGCCGTCATCGACGCCGCATTCGCCCAGCGCCGCAAGACTTTACGAGCAGCCCTCGCGGGGTGGGCCGGTTCACCCGTCGCCGCGGAGCGCAGACTTCGCGAGGCCGGAATCGATCCCACGGCCCGCGGGGAAACGATCGACGCGGCAGCGTTCGTTCGTCTGGCGGCTACCGAGGCCTGACGTCTCGTTCTTACAGGTGAATGTCCGACAGTCGCGTCAGTTCGGTCCACTTCGACGCCTCGGCGCGTGCCGCTGCGACAGGTGCGTACCGGTCGGCCTCGGTGAGACTTCCCAGCTCCAAGCCGGTCGCCGACGCGATGTCTGCTACCGGAACCTGATACGTGCGGTACGGGCCGAGCGGTGGGGGATCGGTCTCGACCCGTAGCGGTTTGTCGAGAATCGGGTCGAGTGACGGCGACTGATCGAGCACGTATCCGGTGCACGCCGGTGCCGAATCCTGGGACCACGCGGCAATCTTGAAGAAGCGACGTGGTATGGCAATGCCTCGGTAGATCGGATCGTCGTCGACGAAGATGCAGCCACTGAACACCGAGAGTCGTTGCCCGTACTGCTCGGCATGGCCCAGTACGTAATCCTCGAGCCCCAGCCACAGAGTTTTCGATTGGTTCAGAGTGGCCGTCTGCGGAGCGCACACCGTGTAGTGGAAGGTATCCGCATTGGCGCGCGTCGCGACCGACAGCTCGCCCCACACCGGATCTCGTCGGCGAACGAGATGCCCACGGTCGAGGTCGTTGTTCGAGTACAACTCGTTCCCCGCCTGCTGCGCTGCCGGAAGCCGCTCGTCCAGACGCCAATCATCGCCTCGCTCCACGTCTTTCAGACTCGAGCCGTCGATGTTCACACCGGTGACCGCGGCAAGGCGTCGGGCAGGATCCATGGACACCGAGAAATGCGTGTACGGAAGAACCACCAGGCCTGCCCGACTCGGCAGCGGAACGTCGATGTCGGCCAGGAAGCTCGGGTCGAAACCGAGTGGGGTCGTCATGGACCCATTGACTCACGCGTCGGTTACCGGAGGGTGAACCGCGGCGAGGTATCGCCGTTCGAGGGCCGCGTGACGCTCGGCGACCACGCGGCATTCCTCTTTCAGTTCCGGCGGGTCGAGCACGGTGAAGTCGGTGTCGAAGGCCGCCAGCCAGCGGGCGATCGACGGCAGTGAGTCTCCCGAGAGCACCACCGCACACGAGGTGTCGTCGATGGATTCGAGTGTGCCCCAGTGCTCGTCGACCATCGGGGCGATCGTCTCGATCGGCGCATGCAAGCGAATGCGCGCCTGAACCTGGGTGAACGCGCGGTCGATTCCCTGCGAGACGTAGGCCGCCGCGCCGCCCGCAGGTAACTCCCGCGGCGTGAACCGTGGGCCGGTGGGAATCTTCGGAGTGAGCCGATCCACCCGATACGATCGCCAATCCTGGCGCAGCACATCCCAACCCAGCAGATACCACCGCGCTCCCGCCCGAACCAAGCTGTAGGGCTCCACCTCGCGCCGAGACTCCGAACCGTCGTGCTTGCGGTAGTCGAATCTCAGTCGCTCGTGACCGTGACACACCGCAGCCACCGTCGACAACACCGCCGCATCCACCGCAGACCGCGGGGTGTGCTCCACCACGTCGATCCGGAGGGCGTCGAGCCGATGCCGGATGCGCGACGGCATCACCTGCCGCAGCTTCGTCAACGCACGCAACGACGCCTCGCCGATCCCCGCCACCGACCCACCGGCCGCCGACTGCAAACCGAACGCCACCGCCAAGGCCTCGTCGTCGTCGAGCAGTAGCGGGGGCATCTCGGCACCCGGCCCCAACTGATAGCCGCCGCCGACGCCCGGCGTCGCATTGACCGGGTAGCCGATGTCGCGCAGCTTGTCGACGTCCCGCCGCAGCGTGCGAGGCGTCACGTCGAGCCGTTCCGCCAGCTCGGCACCCGCCCAATCGCGCCGGGTCTGCAGAAGCGACAACAGCCGCAACAGCCGGGCCGAGGTTTCCTTCATATCCACACAATGCCACCGAATGCGGACACCTTCGGTCCTCTTTACCGACCCGACCCCGCCACCGAAGTCCACTCAACGTGACATTGACCCCCGGAAGTGCCCGACGGTCGTTCCGCAGGCTGCACTCCAGTCCACTCAACGTGACATTGAGTACCCCCAGGTGGGCCGCCTGATGGTGAACCCGGCCCCTGTTTCTCCACTACTGTGGTTAAACGTGCTGTCTGTCGTTCCCACGCCCGTTGTCGTTCGGGCCCCGTCGAAGGTGAATCTGCATCTTTCGGTCGGTGACCTGCGTCCCGACGGCTTTCACGAGTTGACGACGGTGTTCCAGGCGCTGTCTCTCTCCGATGAGTTGTCGGTCGTTCCGGCGAAGGCGTTGTCGGTTCGGGTGCGCGGCGACGACGCGAAGGTCGTTCCGACGGATTCGCGGAACCTGGTCTGGAAGGCCGCCGAGTTGGTGGGCCGTCGGGTCGGGCGCGAGCCGTCGGTGGAGATCACCATCGACAAGGGCATTCCGGTCGCCGGCGGCATGGCGGGCGGTAGTGCCGATGCTGCCGCGACGTTGGTTGCGCTCAACGCGATGTGGCATCTCGAACTCTCGCGTGACGAGCTCGACGAGGTGGCCGCCGAACTCGGTAGCGATGTGCCGTTCTCGTTGCACGGCGGGACTGCCGTAGGTACCGGCCGCGGTGAGAAGTTGCTTCCGGTGCTCTCGCGTAACAACTTTCATTGGGTTCTGGCATTGGCGAAGGGTGGTCTGCAGACCCCCGCCGTGTACGGCGAGCTCGATCAGTTGCGGGCCAAGGGCGATCCGCCCAGGCTCGGTGGAACAGAGGATTTGATGCATGCCCTCGCGTCGGGTGATGCGCGGGCCCTCGCCCCGCTGTTGGGCAACGATCTACAAGCCGCTGCGGTCTCGCTGATGCCGCAGTTGCGTCGCACGCTGAGAGCGGGTGTCACTGCGGGTGCGTTGGCGGGCATCGTGTCCGGCTCGGGCCCCACGTGTGCGTTCCTGTGCGCCGACGCCGATGCGGCGGTGTCGGTGAGCGCTGAATTGTCCGGTGCAGGCGTGTGCCGCACCGTCCGTGTTGCGAGTGGACCGGTTCCCGGTGCTCGTGTGGTCACTAGTGAATCGAATGGTTTTTCCTGATGGTCAATCTCGTCAATCTCGAAAACGTCAGTAAGTCCTTCGGCGTCAAGCCTCTGCTCGACGGCGTCTCGCTCGGTGTGCAGGAGGGCGAACGCATCGGCATGGTCGGCCTCAACGGCGGTGGCAAGACCACCACCCTCGAGGTTCTCGCCGGCATCGAACCCCCCGATTCGGGACGCGTCAGCCGAGTGAACGGACTGCGGATGGCCGTCGTCACTCAGCGTGGTGTGTTGCCGCCCGGGTCGACGGTCGGTCAGGTGGTGCTCGATCCGCTCGGGATGGCCGAGCACGAGTGGGCCGGTGATTCCCGGGTACGAAACATTTTGACCGGCATCGGTATTGCCGACCTGGGTCCGGCCGGTAGCTCCGGACTGGACGCGCCGATCGACAACCTCTCCGGTGGCGAGCGTCGACGAGTCGCGTTGGCAGCAGCCCTCGTTCAGGATCTGGATCTGTTGGTGCTCGATGAGCCCACCAACCACCTCGACGTCGAGGGCGTGCAGTGGCTGGCCGCGCACCTGGTGAGTCGTCGGAGCGCGCTACTGGTCGTCACGCACGATCGGTGGTTCCTCGACACCGTCGCCAATCAGACGTGGGAGGTCGTCGGGGGTGGTATCGAAACCTACGAGGGTGGCTACAACGATTGGGTCTTCGCGCGTGCAGAGCGCTCCCGTCAGGCCGACGCATCCGAGGAGCGGCGTCGCAACCTCGCCCGCAAGGAACTCGCATGGCTGCGCCGCGGTGCTCCCGCGCGAACGTCCAAGCCCAAATACCGCATCGAGGCCGCCGAGGCACTGATTGCCGACGTACCGCCGCCTCGTGACTCCGTGGCGCTGTCCTCCTTTGCGCAGCGCCGTCTGGGCAAGGTCGTCATCGAACTCGAGGACGCGCGCCTGGAAACTCCTGACGGCCGTGAGCTGGTCAAGGACTTCACGTGGCGTCTGGCTCCCGGCGAGCGCGTCGGTCTCGTCGGCGTCAACGGATCGGGCAAGACGACGATGCTGCGCACGCTCGCCGGTGAACTGCAGCCCGCTGCGGGCAAGCGCATCCAGGGCCAGACCGTCAAGATCGGTTGGCTGAAGCAGGAATTGGACGACCTACCCAAGAAGCTGCGGGTCCTCGACGCGGTCAAGGAGGTGGCCGAGCGGATCACGTTGGGCGACAAGGAGATTTCCGCCGGGCAGCTCGCGGAAAGGCTGGGCTTCACCCCAGCTCGCCAGCGCACGCCGGTCGGAGATCTGTCCGGTGGCGAACGCCGTCGCTTGCAGTTGACGCGAGTCCTGATGGCCGAGCCGAACGTGCTGTTGCTCGACGAGCCGACCAACGACCTGGACATCGACACCCTGCAGCAGCTCGAGGACATCCTGGACGGCTGGGCGGGCACGCTCGTCGTCATCAGTCACGACCGGTACCTCATCGAGCGCATCTGTGACTCGACGTGGGCACTGTTCGGTGACGGCAAGCTCACCAACCTGCCCGGCGGCATCGAGGATTACCTGCGCAGGCGGGCCGTCCTCGCCGCCGACGCGACGCCGGACTCGTTGACCACCGGCGGGGTGCCGCGGAAGGCAACCCGTGATGCGGCTTCGGAGCGCGCGGCCCGTAAGGAACTCAGCAAGCTCGAGAAGCTCGTCATTCGCCTGTCCAAGCGGGAGACCGAACTGCACGCCGAACTCGCCGAGGCTGCCACTGCGCCGGACAAGCTCGTGGCCCTCGACACCGAACTCAAGCAGGTTCTCGCCGACAAGGACGTCGCCGAGGAACGCTGGATGGAATTGGCCGCCGAACTGGAGTAGAGGGCTTCGCCCATGTGAGTGGTAACTCGTATCCTGCTACGAAGTTTCATGCACATGCGCGCAGCGCATACTGTGGTCATGGCATCGGTCGTCGCAGAAGTGATGGGTTCGGATTTCGCTCGTCTGCATCCCAAGGTCCAATGGCGTTTCGGTTTGCAGTCCTCGGATCATCGGGCTCAGTTCGGGGTCGGTGTAATGAAGGAGATGACTCACTCTCGTCTCGTTCCTCCGCCGCTGCTGTGGGCCGGTCGTAAGCGAGGCCTGTTTCCTGCTGGGGTGGGCAAGGATGTGCCCTTCACCATTGCCAACTATGCGTACGTCGACGAATTGGGCCGCGAGACAATGTCTTTCGTGCGTCGCTTCGCGTTCGCCGCGCGTCCGCAGGGGATGAATTCGGTGATGGTGTCGTCCGCAGAATCCGACGCGTATGCGCTCGACTATCTGGGCTTCTCTTCGGACATGGTGGTGCACACCACGTGTGCGGTCGACTCCGACGGTGGGTTGGTGCTCGAGAGCGAGGTGCCGCGGTTTCTGCTCGGTCCCATTGCGCCGAAGTTGCCGAGGGTGGCCTCTGCGGTCACGATCGGCCGGGAATGGTGGGACGCGGCTGAGGAACGGCACCGCATCGAGATCGAAGTCAAGAGCCCGGTGCTCGGCCAGTTGTTCCTGTATCGCGGGTGGTTCACCGCGGAGGAGCGCGAGTGCCGTCCCGCCGACATACCGTCCGACGCGCGGCCGCGCTCGATCGAATCACGCGAATAGCGCTACTGTTACGCGTCGATCGAAGCAGGTGAAAGGGAGTCCGCAGTGGCCGTAGTCGAAGCCGAGGTAGTCGGTGGTGTCGGGCATATCGTCCTGAACCGGCCGGAGGCCCTGAACTCGTTGAACGAGGCCATGATCCACGGCATTCGCGCGGCACTCGATGCGTGGCGGGACGACGACACCGTCGGTTCGGTTCTGGTGACGAGCAGTTCACCGCGCGCGTTCTGCGCCGGCGGAGACATCAAGGCCATCAGGCAGGCCGTGATCGACGGCGACCGAGAAGCCGGGCCGCGCTACTTCTCTGCCGAGTACGACCTCGACGAGATCATTGCGACGTACCCCAAGCCGTATGTGGCGGTCGTCGAGGCCGCGGCGTTCGGGGGAGGGTTAGGAATCTCGGTGCACGGCAGCGTGCGGATCG
Organism: Rhodococcus sp. 05-2255-1e; assembly: GCF_002259025.1. Classification (NCBI taxonomy): domain Bacteria; kingdom Bacillati; phylum Actinomycetota; class Actinomycetes; order Mycobacteriales; family Nocardiaceae; genus Rhodococcus; species Rhodococcus sp. 05-2255-1e. The sequence continues at coordinate 34,962 of NZ_NOZE01000003.1, read as the reverse complement.
TGACCGAGAACGCTCTTCTGGCGATGCCGGAGACGGCGATCGGATTCGTTCCCGATGTGGGTTCGAGCTATTTCCTGTCCCGGTTGCCCGATCACATCGGACGCTACTTGGCGCTGACGGGCACGCGGATCACCGGATCCGACGCTGTGACACTGGGATTGGCGACACACTTCTGTCCCAGCGAATCCGTCCAGGCGCTCAAGGACGACATTCTCGGCGGCACCGATCTCGGTGCAGCGCTCGCGCGACACACGACCCCGCCGCCGACGACGGAATTGTCGTTCGACGCGAAGGCGGTGGCCACGGTGTTCGAGAAGACCTCGCTCGTCGACATCATCGATGTATTGGAGTGCGATACCGCGTGGTCTCGCACGACCAAGACTCAGTTGGCAACGCTGTCGCCGACGTCCTTGATGGCCACCGATGCCCTGATCGAGCGGGCTGCGGACAGTACGTTGCGGGAGTGCCTCGATCGCGAGTTGCGGCTGGCGACATGGATCATCACGGAACCGGACTTCGCCGAGGGGGTGCGCGCAGTGCTGGTCGACAAGGACCGCGCGCCGCAGTGGAAGCCTCTGGTGCTCGAGATGGTGCGACCAGAGGCCTTCCAGCAGCTGCTGTGACCGTCAGTGGGTCAGCGGTAACCCTTGGCGGGGTTCTGCAGGTCCAGCACGATGGTCTGGCCGTTGGAACGCACGTGGATCTCCGGGTTCTGCAGACCACCGGAGACGAGGTATTCGCCGAGGAGCTGAAGCAACTCGTCGGGGCCGACGGAAGTGTCGGGGGTGCGGATGTCGCCGGTGCGGCTGCCGAGTTCGTTCTGGGTCAGCCGACCCGCGATACGAACCGAGGCGACGCCCATGGCGGTACGACGGTCGGGTGCCTGGCCGCGGCCGAGAGACGGCGACGTGCTGCCGCTGGAGGCGTGAGCGGTGGAACGGCCGTTGGTGGGCAGGCCGTGTTCTGAGATCTGATCGCTGGTGGTCACTTCAACCTCGTTCGATTCCGTGGCGGGCTTCTCTGATGCTGCGGGCTGTGGAGCGGATGCCGTGTCGGTGGACGTGACCACTGCCGCCGGGAAATCGGTGGTGGTTTCGGCCGCCTTCTCGGCGGGTGCAGCTACCGAACTGTCGGTGCGGGCACCGTTGGACGGAGTGGAATCGGACTTCGGCGGCGTCGCCAAACGATGCGCGGGAGCGCCACCGACCTTGATCCCGGCCAATGGGTAGTTCGTTCCCTTAGTCATGTCGTTTTCCACTTCATCGTGATTCTCGGGTGGTTCCGCGCCGAGACGCCATGATCGGAGAACTCACATGACGCCCAACTCGGCGTCGAGCACGCCAAAACGTACTCGAAGTTTGTTCGGACCGCCTGAGAGTAGCATCACGATTGTTTAGATCGCCATTTTTTGGTCCAAAGGCTTGTTCTGGATCCTGAACCACACCACGAAACCCCAGGTCACAAACCCGGCGTATACCAAGTAGAGGACAGCGGACGGGTAGAAACCGGCGATCACCAGCAGCGGGACGCCCACGATGTCCACCGCGATCCAGATGAGCCAGAATTCGGTGAGCCCGCGGGCCATGCCGAACGTCGCGAGCATCGAGCCGGTGAAGATCCACGCATCGGCCCACTTGCCGAACGAACCGAGGTACCCGAACAGCTGCGCGAACACGATCGTTCCGACGACTGCGACAGTGATCATCACCAGTCGCTCACGGGCAGTGCCCCAGCGTGGAACGACGGCGGCCCCCGAGTTCTTCGAGCCGCGCATCCACCGGGCCAGCCCGTAGGCGCTGACGGCAATGAACATCAGCTGCCGTCCGGCTTGTCCGTACAGATCCAACGCCTGCGGAGTGTGGAACACCCCGCCCATGAAGACGGTGAACAGCAGCGCATTTCCGATGATTCCCACCGGCCACGCCCACACGACTCGACGCATCCCGCCGACCGCGGAGAGCAGTCCGAAGCCGTTCCCGATCACCTCGCGCCACAGCACCGGGTGGCCCAGCACGCTGAATTCGGCGTCGAGCAGATCTGTCAGCACCGCGACAGGCTACTGATCGCCTGCGGCGACGAGGGGCTCGAGGGTGAGCTCGGGCATCTCCTTCTGGATGTACTGCAGTCGCCATTTGTCGCTGACGAGAGCCAGCAGGGCGCCGTCGGTCCGGGTGAAGACCTCGACGCCGCGCTGACGGCCCAATTCGACGGCCGACGCCGCGTCGGTGCGCCGAGCAAGTGAGTAACCCAACGGTTCCATCCGAGCGTCGACGCCGAATTCGGTCTTCATTCGTGCGGTGACCACCTCGAACTGCATCGGGCCGACGGCCGCGAGAACCGGGGAGGCGTCGCCGCGAATGTCGTTGCGCAGCACCTGAACCACGCCCTCGGAGTCGAGTTGTTCGACGGCTCGGCGGAACTTCTTGTACTTGTCGGCGCTGTCGACGCGCAGTGCCGAGAAGTGCTCGGGTGCGAACGACGGGATCGGTGGGAACTCGACCTTCTTGTCGGTGTACAACGTGTGGCCGGGCGCGAGCGCGGTGGCGTTGACCAGACCGACGATGTCGCCGGGGTAGGCATTCTCGACCGTCGTCCGGTCACGCCCGAAGACGGTGAGCGCGTACTTGGTGGTGAACGGCTTCTTGGTCTGTGCGTGCGTGACGACCATGCCCCGCTCGAACACGCCCGAAACGACGCGCATGAAGGCCAGGCGGTCCCGGTGCGCGGTGTCCATGCCGGCCTGCACCTTGAACACGACGGCACTGAAGGGATCGGTCACCGCGCGCACCCCGTCGGAGACGTCGGCCCGGGGGCCGGGTGCGGGGGCCAGCGCCACCAGGGTGTCGAGGATCTGGCGCACGCCGAAGTTCAGCATCGCCGATCCGAAGATCACCGGCGACGTCTGGCCGGCGAGGAACATCTCCTGGTCGTGTTGCTGGCCGCTCGAGATCAGCAGATCGCTCTCCTCGACGGCGGTGTCCCAGTCGACGCCCTCGCGCTGCGCGGCGGCCTCGGCCGTCATGAATTCCTCGGGCGCGATTGTGGCACCACCGGCGGTTCGGGTGAAGCGGATGTAACTGCGGTCCTGCACATCGAGCAGGCCACGGAAGTCACCCGCGATGCCGACGGGCCAGTACAGAGGCGTCGGCGTCAGGCCGATTCGTGACTCGATCTCGTCGAGCAGTTCGAGCGGGGACTGACCCGGGCGGTCCCACTTGTTGATGACGGTGATGACCGGGATCCCGAACTGGCGGCACACCTGGAACAGCTTGAGGGTCTGCGGCTCGAGGCCCTTCGCGGCGTCGATGAGCATGACGGCCGCGTCGACCGCCGTCAGGACGCGGTAGGTGTCCTCGGAGAAATCGGCGTGCCCGGGGGTATCGACGAGGTTGATCACGTTGGTGACCTCGGCGTCGGGGGAGGTCTGGTAATTGAACTGCAGCGCAGTCGAACTCACCGAAATGCCGCGCGCCTTCTCCATCTCCATCCAGTCCGAGACCGTGGAGCGGCGGCCAGCCTTGCCGTGAATGGCACCGGCCTCGGAGATGACGCGCGCGTGCAGGGCGAGGGCCTCGGTGAGCGTCGACTTACCGGCATCGGGGTGTGAGATCACCGCGAATGTTCGACGCCTCGCGACCTCGAAATCGAGTTCCCTGGCCGAGTGTCGAGCGGGGCCGGAGTTCGGTCCTGACCCGTCGAGTGCTGCATCGACGTCGGGGGAACTGGGCGGGGTACTCACGAAGGCCTCTATCTCGTAGTCACGGCAACGGCAAAGGTCAAGGATACGCGGCCGGTAACGGTCACCGGTCATCGCGGGATTGCTTAGGGTGAGGGACGCGGAAGGACCGTCGAACGAGGAGATGACGCGTTGAGCAAGTTCACCGACGAGATGTTCGAGACCGCAAGCAGCAGCAAACGTGGTTTGGTCACCGGCGAGCCCGAGGCGGCGTTGCGCCAGTCGTGGGGTGAGATCCACGAGCAGGCGCGGCGGATGGCGGGCGCGTTGGCCGACGCGGGGGTCGAACACGGCGACGCGATCGGCATTCTCGCCGGCCAGCCCGTCGACATCGCACCTGCGTGCCAGGCCACGTGGATGCGCGGAGCGTCGGTGACGATGTTGCATCAGCCCACCCCGCGGACCGATCTGGCCGTCTGGGGCGAGGACACCGAAACCGTCGTCCGGATGATCGACGCGAAGGCGGTGATTCTGGGAGCTCCGTTCGACATCGCCGCACCGGTGCTCGTCGAGCGCGGCATCACTGTGCTGAAGATCGACGACATGAAGTCCGGTCGCGACATCGATCCGGTGCCGACGGCCGAGACCGACATCGCGCTGCAGCAGCTCACGTCCGGCTCCACCGGGTCGCCCAAGGCCGTGCGCATCACGCACGAGAACTTCTACGTCAATGCGTACGCGATGATCGATCGCATCGAGTTCGACGTCAATTCCGACGTCATGGTCAGTTGGTTGCCGCTCTTCCACGACATGGGCATGGTGGGCTTTCTGTCGGTGCCGATGCAGGTAGGTGCCGAGGTCGTGAGCATCACTCCGTTGGACTTCCTGCGCTCGCCGCTGTTGTGGGCCAAGCTCATCGACAAGTACCGCGGAACAGTCACTGCTGCACCCAATTTCGCGTATTCACTGTTGGCGCGTCGGCTGCGTCAGGCGGAGGACGATCTGGATCTGGATCTGTCCACGCTGCGTTACGCGTGGAACGGTGCCGAACCCGTCGACCCCGACACGATGATCGCATTGGCAGAAGCGGGTGCGCCGTACAAACTCGATCCTGCGGCCCTCGCGCCCGTGTACGGAATGGCGGAAACGACTCTCGCCGTGTCGATTCCGGACCCCGGCCAAGGGCAGGTGATCGACGTCGTCGACGCGGATCTACTCGAAACGCTCGGCCGCGCAGTCCCGTCCACCCGCGGCAACACCCGATCCCTGGCCACTCTCGGAAAGTTCGTTCCCGGTCTCGAGGGCCGCGTCGTGGACAAGGAAGGGCAGGTGCTCACCGCGCGCGGCGTCGGCATCATCGAGGTCCGCGGCAAGGCCGTCACGCCCGGATACATCACCGTCGACGGCCCCGTGCCGACACAGGACGCCGACGGCTGGCTCGATACCGGCGACGTCGGCTACATCACCGAGGACGAACTGGTCGTCGTCTGCGGCCGGGTCAAGGACGTCATCATCATGGGCGGCCGCAACATCTATCCCACCGATATCGAGCGAGCGGCGGGCACCGTCGCGGGAGTTCGGCCCGGTAACGCCGTCGCGATCCGCCTCGACGCCGGCGACAAGCGCGAAAGCTTCGCTGTTGCAGTCGAAACGAACGATATCGACAACCCCGACGAGGTCAAGCGGATCGAGCGTGAAGTGATCCACGCGGTGCATTCGGAGGTAGGAGTACGCCCGCGCACGGTGGCAGTCCTGGGGCCGGGCAGCATCCCGAAGACGTCGAGCGGCAAACTGCGACGGGCCAATTCGGTGTCGCTGCTGAACTGATCAGCGCGGGTGCACCCGATTCTGGGCGGCCTCGAGACCGACCTTCAGCAGTAGCTCGGCGGCGTCGGCGGCTTCTTCGATCACGACGCCGAGGTCCTTGCGTTCGGGCGTCGAGAAGGGCTTGAGCACGAACGACGCCGGATCCATCCGTCCCGGTGGCCGTCCGACGCCCACGCGGACCCGCAGGTAGTCCTTGGTGCCGAGGTGCTGAGAAATCGAGCGCAGACCGTTGTGCCCGCCCTCACCGCCGCCGAGCTTGAGTCGCAGTGCGCCGAAGTCGATGTCCAATTCGTCGTGCACCACCACGATGTTCGCGGGGTCGACGGAGAAGAACCGAGCCAGTGCCGCCACCGGCTGGCCCGAGAGGTTCATGAACGTTCGCGGCTTCGCGACGACGACCGAACGGCCGTCGAGCCGGGCCTGCACGATGTCGGAATTGGACTTCTTGTGCGACGAGAACGACGAGCCGACGCGCCCGGCGAGTGCGTCGGCGACCATGAAGCCCACGTTGTGCCGAGTCTTGTCGTACGGCGGACCGGGGTTGCCGAGCCCGACTATCAGGGCGGGGCCGTTTTCGGTGCTCACGGGCGTCATTCTTCCATCGATGGTTCGAAACGAACGGCGCGCCGTCTCCCGAAGGAGAACAGCGCGCCGCTCGAGATGCAGGGGAGAGGATCAGCTCTCGTCGGAGCTGTCTTCGTCCTCGGAAGCTGCTTCTTCCTGAGTCTCGGCTTCGCCGGTCTCGGAGATCGGCTCGGTGCCTTCGCCGTCGGCCTCGAGGTCTTCCTCGGACGGTGCCTCGACGACGTTGACCAGGAGGGTCTCGCCGTCGGAGATGAGGGTGACGTCGGACGGCAGATCCAGGTCTGCCGCGGTGATCTGCGTGCCGATCTCGGAACCCTCGACGGAGACGACGAAGTTCTCCGGGATCTCGAGCGCGTCGGCCTCGATCTCGACGGCGGTCGAGTCGGTGGTGACGAGGGTGCCCGGTGCGGCGTCGCCCTCGACGATGATGTTGACCTCGACGGTGACGCGCTCGCCCTTGTTCAGGACGAGGAGGTCGGCGTGCTCGATGCTGCGACGGATCGGGTGCACGACGATCGACTTGGTCAGTGCCAGCTGCGACTTGCCGGCGATGTCGAGGGTGAGCACAGCGTTGGTGCCGTCGTTACGCAGCACGGCAGCGAATGCGCGGGCGTCGAGTGCCAGGTGCTGGGGGTCGGTTGCGTGTCCGTACAGAACGGCGGGAACGAGGCCGTCGCGACGAGCGCGGCGTGCGGCACCCTTGCCGAATTCGGTGCGGACCTGCGCGGTGAGGTTGTTTACCTTCGATGCCATGGTGCTACATGCTCCTGATAACTGTGATCTGTGGTTCGTGCGGCGTACTTCGTCGGGCTGTCAAACTCGTCGGGGCGGACACGAACGAGCGCGGCCAACGGGGCCGAGCCGCGTCGATAACGGTGGATCCTGATGAGCCGGATCTACCCTCGCCGAGACAACCTGGAAGACAATACACGATGCTCCGCAGTGGCTCGGTTATGTGCCTGCTGGGGCACTTACCCGCGCCACTGCGAGCGCAGCGAGCAACTCGGCGGCCACCGACCGGGCGACGGCGATGGCGTCGTCCCGACCGCCTGCGGTTCCCATGACCACCGCACCCTCGTGCAGCAGTGACAATCGAGTCCCGAGCTCGTCTGAATCGGGGTATCCGGCATCGGCGGCCAGGCGTGCGAACAGCGATCGCGTCCACGCCTTCTCCGACTCGATGATGGCCAACACCGGGCTGTCGGTGCCGCCGAACTCGGCGAATGCGTTGACGAATCCGCAGCCGCGATGGTTGTCGCACATCCACAGGTCGAGTGCGTCGTAGACCCCTAGTACCCGCTGCTCACCCTGGTCGAGGGAGTCGACGTACTGCGTCACGTGCGCACACCAGAGGTCGTATCGCCGCTTCAGGTAGCGCTGCACCAGGCCGTCCTTGGAGCCGAAGCGGTCGTACAGGGTCTTCTTGGTCGTGCCGGCTTCCTCGGCGATCAGGTCGACGCCGACGGCGCGGATTCCGCGGTCGTAGAAGAGCTCGCTCGCGACGGCGAGAATTCGTTCCGCTGCGGGGGTCAGTGGCTTGTCGTGCATGGCGACCTTTCGAAAGCGCTGGTCGGAGTGGGGTGCACTGCGAGTATACAGACCTGTATGTTTACATCGCTCTCATGACCTCACGCATCGATGTTCTCGCCGGTACAGCTCTGGTGATTCTGTGGAGTTCGGGCTTCATCGGAGCAGAATTCGGCACCGCCGAAGCTCCGGCCCACACGCTGCTGGCCTGGAGGTACCTGGTGGCAGTCGTGCTCCTCGTCGCGTGGTGCAGATGGCGACGACTCACCCCGACGTGGCACGCGCTGCGTATCCACGCAGTCCTCGGCCTCTTCTGTCAGTTCCTCTACCTCGGTGCCACCATCACCGGCATCGGCATGGGCGTCCCTCCGGGCGTCGCCGCCCTGATCGCTGCTTTGCAGCCGTTGGTGGTCGCGCTGGCCTCGAGCCGGATCTTCGGCGAACGCGTCGGATCGAGAGGAATCCTCGGCCTCGTCGTCGGCATCGCCGGAGTGACGCTCGTCGTCATCGGTGACCTGTCCGGTGCCGATCTCGCGTGGCCCGTCTACCTGCTGCCCGCCGCGGGCATGCTGGCGCTGTCGGCCGGGACGATCGGGCAACGGCTACTGGATCCGAAAGAACCCATCGCGCTGGCCATGGCCATCCAATGTGGCATCAGCGCAGTCGGTTTCATGACGTGGAGTGCAATTGCCGGTGACGCGGTACCGCCGATGACGACGGGTTTCTGGGCTGCGGTGGCGTGGACGGTGGTTCTGTCGACCTTCGGCGCATACGGCGCGTACCTGTTCGTCGTGCGCCGCAGTGGACCGACTCGTGCCAGCGTGCTGCTCTACCTGACACCGCCGACGACGATGCTCTGGGCTTTCGTGATGTTCGGCGACGCGGTCACGTGGTTCGGTATCGCGGGCCTCGCAGTCTCGGGGATCGGGGTCGGCGCCTACCTCAGCGCACATCCGGACCCCAGGGCACGCTCACGCACCGGCGAGCGCAGCGAGCATCGTGTCCAGCTCGGTGAAGGTGACGAAGTAGTGCGGGGATGCACGGACGACGGCGTCGAGTCCCCGGCCTGTCATGTCCAGTCGAGTGGAACCGCGATGGCTCACCGTGACCGTCACGTTTCGGTCGGCAAGTCGGTCGCGGACGGCCACCGGCTCCTCACCGTCCACGGTGAACGAGACGATGCCGCTCTTGCGGTCACCGAGATCGTGGACGGTGACCCCGGGAATGCGTCGCATTCCGGCACGTAGGTACTCGGCGCGCTCGGAGATGGCGTCCGCGGCGTCGTCGATACCCAGTTCGAGTAGATAGTCGACGGCCGCGCCGAGGGCGAGGCGGGCTGCGACGTCGCATTCCCAGAACTCGAAACGTGTTGCGTCGTCGGCCATTCGGTAGGTCGACGAGTCCTCCCACTGCGCGCTGTGCAGATCGAGAGCCGGTGGATGCAAGCTCGCGGCCAATTCCGGACGCAGGTACAGGAACCCGGTACCTCGGGGCCCGCGTAGCCACTTGCGACCGGTGGCCGACAGCGCATCGACGCCGAGTTCGTCGACGTCCACCCGCAGCTGGCCGATGGACTGACACGCGTCGAGCAGGACGAGGGCACCGTGCCGATGGGCGAGGTCGGCCACTGCGCGGGCCGGGTTGATCAAGCCCCCGTTGGTGGGCGCGTGCACGACCGACACCACCCGGACCCGGTCGTCGAGCATCTGCTCGAGGGCGTCCACGTCGATGCACCCCGACGCGTCGCTCGGAATCACCTCGACCGTGGCCCCGGAGACCTCGGCGCGGTGCAGCGCGGAAATGGCGTTGCTGGCGTATTCGGCCTCGCACAGCAGGATTCGATCCCCGGCCGACAACGGCACCGAGTAGAAGAAGTCGGTCCACGCACGAGTGGCGGAATCGCTCAGAGCGATGGTCGACGCCGGTGCCCCGATCAGGGTTCCGATCGATGCCTTGACGGCCGCGAGATCGTCGAGGCGTTCGCTCGCGGCCCGGTACCCGCCGATCTCCGCCTCGCGGCGCAGATGGGCGATCGCGGTGTCGACGACGACGGTGGGCGGCAGCGAGGAGCCGGCGCTGTCGAGAAATACCCGGCCCGACGCACCAGGGGTGTCGCGGCGAATGCGGTCGTGATCGAGCATCGATAGTCCTTCCGGTAGCGAACTCTCGGGCATCAGGGTTCCACAATCGGTAGCCTCGTTACGACGCGGGATCTCGGCGTTTTCGATCCTGGCAGCTGGGTACATTGCGTAGTCGGATCGCGGTGAGTGGGAAAGAAGGAAATGTGTCCTCCAACGAGAAGTCCCTCGAGCTGAGCACGCGCCCAGCCATCGAGGCATATGTGTCGAAGGTGTGTTTCAAGCTGGGGCCACCGTCGCTCATCGGTGCCGAACTCGAATGGCTCACGGCCCTCGACGACGGTTCGCGGCCCTCCCTGTCAGCTCTGGCCGCTGCGCTCGGTGATCACTCCCCGCGCAGTATCGCTCCCGAGTCACCCGCCCTGACGTTGCCGGGCGGAAGTATCGTCACCGTCGAACCGGGCGGCCAAGTCGAATTGTCCAGTTCGCCTTCTATTTCCGTTTCCCAGCTCGAACCGCTGCTCGACGCCGATGCCCGACTGTTGCACGACATGCTCGGTCGCGACGGCATCTCCATCAGCGCAGTTCCCGCCGACGCCGTGCGAGATCCCGAACGACTACTGGTCTTACCGCGCTACTGCGCGATGGAAAACCGTTTCACCACCATCGGGCCTTTCGGCAAACTGATGATGTGCAACACCGCCGCCACCCAGGTCAGTGTCGATGCCGGACGTGATCGGGCCGAGGTCACTTCGCGATGGCAGATGCTGCACGCCATCGGCCCGGCCTTCGTCGCTGCGTTCGCGCGCTCTCCCGAACTCGCCGGGGCACCGACGGGTGCGTGGGCATCGCAGCGAATGCGAACCTGGCTCGAACTCGATTCCAGCCGGACCACGGTACCGAACACGGGCGATCCGATCGCCGATTACGCGCGGTGGGCACTCGACGTTCCGCTCCTCTGTATTCGGGGAACCACCCAGAACTGGGAAGCGCCGTCCGGCATCCCTTTTGCGCAGTGGCTCGACGATCCGAGCGTTGTCGGTCGTCCGGCAACCTACGCCGATCTCGATTACCACCTGACGACGCTGTTCCCGCATGTCCGAGCCTGCGGCCACCTCGAAATCCGTTACCTCGACGCGCAACCCGACGGTCAATGGGTGATACCGGCCGCCGCGTTCGAGGCGCTGTTGTCCACTCCCGGTCTGGTTTCCCAGGCCACCGAACTCGGCGCAGGCACAGCTGGTCGGTGGCTCGATGCGGCCCGTGCAGGTCTGGCCGATGGCGAGCTGCGCAGGGCCGCAAGCGACGTGCTCGATCTCGCATCATCCGCGGGAGGAGAGTTCTCCCAGCAGTTGCGTGCGGCATCTCGGAGATGTCGCGCCGGTATTTCGCCCCACGAATTCGATGCGGTGTCGCCGACATCGCAGAGCCGAAAGGAATCGGTGTGAGCGCCGAAGAACTCAGGACCAGGATCGAGACCGTGCTGACTCGGAGCCGGTCCCGCAGTGCCGCGCTCACCGAGTGCGTGGACGAAACCGAACTGATGGCTCAGCATTCGCCGTTGATGAGTCCGCTGATCTGGGACCTGGCACACATCGGCAGTCAGGAAGAACTCTGGCTCGTGCGCGACGTCGGTGGCCGCGATCCGGTGCGGCCGGACATCGACGAGTTGTACGACGCGTTCAAGCACTCGCGTTCGTCGCGAACGTCCCTGCCGCTCCTGACGCCCGAGGAAGCGCGCGCCTACGTGCATACCGTGCGGGACAAGGCCTGGGACGTGTTGGAGCACAGCACGTTCGAGGGTCGGCCGGTCGAGAAGCACGGGTTCGCGTTCGGAATGATCGCCCAGCACGAGCAGCAGCACGACGAAACCATGCTCGCAACGCACCAGTTGCGTTCCGGCCCAGCCGTTCTCACTGCTCCCGCGCCACCGACGTCCACGATGCCGGTGGCGGGGGAAGCCATCATTGCCGGTGGGCCGTTCTCGATGGGAACGTCACTCGACCCGTGGGCGTTGGACAACGAGCGGCCTGCACACGCCGTGCACGTGCCGACCTTCGCCATCGACCGGGCCCCGATCACCAATGCGCAGTACATGAATTTCATCGCCGACGGCGGCTACGAGCGTCCCGAGTTGTGGACGGAGAAGGGGTGGGCGCACCGCGTCGATGCGCAGCTCACCGCCCCGCAGTTCTGGGAGTCCGATTCCGACGGCACCTGGTGGCGTCGAAGCTTCGGGGTGCGCAGACCGGTGCGTCCGCAGCAGCCCGTCGTGCACGTGTGCTGGTTCGAGGCCGACGCCTATGCGCGCTGGGCAGGCAAGCGGCTACCGACGGAAGCGGAATGGGAGAAGGCCGCGCGGTACGACGCGGCGTCGAACACCACCCGCGCCTACCCCTGGGGCGACGCCGAACCCACTGCTGCACATGCCAATCTGAATCAGCGACATCTCGAACCGGCCGATGTGGGGGCGTATCCGCAGGGTGTCTCCTCGGCCGGGGTCCATCAGCTGATCGGTGACGTGTGGGAGTGGACGTCCTCGGATTTCGACGCGTACCCGGGATTCGAGGCATTCCCGTATGCCGAGTACTCGGAGGTGTTTCTGCGCGGCGACTACAAGGTGTTGCGCGGCGGCTCTTTCGGCACCGACGAGGTGGCCTGCCGCGGGACGTTCCGAAATTGGGATCACCCGATTCGTCGGCAGATCTTCAGTGGGTTCCGGTTGGCCCGTGACGTCGAGTCGCACTGAATGTGCCGTCATCTCGGGTACCTCGGAGCAACCACCTCGGTCGGGTCACTGCTGACCCGGGGCAAGAACTCGCTGCGCACACAATCGTTCGCGCCCACCGACATGCGGGGCGGCGGCACCATCAACGCCGACGGGTTCGGCGTTGCCTGGTGGGACGGCGACGACACCGTACGCAGCTATCGCAATCCGATGCCCATCTGGACCGACCCTGCGGTCGACGATGCTCTGCCGCAACTGCAGTCGACGTCGGTGATCGCGGCGGTCCGATCGGCCACCGTGGGAATGCCGGTCGAACGCAGTGCCTGTGCCCCGTTCACCGACGAGCGATGGGCATTCAGCCACAACGGCGTCGTGTTCGGTTGGCCGGAATCGTTGGCGGAGCTGTGGTCGGAGATTCCGCCGACCGATGCGTTGATGCTGCCGGCCCCTACCGACGCCGCCGGATTGTGGATCGTGTTGCGAAACCTGTTGCGCACACACGATCCCGAGTCGGCATTGCGCATGCTGGTTCGAGAGGTTCTGGCCAGGTCGCCCAAGGCGCGCCTGAATTTTCTGCTTTCGGACGGCACGTCCATGTATGCCACGGCGGTGCATCATTCGCTGTCGGTACTGCAGACCGAGGATTCGGTCACGATCGCTTCCGAACCCGTCGACGACGATCCCGAATGGATCTCTATCGACGACCGCAGCATCGTCGTCGCGACAGCGACCGGTGTCACCGTTTCGACCCTGGAAGAATGAAGGAGAGTCATGAGCACGGTGGACGTACATCTGACCGATACGACGCTGCTGGACGAATTGCGCAAGGACGTGCGGGAGGGCTTGACCGCCGACCCGAAGTGGCTCTCGCCCAAGTACTTCTACGATGCCGTCGGCAGTGAGCTGTTCGAGCAGATCACGGTGCTGCCGGAGTACTACCCGACCCGCACCGAGCGCGCGCTGATCGAGGAGCATGCACTCGACATCGCCCGGGCCACCGAATCGTCGATGTTGATCGAGCTGGGCTCGGGTTCGTCGGAGAAGACCAAGCTGCTGTTGTCTGCCGGCATCGAACACGGTTCGCTGAGAACGTATGTGCCTCAGGATGTGTCCAGTACGGCCTTGGAGGGTGCCATCGAGCAGATCTCGAAGGAGTTCCCGACGCTGGAACTGCACGGCATCGTCAGCGATTTCACCGATACCCTGCACAATCTTCCCTCCGGAACAGGCCGCACCATCGCCTTCCTCGGCGGCACTCTGGGGAACCTCATCCCGCAGGAACGCGAGGAATTCCTGGCGGCCGTAGCGGACGCACTCGACCCCGGCGAGTTTCTGCTGCTCGGGGTGGGCTTGGTGATCGATCCGGACGTGCTCGTTCCCGCGTACGACGACGCGGCCGGGGTGACAGCCGAGTTCAACCGAAACGTGTTGTCGGTCCTGAACTCTCGGCTCGGCGCGAACTTCGACCCCGAGGCCTTCGAGCACGTGGCGCTGTGGAACGCCGAGCACGAGTGGATCGAGATGCGCCTGCGGGCCACCGCTGCGCAGGAGGTGTATTTGCAGGATCTCGACCTGCACGTGCACTTCGAGTCCGGAGAAGATCTACGTACCGAGATCTCCGCGAAGTTCCGGCCGGACGGCATTGCCGGTGAATTGAAGATGGCGGGCTTCGACGTCCTCCATCTGTGGTCCGACGCAGATTCGCGTTTCGCTCTGATCCTGGCCGGAAGGGTCTGAACGACAGAGCCGGCATTGCGGGCACCACTGCACACTACGACCGCCGATCGACGGGATTCCGTCGATCGGCGTCGGTAGTGCGCAACCCTGCCCGTCAACGACGCGTATTCACGGGAGTCGACGTCCCGTTGCTGCAATCGACTTCCGGCGACGACGCACCACCGTGATGATTTCGTCTACGACGCGATCGAGTTCGGCGAGCGCTGTGGCCGCCGAGTATCGCAGCACCAACCATCCGTCGAGTACCAACTCGTTCTGCCGTCGACGATCACTGTTGAACGTCGCGGGATCGGTGTGGAACTCTCGTCCATCGATCTCGACGATGACTCGTGCGGAAAAGTCGACCAGGTCGCCGTAGAACCTACCTACGCGCGCATTGATCTCCATTGTGAAGTGGCGAGCTTTCAATGCCCGCGCCACGACCCGTTCCGGCTCGGATAGAGTTCTCGGGCAACAGGTTCGAAGCTGCTTGCGCACTGCAGCCATTCCGTCCATGCCTTTTGCCGTGTCACACAGTTCAGCGACCCGACGCCACGGCACGTGATTGTCTATGGCGTTGTCGAAGAACTTCTCGAGATCGGGCGTCGACAAGCAGGTCGCGACATCGACGAACGTTTGCTCCAGGGACACCACTCGCATGCCGCGTCGCGTGGTGATGTCGCCGAGAACTCGGCGGTGAACTCGGATCCAGGGCACCGACCTCGACTGGCCGGTCGGGCCGACAGTGACGTCGACCAGACGTGGTTCGTATTGGATCAGTCCCCATAACCATGCCGCACTTTCGTGACTCAGTGCGGCCTCCGGTCTCCACAGGGTGGCCCCTAGGCACAGTCCGAAATAGTCCGGCTTCTCCGTCGCGTAGACCTTCGGTAGCAGTCGCACCAGCTCACCCGACCGCGACCGCCTCGAAATCGTGCTCGTGCTGATTCCTTGTGCGAGCAATTGCTGCACTGTGTAGACCCCCATTGCTACACCGTTGCGGCTGACGGGCCCGCGCAACAGTGGCAATCTCGCAATTGTGGATAACTCGACGACGTTATCCACAGGACTGCCCGGCGGAGCGGGCACGGTTGCACGCTACGGTCGCCGATCGACGGAATTCCGTCGATCGGCGTCGGTAGTGCGCAACCATGCCCCTGGTAGCCAACCCGAAGCCTCGAGGTCAGGTGTCCGCCAACGCAAGTACCGGCGAGATCTTGTTCGCCCGCCGCGCCGGTGCCAACGATGCTCCGAGAGCGAGAAGCCCGCCGCACAGCACCGTGCCTGCGATGACGGCCCAGGGGAGTGTCGGAGCAGACACGCCGCCGCCGCTCAGTGAGCCCAGCAGCGATTGTGCTGCGGCCCAACCGTATCCGATTCCGAGGATCAGCCCGAAGCCCATCGACGCGACCACCATCTGGGTGCTCTCCGAGACGATCATGGAACGAATCTGCTTGCGGGTGAACCCGAGGGCGCGCAACAGACCGATTTCCCGGGTGCGTTGCAGGATGCTCAGCAGCAGGTTGTTCACCATGCCGACCGCGGCGATGACGGCGGAGAAACCGATGAGGCCGGTCATGATTCCGACGGTTACCGTCAGCACTTGACCGATGGTCTCCTCGTCGTACTCGTCGACGAGCATCGATCGATAGCTGTACATCGCGACTGCGAAGGTGACCACCAAGGTCACCCCGATGAGCAGGCCCACTGCAGTGCGGGTGCTGCGATCCGGATAGCGAATTGCGTTGGCGGACGCCAATCGTGCGGCCGGCCCGCGGCCCGCCATCCTTCCGACGAGTCGGAGCACGCCGGGCAGGATTCGGTACGCACCCACCATGATGCCGGTGAACGATGCCACACCGCCGAAGAACGCGACCAGTACTCCGCCGGGGTTGACCATCCCGATCAGCACACCGAGGCCGAGCAGCACGACACCGCCGGCGATGAGCACGATCGACAACACCGTCCGTACCCGCCGCGACCGTGGAGTCTCGATTCCGGTGTCGACGGCACCTCCCGTCGCCTGAATCGGAGTGACGTCCAGAACTTTCCGTGATCCGACGTACGACGCCAACGTCGTCGTCAGAACCACGGTGACGACGGGAAGGACCACCAGCGGTTGCACGGACGTGTACTGCACATCCGGCAACTGACGGGCCGATACCGCGACGGCGCGGGCCAGGTGACTGACACCGACACCGAGCACCAGACCGACTGCGCCACCGAACAACCCGACGAGGAAGCCTTCCCGGGCGACCGATCGACGCAGATCACGAGCCCGGGCACCCAGCAGGCGGAGCAGCGCGATGGTGCGGGTGCGGCCGGCCACGATCGTCGCGAACGTGTTCGAGGTGACGACAGCCGCGACATACAGGGCAAGGCCGATGAACACCAGTGCCACGCAGTACAACGCCACGATTCCGGTGCTGTCGCTGCCGTCGTCGAAGATGTCGACCAGAAACGCAGTGGCCTGGATCAGCACGACGCCGAAGAACGACGCGAGCGCCGTCACCAGAATGCTCGCACCGTGTTCCCGAGACGCCCGAGCAGATGTGGACACGCTCATCGGAGAACACCTTCCATTCCCAGCATGTAGTTCGAGATCTGTTCCGGCGTCGAGCGTCCCAGTTCGTCGACGATCCGGCCGTCGGCGAGGAAGACGATGCGATCGGCGTAACTGGCCGCGACTGGATCGTGGGTGACCATCACGATGGATTGGCGGTACTGATGTACCGCCGCAGCGAGGAGGCCGAGAACCTCACGCCCGGTGCGGGAGTCGAGGTTGCCGGTGGGCTCGTCGGCGAAGATCAGCTGCGGCCGAGTACCCAGAGCGCGAGCGATCGCGACGCGTTGCTGCTGCCCACCCGAGAGCTGATGGGGCCGGTGCCCGACGCGGCTCTGCAACCCCAGGGTGTCGATGAGTTGCTCGATCCAGGCCGACTCCTCAGCGGTGGGCGCTCGGCCGTCCAGCTCGAACGGCAGCAGAATGTTGCCCCTGACGTCGAGCGTCGGAACGAGATTGAACGACTGGAAGATGAAGCCGACCTGCTTGCGGCGCAACGTCGTCAGAGCGTCGTCGCCCGCCGACGTGATGTCGGCTCCGGCCAGCATGAGCTGCCCGGAACTGGGGGTGTCCAACCCTGCCATGACATGCATGAGGGTGGACTTGCCGGAACCCGATGGCCCCATGATGGCGGTGAACCTGCCGCCGTGAATGTCGAGAGAGACGTTGTCGAGCGCGCTCACCGGGTTGGACGAGTCGCCGAAATGCTTGCTGACTTGGATTGCCCGTGCAACAGGGCCTGCTGTGATCGTCATGGCACCAACGCTATGAATTCGCAGGACCGAAGTAATCAGGCGCGAGTCTTCGCGTCGTACATCTGCAGGATGACTTCGGTGTCAGTCTCCAGTCAGTCCGTGCTCGAAGGCGTAGACCACCAACTGCACCCGATCACGCAGGTGGAGTTTGGCGAAGATGCGGCTGATGTGTGTCTTCACGGTGGCTTCGCTGAGATACTCCAGCTCGGCGATCTCGGAGTTGCTCAACCCTCGTGCGGTGAGCCTGAACAGCTCCTTCTCCCGCGCCGTGAGAGTGGCGAATTCGGCCGGTGCCTTCGGTACAGCGGGAGTCGGGGTGAAGTGCGCGAGCAGGCCGGTCGTCGCCGACGCAGCAATGACCGAGTTGCCCGCGTGCACCGTGCGGATCGCGGCGAGGAGGAACTCCGGGTCGGCGTCCTTGAGGACGAATCCGCTTGCACCGGAACGGATTGCACGTGCAGCGCTCTCGTCGAGATCGAACGTCGTCAAGACCAGAATCCGGGGCGGGTGCTCGGATGCGGCCAGGATCTGCTCGGTGGCGGCAATACCGTCGAGCACCGGCATCCGTACGTCCATGAGCATCACGTCCGGCGTTGCGGACGCAGCGAGCGCAACGGCCTCGACGCCGTTCCCGGCTTCCCCGACGAACTCGAGGTCGGACTGGGAGGAGATGAGCATACGAATGCCCGCCCGGAACAGTTGCTGGTCGTCCACCAGGGCCACTCTGATGCGCTCGCTCATGACACTTTTCCCTTGCTGGCTTCGGACGCGGCAGGCAGCCACGCAGTGACGGTCCACGACGAGTCGTCACCGGACGCGATGCACGTACCGCCCGAGAGACCGGCACGCTCCTTCATGCCGGCGACACCGTGGCCGGAGGATTCGGTGACCGAACGGCCGGGACGGACACTGTTGCGGACCGTCAGTTCGACGCCGGCAGAATCGGATTCGATGGTGACGGACACCGGCTCGTCCGGGTCGCCGTGGCGCAGCGCATTGGTCAACGATTCCTGTGCGATGCGGTACAGCGCCAGGTGCGCTCCGGCCCCCAACGACGAGCCGGTGGTGTCGATGGTGGCGTCGATCTGCAGACCGGTGGCCCGCATCGAGGCGAGCAGTCGATCCAGATCCTCAGACGTAGGGTTCGGAAGGTCGCCTTGACTGTGTCGCAGCTGGCCGAGCAGTACCCGTACATCGGACAGCGCGGCGCGAGCGGTATCGGAGATGGTGGTCAGTGCGGTGTCCACCGCGGCGGGATCGACAGCGCGTACGTACCGCGCGCCGTCGGCCTGTGCGATCACCACGGCCAGCGAATGCGCGACGATGTCGTGCATGTCGCGGGCAATTCGGTTGCGCTCCTGCTCGATTGCCACCTCGTGCTCGGCGCGGGCCTGATGAACCTCCGCGAGCTCACGGGCGTGCGCGGATTCGATCGATGTGCGCCGCGCGTAAGCCAAGCGACCCAAGGCCCAGGACAACCCGAGTATCGCCCACAGGCCCGCGAGGAGGAAAGCGAACTGTAGGAGCCGGGGTTCCTGAAAGCCCTCTTCCGTGGGTGGGCCGAACGGATTTCCGTCCACGTAGGCCAGATACACCGCTGCGATCACTCCGCCGCCGACGGCGGACGCGAGCCCGAGGCGTCGAACCACGTTGTCGCCGTACGCGGCCGTGCAATACAGAATCGCGAAGATCGCAGTGTCCGCGGACAGCGGCAGCACTCCGGTGACCATCTGCACGACGGCCAGCACCCAGGCGAGCGCCAAGGACCATCGTGGTGATCGGCGTCGGATGGCCAGTGCAACGCCGAACCCGACCAGAACGCCCACACCTGCGGTACCGGCGACTCCGTTCACGGTGGACGCCAGCAGCAGCAGGACGAACACGACCGCGTACGCGGCGTCGAGTACCTGCCGTGAGATCGAAAGCTTGCGCAGCACTCGATCAGACTACGTGCATCAGTTGGTGCGGCGACGCGCCTTCTCGAGGGCGGCCAGCGTCGTCAGAACGGTCGTCCGCTGCTTCTCGAGATCCTTCATACGTGCGCGTGCCGGTAGGCCCTGCGCGCCGTCCAGTGCGCTGATCTGTTCGTCCACCGAGGTGAGCTGAGTCAGCAACTTCTCCACCCGCGACTGCAGTTCGATCGCGTCGATCCCGGTGACACCGGCCTGCGACTTCTTGGTGGGTGCCTTCGCCGGAGCAGACCCCGACGTCGTCGCCGAAGAAGACGCCGCTGCGTTCACTGCAGCAGCGGCTCTGGGCCGCAACGCTTTGCGGACCGCGGCCGGGTCGGGGAGCTTCTCGAGTCGAATGCGGTTGAGCACCTCACGCGCATCGCGGGCGGTGACGCGGTACTCGCGCTCCTCCTCGTCGTCGGACGCGAGCGTGCCACCGAGAGGCCGCAGGCCGTACATGCCGATGAAGTGCTTCGCCTCGTCGATGACGGCTTCCTTCTCTCGGCACAGACCGCACCGCGGCTCGTTACGGAAGGTTTCGACGCTGTCGGTGCTGCCGCACCAGACGCACCCGCCCGGCGTCCATCGAGCGATTCTGACGGTAGTAGTTCCGGCCGGGGCGTTGAGAGAATGTGCGTCGATCACGACGAGTCATCTTAGGTGACAACAAAACCCGCCCCGCACGCCCCCGTCTCGCGAGCTGCATATTCCGGCCACGGGCGTGACGTAGTTCATGCAGTGCAGGTGGGGAGCGGGCGGAGCGGGTTTCGGATCGAGCGAAACAGACCTGGGGGTCGGGAGTGGAGCCTGCGGAATGACCCAGGGGTACTACGCGCTGCCGTTGAAAAGGCTGGTGACCGAACCGTTTTCGAAGACCTCGCGGATGGTGCGGGCGAGCAGCGGTGCGATCGAGAGTTCGGTCAGCGTGTCGAAGCGCTTCTCGTCGCTGATCGGCAGGGTGTTGGTGACGACGACTTCCTTGGCACCGCAGTTGGCGAGGCGCTCGGCGGCCGGGTTGGACAGCACGCCGTGGGTTGCGGCGATGACGACGTCACCCGCTCCGGCTTCTTTGAGTACCTTGACTGCGCCTGCGATGGTGCCGCCGGTGTCGATCATGTCGTCGATGAGGATGCAGGTGCGGCCTTCGACCTCGCCGACGACGCGGTTGGACTTGACCTGGTTGGGCACCAGGGGATCACGCGTCTTGTGGATGAAGGCGAGCGGTGCGCCGCCGAACGAGTCGGCCCACTTCTCGGCGACGCGCACGCGGCCGGAGTCGGGGGAGACGACGGTGATGTGTTCGAGGCTGTACTTGCCGCGGATGTGATCGGCGAGCTGGCTGTGGGCATGCATGTGGTCGACGGGGCCGTCGAAGAAGCCCTGGATCTGGTCGGTGTGCAGATCGACGGTGATGATGCGGTCGGCACCGGCGGTCTTGAGCAGATCGGCGACGAGGCGAGCGGAGATCGGCTCGCGGCCGCGGTGCTTCTTGTCCTGGCGTGCGTACGGGTAGAACGGGAGGATCGCGGTGATGCGCTTGGCGGATCCACGCTTGAGTGCGTCGATCATGATGAGCTGTTCCATCAGCCAGGTGTTCAGCGGGAACGGGTGCGACTGCAGAACGAACGCGTCCGATCCGCGGACCGACTCCTCGAAGCGCACGAAGATCTCGCCGTTGGCGAAGTCACGTGCCGTCTGCGGGGTGACGTCGATTCCGAGTTCCTTGGCGACCTGCTCGGCCAACTCCGGATGTGCTCGGCCAGAGAACAACATGAGGTTCTTCTGGTTGTCGATCCAATTAGGGGTGGTCACTGCTTTTCGCCGTCCTTTAGTTCTTGCCGAGCACGATCTGCGCGCGCCGCTGCCTGTGCAGCTTCGGTTCCGGGCCTGTTGTGAACGACCCAGCCTTCGATATTGCGTTGCTTGCCACCGGACACGGCCAGTGCGCCGGGAGGAACATCGTCCCGAACCACTGTTCCTGCACCGGTGTAAGCGCCGTCGCCCACGTGCACAGGGGCGACGAACGTCGAGTCGGATCCTGTGCGTACGTGGGATCCGATTTCCGTGCGGCTCTTGTTGACGCCGTCGTAGTTGGCGAAGACGTTGGAGCAGCCGATGTTGCTGTGCTCCCCGATCGTGGCGTCGCCGACGTAGGTGAGATGCGGGACCTTGGTGTGGTTGCCGATCGTCGCGTTCTTCGTCTCCACGTAGGCACCGAGTTTTCCGCCGGTGCCGAGGACAGTTCCAGGACGGAGATAGGTGAACGGCCCGACCGTCGCATCGGGGCCGATGACGGCCTGCTCGGCGTGGGTACGGACGACCGACGCGCGCTCGCCGATCTCGACGTCACGCAGTGTCGAGTCGGGACCGACGACCGCGTCGTCGGCGATGTGCGTCTTGCCGTGGAGTTGAACGCCGGGTTCGATGCGTACGTCCGCGCCGAGGGTGACGTCGATGTCGATCCAGGTGGTCGCGGGATCGACGACGGTCACTCCTGCGCGCATGTGTCGTTCGATGATGTGGCGGTTGAGCACGGACGTGACGTGCGCCAGCTGAACGCGATCGTTGACGCCCACCACCAGGTCCGGATCGGCGAGCTGGGTGCCGTAGACGGCCTTGCCGTCGGCCTTGCTGATCTTGACCACGTCGGTCAGGTACAGCTCGTGCTGCGCGTTGGCGGTGCTGAGCTTGCCCAATGCCGTGCGCAGAGCGACCGCGTCGAATGCGTAGACGCCGGAGTTGACCTCACCGATGAGTACCTGAGCGGGAGTGGCGTCGGCATGTTCGACGATCTCGGCCACTTCGCCGTCGTCCGTACGCACGATGCGGCCGTAGCCGTTGGCGTCCTCGGGGAGGAAGGTCAGTACCGTCGCCGCCGCTGGGCGGGGAGCGCTCAGGTGCTCGTCGAGCAGAGCTTTGAGGGTATGGCCGTCGAGCAGCGGGACGTCGGCGGCAGTGACGAGGACGGTGCCCTCGAAGTCGTCCGGCAGCGCCGCGAGGCCGCACTGGACGGCGTGCCCGGTGCCGAGCTGTCGATCCTGCACTGCGGTGTGGATGGTGCGGCCGAACGTGGCGGCCAGATCGTGAACTGCGGCGCTCACCCGTTCGCGATCGTGGCCGACAACGGTGACCAGGTGGTCCGGGCCCAGATCGGCGGCGGCGTGAAGCGCATGGGCGAGCATGGTGCGGCCGGCCAGGGGATGCAGAACTTTCGGAGTCTTGGACCGCATTCGGGTACCTGCACCCGCAGCGAGAACGACCACGGCGGTCTGCACAGGCATTGAGCTCCTCGGGGCGATGACGCGAAACGGGCATGCACGAATGGTCTTGCTCGCTCCGCCGCCAGGACTCGAACCTGAACTATCTGAACCAAAATCAGAGGTGCTGCCATTACACCACGGCGGATAATCGACCAGCGGTGGCAGCAGTGGCCGACGAAGAGAACGACGCCTTCGTTAGCCGCTGCGCTCCCACTGAGCGCACCGATCCTCGCATGAGAGGTGGCGGTGAGTCGAACCGCGACGCATAACAGACCACTCGCGTCGTTCCGGCGCGGCCCCTGCGACAGGAAAAACGGATGGATCGGGCATCGTTAGTCTGTAGTAGGCGTCGATTCGACGTCCGCATTGCCCACGGTCGGTGACGGAAGCGGTTTTCGATGACAGGCGCAGCCTCCGAGCAGGAACGCACACCTCGTGTACGCATGACGGGGACACAGAGACGCGAGCAGTTGATCGAGGTGGGGCGCACGCTGTTCGCCGAGCGTGGGTACGAGGCGGCGTCGGTGGAGGAGATCGCCGGACGCGCGAACGTGTCCAAGCCGGTGGTCTACGAACACTTCGGGGGCAAGGAAGGCCTTTATGCCGTCATCGTGGATCGCGAGATGTCGACGCTGCTGGGGATGATCACCAGTTCACTCGAACTCAACCGGTCGCGTATTCGGGTCGAACGAGTCGCGCTCGCCCTGCTGACGTACATCGAGGAGCGCACCGACGGATTCCGCATTCTGGTCCGTGATTCGCCGGCCTCGGCCGAGGACGGCAAGTACTCGTCTCTCCTCAACGAGGCTGTGGGACGCGTCGGGCACATGCTCGCGGGGGATTTCTCCCGGCGCGGTCTGGATCCGGAATTCGCGCCGATGTATGCGCAGGCGTTGGTCGGCATGGTGTCGATGACGGCCCAGTGGTGGCTCGACGTGCGAACGCCGCCCAAGGAAGTGGTTGCGGCCCACGTGGTGAACCTTTGCTGGAACGGGCTGACGAATCTGGAGGCGGACCCTCGACTGACCGAGGAATGACAACTCTGTTTCGGCTCTCACCGAGGAAAAAAGGGGGTATCGTCCCCTTTGTCGGGCGGGAGGGCCGCAACACATCAGGGGCGATTGTCATCCGGACCGATGCATGTTGACGTCAAACGTAAAGCTGCTCAGTGGTACCGTTCGGGCGTAATTTGCGCAGTGGAAGTTCAATCGCAGAGGCGGATCCTATGGTCAGGCAGGCTCGCGCTGAGATCACTCGCGACACCGTGCTTGCAGGCGCAGCGAATGTCTTCCTGCGCCTCGGGTACGCGAACGCAAGCCTCAGTGAAATCATCTCTCAGTCCCAGGTCACCAAGGGCGCGTTGTACTTCCATTTCGGCTCGAAGGAAGAACTCGCACGTGCGGTCATCGACGAGGGCAATGCGCGTCTGAGCACGGCTTGCATGCAGTTCAACGACGGGCGCATCCCGGCCCTGGAAGCTGCGATCGGGATCTCCTACATCGTCGTCGACCTCTCCGTCACCGACCCGATGGTGTCGGCGATGCTGCGTCTGAGCCATCAGATCGGTGATTACCGCGGCACCGAGGGCAACGTCATGGCCGGCTGGAGCGTCGCGTTCGACAAGCTCGCCGCCAAGGCCATCGCACAGGGTGACATCGACCCCAGTTCGGATCCGAGCACCATCGGTTCGCTCGTGCTCGAAATCCTCACCGGCGTTCACATGGTCGCCGTCGCCACCTCCACCACCGAGGAACTGCCCTCGCGCATGGAGCGACTCTGGTACTACCTGCTCCCCGCGCTGGTGCCGACCAACAAGTTGGACTACTTCCGCGAATTCGCGGCCCGTCGCGTCATTCGCTTCGGTCCGTAGTTCGGGCCCCCAGTTCCAGGCTCTGATTTCGAGGCCCTGATTTCGAGGCCCTGATTCTCGGGCTCGGTCCTGGTTCGACGGCATCTCCCGCGTGTCACGGTGTCGGTGCGCTCCCATAGACTCGACGGGACTGTGCGTGCGCAGCCATCGCCTCGACTCGTTCAGGAGCATTGCTGTTGTCTTCCGATTCCCTGCCTGCCATGACCACGTCCGGGCCGGCCCCGATCGTTCCCGACGCGGCGCTTCACCTTTCGGGGCTCGCCAGTGTCGCGTTGACGGATGCGTCGATGGTCGCGGTCGCCGACGCGATCGGAACGGCCGAGCACACGTTGATCGGGCCGCACTCGGTGCGCCCGTTCGTGGCCGCCGCAATCGCACAGCACACCCAACTTCTGGTCGTCACCGCGACGGGACGCGAAGCCGACGACCTGACGAGTGAACTCACCCAGATTCTCGGTGGCGGCGTCGCCATGTTCCCGTCGTGGGAGACGCTGCCGCACGAACGGCTCTCCCCGAGCGCCGATACCGTGGGCAAGCGGCTCGATGTGCTCCGTCGTCTCGCCCGCCCCGGTGACAGCGACTACGGCGATCCGCTGCGTGTCATCGTCACCACCGTTCGCTCGCTGGTGCAGCCGATGGCCCCGGGTCTCGGCGAGATCGAACCCGTCACGCTCAAAGTCGGTCTCGATCTGGACTTCGACGGGCTGATCCATCGCCTCGTTGAATTCGGCTACCTGCGCGTCGACATGGTGGGCAAGCGCGGCGAATTCGCCGTCCGCGGCGGCATACTGGACCTGTTCTCGCCGACGGCCGATCATCCGGTCCGCGTCGAATTCTGGGGCGACGAGATCACCGAGCTCCGCGCATTCGCCGTCTCCGATCAGCGATCGCTCCCCGATCACGAGGTCGATCTCGTCATCGCGCCGCCGTGTCGAGAATTGCTTCTCACGCAGGAGGTTCGCGATCGCGCGGCCGTGCTCGCCGCCGACAATGCCGGTGACACCGCGTTGGTAGAGATGCTGGACAAGCTGTCGGCCGGAGTCCCGGTGGAGGGCATGGAGGCGCTGCTGCCGCTGTTGCAACCCGGCGAGTTGCAACTGCTCGCCGACACATTGCCCGCCGGGACCCACGTCCTGCTCTGCGATCCCGAGCGAATCCGAACTCGCGCAACCGATTTGGTCCGCACCGGACAGGAATTCCTCGAAGCGTCCTGGACTGCGGCATCCATCGGTGGAGCCGCGCCGCTGGATACGTCCACCCTCGATACGTCCAGCCTCGAGGGGGCCTCGCTCGATCTCGGTGCCTCCGCGTACCGCTCGCTGCGGCAGGTACGCGAATCGGCCCAGGTGCACGGCCGGCCGTGGTGGACCATCAGCCCCTTGGCGTCGGGCAACGGCGAAGAAGTGGAGCTCGCCGTCGATCCCGTGCCCGAGGTGCGAGGTTCCGAGGAAGCGTTGACGGCGCTGTACGCCACCCTGCGAGCCCACATCGCCACCGGTGGACGGGCCGTCATCTCCGTGGCCGGAGCCGGTACCGCCAAGCGCATCATCGAGCGCCTCGCCGAGGCCGAAGTGCCTGCCGCACACCTCGATTCCGGTGCCGTCCCGGTTCCGGACGTCGTCAACGTCCTGTGCGGATCGTTGCACGACGGTCTGGTGTTCCCCGACGCGAAGCTCGTGGTCGTCACCGAGAGCGACCTCACCGGCAACCGTGTCGCGGCGGCGGGGGAGGGGCGCAAGCTACCGGCGAAGCGTCGCAATCAGGTCGATCCGCTGGCTCTCGTTGCCGGCGACAGCGTCGTCCACGATCAGCACGGCATCGGCCGGTTCGTCGAGATGGTCGAGCGCACCATCGGCGGTGCCCGGCGCGAATACCTCGTCGTCGAATACGCGCCGAGCAAGCGCGGTCACCCCGGCGACCGACTGTTCGTGCCGATGGATTCGCTCGATCAACTCTCGCGCTACGTCGGCGGCGAACTGCCGACACTGAGCAAGCTCGGCGGGTCCGACTGGGCGAACACCAAACGCAAGGCGCGCAAGGCGGTTCGCGAGATCGCCGGCGAACTCGTGCAGCTGTATGCCGCTCGCCAGGCGGCTCCGGGACACGCGTTCGGGGCCGACACTCCGTGGCAGCGCGAGATGGAAGATGCGTTCGGGTTCACCGAGACGGTCGATCAGATGACAGCCATTACCGAGGTCAAGGCCGACATGGAGAAGGCCGTCCCGATGGACCGCGTCATCCTCGGCGATGTGGGTTACGGCAAGACCGAGATCGCCGTGCGCGCCGCGTTCAAGGCAGTTCAGGACGGCAAGCAGGTGGCCGTCCTGGTCCCGACAACGCTTCTCGCTCAACAGCATCTGCAGACGTTCACCGCGCGGATGGCGTCGTTCCCGGTGACGGTCAAGGGGCTCTCGCGCTTCACCCACGGTGCCGATTCCAAAGAAGTGATGGCCGGATTGGCCGACGGCACCGTCGACATCGTCGTCGGCACGCACAGGTTGCTGCAGACCGGTGTCGCCTGGAAGGACCTCGGCCTGGTCATCGTCGACGAGGAGCAGCGTTTCGGCGTCGAGCACAAGGAGCACATCAAGTCGCTCCGTACTCACGTCGACGTGCTGACGATGTCGGCCACCCCGATTCCGCGAACGCTGGAGATGAGCCTGGCGGGCATTCGCGAGATGTCGACCATCCTCACCCCGCCCGAGGAGCGGCATCCGGTGCTGACCTACGTCGGTGCCTACAACGACAAGCAGGTTGCCGCCGCCATTCGGCGCGAATTGCTGCGTGACGGCC
This sequence comes from Rhodococcus sp. 05-2255-1e, assembly GCF_002259025.1. Classification (NCBI taxonomy): domain Bacteria; kingdom Bacillati; phylum Actinomycetota; class Actinomycetes; order Mycobacteriales; family Nocardiaceae; genus Rhodococcus; species Rhodococcus sp. 05-2255-1e. The sequence continues at coordinate 7,632 of NZ_NOZE01000003.1, read as the reverse complement.
AGGTGTTCTTCGTGCACAACCGAGTGAGCTCGATCGACAAGGCCGCCAAGAAGATTCGGGATCTCGTCCCCGAGGCGCGAGTGGCGACCGCACACGGTCAGATGAACGAGGAAACACTCGAACGCACCGTGCAGGGTTTCTGGCAACGCGAGACCGACGTGTTGGTGTGCACCACCATCATCGAGACCGGTCTCGATATCTCCAACGCCAACACGCTGATCGTCGAACGCTCCGATTCGCTCGGCCTGTCCCAGCTGCATCAGCTGCGCGGTCGAGTGGGTCGTAGCCGCGAACGCGGGTACGCGTACTTCCTGTACCCGCCGGAGAAGCCGCTCACCGAAACCGCCTACGACCGGTTGGCGACCATCTCGCAGAACTCCGACCTCGGAGCCGGTATGGCCGTGGCGATGAAGGACCTCGAAATTCGTGGTGCCGGAAACGTTCTGGGAGCCGAGCAGTCCGGCCACGTCGCCGGCGTCGGATTCGATCTGTACGTAAGGCTCGTCGGTGAAGCGGTCGAGGCCTACCGCGCGGCCGCCGACGGTAAGCCGATCACGACGGACGAGGCACCCAAGGAAGTGCGTATCGACCTCCCCGTCGACGCGAACATCCCACCGGATTACGTCACCAGCGACCGGCTTCGGCTCGAGGGCTACCGGAAGCTCGCCGCCGCGGCCGACTCCGAGGGCATCGACGCCGTCATCGACGAACTCGTCGATCGCTACGGCCCGCTACCCGAGGAGGTCGGCCGCCTGGTCTCCATCGCGAAGCTGCGCTTGATCGCCAAGGAGTACGGCCTGACCGACGTCAATGTGGCCGGGACACAGGTGAAATTGGCTCCGATGGACCTGCCCGATTCCAAGCAGATCAGGCTCAAGCGCCTCTACCCGAGCGCGACGTATCGTGCGACCACCGGAGTGGTGCAGCTGCCGTTGCCCCGCGTCGAAGGCGGCGGTGTCGGAGCGGCGCGCGTCCGCGATGTCGAATTGGTGCAGTTCATCGCCGATCTCATCCTATCCTTGGACGGGAAGCCATCTCGGTCCGTCCTGTTGGAGCAAACTGTGGGGGTGTAGCGGTGACGATCGTTCTGCTCGACCCTGTTCGTCCTACTCAGGTACCGGTGGACGCCGTCGAATTTCTCGGTGGCGCAGTGCAGTTCACCGAAGAGGTTCCGGTGAAGGTGCGCTGGTTGTTCTCCGGCACCGCCGCGCCCGACGACGTCGATGCCGTGTTGGTGAGCACCGACCGGACCAATCCCGATGTACAGAACCGGATCGCCCGCGGCGAACGCGTCGTCGCGGCCGAGAAGCTTCCTGGCGACGACGTCATCGCGGCGGTCCAGCTGATGGACCGTTTGCGTAGCGTCGGCGGCTGGGAAGCTCAGCAGACGCACGAGTCGCTGCGCGGCTATCTTCTGGAAGAGACCTACGAGCTGCTCGACGCCATCGCCGCCGGCAATTTGGTCGACCTCCGTGAAGAGCTGGGAGACCTGTTGTTACAGGTGCTCTTTCACTCCCGGATCGCTCAGGACGCCGCCGAGGACCCCTTCGACGTCGATGACGTTGCCGCAGGTCTGGTGCGGAAGCTGACACACCGCAGCCCGCATCTGAGCCGAACCGACACCGGACCGATCGACATCGTCGAGCAGGAGCGGATGTGGGAAGAGAAGAAGGCGTCGGAAAAAGCCAGGGGCTCCTGCCTGGACGGTATCGCGATGTCTCAGCCGTCACTTGCATTGGCGCAGAAGGTGATCGGTCGCGCGAGCAAGGCGGGACTGCCCGACGAGCTCGTTCCGGACGGTTTGCGGGTCGTCCACATCGGCGTCGACCATTCGAACGGCGGGGACAGTGCCGAGGACGCATTACGGCGTCGAGTACTCGATTTCGCCGCGTTGATCCGTAATGCCGAGGCATCGGCCCGCAATGCGGGCGTCACGCCGGGAGAGATGAGTGCGTTGGATTGGATCGAACACTGGGGTCTACGGGGCTGACCGGGACGCTTTCTGCTTCCAGGCACGCGAAGACAGCAATCGCATCCCGTTCAAAGCAACGATGACCGTGGAGCTTTCGTGACCGGCCACGCCGATCGGTAGCGGAAGGGTACCGATCAGATCCCAGGCCACCAATACCACGATGAACGTCGCCGCAATCGCCAGGTTCGCGACCACGATGCGGTGAGCCCGCCGCGAAAGCGCGATGACGGACGCCAGGGCCCCGAGGTCGTCGCGGATCAGGACGGCATCGGCGGTGTCGAGCGCGAGATCGGATCCTCGACGTCCCATGGCGACACCGATGTCGGCCGTGGCCATCGCCGGTGCGTCGTTGACGCCGTCGCCGACCAACAGCACTCGCCGCGGGGTCTCGCCGTCGGTACGTTCCATCTGCAGTTGTGTGACGGCCTCGGCCTTGTCCTGGGGCAGCAGCCCCGCGCGTACGTCGACAATTCCGGCGCGCGCTGCGACTGCTCGAGCGACGCGGTCGTTGTCGCCGGTAAGGAGCACCGGTCGGGTGCCGACCAGACGTTCGAGACCTGCGACCGTGGTGTCGGCTTCGGCGCGAACGATGTCGACGAGTCCGATCACCGCGATCGCTTCTCCGTCGAGGTGCACGATCACCGCCGTCATGCCCTCGGCTTCTCGAAGGGCGGCGGTGCGCTCGGCCGGGGCGTTCGTGTTGTACTGTGCGGCTTCGGGTTTGGTGACCGTGACGGTGCGGCCGTCGACCCTGGCCGTGACTCCCATGCCGGGTGTCGAATCGAAGTGCGTTGCGGTCGTTATCGACACACCTCTAGCCTTCGCGAATTCGACGACGGCAGTCCCGATGGGGTGCTCACTTCCGTTCTCCGCTGCAGCTGCCAGGCGGAGTACCTCGTGCTCGGTGAACTCACCCAGCGCGTCGATGCGTTCGACTCGCGGTGTTCCCTCGGTGAGGGTCCCCGTCTTGTCGAAGGCGACCGTGTCGATGGAGCGCAGCTGTTCCATCGCCACGGCAGACTTGACCAGCACGCCGTTCCTGCCGGCGGTGGCCATCGCTGCGAGTAGGGGCGGCATGGTCGCCAGGACCACCGCGCACGGTGACGCGACGATCATGAACGTCATCGCCCGCAGCAACGACGATTCGAGGTCGTTCCCGAGCAGCATCGGTACCGCGAATATCGCTGCGGTACAGAGCACGACGGTCTTCGAGTAGTACTGCTCGACTTTGTCTATGAACAGTTGCTTCTCGGCCTTGGTCTCGGACGCATGCTCGACCAGGGTGACGATGCGCGCGATGATCGTGTCGGACGGGTCGACGTCGATCCTGATCCGTAGTGCGCCGGTGCCGTTGATGGTGCCGGCAAACACCTCGTCGCCCACGGATTTCGAGACGGGTACCGATTCCCCCGTGATCGAGGCCTGATCGATGTCGGATGCGCCGTCGACTATGGTGCCTTCACCCGAAATGCGTTCGCCGGGGCGCACTGTCACGATGTCGCCCGGGCGGAGGTCGGATGCGGCGACCGTTCGTTCGTGGCCGGCGGTGTCGAGCACGGTCGCGGTCTCGGGTGCCAGTTCGAGCAAACTCCGAATCGAGTCGGCGGTGCGTCTGGTGAGCACCGCTTCGAGGGCACCGGACGTGGCGAAGATGACGATCAGCAGTGCGCCGTCGAAGATCTGCCCGATCGCGGCGGCACCGAGTGCGGCGACGATCATCAGCAGGTCGACGTCGAGAGTTCGGTCCCGCAACGCCCGGAGTCCTTCGAGCGCAGGCTCCCACCCACCGGTGGCGTAGCAGGCGAGGTACAGCGCCCAGTACGTCCATGTCGGCGCGTCGATCAATTGCGCGAGAAGTCCGAGGGCGAACAGTGCTGTCGCGGCCAGCGCCCATCTGACTTCGGCGATGTCGACGAGACGGGTGCGGCTTGCGCCGGCTGGATGTCGCACGTCGGCCGGTGCCGGGGCGGTGCTGGTGGAAGTCATGCGGGCCTTCGTTCCGTCGGACAGTGCGAACATCACCGTACAGGATTACATGAAGACCTTTACATGTGTACATAAACTATAGTTGTCGCATGGGACATGGAGTCGAGGGACGCAGCACGCCACCTGCGCAGCTCGATGCCGAATCTGCCGCCACGGTGGCCGCGACCCTCCAGGCTCTGGCCACGCCGAGTCGACTGCGCATTCTGACGCAGCTACGGCAGGGGCCGAGTGGGGTCAACGATTTGGCCGACGCAGTGGAAATGGAACAGTCGGCGGTGTCGCATCAGCTCCGGTTGTTACGCGCCATGGGACTGGTCACCGGTACGCGCTCGGGCCGAAGCGTCATCTATCGCCTGTACGACAACCACGTCGCGATGCTGCTCGACGAGGCCGTCTATCACATCGAGCACCTCGGAATGTCGGCGTCGGACTTTCCCTCCGACGCCGACTCCGCCTGAGTTGTTCTCACTCGCCCAATACTCGCGTTGGCTGGGGCATTCCTCGTCCCTCGGGTCGGGATCAATGTGGGTTTCAGTCGGTCAGAGTGCAACAAAGGCGCATTGATCCGGCCCGGCTACCTACGCCAGAACAAGTGATGAGTCATACCGCTGCTACTCGGGACAACTTCGTGCTCGAATCTGTCGTTCAATTCGTCGGGTGAATCCCACAGCTTCAGGCCCGAGCCGAATTCGATGGGTGTGACGGCGATGTGCATGGTGTCGACCAGATCGGCGTCGAGGAATTCGCGGATGCTGGTGACGCCACCGCCGAGTCGCACGTCCTTCCCGTCGGCCGCCTCCTTCGCCTGTTTCAGTACGTCGGCGGGCTCGCCGTCGACGAAGTGAAAAGTGGTGTCGGAGAGTGTGATCGACGGCCGTTCGTGGTGGGTGAGCACGAAGACGGGCGTGTGGAACGGCGGCTCGTCGCCCCACCAGCCCTGCCACTCGTGATCGGCCCACGGTCCGCGTTGTGGCCCGAACTTGTGTCGGCCCATGATCTCGGCACCGATGTTGTGGGCGAAATCGCGGGCGAAGTAGTCGTCGAGTCCGCGGCTTCCGCTCGATCCGGCGTTTCCAGGAAAACTGGCGGTGGCGAAGTACCACCTCATCAGTGCCAGATGGTCGAGACCGAACGGGCTCTCGAGGCTCTGGTCCTCGCCCGCAGCAATCCCGTCGCTCGAGACGGTGAAATTCTGTACCCGAACCAGCTGACCCATATGTGCTCCCGATGTCGATGACGAAAACATACGACGATGTAGACCGAACCGCGTGCACGAACTCACCGCCCGGACGGGGTGGGGCCGGCGAAGAATCACTCGAACAGTGTCGAACCCCAGTATTCGGATTCTCCGACGCCGGGTGGGCACGCGAATACCGCAGACCCGACGTGTTGGATGTATTCGTTCAGTGCGTCCTTGCGAGACAGGGCCAACTGCATCGGGACGAATTGGGTCAGGGGATCGCGGCAGTAGGCGATGAAGAACAGTCCGGCGTCGAGGTGTCCGAAGCCGTCCGATCCGTCGGTGAAGTTGTATCCCCGACGCAGGATCTGGACGCCGCCGAGGTTTTCCTTCGACGCCAGACGCACGTGTGCGGTCTTGTCGATGAAGGTGCCTTCCGGTCCCTGTGACTCGAAGTCGAGTGCGTCGAATTCGTCCTTCTGGCCGAGCGGTGCGCCGGTTCCCTTGCTGCGTCCGATCACTCGCTCTTGTTCCTTGAGCGTGGTGCGGTCCCACGATTCGATGAGCATGCGGATGCGGCGGGCCACGAGGTAGGAGCCGCCTGCCATCCATTCCTGATCGTCGTCAGGGGCAACCCAGACGTTCTCGTCCAGCAAAGACGGGTCCTCGGCCTTGAGGTTGGCGGTCCCGTCCTTGAAGCCGAACAGGTTTCGTGGGGTGTCCTGTGTGGTCGAGGTGGACGAGGTGCGTCCGAAGCCCAGCTGAGACCACTTGACCGACACCGTGCCGAACCCGACGCGGGCGAGGTTGCGAATGGCGTGGACGGCAACCTGCGGGTCGTCGGCGCAGGCCTGGATGCACAGGTCTCCGCCGGAGCGGCGGGGGTCGAGGTTGTCGGCCGGGAAGTGCTGCAGATCGGCAAGCGACGCAGGCTTTTTCGACGCCAGATCGAATCGGTCGAACAGCGCCGGACCGAACCCGATCGTCAGCGTCAGCGACGATGCGGACAGGCCGAGAGCCTCGCCGGTGTCGGTGGGCGGGTTGTACTGGCCGCCGTCGACAGCTCCGCCGTCGAACGTCTCCTCGCCCTGCACCAACCGCTCGGCCATCAGGGTCCACTTCTTCAGCAGCGCAACGAACTCGTCGCGAGAGTCGGTGGTGACGTCGAACGCGACGAAGTGCATGCGGTCCTGTGCCGGGGTGACGATGCCGGCCTGATGGTCGCCGCGGAACTCGACGACGTCCGACGTCGGCACCTCGGCTCCCGAGGCCGTCGCGTGTCCCGCGATGGCCCCGACTCCGACGAGTGCAGCCCCGGTCCCGACGGCACCGAACAGGCGCCGCCGGGAGAACTGTCCAGTCTTACTGTCCGGCAACGACACCCTGCACCTGGCTCACTTCGGCGGACAGTGCGTCGATCTTGTTCGACAGTTCCTGTCGCTGCGGTTCGGTCACGGTGTCGTAGAAGACGAAGCCGTCGCCGCTGCGGTACTTGGCGAGTTCGGCGTCGAGTTCTGCGAAGCGGGCGTCGATCGCGGTGCCCAGTTCGGCGTTGCGCTCGTCGAGGATCGGACGCACGGCCGCGATGGCTGCCTGCGAGCCGTCGACGTTGGCCTGGAAGTCCCACAGGTCGGTGTGCGAGAAGAAGTCCTCTTCTCCGCTGATCTTGGTCTTGGCGACCTCGTCGAGCAATCCCTGTGCGCCACCGGCGACCTGGACGGGGTCGATGGTGAAGTCGTCGGCCTTGATCTTGTCTGCGAGTTCGGTGATGTCGGCCTCGAGCTGATCGGCCATCGCATTGGTGTCGGGCTGCAGTCCCTGCGTCCACAGGTCCTTCTCGATGCGGTGGAAGCCGGTCCACTCCGCGCCGGGCTCGACGTCGGGCTCACGCAGGTCGATGCGCGGATCGAGATCGTCCGGGAAGCTCTCGGCGACCGGCTCGATGCGCTCGTAATAGCTACGCGCGATGGGGAACTGGGCCTTGGCTGCGGCAACGTCGCCGCTCTTGACCGCGGTGACGAACGACGTCGTGGTCTCCTGCAACGCGTCGATCTGACTGACGACGTAGCGCTTGTAGCCGTCGGCTGCCTCGGCGAGCAAGCCGTCCTCGTCCGTCTGGCGAACCGAATCGCCGGTCACGACGTAATCGGCCCGGACGCCGTCGCCCACCATGCCTGCCTTGCAGGCGGTTTGGTACGTGCCGGGGTCGGGCAGAGCGACGATGAGCTGACGCGTCAGACCCGGTCCGATGTTCTCGACCTCGCCCATGACGCGGTCGCCCTCGCCGTAGACGTAGAACTCGGTGACCTTGCTGCCGTTGTTGGTGATCTGGAACGTGGAGTTTCCGGTGGTGCCCTCGGATGCACCGACGTCGCAGGACGAGTCGGTGGCCGTGACGGCGATATCGCCCGACGCGGCCTCGGTCGAGGACTTCTCGGTGCATCCGGCCAGGGCCATCGGTAGAACCGCGACCGCGGCCAGAGCGTAGGTGGTA
>NZ_NOZE01000040.1:0-291092 GCF_002259025.1 Rhodococcus sp. 05-2255-1e | reverse complement strand
GGTCCAGTTCGCTCCCGAGGGCGTCATGCGTCCGAAGTGGTTGTGGGAGTTCGCGAAGACCGGGAAGATCCCGGATCTGACGACCCCGAACCTGACCCCGCCGACGGGTGGTCCGGCTCCGACGTTCTTCGGTGCGTACGGCGAATGGATGGGGACCCCGCTCCCGACGTGGGAGGACGTGGCGTGGCTGCGGGAGCAGTGGGGTGGACCGTTCATGCTCAAGGGCGTCATGCGCGTCGACGACGCGAAGCGGGCTGTCGACGCCGGCTGCACGGCGATCTCGGTGTCCAACCACGGTGGCAACAATCTCGACGGCACCCCCGCTCCGATCCGCGCTCTTCCCGCTATCGCGGAGGCGGTCGGTGATCAGGTCGAGATCACCCTCGACGGCGGCATCCGGCGGGGTAGTGACGTGGTCAAGGCGTTGGCGTTGGGTGCGCGGGCGGTGTTGATCGGTCGGGCGTACCTGTGGGGTCTGTCGGCGAACGGGCAGGCCGGGGTGGAGAACGTGCTCGACATCCTGCGCGGCGGAGTCGATTCGGCGGTCCTCGGTCTCGGGCACTCGTCCATCCACGATCTGACCCCGTCGGACGTCGTGATGCCACTCGGATTCGACCGTCGTCTCGGCGTCGACTAGCAAACCCCGTGTCTGACAGATCGGGGTGGTTCGAGAGCGTCGCCGAGGCGCAGCGCCGCGCGCAGAAGCGGTTGCCCAAGTCTGTGTACGCGGCGTTGGTCGCGGGCTCGGAGCGAGGAATCACCCTCTTGGACAACACTTCCGCGTTTGCTGAGCTCGGGTTCGCGCCTCACGTGGCCGACCTGTCGGATTCGCGGGAGTTGTCGACGACGCTGATGGGGCAGCCGCTGGCATTCCCGGTGATGATCTCTCCGACGGGTGTGCAGGCCGTGCACCCCGGCGGGGAGGTGGCGGTGGCGAGGGCGGCAGCATCGCGCGGTGTTTCGATGGGGTTGTCGTTGTTCGCGAGCAAACCGATCGAGGAGGTCGTGGCGGCGAATCCGCAGACGTTCTTTCAGGTGCATTGGGTGGGTTCGCGGGAGTTGTTGGCGCACATGCTCGATCGGGCGCGTGCTGCGGGTGCGGTCGGGCTGATCGTGACGATGGATTGGTCGTTCTCCGAGGGCCGCGATTGGGGGAGTCCGGTGATACCGGAACGCGTCGACGCGTGGGCGATGCTGCGGTTGGCACCCGAAGTCTTGGCCCGTCCGCGGTGGCTGGCACGGTGGGCGCGGACGGGGACGTTCCCGGATTTGACGGCCCCGAATCTCGCCGAGCCCGGGAAATCGGCGCCGACGTTCTTCGCCGCGTATCGGGAGTGGATGTCCACCCCGCTGCCGTCGTGGGAGGACATCGCGTGGCTACGTACGCAGTGGGACGGTCCGTTCATGCTCAAGGGCATCGGGCGGGTCGATGACGCGTTGCGGGCCGTCGATGCCGGGTGCACCGCTATTTCTGTCTCTAATCATGGTGGTAACAATCTCGACGGTTCGCCGGCGTCGATTCGGATGTTGCCGGCGATTGCCGGAGCGGTGGGAGATCAGGTCGAGGTCACCCTCGACGGCGGGATTCGGCGGGGCAGTGACGTCGCGAAGGCGTTGGCGTTGGGTGCGCGGGCGGTGCTGATCGGGCGGGCGTATCTGTGGGGTCTGGCGGCGAACGGTCAGGCCGGTGTGGAGAACGTGCTCGACATTCTGCGCGGTGGCTTGGATTCGGCGGTGCTCGGCCTCGGGCGCGCGTCGGTGCAGGAGCTGTCACCGTCCGACGTCGTGCTGCCGCAAAATTTCGCGCAAAGCCGAGGACTCTAACTGGTTGTCGTCGACGTACCGGACGAGGTAACAAAGCATTTGATTGATTAGCATGCACGCGAAGAGACAGGTATCGGTGCTGAATCACAATTGCCAGGCGCAGTCCCGCTGATTGCCCGCCGGAGGTGATCGCTGTTTCCAGGCTGACCTCGTTGACACAATCTAGTTCGCATCAGATCCTCAGGCATGCTGCGGTGCTACCCGATTCGGCCCTTTGCTCCAGCACGGTGTGACAAGGATCAGGTGGGTCCACAGGGATCTTACGGGTGGTTGGCGATGACACGAGAGTGGCACAAGTCGGTACACACCAGCGTGGACCTGCACGAGATGGGATGTGCGAAAACTGTTACGCAGCAACGAAAATATATTCGCTGGGGTCCACCGAGATGCAACCTTTCGGAATTGAATTCCGCACAGTGTCGGGTCGAGACCGACTGGGGGGCAACACTTCCGCTGAACTCGAAGTTGGGTATGGACTTCGGTCGGATTCCGTCCCTGACTTCGAGTTCGACTGAGTTGAGTTGCCGTACGTGCCAATACGTTTCTCGCCTCGGCTGTCGGGTGTCGATCTCGGATCGTCCCGCACCTTTTTCACGTATACGGGTAGGGCAGGTCGGTGTCGACGTCTTCGTCGACGAGTAGTTGGCGTCCGAGTTGTGGGAATGCGCGTTGTGAACACGAAGTGCGTTCGCACACCCTGCATCCGGGACCGATGGGAATCGATGCGCCGGGGGAGTGCAGCGGTAGGTTGTCGGCGTAGACCAGTTTGTGAGCATAGGCGATGTCACATCCGAGGCCGATCGCGAAACTTTTCCGTGGTGATCGGTATCCGAGTCCGCCACTGTCGGTGGCGCGCGCAATCCACAGATAGGAGCGGTCGTCGGGCATGGTGGCGATCTGTGTGAGAATTCGCCCCGATGCCGCGAATGCGTCGTGCACAACCCACAGTGGACAGCTTCCACCGACACGTGAGAAGTGGAATGCACTGGCGGACTGACGTTTCGAGATGTTTCCGGCTCGGTCGGTGCGGATGAAGAAGAACGGAACGCCCTTCGCCCCTGGTCGCTGCAGCGTGGACAATCGGTGACACACGGTTTCGAAGCCGACCTCGAAGGTCAGCGACAGCAGATCGATGTCGTATCGCAGCGACTCCGCAGCGGCGAGGAACCGTCCGTAGGGCAACAGCAGGGCTCCGGCGAAATAGTTGGCCAGCCCGACGCGGGCCAGCTCTCGGGCCTGAGTGCTCAGGTTCGTATCGGCATCGACGATCGTGTCGATTGTCGTCGACTGCGAGAGAAATGCCAGCTGGGTTGCGATCTGGTAGGCGCGTTGCCCGGCGGTCAGTCGACGCGCGAGCAGGAGATTCCCGCCGGTGTCGTCGAAGATTCGTTTGGGGCCGAGTGCGCCGGGATCGTCGTCGCCGATAGTCACCGTGATGCCGTGGTCCGCTTCGATGACCCGTGCGAGTTGTAGATCGAGCGCCCCGATACTGAGCCCACTTCGCTCGAAGAGTTCCTCAGCCGCAGTATCCAATTCGGGGATGTGATTGCGCCGGTCGTAGAAGAAGTCTCGGACTTCCTCGTAGGGCATCGGGGCGTGACCGCCCGTCGGGACATCGGGTTTGGGCCCGTCGAGTCCGACCGTGAGCCGATCCACCTGATCGGTCGCTGCATGGAGCTTGCGGTGCAGCGACACGAGGGTGCGCCCGATGTCCGGCATGCGCGCGACCAATTCCTGGATGTCGGACATCGACACCTCGCCTCGGTCGGAGGTTTCGGTGAGTACATCGTGCAGGTCGGCGACGAGGCGAGCGTCGGTGTCGGTGGCGAAGAACGAGGGGTCGAGCTCGAACATTGTGTTGAGCTTGAGCAGTACCTGGACGGTCAGAGGTCGTTGGTCGTTCTCGAGTTGGTTGAGGTAACTCGGCGAGAGCTCGAGTGTCTTCGCCAGCGCGGACTGCGTCAGCTGTCGTTCCTCGCGTAGGCGACGCAGCCGCCCGCCTGCGTAGATCTTCTGCATCTTTGTCGCTGCCTCCTTCGGGTGTCGACACTGTAGCCGAACTGGACTTCGCAACATTTGCCGATTTGCAGGAATTGCCTCGCAAAAATAGGCATTTGCGATGTCTTCCGCAGGTCCGGACTCGTGCGTAGCTTGTGAATGAAGCGTAGTAAGCCCTTTCATCAGCACGGAGGATTTTCTGTGAAGACCCATCTCGTACGCACCCGTACATCCGCCGAGGACTTTCCCCAGTCCGAGCACCTGGCTTGGAAGGTCGCCGAGGTCGCCACCGACGCAGTGGAGGTACCCGAAGCGACGGCCGAGATGATCGTCAACCGGATCATCGACAATGCCTCGGTGGCTGCGGCCTCGCTGGTGCGCCGTCCAGTGACGAGTGCTCGCACACAGGCGCAGGCGCACCCGTACAGCCCCGGTGCCACTGTGTTCGGAATCGGTGGAAAGTACTCACCCGAGTGGTCCGCGTGGGCCAATGGGGTAGCGGTGCGAGAACTGGACTTTCACGACACGTTCCTCGCCGCCGAGTACTCCCACCCGGGGGACAACATTCCGCCGATCCTCGCGGTCGCCCAGCACGCCGGGCGCTCGGGGCGCGATCTGATCCGCGGTCTGGCCACCGGGTACGAGATTCAGATCGACCTCGTTCGCGCAATCTCGTTGCACGAGCACAAGATCGACCACGTTGCCCATCTCGGTCCCTCTGCTGCCGCCGGTATAGGCACCCTGCTCGGCCTCGACACCGAAACCATCTACCAGGCCGTCGGGCAAGCGCTGCACACCACGACAGCCACCCGTCAGTCCCGCAAGGGGTCGATCTCGAGTTGGAAGGCCTACGCCCCTGCGCTCGCAGGGAAGGTTGCCGTCGAAGCCGTCGATCGAGCACTGCGCGGCGAGGGTGCCCCGTCGCCGATCTGGGAGGGTGAGGACGGGGTCATCGCGTGGCTTCTCGGGGGACCGAACGCGGAATATCATGTGCCGCTTCCCCGCCCGGGTGAAGCCAAGCGTGCAATTCTCGACAGTTACACGAAGGAACACTCCGCCGAGTACCAGAGTCAGGCCCCGATCGACCTCGCCCGACGAATGCGGGAAAAGATCTCCGATCTCGAACAGATCGAGACGATCGTGTTGCACACCAGTCACCACACGCATTACGTCATCGGCACCGGCTCGAACGATCCACAGAAGTTCGATCCCACCGCCTCCCGGGAAACCCTCGATCACTCGGTGATGTACATCTTCGCAGTCGCGCTCGAGGACGGAATCTGGCATCACGAGCACTCGTACGCCCCCGAACGCGCGCAGAGGCCGAACACCGTCGCGTTGTGGAACAAGATCTCGACCGTAGAAGACCCCGAGTGGACGCGCCGATACCACTCTGTCGATCCGGACGAAAAGGCGTTCGGTGCACGCGCGGAGATCACGCTGAAAGACGGCACGGTCATCGTCGACGAACTCGCGGTCGCCGACGCGCACCCCCTCGGTGCCCGCCCGTTCGCCCGCGAGCAGTACATCGCGAAGTTCCGTTCGTTGGCCGATGGTGTGATCGCACCCTGGGAACAGGATCGCTTCCTTCGCGCAGCCGAGCGGGCTCCCGAGCTCGCCGCAGGTGAACTCGATCAGCTGACCTTCGCCGTCGCCGACGATGTCCTCGGGAGGGCTCCTAAGACCCCGAAGGGCATCTTCTGATGCCGGGCCTCATTGCGGCCTCGACGTCGGCCGCGGACAAGCGTATTGCGTTGCGCGCCACGCTTGCGTCGACGTCGATCACTCGGCTTCCCGGCGCTATCAACCCGCTGACCGCAAAGTTGATTCAGGAGATCGGCTTCGAGGGGGTCTATATCTCCGGTGGCGCATTCTCTGCCGGGCTCGGTCTGCCCGACATCGGACTGACCACGTTGACCGAGGTCATTACCCACAGTGCGCAGATCGCGGCCGTCACCGACTTGCCGGTACTGATCGACGCCGACACCGGATTCGGTGAGCCGATGTCCGCGGCACGCACGGTGCTGGCGGCCGAGGATGCGGGGATCGCTGGGCTGCACCTCGAAGACCAGATCAACCCGAAACGCTGCGGGCACCTCGACGGCAAAGCGATTGTCCCGATAGAGGAGATGGTGCGACGCCTCCGCGCGGCCATCACCGCGCGGCGAGATCCGAACTTCGTCATCTGCGCCCGCACCGATGCAGCGGGTATCGACGGAATCGACGCCGCGATCGAACGAGCCAGATCTTATGCCGACGCCGGAGCAGACCTGATCTTCACCGAGGCGCTCGCCGAGGAAGCCGACTTCGTGAAGTTCCGTGCTGCAGTGGACATCCCACTGCTGGCGAACATGACCGAGTTCGGCAAGTCCGAGCTGATCTCCGCGCAGATACTCGAGGACATCGGCTACAACGCCGTCCTGTACCCGGTCACCACGTTGCGACTGGCCATGGGTGCCATCGAAACCGGAATGCGTGAAATCCACGACCGCGGAACGCAAAAGGGACTCCTCGACCGGATGCAGACCCGCTCACGTCTGTACGAACTGCTCGAGTACGACAAGTACAACGAATTCGATACCGGGATTTTCAATTTCACGTTAGGGACGAAGTCATGACCGAAGCCATCTACAAGGGGCTGGCCGGTGTCGTGGTCGACACCACCGCCATTTCCAAGGTCGTCCCCGAGACGAACTCGCTGACCTACCGCGGATACGCCGTGCAGGATCTAGCCGCGCACTGCAGCTTCGAGCAGGTCGCGTATTTGCTGTGGCACGGCGAGCTCCCGTCCCTGCAGCAACTCGAACTGTTCGTTCAGCGCGAGCGAGCCCAACGGCGAGCAGACCGCTCGTTGCTCTCGCTCGTGACGAAAATGCCCGACAATTGTCATCCGATGGATGTCGTGCGCACCGCGATCAGCTATCTCGGCGCCGAAGACCCTGCCGAGGAGGATAATTCGGTGTCGGCGAACCTGGCCAAGGCGCTGCGCATGACGGCAGTGTTGCCGACCATCGTCGCCGCCGACCATCGCCGCCGACACGGCCTCGATCCCATCGCCCCTCATTCGCATCTTGGATTCGCGGAGAACTTCCTCTACATGTGCTTCGGCTCCGTTCCCGAACCGGAAATCGTCAAGGCCTTCGAGGTTTCCCTGATCCTGTACGCCGAGCACAGCTTCAACGCCTCCACCTTTGCTGCCCGCGTGGTCACCTCGACACTGTCGGATATCTACAGCGCCGTCACCGCCGCCATCGGAGCGCTGAAGGGTCCGTTGCACGGCGGTGCCAACGAAGCTGTCATGCGAGACATGCTCGAGATCGACGACCCCGAACGGGCCGCACAGTGGCTGCAGAACAAACTCGCAGCCAAAGACAAGGTCATGGGGTTCGGACACCGTGTCTACAAGAACGGCGACTCACGCGTGCCGACGATGAACGCAGCATTCCGTGACGTCGCCGCGGTGACCGGCGGAGACAAGTGGGTGCGTATGTACGACATCCTCGAGAAAACCATGCACGATGCCACCGGCATCAAGCCCAACCTCGATTTCCCTACCGGTCCGACGTACTATCTGATGGGCTTCGACATCGACGTGTTCACACCAATTTTCGTCATGAGTCGCATCACCGGTTGGACGGCTCACATCATCGAGCAAGGTGCGTCGAATGCGCTGATCCGACCACTGAGCCAGTACTCGGGAGTGCCGCAACGCGCTGTCGTCGCCTGACGCCGGCCAACCCGTTGGTCCGATTCCCCACTGCACGTTGGGTGGCCGCTGTTCTCGACCTGGTCGCTGGATCGAGCCCGCTGTCGACGGCTCGGGTGCGGAGAGATGAACAAGTGCGATGATTTCTGTCATGGCACGGGACGTCGCGGGCACGGTGCGAGGCATTACCCTTCAGCAGTTGCGCTACTTCGTAGAAGTGGCCGCCGAGGGGTCCATCAGTGCCGCGGCGGACTTGCTCTACATTGCGCAACCGACCATGTCGGCCGCATTGAAAGACCTGGAACGTCGCGTGGGTCGGACCCTCTTCGTTCGCTCGACCCGTGGGGTGACACTCACAGAGGATGGAACCGAATTTCTCGGCTACGCGCGCCAGGTGGTCGAGCAATCAGAACTCTTGGAACAGCGGTACCTCGGCCGTGGGCCCGCTCGACGACTCTTGGCCGTCTCGACTCAGCACTACTCATTCGTCGTCGACGCCTTCGTTCGCATGGTGAAAGCGTCCGAGGCTCCGGAGTATTCGTTCGGTCTTCGAGAGACCCGCACGTGGGAAATCATCGAGGATGTCCGCACGCTCCGCAGTGAACTCGGTGTCCTCTATCGCAACGAGTTCAATGCAAGCGTCATCGACAAGCTGATTCGCGAGGCAGGTCTGGTTTTCACGCCGTTGTTTCTGGCATCGCCGCATATTTTCATCGCCCGCACGAATCCCTTGGCGGGGCGAGAGAGTGTGGAGCTGAGTGATCTCGAAGAATATCCGCGTCTCACGTTCGACCAGGGCGCGAACAATTCCTTCTACCTTTCCGAAGAGATACTCTCCACCCGTTCGTCCAAACAAGAAATCCGGGTGAGCGATCGTGCCACCATCTTCAACCTCATGATCGGTCTGGGCGGATACACGATCTCCACCGGCATTGTCTCGGATGATCTCGATCCGTCCATCGTCTCCGTTCCACTCGATGTCGACGATCGCATCGAGATCGGTTGGATCGGTCATGCCTCGGTGTCTTTGACCGTCCAGGCTCAGCGCTTCGTGGCGGAGATGCGCGACGTCGTGTCTGGTTTCGGCGTCGACCTATTGACATAGCCATTGCCTATGGTCAGCGATAATCGAGAGTGATTAGGCTATGTCGACTGGTCGATTTAGGCTGATGCTCAGGCCGCTTCGAACAGTTGCCTCCCGGTTCTATGGACCTGAGAAATCGGCCCGACCATCGAGTAACTCGGTCGAAGTGTCGCGAGGGCTCAGGCAGAGAACCCGTGTGGTGACGCGTTCGTCGCCACATTCACCGCACGTGATTGGGGTTACTGGTCAGCATGACGAACGACTGTACTTTCAGCATCAGCACGACACGCTTCGACGAGGATTACACCCCGTCGACGAACTCGCGTCGCACGACCAACTTTGCGAATCTTGCACGCGGCGAGGATGGTCGACAGAACTTGCGTAACGCGGTGACGATGATGAACACCCGTCTCAACGAGGTGGTTCACTGGGACAATCCACGTGGTGACCGCTACGCACTCGAACTCGACATCATCTCGGTGGATCTGCAACTAGTATCCGTCGGGGCCGACGCCGCATTTCCGGTAATCGAAATTCTCGATGTCGGAATAGTCGATACCACTACCGGCACCCGCACAGAGGGCATCGTCGGAAACAACTTCTCCTCGTACATTCGCGACCACGATTTCGTTGTTCAGCTCCCGAAGCACCGAGCGACGGGAATTCCCAACGACTTCGGCGATGTACATGGTCAGGTCTTTCAGCGTTTTGTCGATTCGCCCGAGTACCGTGAACGGTTCTCGCAACCACCTGTCATCTGTATCAGTGTGTCGACTTCCAGTACCTACCGTCGCCTCACGAATCATCACCCGGTCCTCGGGCTCGAATACGGGGCAGAGGACACCTCGATCACCGATCAGTACTTCGGAAAAATGGGTCTCGGGGTTCGCTACTTCATGCCCAAGGGATCCCTCGCTCCCTTGGCGTTCTACCACTGCGGTGACTTGCTCAACGACTATTCGGTCCTGGCACTCGCGGGCACGATCGCGACGATGGAGACTTTCCAAAAAATCTATCGGCCTGAAATTTACAACGCGAATACTGCTGCCTCGGAGGTCTACCAGCCAAGTCTCGACAACGAAAACTATTCACTTCCGCAGGTGAGCTACGACCGTGTCGAGCGCAATCGACTTGCGACGACACAGGCAGAGTTCGCCGACGTGAATCTGATGCAACCGTACGGGTCAGTCCTGAAGCGGTGGGCTACCGATCGATGCGCCTGACCGAGCGAGACCGAAAGGTACAAGAGATGTTCCCACTCCTGCCCACCTCGATCGTCGGAAGCCTACCCAAGCCCTCGTGGCTCTGTGCGCCGAAGAAGCTCTGGTCGCCGTGGAAATTACGAGACGACGAACTGCGCGAAGGAAGACTCGACGCTCAGGCGCTCGCAGCTGATGAGCAGCGTCGTGCCGGTCTCGACATCATCAGCGACGGTGAACAAACGCGTCAGCACTTCGTGACCACGTTCATCGAGCATCTCGAGGGTGTCGACTTCGATCGACGCGAAACTGTGCGAATTCGGGACCGATACGATGCGAGTGTTCCGACGGTTGTCGGTGCGGTGAGCCGCGAACAATCAGTGTTTGCCGCAGATGCGACGCGCCTTCGAGCAGTGACCGACCAGCCGATCAAATGGGCGCTGCCTGGCCCTATGACAATGATCGACACGCTCTACGACGACCACTACAGGAGTCGCGAGAAGCTCGCATGGGAGTTCGCGACTCTTCTGAACCAAGAGGCAAAAGACTTGGAAGCGGTAGGCGTCGACATCATTCAGATCGACGAGCCCGCATTCAACGTGTTTTTCGACGAGCTCGAAGACTGGGGAATCGCGACACTCGAGCGTGCAACCGAAGGGCTGAATTGCGAAACAGCCGTACACATCTGTTACGGCTACGGCATCAAAGCCAATACCGACTGGAAGGCAACTCTCGGGGCCGAGTGGCGCCAGTACGAACGGTCGTTCCCACTGTTGCAACAGTCTTCGATCGACATCGTGTCGCTGGAGAGTCACAATTCGTGCGTACCTGTCGAGTTGATCGAACTGCTTCGAGGTAAGAAGGTCATGCTGGGTGCGATCGATGTAGCAAGCGACACCGTCGAGACTGTCGAAGAAGTCGCTGAAACCCTCAGTCGCGCACTTCCGTTCGTCGACGCAGACAAGCTCTACCCAAGTACGAATTGCGGTATGGCGCCACTCGACCGACGCGTCGCACGAGACAAGATGGTCGCGCTCACCGCTGGCGCGGAACTCCTGCGACGTCAATTGTCCAAGTAGTTCTCTGCCGAACTCGAAGTTGTGGATGGATTTCGGCCGGATTCCGTCCACAACTTCGAGTTCGACCGACGGTGTCAGGTTGCCCGGTTGGTTTCGTGTACCTCGATGTCGGCGTGATCACCGGAGTCGTCGCGTTGGCCTGCTGGGATCTTCCGCATGATCAGCCAGGAGGCGCCGCCTGCGACGACCATCAAGCATGCGGCGATGCCAGACGTGATCGTTACCCCACTGGTGAAGGCGTCTGCGGCCGAGTCGAGCAATCCACGGGCCTGTTCGGCCGGCAGTCGGTCCGCTATGGCTTGGGCACCGCCGAGGGTTTCTCGAGCCGCGGAAGTGTCGAAACCGGCGTTCTCGGGCGTGACGACGTTGGCACGGTACTGCGCCAACAGGATTGCACCGAGCACGGACGTACCGGTGACGGCACCGAGCTCGTAGGCCGTCTCGGAGATAGCGGCCGCGGCACCGGCCTTTTCCGGGGGAGCTGTGGACAAGATCATGTCGTTCGAGATGGTCTCTGCAACCCCGATACCTGCTCCGAGGACCGCGAACGCCGCGACGAAGGACCACACCGATGTCGGCTCGGCGAACACCGCGATCGTTGCGTATCCGAACGCCGCCAACATCATTCCGCCCGAAATGATCATGGCAGGCCGCAGCATTCGTGCCAGTACGACTGCCAGGAGGCCTGCGGTGATCATCGCCAGAATGCCGGGCAGCAAGCGGAGCCCAGCTTGCATCGGGCTCAACCCGACGACGAGCTGAAGGTGTTGCGATACGAAATACAAGAATCCGACGAGCGCGAATATCGCGAGCAAGTTGACCAACACTGCGCCGGCGAAGGCAGGCACGGTGAACAGGCGAACATCGAGCATCGGGTCGGGTCGGCGGAGCTGCCTGCGTACGAACATCCAGACTGCCAGTGCTCCGATCAGCGCGGGCAGCGCCGTGCCGAACCAACTTCCTCCGGTCGCCAAATCCTTGATTGCATAGACGATCGGGGTGAAGGCGATCAACGACAGGGCGATGCTGATGCCGTCGATACGCGCAGGATCGGGGTCCTTCGATTCGGGTACCAGAACCGGGGCCAGTAGCAGCAACGGCACCAGGAGTGGAATCGCGAACAAGAACACCGAACCCCACCAGAAGTGCTCCAGCAAGAATCCGCCGACGACAGGTCCCATGGCCGCACCCGCTCCGATGGAGGCCGACCAGATCGCGATCGCCAGACGGCGTTCGGAGCGATCGGTGAACAGATTGCGCAACAGAGACAGGGTCGCGGGCATCAAGGTGGCTCCGAAAAAGCCGAGGCCGGCACGTGCGGCGATCAACATCTCGGGCGTTTGCGAGTAGGCCGCAACAACGGATGCCGCTGCGAAGCCGGTCGCGCCGATGAGCAGTAAGCGTCGTCGTCCGATTCGGTCACCCAGGCTACCCATCGCGACGAGCAACCCTGCCAAGACGAGGGGGTAGGCGTCGATGATCCAGAGTTGTTGTGCGCCGGATGGTTCGAGAGTTTCGGCGATCGAAGGTAAAGCGAAGGACAGCACTGTGTTGTCGATCGCGATGATCAACACGGGCAGCATCAGGACAGCGAGCGCGCACCATTGGCGAACCCCCGCCGTTCTGCCGTGCGAGAGGTGGCCCGGAGTGGGCGGACTTGTGAGTTCAGGCATGTGCCGTCTTCCGATGAGGTTGGGCGGGACTTCGTTACTGTACCAACCAGACGGTGCAGTAACGAAGTCGAAGTCGAAGTCGCGTTCGCCCGTAAACTCTTGCTGTGCCTCCTCCTCCTGTAGCGCGTGACAAGTCGTTGAACGCTTTCGTCAAGCTCGTGCTGGAGCAGGGGGAGAAGGCGGCGACCCTCGACGCGGTTGCCGCTGCTGCCGGGATCTCGAAGGGCGGCTTGATGTACCACTTCCCCAGCAAGGAAGCCTTGGTGGAGGGGTTGATGCGTGTCGTCGAGGAGCTCGCGGCCGACGATGTTCGACGGATGAGGGAGCATCCAGAGGGCCCAGCGGATTACCACATACGCACATCGACGTTCCACGACACTGCTGTCGATCGTGCCGTGGTTGCCACGATGCGGCTGAGCCAGGGTGCGAACGAGGTTGCGCAGCAGACCCTGGAGCGAATCCGGCAATCCTGGTTGGATGCGTTGAACGAGCAGATCGCTGATCCGGCGGTCGCAGAAGCGGTCCTTCTGATGGGCGACGGCCTCTACTTCGCCGCAGCATCGGCCGGAACGGACCACCGATCGCCCGACCACATCGAGGCGTTGGTAGGCGTTGTACACAGGCTCATCGACTCTCGTCCCTGAAGGAGCCACGTGGCTCATCGCCCGACGCTGCATTCACACCGTGCTCGCAGTGCTGGGTGGTGACTTCAGAAGGGCGTCCCTCCCGCTTGCGGGGCGAACGCTGCCCGATGCACGCCATGAATGTGGACAAGCACTGATCGGGTCGAATTCCGCAGCACCCCTGACCGCCGTCTATGGATTGGGGCAGATGCTAGGACCGCTGATGGTCGCGCCGGTCATCGGCGATAGCTACGGAGTTGCATTCACCATTGCGTTCGTCGTACTCGCCTGTGATATCGCGCTTTCCGTGATCATCGCACGGAAAACCCTTCCCCGGAGATCAGACTGGAAGGCGGTCGGTCAGTTCAAGCATTTTGGCAATCGGTGAAAGCAACGTCGAGAAACCAACGAACGGCTCGTGGCGGCATCGGTCCATCACGCCACGCCAGCCGCACCTGGGTCGGCGGTGCGCCGTCGATAGGGAGAAACCGTAGTCCGGGGTGAGAGATCCGTCGTGCGGCCAGTTCCGGAACAATGCCGATTCCGCGTCCAGCAGCGATATTCTCGAGCCACTCCTCGAAATTTCGGCAGGTGATCACCACTCGCGGTACACCGTTTTCGGCAACCGGAATGGAGTCGGCTGTTGTGGAACCGGACAGCGTGTTGACCACCAATGGACCGGGTGGGAGCGAGTCCCACCGCACCTCGGTGGCATCACCGAAGGAAGGGTTCGACCGGCTCACCGCAAGAATTCGTCGTTCGGTGCCGACCTGACGAGTCACCGTGCCGGCGGTCAAATGATGTGGGCAACTTCGGTAGAGCGCCACATCGACGTGGCGCGCATCCAGAGCTGCGAGAGGGTCGTCGACGCGGCGCACGTCCACGTCCGCGGCGTATTGACGTACGAGAGAGGCACGCGTGGCAGCGAACCATCCGTCGGGGAGCAACCATGCAAAGCCCAACCGCACGACCGGGTGGTCGTCGAGATCTGCGATCAGTGAATCCACCTCTCCCAGGATTCTGCGTGCACGCCCCAGCACGACCAATCCGTCCTCGGTCAGTTCGGCAGTACGGGACTCGATCAATCGACGCCCGCAACGCTGTTCGAGTTGACGAACCGAACGCGTCAGTGTCGGCTGCGAAACGCGCAGTTCGGCGGCTGCGGCGGTGTGAGTGCCACAGTCCGCCAGAGCGACCAACGCGCGCAGGTGTCTCAGCTCGACCTCCATACGTCCAGCGTATATCCACCGGTGCTCGGCGTATTGGCCTGCTGCGCCGATGGCTCCTACTCTCGGACTCACTGCCTCACCCTTCACTAGGAGTTTCGATGTTTCGTTACGAGTCGTTGCAGGTGCCTATCGTCGGAGCGCCGATGGCGGGAGGCCCGACGACGCCTGACCTGGTTGCAGCAGTACGGAATTCAGGTGGGCTGGGGTTCCTTGCCGCGGGTTATCTCACCCCGGAAAGGTTGACCGCGGACATCGTTGCCGTTCGCGGTGCTGGCATAGAAACGTTCGGGGTCAATCTGTTCGTCCCCGAGGACGGGCAGGTTGTCGACACCGAGGACATTGCGCGGTATCGCGCGCTGCTCCAGCCCTACGCCGATGATCTCGGCGTCGAACTCCCCGCCGACAGCACCCTTGCCGAGAATATCGACGACTACTGGGAGGAGAAGCTCGACATCGTCGTGGCCGAAGCCATCCCGGTCGTGTCGTTCACCTTCGGGTGCCCGAGTGCCGACATCATCGCCCGCCTGCACGACGCCGGGAGCGCCGTCACCGTCACCGTCACCGATGAAGAGGACGCGCGCGCGGCGGTCGATGCAGGTGCCGACTCCCTGTGCGTGCAAGGCCCCGATGCCGGCGGGCACCGCTCGACCTTTCGCATCGATGCCGAGAGTTCGGACATTTCCCTCGACGAGTTGATTCCTGCGATACGCCGAGCAGTGTCGGTTCCCCTCGTGGCGGCTGGCGGGATCACCACCGCGTCCGATGTCCGTCGAGTCCTGGGCTACGGGGCAGTGGCGGCTCAGGTCGGAACCGCCCTGCTCCGGTCGCCGGAAGCCGGGACGAAGCCTGCCCACGCCGCCGCCTTGGTCGATCCTCGGTTCACCGAAACGGTGGTCACTCGAGCCTTCAGCGGCCGTCCCGCCCGAGCCTTGCGCAACAAGTTCGTCGATCGGTTCGATACAGGATCGTCACGCCAGTACCCCGCCGTGAACACGCTGACCGGCGGCATCCGCAAGGCCGCAGCGAACGACCCTCACGGCATCAACCTGTGGGCCGGTGCCGGGCACCGCAGCGCTTCCGCTGACCCGGCAGCGCGAATTATCGAAGAATTGGCCTCGGAGTTGTGAGGAATGTCCAGGTGTAAAAACCGCACGGATCGTGGTGTTTGAACCCACGCTCCAAAACCCGCATCGGGTGTACGGGATTGAGTACCGTCGTAGACATGCAACTGACTCGCTTCAGCGATCTGGCCCTACGGGCGATGATGTTGCTGGCAGCCGCCGGCCCGGACGGCCCACGGATGACCACCGGAGCCATTGCAGTTCGAGTCAACGCGTCGGAACACCATGTAGCGAAAGCGATTACACGCTTGGTCGGATTGGGCTGCGTCCGTGCGCAGCGCGGCCGCACCGGTGGGCTCTTCCTCACCGACACGGGCCGATCGATATCGGTTGGCCACCTGATCCGTCAACTCGAAGGCGATCGCGAAGTCGTCGAGTGCGTAGGGGACCAGCCCTGCCCACTTCTTGCCGCTTGCCGATTGCGGCATGCCCTGGCCGTCGCCAAAGAAGCGTTCTATGGCGAACTCGACCGCTACACGATCGACGATCTAGCCGCGTCCCCGACCATTCCACTCGCAATGGTCGCTTTTCCCTCACCCTGACCTGCCATTTCGACGTGGGCGGTCCATTGGAAGGAATACCTGTGTCCACGTTCGGTCCCCTCACTGTCGAGCACGAGCTCCAACCCGATCACGTCGACGTCGTCAGAGCGACGTTGCCGTTGGTGGGTGCCAATATCGACGCCATCACAACAAACTTCTATGCGCGCATGTTCGCCGCACGACCGGAGCTGCTGCGATATCTGTTCAACCGCGGGAATCAGGCACAGGGAGCGCAGCAACGAGCTCTGGCCGCGTCGATCGCGACGTACGCCACTCATCTGGTGGACCCGACGCTGCCGCACCCGGACGAAATGCTGTCCCGGATCGGACACAAGCACGCATCTCTCGGAATTACCGCCGACCAGTACTCGATCGTGTACGAGCACCTCTTCGCTGCGATCGTCGACGTACTCGGTGCCGAGACAGTGACGACTAAAGTCGCGGAAGCCTGGGACCGGGTGTATTGGATGATGGCCGACACTCTCGTCGATCTCGAGAACCGCCTTTACGAAAGCGCGGGAGTGGTTGCGGGACAGGTCTTTCACCGCGGAATCGTCACTACGCGCACCGAAGATCCGTCCGGGGTAAAGGTGATCGGTGTGACCGGCGACTGGCCGGAGCTTCGAAAAGAGCACCCGGGTGGGTACGTCTCGGTCGGAGTGACTCTGCCCGACGGTGCGCGACAGATCCGCCAGTACAGCCTCATCTCCGGCAGTGACACAGGCGAATTGACGTTCGCCGTCAAGCCTGTCGTCGCCAGCGGTGGCTGCCCGGCAGGTGAAGTGTCGAACTGGATCTCGAGCACGCTACGCCCGGGAGACCTGGTCGACATCAGCATCCCGTTCGGTGATCTGCCGACAGCCGACATCTCTGCGGGGCCCGCCGTATTGATCTCGGCCGGCATCGGCATCACGCCGATGAACGGGATCCTCGAACACCTCGTTCTGGCGGACAGTCGATCTGAGGTGCTGGTTGTCCACGCAGACCGTACCCCCGTCAGCCATCCGCTTCGGACGCGTCAGCGACAACTGGTCGACGCCTTGCCGAACGCCGTCCTCGAACTCTGGTACGAGGAGCCCGGCGATGTGGCCGATGCACACCATGGGCGGTTGGATCTCACTCTTGTCGACCTTCCGCAGGGTGCGACGTTCTTCGTCTGCGGCGGTATCGGTTTCGTGCGGGCCGCCAGATCGCAACTCGTCGACTGTGGGGTCGACAAGTCGCGTGTCCATTGCGAACTGTTCGCCCCGGACGAGTGGTTGCTCGGCGCAAGCGTCGGCCGGTAGCCGCGCCGGCGTCCCGGGCTACCTTCGGTCAAAGTCCGTACTTGCCGTCGGCCCAGTACGGTCGCACAGTAACGCTGCGCCTTGCCAAGCCGAGCCCCTCGATGAGTGCTTTCCTGTGGCGTTGGATCGATTGGGCGTGGCCGAGCAGCCAGGCTCCACTGATATGCCCGAGGTCCCCGGCGACGATGGCGGCCTCCAGCCATGACTGCAGTGCGTCACCGGGTGCGTCGGTTGCGGGCACGAAGCGATACTTCGGCCATCGGATTGCCAAGTAGGGGAGAGCTTTCGCTCTCACTTCGATGACTATGTCGGCCACTGGGTTGTCCTGGCCGTAGGCATCGAGCGTGCCGAGAGAGCACGAGTCACCGAGACACAGGCGTCGGGTTCCATTCCTGAACGACGAACGGTGCCTGCCCGCCAGCAGGGTCATGTCGTCGCCGGGCCGCAGCCGGCTGATCCATGCGGCTCCCGGTCCCGATGGCGTGGTGTCCACGAGGATTCCGATGCGTTCCAACTCTTGGCTGTTGTTTACCGTTCGGACGGTGTAGCGGCGTCCGAGAGTGGGGGTCACTCGAAACTGGATCTCGTGGCCCGGGTGCCACCCGCCCGGTGGCGCGTCCGCAGCCAGCTGTAGTTCGATGAAGCCGGGGGCCGGAGCACTCACGTCGAGCACGCGAGCCCGTCGACCCAACGCCGATTGTGCCAAATTTCCTATGAATGCTGGTGATTGGGGCACGGGGGTCCTCGAATCGACTGGGTGCGCCGATGCTTCGTGGCGCGGGGTTGGTTGACGGGTTTTCACTCGACCGACGCAGAAGGTGCCGGTTCGTTGCTTGTTTCGGCTGCCGGCAGAAAGAAGGCGATGAGTAGGGGGACAGCACTCAAACCTATTGTCCACCAGAAGCTATGGGCGAAGGCCGCGAGCTGGCCGGCCTGAGTCGTGGCATCGTCGAGCAGATTTTGGAGGATGATTGCGATGACTGCGACGCCGAAGGGTGCCCCGACACGTTGGACCACGCTGAATGCAGCACTGCCTCTCGGCGCTTCGTCGTGACCGAGGCTCGCGAAGGCGAGGGTCATCACCGGGAACGTTGCGGCGCCGAAACCGATACCCTGCAAAACCTGGCCGGCCAGCATCAACGCAGTCCCGCCTTCCGCACCCGCGAGAGCGAACGGCAGGATCCCGATCATCGTCATGAGCACCCCTGCGGCGACGACGATCCGGGCGTCCACGGCGGCAGCGAATCTGCGTAGGACGAGGAAGAACAACATCGTTCCGAGCCCCTGCGGGATGAGCAACAATCCGGTGGCGAGCACCGACTCGCCACGGACCTGCTGATAGAAGAGCGGCAGCAAGAACATGACTGCGTACACCGAAAATCCGCTGACGAAAGTGATGATGCTGGTCAAGCCGAAGCTGCGTCGCGTGAACAACCGGACGTCCAGCAGCGCTGGGCGTCGGGCGCGCAGCGAGTGGAACGTGAATGCTGTCAGTAGTGCAATCCCGCCCGCGATGGGCGACCACGCTGCGACGGCGAGGAATCCTCCGTGTTCCGGTGCCTGGCTGACGCCATAGGCGATCGCCACAATCGCGGGGGTGAGCATAGCGAAGCCGAGTAAATCGAACCGATGATGACGGCTGCCCGAAGTGGCGGGCAGAACCCACGGTCCCAGTGCGAGTGCAGCGAGGCAGAAGGGGACGTTCACGAAAAAGAGCCAATGCCAGTGCAGTGACTGCAGAATCAATCCTCCGAGAACCGATCCCAGGATGGGCGCGAGTTGGGCAGGCAGTGCCACTGCGATCATCGCGCGACCGATTCGCGGTTTACCCGCCGCGCGCGTGAGGATCGAGATCGTGATGGGGAGAACCATGCCTCCGCCGATTCCTTGAAGCACTCGGAATCCGATGAGCGCCGGCAGCGAGTCGACCACTCCGCAGAGGATCGAGCCGGCCAAGAACGTTCCGACCGCAACCATCCACGCATTTCGCGAACCGATTCTCTCGGAGAACCATCCGCTGACGGGTATGACCGCGACGAACGCGAGTAGGTATGCGGTTGTCACCCATTGGGTTTGCGCCACCGATGCGCCGAAAGCCGTATGCAGGTGATCGAGAGCGATATTGACGATCGTGGTGTCGAGAAGCGTCGTGAAGGCACCGAGGACCAGTACCAGGCTGATGGCATTCAGTCTGCGGTCGGTTACCGCAGCAGAAGGGGGAGAAAAAGTTGTCATGCAGCTAAACTAGACGGTTCAGTTTAGTAGCGCAAGACTGTACGGTACAGTTCACTTCGCAGGCCGATTCGAAGGAGATGACGCGGGTGAACGACAGCAAGGCTACGAAGCCGGTCCGTGAAGGATCCCCACTCAAGCGCGCGGCGATCGTCGCCGCAGCGCGCGAGCTTTTCGTCCAGCAAGGAGTCGATCGCGTCAGCATGGATGCCGTTGCGTCCAGTGCGAAGGTGTCCAAAGCGACTGTCTACGAATACTTCGGCGACAAACGCCGCCTTTTCCTGGCCATACTCGCCGATGTTTCGCAGTCCCTACTGGCGACAGTTCAGCTCACGCTCGACAAGCATCTGTCGGACACGGCGCCCATCACGACCGTGCCGCAGTTACAGCAGACGCTCACCGAGGTTGCCATCGACTTGGGGCAATCTGTTGTCGGTTCGGCTGACTACAGCGACGGATTCGCACTCGTCGCACAAGAACGACTGCGTACTCCATCGACCGAAGACGACATCGCAACGGACGCCGTTGTTCTGGCCCTCGCCGAGCGTCTCGGGCATTTCGTGGACGTTGGGTTGGTAGAGACCGACCGTCCAGAATTGGCGGCAGAGCATTTCTTCGCATTGACTGTTCTGTTGGCATTCGACCGACACCCCGGCCCAGCCAATCGCGACGCTCAGGGCATTCGCCAGACAATGATCGACGGTGTGCACGCCTTCGTTCGTGCGTATTCCCCGCGCTAGAGACCGTTGCTGTCCAGTCGGGTCCAGTCGTCAGATGGAAACGCCGTGGCGGCGATCTCCGAGAACGCGTTCGGCCACAAGGGCTTCCATGGCGGCCGAGAAGGGCTCATGTCTGCCCTCCGTGACGACAACATCGCCTGTGTGATCCGAGTCGTTGTTCGTAGTCGAGGTCATTGTCGGGCATCTCCATCTCGTTCGGTGTTCTTCACAGGATCGACGAAGACGTATGGATGCGCAAGAAAGTTTGCTGTTTGCGCAAAGAGGGGAGGCGATGTGAGACTTCGGTGCGGCGTTGCCCGACGCGCGAAATCAGGTGGCGAGTTGCACCTTCCGTAGGGTCATGTGGTGCAGTGAGCATATTCCGCCCAATGAGGAAGGCTCGCACATGTTCTCGTCCTTCATCCCGCCGCGCCAAGTCACGATCGGGGCAGCCGCCGCCTTCGTCGGCACCACTCCGCGAGCGATTCGCCACTATCACCAGATGGGTCTGTTGCCGGAGCCCGAGCGGGGCAGCGACGACCGCCGCCGCTACGGCTACGACGAGATGATTCGGCTGATGTGGATCCGCCGAATGGCGGACGCCGGCATTGCCCTCGACGATATCCGCGACGCGTTGGCCGACGCGTCCGGCACCTCCGACAGCGACGTCGCGCGCATCCTTGATCGGCTCGAAGGGGTCATCGTCGCCCGGCAGGCCGAACTCGAGCGGCAACGGACCGCCGTGCAGCGCATGCGTGCGCGGGGGAGCAGGTTGGGCCTGCTCTCCGATGTGGTGAGTGAGCGCCTCGTCGACTTGCCCCAGGGAGCGGTGCGGCAAGACGACCTGGACACCCTGCTCGTGACCGAGCGGATCTTCGGCGAGCTCGGCGCGTCGGTCCAGGCATCGCGTGTCATCGCCCTGGCCACCCACCTGGACTTGCGAGAGTATTCCGACCGAGTCGACGCCGCTGAAGGGGCGCTCGACGACTCGGTCTCCGTCGACGACCCCCGCGTGGCGGAGGTCGCGGCCGAACGGCACGCCTTCGAGACCGCCCTCCATGCGGTCATCGAGAGCTCCGGCCTGGCGCAGGCCGACGACGCCCGGTTCGACGCCTGGGACGAGTCGCACCCCGCTCCCGCCGACGCCGGTCCGGCGTGCGGGTCGACGAGCCTCACCGAGGCCGTCCGGATGATGCCGTACGACTTCTCTCCTGCACGCCTGCGGTGCATGGAATTGGCCCTGGAACTCGACGAACCCCGGTAGCGCTTCGGGAATCAGGTGCTGGGCGCAGAGGAATTCAGGTGTGTTGGGGCGCTCTACGCAAGGGCTGCGCGATACGGTCGGAAGAACTCGCGTAGTTCTCGAGCGTACAGCTCGGGCTCCACGAACGGAGCGAAGTGCCCACCGCGCGGAAGTTCTCTTACACGAACGACATTCGCGACGCGGTCGAGCCACGCGCGGGGCGGATTCGTGAAGAGGTCACCCGAAAAGAACGAGAACCCCGACGGCACCTCGACGCGGCGGGCGTGCTGCTCCGAGGGAATGGACGCGTTGGCGTTGTACATACGCATCGACGAGCCGATGGTCTCGGTGAGCCAGTAGAGGGTGACGTTCATGAGGATCTCGTCCTTGGTGAAATTGCGCTCGATGTCACCGTCGCCGTCGGTCCACCCTCGCAGCTTCTCGACGATCCATGCGGCCAACCCGGCCGGGGAGTCGGTCAACCCGACGGCAGCGGTCTGCGGTTTCGTGCGGTGCATCGCAGCGTATGCACCCTCTGTACTGCCCCACGCGGCGGACCTGTCGAGAAAGTCCTGCTCCTGCGGTGACAGTTCGGCGCGGTCGCCGGTGAACACGGGCAGTCCCGCATCCATACGGTGGACGGCCACGACAGAGTCGGGGTGATCGAGTGCCAGGTAGCGGCTCACGGCGCTTCCGATGTCGCCTCCGGCAGCCCCATAACGGGTGTACCCCAGAATGTGCATCAGCTCGGCCCAAAGACCGGCAACCGCAATCGAATTCAAAGGGGTGCCTGCCGGTGTATCCGAATAGCCGTAACCTGGCATGTCGGGCACGATGACGTCGAATGCATCGGCGGGGTCGGCACCGTGTGCGCCCGGATCGGTCAGTAGCGACACCACTTTCGAGTAGCGCCAGAACGAGTCCGGCCATCCATGGCTGAGCACCACGGGAAGAACCGGGCCCACAGGTGCCACTGCCCGCGCGTGCACGAAGTGGATGCCCAGATCGCCGACGTCGACCCGGAATCGAGGATGCTTCGACAGGGCAGACTCCTGCGCTCCCCAGTCGAATTCGTCGGCCCAGTATTCGACGAGTTCACGAAGGTAACCGACGTCGACACCGAGTGACCACCCAGCATCGGCAGGACTGTCCGGCCACCGTGTTGCGCGAAGTCGTGTTCTCAGGTCATCCAGCGCCGCAGCAAGAGTCGTCGAAACGAATGGTTCGGGACGCGTCATGAAGGGGAGTCTACGTCCTGATGTGGCCGGGGTCAGGGGAGTCGGTGGGACCACGTGGTCACGTCCGCCGCTGTGCCAGAGTCAGTTTCGTCGCTACAGAGCTTCGGCCACTACCGATCGATTCGATACCGAAGGGGTCGAAGTCCTCGGCCATCCAGTTCGGCGATAGGGGCCCATCGGGTCGTCGGTCAGATTGGTTGTCCCGTTCACGCTCCGGCCATTGTTCGTTCACTGGTGTGCCCGATTCGGTTCGGACCATGGTCACAGGCGGTACCGAATCGCCACGAGGAGGACTGGCCATGTCATATCCATCGAGCGCGGAACGGGTTGTGGTCGCAGCGCGACGAACCCCGTGGTACCGACATCTGTACATCTGGGTTCTGATCGCCATGGCCCTCGGCACCTCGGTCGGCCTCCTCTGGCCCACGACCGGCAAAGCCCTCAAACCACTGGGCGACGCCTTCGTCAGCCTTCTGACGATGACGCTCGCACCATTGGTGCTGTGCATGGTCGTCGCAGGCATCGGCGCGGTCGCGAATCTCGGTTCGGTCGGAAAGGTCGCTCTGCGGTCGCTTCTCTACTTCGAAGTTGTCACCTCGATCGCACTCGGCCTCGGCCTCCTTGCCGTCAATATGATCGAACCGGGCGCGGGCCTGAACACGGAAGTCGACTCGCTCGAAGTGACCGACAAGGTCGCGGACGGCATCGCCGCCGGCCAGGACCTCTCCTGGTACGACTACATCCTTCAGATCATCCCGTCCAACATCATTGCCAGTTTGGCAGACGGTGGCATCCTCCCGATTCTGTTCTTCGCAATTCTCTTCGGCATCAGCCTCCAGCTGATGGGGGAGCGCGGACGCGACATCGCTCGCGGTGTGGAACGGCTGAGCGAGGCGCTTTTTCAGGTCGTCAGAATCGTGGTGTGGGCGGCACCGGTCGGTGTATTCGGGGCCATGGCCTTCACCGCAGGAAATTTCGGTGCCGCTTCGTTGGGTGCGCTGGCCAAACTGATTGCGACGTTCTATGCCACGTCCCTGGTGTTTGTCGTCGTCGTCCTGGGCGGCATCCTCATGCTGGTCGGCTTGCGGCCGTGGCGAGTGCTGCGTTACTTCAAAGACGAGGTTCTGCTCGCTCTCGGTGCGTCGTCGTCGGAGGTCGCGTTGCCGGGGATCGTGCGCAAACTGGAAAATATCGGCGTCACGAAAGGCACGGCAGGCATCAGTGTCACCGCCGGATACTCCTTCAACCTCGACGGCACGTGTATCTACCTGACTTTGACGACGGTATTCATAGCTCAAGCACTCGGCATCGACCTTTCGTTGGGCCAACAGGTAATCCTGCTCTTGGTGATGCTGTTGGCCTCCAAGGGAACTGCGGGGGTCACCGGCGGGGGATTCGTCATGCTGACCACCAGTGTTTCCGCGACGAACCTGATACCGGTGGCCGGTGTCATGCTGGTGTTCGGGGTCGACAGGTTCATGTCCGAGTGCCGCGCGGTGGTGAATTCGCTCGGCAATGCGGTGGCGGGCATCGTCGTCGCCCGCTGGCAGGGTGAAATCGAGCCGGACAAGGTGCACGCGATCATGGCCGGACACCAGCCGGGCTTCGTGCTCGAATCAAACAAGGTGACAAAGGATTTCGACACCACGGCACTCGTGCCGGATCCACAACCTGTCCCCTCGGCACGATGACGCTCACCAGTCTGCAACGGCTACGAGTGTACGTGGGCATCGTGGATGCCGGCAGCGTATCCGCTGGGGCGCGCGCTCTGGGCATCACCCAATCCACGGCGTCGACACAGCTGCGGCAGCTCGAAGTCGAAGTGGGATCACTGCTCATCGAACGAACCGGCCGGCGCTTCGCGCCGACCGAGGCAGGCAACGTCCTGCTCGCACACGCCCGTCGCCTGATCGTTGTCGCCGACGAGGCTGTGGACGATTTGGCCAAGATGAGCCTGCGGCCGTTGACCGGGGCCCTCGTCGTAGGGGCGACGACGACAACCACCGAGGGCTCTTTCCTTCCCGCTACGTTGCGAAAATTCACAGCTGCCTACCCGGAGGTCACTCTCGATCTGCGGGTGGAGAACTCGACCACATTGCTACGCAAAGTGTTCGACGGTGATGTCGGAGTGGCAATTCTCGCCGACGAGGTGGACAGCCCTTTGCTCACCGTCGTGCCACTCGCGCCGGAGGAACAAACAGTCATCGTCTCCCGTGCGCACCCGTTGGCAGGGTTGTCGGGTGATTCTCGAACCCTGCGGGGCTCGGTTGTCCTCTTGCGTGAAGAGGGATCTGCAACAAGGCGATTCCAGGAATCGCTGCTGGAAAGTTGGAAAATCCCACTTGTTCGCACATGGACTCTGGCGAGTACCGGTGCGATCGTATCCGCAGTGGCGGAAGGTTTGGGTATGTCCTTCCTGCCGCGAGTGGCATGCCAAGATGCGTTGGCGTCGAACAGGATTGCCGAGCTGAACCTGGACCCGCTGCCATCGCCCCGGCCGGTCTCTCTGATACATCGTAACGACCGCCACCTGAGCCGAGCCGAAGAGCATTTCCTCGCTCTCGTCGCCGACGGCATTCCCACCACGACACATTCACAACAAGGAGTTACACCATGAAGTCCCGTACGTTCAGCGTCAATTCCCGTACCTACGTCCTGCCGGAGGCGCCGGTGGTGGTGATCTGCATCGACGGCAGTGAGCCCGACTATCATGTCGAGGCGATGAAGGCCGGACTGATGCCGTGGCTGAGCAACATCCTCGATGGTGAGTCGAGTTCGTGGCCCGCGCACTGCGCTATGCCGGCGTTGACCAACCCGAACAACATCTCCATCGCCACCGGACATCCCCCCAAGGTGCACGGAATCAGCGGCAACTACATCTACGACACCGCGACCGGCGAAGAAGTACTCATGAATGACAAGCGGTTTCTCCGGGCACCCACCGTCTTCGCAGCAGCCAACGACGCCGGCCTCGACGTCGTGGTGGTCACCGCGAAA
The DNA here is from genome assembly GCF_002259025.1 of Rhodococcus sp. 05-2255-1e. Lineage (NCBI taxonomy): Bacteria > Bacillati > Actinomycetota > Actinomycetes > Mycobacteriales > Nocardiaceae > Rhodococcus > Rhodococcus sp. 05-2255-1e. The sequence continues at coordinate 265,299 of NZ_NOZE01000040.1, read as the reverse complement.
GACAAGCTACGACGCCTGCTCGGTGCCGGGCTCGTCGAAGAGGGACCAAGCATGAACGGCAGCGGGACATTCGAAATGCCGTCCCGGACCGGCATCTGCTTCTCGGCGGAGAAGGCCGATCAGGCAACTATCGCCGACAATGGAATCGACGACGTCCTCGAACTGGTCGGAAAGCCCTTGCCGCAGGTGTATTCGGCGGACCTCTCGGAATTCGCGCTCGCCGCCGGAGTCGAGATCCTCGAATCCCGTGGTGCGGACCTGATGTATCTGACGTTGACCGACTACATCCAGCACAAGCACGCCCCCGGGACCGACGTCGCAAACGCCTTCTACGCGATGATCGATTCCTATGCAGCGCGACTCGACGCGTTGGGAGCAGTTGTCGTGCTGACTGCCGACCACGGAATGAGTGCAAAGACCGACGCCGACGGTGTCACGCGTGTGGTCTATGTAGAGGACGAGGTGCGTCGCATTCTCGGAGTCGCTCCGACAGATGCCAATAGCGAGGGCGCAGAGGGCATTCGCGTGATCCTCCCGATCACCGACCCGTACACGGTGCACCACGGGGCACTCGGTTCGTTCGCCAGCATCTACCTGCCGGCCGACGCGGACAGGAATTTTGTCATCGAACAACTGCGGAAATTAGACGGGGTGCAGGCAGTCCACACCCGAGATGAAGCTGTGGAGATCTACCACCAGCCGGCGGACCGGATCGGAGACATCATTCTGCTCGCCGAAGCCGGGACAGCGGTGGGTCGATACGCTGACTGGCACGATCTCAGCGGATTGGACGCACCGCTCCGCTCGCATGGAGCGCTGGGTGAACTGCAAATCCCATTCATCATCAACCGCCGATTGCCGCAGCCCGAGCAACTGGACGAGCCCTACGGCGAGCCGGCGGTGGTGCACAACTACGACGCGTTCTGGATAGCAACAACATTGGTCGCCGAAGCAGAGGCTCTCGCCGCCGGCTGAGCAGCAGGCAAGCAACGACTCGAGGACCTCGTTAGGCCGATCACGCCGAGTGCAGAGTCTCGGAGGCGCCCCGTCGGACACGTCATGCCCGACGGGGCGAACCAGCATCCGGCCATGGCCCGTCCCGCCGAGTTCATGCCGGGTTGAGCGCTGGCCTCAACTTCGACAGCCCCGGGCTCTATTGTCAAGCAGTGTAGACAGTTTCGCCATCGATCAAGGTGCGTAATATTCTACGGTCGAGCAGCGATTCGACGTCCTCATCACTCGGCCATTCACCCTCGAGCACTGCCAAGTCGGCGCGTTGCCCGACAGCCAGCGTCCCGCGCCACAGTTCCGCACGGTCTCGGATGGCTGCACCGCCGGTCAACAGCGCAAGGGCGTCCACGGTGGTTATGCCTTCGTGGTCCTCTGCCGGCACAGGGCCTTCCCAGCAATGGGCACGTGACACAGCATTGACAACTGCGGGGCGCCAGTCGGGCGGTACCACTGGAGCGTCCGAGGTAATCCCCGGACGAACGCCGGCGTGAAGGGTCGATTTGATCGGCTCCGTACGCAAAATTCGATCTTTGGCAAGAAATCGCACGAAGGTGCCCATGATCACAGGATTGAAGCACGCACCAATTCCGTTGGCAGCCAGCGTTTCCCATCCGCTGGGGTACAACTCGGTGGTATGAATGAGGTAGTGCCGCAACGGGCTGTTCGGAGCAATTTCGGCGATGGTGTCGATAACGGTTTCGACTGTTTGATCGCCGATTGCGTGAATGGCGACTTGAAGTCCGGCCTCGTCGACGATCTTGATGATCTCGCGCAGCTCTGCGACCTTGTCGACATCGGTGTCGCCGGTTACTACCATGTGTCCGCAGTGATGCCCTGGAGGGTTTTGCTCGTGAACGGGGTCTTTGTGCCAAGTGGTGCCGTTCTGCGGTGTGCCGTCCGCGAAAACCTTGACGCCGGCAATCGTCAACCTTCGTGGGTCGACGTCGCGGTCCTCGTAGCGATGCGCGAGACCCGCGTCCAGGTGAAATTTCACGTCTGCGGCGTTGGCTCCACCTGTTCCATTGGGCAGGACCAGTACTGAAATTCGCATAGTCAAGTCACCGGCCTCGGCAAGGTCGGCCAGCGCGTCCAATGCCTCGACCGAACCCGATCCGTCCAACAGTGCCCGATGGCCAGGACCGAGACCAGGTTCGGTAAGGGCCGTGATTCCGAGTGCGTGCAGATCGGCCTGGCCCGCGCGGTAGGCATCGAGTAGCTGTTCTCTCGGCACTGGTGGAACCACTGCGATCAACAATGAAATCGCTGAGTCGGTGAGAAACCCTTCCGGGTTCCCGTCAGCGTCGCGTTCGATGACACCGCCGGCCGGGTCGGGTGTGTCGGCGGTGATACCTGCGAGTGAGAGAGCAATGTTATTCGCCGTGAGCGAATGACCGCTCCAGTCGAAAAGAACGACGGGGGTGCCGGCGATGCCGTTGACCGTAAGGGCGCTGTCGATGTCGGACGCGGTCAGCTTACGGCCGAGGGTGAGCGCGTCCCAGCCGTGCCCGCGGATCCAGCCGCTTTCATCGATCCGGTCGGCGGTCAGGAAGCTGGCCAGCTGATCGACATCGGTAAAAATGTCGGTACCCAGTTTTACATAGGTGTGGCTTGTGACCGAGTAGGCCGTGAAGTGCAGATGACCGTCATTGATTCCGGGAATTACAGTATTGCCGTTCAGTTCGACGACCTGCGTATCTGGCCCGATCAGATCTTCCGCGGCGGTTCCGAGCGCGACGATATTGCCTTGCCTGATCGCAATTGCGCGAGGCCGTTCTCCCCGCCAAGGCGGAGTTACGCGATCGCCCGGCTTCCAATCGGACAGATCGAGCACGGGGCCACCCCGTAGCACTGTATCGGCGTAAGCAACTTCGGTCACGAGTGCAGTCATAGGTACATAGTGCGCTCGTCGTCACCGGCGTCAAGCGAGAGAGTTCACTGATCGGACCGTCTGGCGAATAAGTCGATCGGTTCGCTCACCGAAACAATCGGGCCAGTATTTCGTGCCAGGCGTGCAACGTGGCAGCGGTATGGTTCGTGAAATGTGCGAGTGAACGCGATCGAGTAACGAAGTGGTAAAGCGTAATTCGGGCAGGACGGTTGGATTTGTACGTCATGAGCCCTAGCTGTGCACAACTGCGAATCGACACCCGACTGCCATGATAAAAACGAACGGGAGAAGTTTTTATGCACAAGGCTTACGTGAATGCGGCCGTATACACGGGACAGTCACCCGCATCCTGGGCTTCGGTTATTCTCGAGAGCGAAGGCAGGATATCGGCGGTCGGTGACGCGTCCTCACTCGCGGAGGGGATATCCGAGGCGGATGAAGTCATCGACTTGGGTGGACGAATGGTCATGCCGGGAATTCACGATGCCCATACCCATTTGGTCAGCGGTCTGAATCGCTGGGAAGTGGCACTGCCACACGGTGCGGGCGAGGCCGAGATTCTGGATGCGCTGCGCAGCTGGAACGGGCCGAGACCTGTTGATCGTCAGGGTAACCGGTGGCTGATCGGTGGACGGTATTGGCCTGATTCGTTCGGTGACAAGGGCCCTGACCGTGCCTTCCTTGATCGCGAATTCCCGGACGAGCCCGTTGTTCTCCACGACAGATCGGCGCACAATGTGTTGGTCAATTCCTGTGCGCTGAGGCTTGCGGGCATCGACGACGGAACACCGGATACCGAAAACGGTGAAGTCATCAGAGATGCAACGGGTCGGTTGACGGGTGAGCTTTACGAACAGGCCCGTTGGCCGGTGTTTCGTGCGCTTGGCACACATGCAGACAGTGTCATGTCGCAAGCAATTCGCTACGCCCGCGATCTGAACCACAGGTACGGGGTGACCTCTGTACAGGATGCCTCGTCAACGGAGCAGCTGCTCAGGGTGATGAGCCAGCTCGACTCCGCCGACGAACTGCAGCTTCACGTGGCAGCGCATCTTGTTTGGCGGGAAGAGTCCTTCGGAATGGCCGGGCTTGATGTCCTCGATCATATGATCGATCATCACGAAGATTTCGCGTCGAACCACGTCGACACCCGCTTTGTGAAGTTCTGGCTCGACGGGTCACCGATTCCGCCTTACTGGACTCAATCGTGCATTCACGACGATGGCACTGTCGATGAGGAGAACCTACTGATCCCGCAGGATGAAATGAATGCTGCCATGGTGCGGTTCGACGCTGCGGGACTGATGGTCAAGGTGCATTGCGGCGGCGAAGGAGCCATCCGGCGAGCGCTCGACGCCGTGGAACATGCTCGTTCCGTCAATGGACCTGATGGACCCCGGCATGAATTGGCGCACTGCTGCCTGGTCCACAAAGACGATTTCGAGCGTTTCGCGGCGCTACGAGTGGGTGCCGAGATGTCGCCCGCCGTATGGCATCTTCCGGAGCACGGGGTCAGTCACCTATACGAATTCGACTCGGTGGCACGAGCTGGAGCAGAGATGACCTTCGGCACAGACTGGAGTATCGCCGACTCGCCGAATCTATTTCCAGCGTTGCAGGGTGCCATCGAACACGGAGAACAGTCGATCGACCTCGCGAGGGGGTTGGCGGCGATGACGATAAATGGGGCCCATGCAGTGGGACGGAGCGAGCACCGTGGCACCATCGAAGTCGGCAAGGCTGCTGACTTCATTGTGCTCGACCGTAACTTGTTCGACATCCCGACCAGCTCGATTGGCGGGACACAAGTGCTTCGCACGGTCTTCGGTGGACGTACCGTATACGACGCGGAGAACTAGGTCGAACTCGATGGCTCGACATGGCTTGGTACGTGCGTCGGTTTCCGCTCGCAGGGAATGAGGTTCGGCCAAGGGCACTGTCCGGTAGTTCTACGTCTCAACAGGTTCTCGCCGTTCGCAGTCCCGCGGCCGAAGGGTTCGATCACGGATCGATACGGCGTCGAGATGCATATCTGGGTCTCGCTTCCATGGCCTTGCCATCGTCTGGTGCAGGAGTGGCTGTATCGCAGTCACCGGACGAGCTCCGAATCTCCGCCGGTTTGGAGCGACCTGGACGGCTGGAAGCACGCACGACCGCTACGTGGTGAGGGTTGCACGCGCAACGGAAATCTCTGTGCCTCAGGAATGTTGCAGTCGTAGATCGGAATCTGCCAACGACCTGCGTGCCACCGAAAATTCTGTTCCGGGTGGTTTCGGTCAGTGAAACTTCGCCGTGGAGCGGGCATCGAACACGTGTTGTACTCCTCACACCTCGACCGCAGATTTTCGCTCAAAGTGACTCGAACACCACCGAAAACGTTACGGCCCTTTGGAGGAAAAATGACCAAACCGCCCCGCCGCTCAGTATCCGCATTCACGCCGATCGTTCTTGCTGCGGCGTTGATCTTGGGGGCCTGTGCGTCCAATCCAGGCTCGGAGGGAGACTCGAAATTCACCGTCGGAATCTCGAATCCTCAAGGTGCACAACCAATCCTGAAAATGACTCAAGATACATTCACATCGGCCGCTGCGCGGAACGGTATCGCGGTCAAGGCTCTCGATGCGCAACTCGATCCCGCTAAGCAGGTAACCGATGTCGACCAGCTCATAGCGCAACAAGTCGATCTGATTGTCGTCTATCCGCTGGACGCAAATTCGCTGAAGCCTGCTCTTCAAAGGGCGAACGCCGCAGGAATCAAAGTTGTGGGATGGGCCGGCATGGCGTCGCCAGAATCCGATCCAGGAGTCCTTACGTCGAACGTGGACACCGGCGGCAGCTATCGCGGTTCCAAACTGCTGTCCGATTTTGTAAAGGATCAACTGGGCGGCAACGGAAATGTTCTCGGAGTTGGCCTCGGCGTGCCTGTACCGATCCTCGAGACGATGATGTCGCAGTACGAGAAAAATACGACAGAAGGCAGCTCCATCGACTGGCTCGGCCGTGTCGACGACCCCACCGATGATATTGCCGGCGGCCAGAAGGTGGTCGCGACTGCTCTCACGAAGTACCAGAACGATATTCAGGGAATCATGGCTTACAACGATGCGGCCGCGATCGGAGCTGCTGTTGCAGTCAAGGCGGCCGGCCTCAACGATGTGGTGATCGTGGGCCAGAACGGCGACGAGGATGGGATCAAGGCAGTCGAGGACGGTCGTCTCAGCGCGACGATCGACCTGGTCCCGTGGCGCACCGGACTGATACTCGAGTCGATCTCGCGTGCCGTTCTGAACGGGCAGGAAGTGCCTGCGTTCGTGGAAAGCCCAACCGAGCTCTACACCCCGGGCAACGCTGGCAATCGTTTGCCGTGGGCCGACGCGGCGGCACAGATCGAGTCGGGCGAAATCACCTGTGCACAAGGCGGCGGTTGCCCAGAAGACGTTGTAAGACTTGCCAACTAATCTCGAACGAGCATTGGAATGATTCCCCAGGAGACACGCATGGAACCACCGCTCTTGCAGATGCAGTCCGTCCACAAACGCTTTGGCCGAACTCATGCTCTGAAGGGAGTCGACTTCGAGATACGCGCCGGAGAAGCGCACGCATTGTTGGGCGAGAACGGGTCCGGTAAGTCCACCCTGATGAAGATTGCCTACGGTGAAGTCACTGCCAGTAGCGGTCACGTGTTGCTACGGGGTGAGCCGGTGAAGTTCGCCAACCCACTTCAGGCTTCCCGGGCCGGCATCGCAATGGTCGCGCAGGAGGTGCCCGTTGTGGAAAGCTTGACGGTCGCGGAGAACATTGCGTTGGGGAACCTGCCCGGCTCGCGATTCCGAATCGATTGGACCAAAGCTCACCGGACCGCGACCGAGGCCTTGGGCGAGCTAGGTTCCGGAATCCGGTCCGACCAAATAGTAGGCACTCTTGGTCCGGGTGATCGTCAAGTCGTTGCAATTGCCCGGGCCATTGCGTCGAAGTCTTCCGTTGTCATTTTCGACGAACCTACGAGTTCGCTCACAGCGGAATTGACGGAATCCCTGTTCGACATCATTCGTAAAATGAAGAGTTTCGGCTTGGCCATCGCATTCATCTCTCAGCGGCTGCAAGATATCGAACCCGTGGCAGACCGCGTCACCGTTCTTCGTGACGGCGCGCTGGTGAAGACGATGGACCTGGCCGAAGCCGATGAAGGCACAATTACTCGATTGATGGTCGGCAGGCCTCTCACGGACTACTTCCATCGAGAAATTGCCAAGACTCGAATTTCATCGGACAAGCCGGCCCTATCGGTTCGGCACCTTTCGGCTCCGGGCGTCATCGAGGACGTAGGTTTCGACGTTCGGCCCGGGGAAGTAGTCGGCCTTGCGGGTTTGGTGGGTTGTGGTCGAGTCGAGGTCGTCCGGTCCATCTTCGGTGCCGATGCAGGTACAGGAGATGTGACGGTTGCGGGCGAGGCCTACACCCGTCGGACACCTCGTCGGTCCATCCAGCGGGACCTGGCGTTCGTCACCGGCGACCGTAAAGGCGAAGGGCTCGTTCCGGGCGCAAGCGTGTTCCACAACTTGAGTCTCATTGCAAACAACAGGCTGAATCTCCTGCCCATCAACAGAGGAAGTCAGCGCGTCGCTGCTTCCAGCGCCATGCATGAACTTCAGGTTCGACCAGCTGACATGAGTCTGCTTGCGGGAAGCCTGTCGGGTGGCAATCAGCAAAAAGTGGTCATAGGCCGATGGCTGTCGAGCGCGCCCAAAGTCTTGCTGATGGACGAGCCCACGCGAGGTGTGGATGTAGGTGCCAAGTCCGAGATCTATCGGCTTCTGAGGGAGCTCGCGTCGCAGGGCGTGGCTGTTCTCATCAGTTCTTCCGAAAACAACGAGCTGCTCGGTGTGTGCGATCGCGTACTGGTGATGTTTCGTGGCCGGATTGTCGCCGACCGCCCATCCGATCAGCTCGATGAATTGACAATTGCTGAACTCGCCGCAGGAGTTATTAATGTCTGAACCAACCGTTGCCCCGCCGAAAGATTCGTCCGACGCGGAGATGCCTACGCCCGACCGTGCGGAACGTCCGGGGATGTCGACGTCGGCGGGTGCTGTACTGAAGAACTTCCGCGGGTTCGGTGGAGCATTGGCCGCGCTTCTCATCATGGTCGTCTACCTATCGGTAACGCAGGAGTTCTTCTTCACGAAAGCAAACATCCTGAATGTGCTGTCCGGCAATAGCGCGTTGATGATTACGGCTATTGGTCTTACGTTCGTAGTATTGTCTGCAGGTTTCGATCTTTCCGTTGGAGCAATCTACGCCGCGGCCGGGTATGTCGCGTACCGCGCCCTGGAGTCCGGACTCCCGGAGGTGATAGCTCTTGTGCTGGGCGGTCTTACGGGAATTCTGCTGGGTGGAGCGGTGAACGGAGTGCTGATCGGACGTATTCGCCTCAACTTCTTCGTTGTCACTCTCGGCACCACGTCCCTTTTCACCGGTGCGCTGAACGTTGTGACGAACGGTAAGACCAACACGATACCCATCGAGGAGGGGAGCCTTCTATACGCGCTCGGAAACGGCACTATCATGACCATTCCCGTGCCGGTTGTCCTGAGCCTCGCGGTCCTGGTGTTGAGTGGCTACTTGCTCCGCTTCACGTCGTTCGGGCGCGCCGTCTATGCGGTGGGCGGTAACCCGGAAGCCGCACGATTGGCGGGTATCAACGTCTCTTGGGTATACGTGTGCGTGTACGGTCTCGGCGGACTTTTCGCTTCGGTGGCGGGCATGGTGGATGCAAGTCGACTCGCATCAGCGTCACCGACCGCTGGTGCGAGTTTGGCTTTGACTGCCGGTGCCGCCGTTCTACTCGGGGGAACCAGTTTCTACGGCGGCCTGGGTGGAGTCTTCGGGACAGTAGTAGGAGTGCTTCTCATTGCCGTCCTGCAAAACGGACTGGGTTTGATGGGAGTTTCCGCATTTTGGCAGGGGGTTGTTACTGGCACCGTTCTGGTCGTGGCTGTGCTGCTCGACAAACTTCAGTCTCGATCGACCTGAGGACGCCGCGCGCATCTGCGGACGGTGCTTTTGCATCCGCAATGGGGTGTGCGTGGTGGGATGTCGACGACTCGAATCTCTTGGCAATCGGATGCCATGCTCGGGATCGAGTCAGGCTTACAACACGATTCGCGGCAGTGTGCACCACGCATCAGCTCTTTGTTTTCGGATATCCGACGCCGATCGGAAGCCAATAATCGAATCTGGGGAGCTGATCATCGAGGGGGACAGTATCGGGGCACGTCACGCGACGATGGAGGCACCGATGATGCGTTCGGTGTCGTTCCAGAGGAATGCGCCGAGTTGCGGATCAACGCTTGTACGAACGGGTTCGGTGATCACCGGTGGGCCCGAGGCATTCCTTCGTGGACCGATGTAGACCTCGTCGAGCGGTAGATCGCGAGCCGCGATTGCCGCTACCGCTGATTCGGCAGCCGAGTCCTTGCCCTGCACCACGGACGTGAATGCGGGCCCGAGGACCCGGGCAGCTGCTCGGACAACGACAGGTCGAGTGTGGATCCCCGGCCGATCAGCGGTCAATGCGTCGATTGCTCCGCCTGGATGGGCAACGATCGACGCGATCGAAGAATGCCGGCTCCGAAGTCTGCGGGACAGCTCGAAACCCAGAATCTCCGTCGCGTGTTTGGACATGGCGTACGCCGCACGTGGGCGATAGGACTGCTGTGACAGCCAGTTGTTCGGATCGAACGAAATGCGCTGCGTCAGCATGCTTCCGATGCTCACGACTCGGGCACCCGGTGCCCGTTCCAAGGATGGAAGGGCGAGACGGAGTAGCTCCACATGTGCGAGCGCATTCGTGCCCACAGTCAGCTCCACGCCGAAGGGGCCACTCTCGAACGACGCGGGTGCAGCAACCAAGCCTGCATTCATGATCAGACCGTCGAGCTGTGCGGTGTTGCGTAACTCTTCGCCCGCCCGACGGACAGAGTCGACGTCCGTCAGGTCCATCTCCAGGAACCGGTGGCGACCGGAGTGGGGTAAGAGACCGATTGCATGTCGTCCTCGTTCCGGAGAACGGGCCACCACGATAACTTCGGCACCCAGGCCCGCGAGCCGTTCAGCAACGAAATACCCGATTCCTGACGTAGCGCCTGTGACGGCGACCGTGCGCCCGTCGAGTCGATCCAGTTTCAACATCCGCATCTCCTTCAAGTCTTGAACTATCAAGGTACTTCAAGACTTGAAGGAGTGCTAGTCTGCTGATGTGGACATTCTCGAGGCGACCCTGCGCCTGCAAGAACTTGCGCTTCGGATCAACGACGATTTTCTGCCGTATGCCACACGGGAGGGCCTGACACTCGTTACGGCGCATGCCCTCTGGAAAGTTCACCCGGATCGAACCGACCTGACGATGTCCGAGGTTGCCGCACAACTGGGATGCAATGCCTCCAACGCCACATTCGTCGTCAAGCAATTGGAAGCCCGCGGTTTCGTCGAACGGACCCCCGACCCGGTCGACGGGAGGCGCAAATTCGTCGGATTGACCGATGACGGAGCCCGTGCGCGAGAACGCCTCGGCCAGGCGTTGACGTCCGTCAGCCCGCTGAAGAGCCTGGCCGATGACGAACTGACGTTGTTCGTGAGCACTCTGGACGTACTCAGCAAGGTGCGGTGATCGCGCTGGCTACAGTGTCGATCGTCACCTCGTGCGCGAGTGCCCGACCCCACAACTGAGGTCGGGCACTCGGGCCGTTCTCGGGCCTCGGCTATCTGCCCGCCAGATCGCTTTCGTCCCGCAATGCGGAAGTATTGCGGTCGAGTGTTCTGCCCTCGAAGAATGCGGGATGGCGGAACCTCATGACGATCATCAGCACAGCGCCGAGGACCAGGATGCCGAAGCCGAGGAAGAACACGAGTCCGATGCCGCCGATCGAGGCTCCGCTGGCGTTGTCGGGATTCATGCTCTCGCCGAGTGATATGACGAAAACGGCGAGCAGCATGAGGCCACCGAGAAGTGGAAACAGGAAGCGGAAGACAGTGTTACGGACACTGTCGAACAGCCTGCCGCGGAAATACCAGATGCAGGCAAAGGCCGTGATGCCGTAATACCAGCAGATCATGATGCCCAGGGCCGCGATGGTGTCGATCAGAGTGCGCTCGGACAGGAACGTGACCACTGTGTAGAACCCTGCGGTGATGGCCCCTGCGACGACGGTTGCGTAGGAAGGCACCAGGAAGCGAGGTGACACTTCGGCGAATTTCTTGGGGAAGGCACCGTAGGAACCCATCGCCAGCATCGTTCGCGCAGCCGGAAGGAACGTGGTCTGCAAGCTCGCCAGTGAGGACACCAGCACGGCCAGGAACAGCAGCAGCCCGCCCCATTTACCGAGCACCGGGTCGGCCAGAGAGCCGAAGACGTTCTCGGCGTTGTCCGGGTTACCCAGGCCCAGGCCGTCCTCGCCTACCCCTGCATACATCATGGCGGCCACCGCGACGAGGAGGTACGTGAGCAGAATGGTTGCGACGCAGAGCAACCCGGCGCGGCCGGGCGTCGTCTTCGGGTTCTTCGATTCCTCGCCGAGCGTCAGGCACGTATCCCAACCCCAGAAAGCGAAGATGGATCCCGTGAGTCCGATGACGAACGCACCGACAGCCACGCCGGTGAACGGGTTGAACCAGTCCAAGTCGAAAGTGACCTCGCCCGGGGCGTCTCCTGCTCCGACATGAATCAGCGCAACGACGGCGAAGACGACGAGAAGCACCATCTGAAAGCCGACCGTGACGATCTGCAGCTTTTCGCTGGTGGTGATGCCTCTGCTGGCAATCCAGGTGGCCGCTGCGATGAACACCAGCGTCGTACCGACATTGACGAACTTGTTGCCCGGTAGATCGGCGATCGACGGTGTGTCGAACAACTTCGCTATGAACAGATAGAAGAACTGCACCGCGATGGCCGCAAGATTGGACAACACGATGATCGTCGCAATCACCATGCCCCAACCGCACATCCATCCGACGTAAGGTCCGAATGCCTTGGTCGACCACGTGAACGACGCACCGCAATCGGGAGACTCGGAGTTCAGCTCGCGGTAGGCATAAGCGGTGAGAAACATCGGAACGAAGCCCGCGATCAGGATTGCCGGCATTTTCAGACCTACGGCCGCGACGATCAGACCGATGCTTGCCGTCAGAGTGTAACCCGGTGCGACAGAGGAGATTCCGAGTATCGCACCAGAGAAGGTGCCGACTGTGCCTGTCGCCAGCCCCTTGGCGCTGACTTCACCGGCAGTGGGCGAGGGCCCGCTTGCGTTCTTGCCCATATTCGAGCCTTCCGTCGACGGATTCATGATTCGAACTCCTGCTTGGGGACGACCACCATGGGAACGGGCAGGACGCGAAGCATCTTCGCTGCCGTCGAACCGAGAAAGAGTCGGCGCGGTTGGGCAAGGCGGCTGGAGCCGACCATGACGAGGTCGCCGTCCTGCCAGTCGAGCGTCCGCACCGCAGACTCGACGGACGATCCGTCCGCGATGGTCACCGATATCGGAAAGTCTTCCGGCAACGTGGATTTCGCTTCGTCCACAAGGGCACGTGCGTGCGCGACGGCACGGTCACGCGCGCTGTCGTAGCTGTCCCGGGCATCGCGAAGATCGTTGCGGGGGTCGAGCGCAACCAGGGACACGAGCCGGAGCGGAGTGTGCATTCTCTCGCAGGTCCGTACCGCCGTCCGCAGCAACACATCCGCTCCCGTCCTGGTCCCGAGTGCGCAGGTCACCTGACGGATCTCCCGAGCAGACGAGTGCCGGGTGCCACGCGGCGCGAGTGCAAGCGGCACGTGTGCCGAATGCAGCAGTTCGGTCGAGACCGAGCCGACGGAATGCCGTCCGAGCAGGCCGTCTCCGGACGCACCCACGACGATGGCCGAGGCCCCCAGCCGAGCCACCTCGTCGAGCAGTCCCTGGGCGAACGAGTCGTTGAAACTCGCGTGCACGGCGACCTCGATGTCGGACGGCACCAACGATTTCGCCTCGTCGAGCCAGCCTTGCGCTCGTGTGACCAGGACGTCCTCGTAACCGGTCTCGGCGGGGACTCTGGACGCAACGGTGCGGTCCGGCGGTAGAACCATGCAGATGTCGAGCTGAGCACCCAGGCTGCGGGCGAGCTGCACCCCGAGGGCAAGACCGTCCTTACCGCTGGGGGTGGCGAGATATCCGACGATCAAGCGCATGGGGACGGCTCCTTCGTTTCGATCGAACAGGTAGAGGTAGTACTGAAATAGTCACTCCGCAGGCTTCGCTCCTGCGAATCATCGGCACCGAGACAGGGCGAGCGACAGCTCTGCGCTCACCACGCACACTTGCGAATTGCTCAGCCCTTCCACGCTGTGGAGTTCACCGACCATCTGGGCCAATCGTTCGACGGAATTGGTGTGCACAGACTGCCACGCTGCAACGGCGTCGGGAGCAGATTCGGTGTGTACCGCCTCGGACAGGACCTGTTCGGTCATGTTGTGCCAGTGCTCACGAATCGCATCGACCAGAATCGCGCTTGCCATGGCGTCCCAGTAGTCGGCTCCACCGGAGGCGACAGAGGAGCGTTCCACCAACCGGTCGAGACCCACGACGCGGCCGAATTCGAGATACGTCTGCGCCACGTGCGCTATCGATCGGTTGAGCGACCGGGCTGTCGTCTCCAATGCGAATGCCTCGGAGAGGAGTCGAAGTGTGTTCTGATCGACGACGAGATCGCCGGTCAACTCCGGCAACGATGCTCGGAGTTCACGTACCGGCCGCGTGAAGCGTTCGATCGTCTCCAGAGGCGTCGCTTGTTCGTCGCGGTTCCGTAACAACCACGACGTGGTCCGCTCGATCAGATCCTGAACACCGAACTGCAAAACCAGCCTGGTGCTCTGCGGGATTCCAGGTAGATCGGCAACGATGTCCCACAGGTGGTCGATGTCGAAAACCTGGCGCACGACGGCATACGCGACCGCGATATCGGCAGTGCTCACGCCCAGCCTCTCCTCCAGCCGGTGAATCATGCCGGGCCCGACGCGGTCGATCATGTGTCCGGTCACGACGACCGCCACGATCTCCCGGGCCAGTGGATGCCTGCGAATGTGGTGAGGAACCAGGACACGGATCGATTCTGGAAAATAGCCGGCGAGTACCCCGTCGAACACCGGGTCGTCCAATAGGGGAGAGGCGAGCAATTCGGTGGCCACTAGGTTCTTCGACTGCGCCAACAGCACCGCGATCTCGGGCCGAACCAGTCCCTGCCCCAAGCGATGTCGAGCCCGCAACTCGGCAGGCGAGGGAAGAACCGCAGCGACTCGACTGATTCCCGCGTCGCGTTCGAGGTTGTCGATCAACCGTTCGTGCCGGCCCAGCAGGAACGGCGCGTGGGCCTCGGCGAGGCTGATCGCCAGGGTCTGCGATGCAGCATCTGCAAGCACCGACTCGGCAACCTCGTCCTGAACCTGGGACAGCGCTCTGTTTCGCTCGGTGACGGACAGTTCGCCGTCCGCGACGGCCGCATCCACCGCGATTTTCAGATTCACCTCTCGATCGGAGGTGGCGACGCCCGTCGCGTTGTCGATGAAGTCGGCGTTGACGCAACCCCCGGCAAGGGCGAATTCGATTCGAGCACGCTGCGTGAGGCCGAGATTGCCACCCTCGCCCACCACCCGGGCCTGCAGTTCGGACGCGTCGACGCGAACGGAATCGTTGGCCGGATCGGCGGAGTCAGAGTGTCCCTCGGTCGAGGCCTTGACGTAGGTGCCGATCCCTCCGTTCCACAGTAGATCCACCGGGGCGGTGAGCAGCGCCTCGACGAGTGCATTGGGGGAGAGGGAGCCGACATCGATTCCGAGTCGTGCCTGCATCTGCGGTGACAGTTCGATGGACTTGACCGAACGGGGCCACACCGCACCGCCCGACGACAGTGCCCTGGTGTCGTAATCTGCCCAGCTGCTTCCGGCGATCGATGCCAGCCGTTCCCGTTCGCGGTACGAGACCTCGGGGTCGGGGTTCGGATCGAGAAAGATGTGCCGGTGATCGAACGCGCCGACGAGTCGGATGGCGTGGCTCAGGAGCATTCCATTGCCGAACACATCACCCGACATGTCTCCGATGCCGACCACCGTGAACGCATCGGTATCGACGTCGATCCCTTTCTCGGCGAAGTGGCGTCGTACCGACAGCCACCCGCCGCGTGCGGTGATGCCCATGGCCTTGTGGTCGTAGCCCGCCGAGCCTCCCGAGGCGAACGCATCCCCGAGCCAGAAGCCTCGGCGGACTGCAATGCTGTTGGCGAGGTCGGAGAATCGGGCAGTCCCCTTGTCGGCGGCGACGACGAGATACGGGTCGTCGCCGTCGCGGATCACCGTGCGCGTCGGATGCACCACCGCGCCGTCGACGACGTTGTCGGTGACATCGAGCAGTGCCTCTATGAAATCGGTGTACGCGTTGCGGACACCTTCGGGAGTCGTCTCCGTTCGAACCACGAAAGCGCCCTTGGCGCCCATCGGCACGATCGGTGAATTTTTGACGTGTTGCGTCTTCATCAGATCGAGTACTTCGGTGCGGAAATCGTCGTGCCGGTCCGAATGACGCAGGCCCCCGCGAGATATCGCACCGCTCCGAACGTGACTTCCTTCGACGATCGGCGAGTGCACGAAAATTTCGCGGTACGGGGTGACAGCCGCAGCGAGGGACAATCGTGCCGGGTCGATCTTGAACGCTGCGGGTGGGGTGCCTACCGTGCGGTCGTGTCGAAACCAATTGGTGCGCAACACTGCCGAGAGGAAAGAACGCAGTCCTCGTAACAAGCGATCCTCGTCGAGTGCCGAGGTGCGCTCGACAGCGGTGTCGAGAATGTCCTCGGCGGCAGTCGTCGGCCTGTCGCGGTCGGTCACGTCGGGATTGAATCGTGCATGAAAGAGTGCGCAGAATCCTCGGACGAAGTCGCTGTGCCGCAGCAGTATCGAGACCACAGTGGGTTCGGACAGCTCCAGCCCTACCTGGCCCAGATAGCGGGCTGCGGCGCGAACGAGAACGGCGTCGGTGAAGGGGATGGACGCCGATGCGATGAGGCGAGTGAAACCATCGACCTCGAGATCGCCCGATGCAGCGGCCTCGAATGCGGCCCGCAGCAGGTTCGGAGTTGCTGCGGACCAATCGATTTCATCGGTACTGAAACCGAATCTGTGAACGAGGGCGTCGCTGTCTTCGCCCGAGGGCAACAACTCGTGGTTCGCCACACGCAGCCCGAGATCGGCGAACAGTGCGACCAGATCGGCGAGAAGTGGAGCGCGACGCTGCCACTCCAGGATGGCAACGGGCAGCTGCTCGTCCACAGTGTCGATGAACCGCAGCCGCACACCGCTGTCCTCCCGGACTGCACCGGCACCGCTCATTTGTTTCTCCTGACCATGCTCGACGAGGGTGAGGCAACGCTCACTGTCGGCTAAGTCTGGCTGAACGAGACGCACGACACAGCTGACGAAATGGACAGCCGAAGTCCCCCGACCGCTCCATTCCGGTCCTTGTGCTGCTTCATCACCCGTTCCGCAGCGCCTCGTCGATTCGTGCTCCCACGGCGGCGGCACCGGCCGAGGTCATGATCGTGCCGGCATGGTCCAGTTCCATCATCGGGGTGATCGAGGTCAGGTCGAGCGCATCGATGTCTTCGGGCGAGTACATCGGTGCCGAATTCTTACCAATGCTCCACTGCGCGTGCAGGAATCGAATCGGCATCGTCAGTTCTCGGAACCGTGACTCGCCGAAGAACACACCCTCGGCGTCGGAGACGACTGCATCGGTCGACAGTCGCACCGACCCGTCGACCAGATCGTGTTCGGCGTACGTCCGCAGGAGTGGATCCGCCGGGTCGAGAAGCGGCAGCGACGTCGAGACCAAAAAGTCGACGTAGTCGTCGACGGCACCGAAATGCTTCTGAGTTCGAGCAATTCTGTCCGCGAACACGGCTCCTACGGTCTCGCGGGTGAGACCGGCGGGCGGTGCCACCGGAACGCCTCCGTCGACCAGAACGAGACTCTTCACTCGAGATGGATACCGGGCCGCGAACTCGACTGCCACGAATCCACCCATGGACATTCCGCACACGTGAGCGGCGTCGAGTCCGAGGGCATCCATGACGGCGTCCAGGTCGTCTGCGTGCCGAGCGAGCGACGACGGCCCCGTGACCTCGACGCTGCCGCCCCTGCCGCGCAGATCCGGCGCGACCAGTGTCAGGTGCGGCGACTCCGCCCGCAGCCAACCCCACAGCATGCGGTGGCTGGACACGCCGTGCACCACGAGGACGGGCTCACTGGTGCCGGTGTGTGTTTCGACGACGATGTCTCCGCCGGGTACAGGTACTCGATCGATGGTCATGGTGCCGACAGTAGGGGAAGCAGGCTTCAGGGGGGATGGATTCTTCGCCCACTGCGCACGCCCAAATATGGATGAGTCGTCCGCATCGGGGAGGGCACCGTCGCTGGACGGAGTAGGGGATGCAGAACACCGAGCGGTACACGTCCGGGCCACACGACCAGGCGGTACGTTGCTGGTGTGGACCACCCGGGCAAAGGATCGAGGTGCACGTAATTCCGGTCAGCGAACCGCTGGCCAGCGGGTCGAAATAGTCGAAACCGGGTGCTCATGGCGGGTTCCAGCTGGGTCGAGGCCGGCCTCGGTGTCACTGAGCGGACCTTTCACATGGCGACCAGGTGAATATCTCTCCACACTGATCGCTATTCGACGGCGCTC
Source organism: Rhodococcus sp. 05-2255-1e (assembly GCF_002259025.1). NCBI lineage: Bacteria > Bacillati > Actinomycetota > Actinomycetes > Mycobacteriales > Nocardiaceae > Rhodococcus > Rhodococcus sp. 05-2255-1e. The sequence goes on along the minus strand of NZ_NOZE01000040.1, from coordinate 247,635 downwards.
GTCGTCCTTGGTGTTCGCAGGAGGAGTTGAAATCTATGGTGCCACGTACGCAGAGCAGCGCATCGACGACTGAGGGGTCGACCGAGCTCGCGCAGGGAAGTCTCAATGTCGCGCACATCGTGTTCATGGTGATGGCCACGGTTGCGCCCGCCGGAGGCGCTGTGGCAATTCTGCCGCTCGCCATCGGACTGGGGGTAGGTATCGGTACACCCGGAATGTACGTGTTCGTACTCGTCATCATGCTTCTGTTCGCCGTCGGTTTCACCCGGATGGTTCCCTATGTGCAGAACGCCGGAGCCTTCTTCGCCTACATCGTGCGAGGGCTGGGGCGTCCCGTCGGCTTGGCCGGTGCCTACATCGCTACCAGTGCCTACATCGCGCTGGCATGCGCCACCAGTGGCGCGATGGGTTTCTTCGCCTCGGGTAGCGCCAACAAGATTTTCGGCATCGATCTTCCATGGTGGGTCTATACCTTGGTGGGCCTGGTGATCGTGTTCCTGCTCGGCTATCGCAAGATCACGCTTGCTGCAGGCGTACTCGGAGTGGCCCTCGTCGTCGAGCTCGTGGTCATTCTGGTGCTCGACATTGCGATCATCGCGCGAAACGGGATCGGCAGCTTTCCGATGGAATCGTTCAGTCCCAGTCAGGTTTTCGTTCCCGGAGCCATCGGCGTCGCGATGATTTTCGCGTTCTCGTGCTACCAGGGCTTCGAGGGGACAGCGATCTACGCTGAAGAAGCACGCGATCCGAAACGCACCGTTCCTCGTGCGACGTACATTTCGATGGGGTGCATCGGCTTTTTCTTCGTCCTGACGTCCTGGGCATTCCTGGCCAGTTCGAGTGGTGCCACCGCCGCGGCAGCCGCAAGCCCGGGCACATTCGTCTACGACCTCAGCGACGAGTTCGTCGGTTCCGCGTGGACCACGACACTCGAGGCGTTGATCGTGACGAGTTGCTTCGCCGGAGTGCTTGCCTTCCACAACGCAGCGTCACGGTACTTGTTCGCACTGGGTCGGGACGGTTTCCTGCCGCGGTCGATGCGAACCCTGCACCCGCGCCATCAGTCGCCGGTGGTTGCCGGTTCGACGAGCTATGTGATCGAGACGGCGGTCGTCATCGTCTTCGCCGTCGCCGGGCTCGACCCTCTGACGACTCTCACGTCCGCGCTGACCGGTTTCGGAGCGGTCGGTCTGATGGTCCTGATCACCACGACATCCCTGGCAGTGTTGGTGTTCTTCGCTCGGCAGCGTCGATTCGGTTGGGGCCACACGGTTGCGCCGGCCCTGGCGCTGATCGGTTTCGGAGCAATCACATATTTCGCGCTGTCCAACTTCTCGGCCATCACCGGTACCGATTCGGTGATCATCAACGGTCTACCGTTGCTGCATCTCGCGACGATCGTGGTGGCAATCGGGGTTGCGCTGTACGCACGCAAGAACCGGCAGGACACCTACGCGAACATGGGCCGAACCCTTGTCGACTGAAGCCGTGCTCGACGACACCACGACCCTCGTGCGCTTCGGCTACGCCGACACCCCGCTCGGTCAACTGCACTATGCAGAAGCCGGAGTCGAGGGAGTCCCGTTGATCTGCCTGCACCAGACCCCGCGTTCGTGGGACGAATTCGCCGAGTTGATGCCCCTCGTCGGCCCGTCCCGTCGCATCATCGCCATGGACATGTACGGATTCGGGCAGTCCGCCAAACCTGTTGGCCCGCAAACGATCGAGCAGTATGCCTCGGGTGTTCTGCATCTAGCGGATGCGTTGGGTCTCGATCAGTTCTCGGTGATGGGTCACCACACCGGGGCCGTGGTCGCGGTGGAGGTTGCCAGTGCGGTACCAGGTCGGGTGAAGTCCGTGATCCTGTCGTCGCCGTCCTACACCGGCCCCGAGTACCGTGCCGGTCATGCCGACGGCCCCGGCGTCGACGTCGCGGAAATCGACTCGCACGGTGGCCATCTCACGACGTGGTGGGGCCAGCGAGAACCGTATTATCCGCCGAATCGCCCGGACCTACTCGATCGCTTCGTGCGCGACGCGCTTGCGCCGGGGGTGGATCCGGCCGAGGGACATATCGCGTGTTCGCGGTACGTCATGGAAGATCGGATCGGCGAAGTGACGGCCCCGGTACTCATCCTCGGTGGCGACGCGGACCCGTTCTCCTTCCCCGATGTCGGCCTCGTGCGGGACGGTCTCGTGCAGGCAGCGACGGTCGACATCGTGGTCATCGAGGGCGGCACCATTCCCATGGTGGAGCAACTACCGACACCGGTGGCCGACGCTGTTGTCGGCTTCCTCGATACGCACACGCCCAAGGATCGCTGAAACCGACATCGACAAGCTCGAACGCTGGTGTGCACAGTGCACACCAGCGTTCGAGCTTGTGCGCTGCGACGGTCAGGGTATTTCGGAGTCCCATTCCTGCACAATGAATTCTGCGGTTCTGCGTGCGTAGGCTTCGATCGACACCATGGGGTTCACACCAGGCGCAGTGGGTAGCGCGCTCGCATCCGCGACATAGACTCCGGAACAATCGTGGAGGCGACCGCGGCCGTTCACCACCGATGTCGTCGGGTCGAGGCCGGTAGGGCAGGAGCCGCTCTGGTGTGCCGACAACGTCAGGATGTCCGCGGCGTCCAGGCTGCCGAGCATGTCGAGAAATGCATCGAAGTCCTCGCCCTGACGCCAGCGTGGGTCGGACGGAAGGAACGTGAAAATTTCTTTGGCACCCGACGCCCGGAGGATGCGCGCGAGTTCCTGATGCGTACGGCGGACGACTGCCAGGTCGACCGGATCGTCGAGACCCCATGTGACGACCGGCATTCCGTGCGCGTCGCCTTCCACACGTCCGGAGCCGTGATCTCGAACGAAGCCCCAGACTCCGGAGACGTGTTCGAGGCGTAACTGCTCCTGCTTGTGTTGCTCACCGGAGTGCCACGGTGTGAGACCCGTCCAGAAGCCGAGGCCCATGGGCGCGGCTTCCACGACGAATCCGTGTTCGCCTTCCACGTGCTCGAAGTCGTGACTGACGCTGGTGAGAATCTGCCCGGCCCAACCCTTCACGACCTCGTCGTACACTCCGCTGACGAAGTACGAGGGGTGAACGTGCAGGTTTCGACCGACGCTCGGCCCACCCAGCCCGGAACGTTGCAGCAGAACGGGCGAGGCGAGCGCGCCCGCGGCGACCACGACGATCGGTGCCTCCACGAGTACGTCCCGGTCTCCGTCGGGAGTGCTCACCACCGCTCGGACGCCGACTGCGCGGCCATCGGCGTGCACGATTTCCTGGACGTCGCACTGGGGTAGCAACTGCGCACCCGAGTCGCTGGCATCCTGAAGGAAAGTTTTCATCGTGGATTGTTTGCATCCTACGAGGCAACCGGCATTGCACTCGCCGCAGAATCGGTCGTCATTGTCTTTGGCGTTGCGTGCCAGAGTATTTCGTTGGAGTCCGGCAGCGTCGAGGCCGCGATTGAGAATTCGGTTGACGCTGTTGTGCACGGTATTGGCGGGTACAGCGTTGATCCGCTGCATCACCGATTCGATGTGCGGGCCGAACTCGTCCGAGGACGCGCCCTCCATGCCTGCCTCGACCCATTCGTCCAGTACGTACTCGGGCGTCGGGAGACACGCCATGGAGTTGACCGTGGTTCCGCCACCGACAGTCGAGCCTGCCAACAGGCCGACGCTGGCATCGGTCGACCAGACGAATCCACCGCCGAGATACAGATTCGGAAACGACAACGCCTCCAACTGAGGTAGATCGGGCTCGTTCCGATAGCCACCTTTCTCCAGTACGAGTACCTTCATACCCGCGGCCGCGAGACGGGCCGCGGCAACGCCGCCGCCCGCACCGGAACCCACGACCACCGCATCGACCGTCAACGTGATCGACCCGTTGTCGGGTAGCTCGGCCACGGTCAAGGTCTTCGGAAACTGCACTGCGGTCGGCGGTTCGAGCAACGGACCGGCAAAGCCGAGGGCCGGCCACGTCGGGTTCTTCGACGCCTCGTCCGGCACGGTGTAGAACATTGCCAACACCGTGCTCTGCACTATCAGAGCGCCAGGACGAGTCGACGGGTCGGCGAGCACCGTCAGCCACTGCTCGTCGCGGCGATCGGGCGAGCTGTCCGCGAACGATTCCGACAGGGCGTCGAGGGTGCGGCCTACGAGGATGTGCACATGTGGGGCCCAGAGTGGGAGGACCGAGTCGAGAATCTGGTCCACGGCGAGATCGGAGGCACTCGTGCTCCAGAACACCTGCTCGTCCGTCGAGGCCGAATGTGGCGCAGAGATTCGCGGAATCAGAGTGTCGCAGAGTGCGGCCAAAACACGGCGGTCCCAGGATGATCGTGCGGAATCGACAGTCACCAGAACTCCTTTCAGTCAGAATTCGCCAGTGTCCACCTGGACCATCGATCGCAGGGCCCGCAGTCTCGGTGAGCGAACCGGCACAGCGTGATCGGGGCAGATGCCCCGCGATACTGCGTGCGGCGGCCGCCCGGGCGGAGCTCGCGACACAGAGGCCCGGCTGCCTCGAGGACCGCTGAGCAAAACATCGAGCTGCGCGCTCGACCGCACACTGGTTGTGTAGGAAGCACACGCTGGCGACTCGAGATCTCGACCAGATGAATGCTATGAAAGGAACACCCGTGCGTCATCCGCTCTTCGATTCCCTGACATCCGACGAGTTTCGCCGCGTCGCAGATGTCGTTCGTCGTGAGGCCATCGCAGAAAGGCCGGGGTTCGCCGCGGTCTACACCGACGAGCCGGACAAGCGACTGCTCCGCGAAGGTCACGAGATCGCCCGTCGCGCAAGGGTTCTGTTGGTCGATCGTGCGTCCGGAACGACGCACGATGTCGTCGTCGATCTCGATGCCGACGCCGTGGTCTCGTCCTCCGTTATCACCGACGGTGCTGCACCCGTCCTGCTCGAGGAGTTCGATCTTGCTCCCGACCTGATCAAGCAGGATCCGCGATACGTCGAGGCGCTTGCGCTGCGCGGCATCACCGACATGGACAAGGTCCAGATCGATCCGTGGGGCGTCGGCAACATGGCCGTGCCCGGCGTGCTCGATTACCCCGTCGACGGCAGGCGTCTGGCCGGCTCGGTCTCCTACTACCGCGATTTTCCCGACGACAACGGGTACGCGCACCCCATCGAGGGTGTCATCGCTGTGGTCGATCTGGTGGCGCTGAAGGTCATCGACGTCCACGACTTCGGCGTGCGGCCGATGAACGTCGAGCAGGCCAACTACACGGCGGACGCGAACCAGCCGATGCGCTCCGACGTCGCCCCGCTCGTCATCACTCAGCCCGAGGGCGTCGGATTCAAGATCGACGGCCGCGAGCTCACCTGGCAGAAGTGGCGCTTCCGGATCAACTGGCATCCGCTCGAGGGACTGGTGCTGCATGCGGTGGAGTACCTGGACGGGGACGAGTACCGCTCGGTTCTGCACCGCGCGTCCCTGGGCGAAATGGTCGTACCCTACGGCGACCCGTCCAAGGAGCACTTCTGGCGCAGCGCATTCGACGCCGGCGAGTTCGGCCTCGGAAAGCTCGCCAATTCGCTTCGACTCGGCTGTGACTGCCTCGGTGAGATCGTCTACCTGGACGCGGAGAATGCCGGCGAGAACGGTGAACCGACCACTATCGAGAATGCGATCTGCATCCACGAAGAGGACGCGGGCATTCTGTGGAAGCACACCGACTGGATGACCGGCAAGGTCGACGTACGTCGCTCGCGTCGCCTGGTCGTCAGCTTCATCGCCACCGTCGGCAACTACCACTACGGCTTCTACTGGAACTTCTACCAGGACGCCTCCATTCAAATGGAGGTCAAGCTACTGGGGATCGTGCAGACCCGCTCCGTCGAAGAGGGTGAGACCTCTGCGCACGGCACCCGGATCGCCAAGAACATCGTGTCCAGCTACCACCAGCATCTGTTCTCGTTCCGGCTCGATACCGAAATCGACGGATGGCAGAACACTGTCGTACAGAACGATGCCTACGGGGTGCCTGTCGGCCCGGACAATCCCTACGGCAACGCAATCGGAGTCAAGAAAACGGTCATCGACCGCGAATTGACCGGTGACGACCACACCAACACGCAGTCGTCTCGCAGTTGGCAGATCATGAACACCGCCAAGAAGAACGCCTGGGGCAATCCGGTCAGTTACAAGTTCCTGCCCGGTTGGTCGTCGGCAACGATGCTGGCGCAGGATCCCTCATTGATTGCCAAGCGAGCCGGTTTCGGCACCCGCAACATGTGGGTGACGCCGTACTCGCCCGCTGAAATGCGCCCCTCGGGTGACTTCCCGAACCAGAGCCGCTCCGGTGACGGTCTTCCCCGATGGACTGCGGAAAATCGCGCGACCGACAACACGGATGTGGTGCTGTGGCACACCCTGGGAGTGACACACATTCCGCGCGCCGAGGACTGGCCGGTCATGCCGACCGAGGTCGTCGGTTTCCACCTGCTGCCGGTGAACTTCTTCGACAAGAACCCGGCGCTGGACGTGCCTGCTTCGTCGAGTGCGCACGGCGGGAGCACTGCAGACGACCAGCCGGGCGAAGCGTCGTGTCACTGACCCTCGGGCCTGTGGTGGGAATGCCACCCGGGCGCGAAAGAACTAGGGCTGGAGTCGATCTCGTCGATGCCGTCCTCGCCGCTGTTGCGATTCTGTGTCTGGTGGTGCACGTCGTGTTGCTCATCGTCACGGGCACGGCGATGCTCGGCATGGTTGTGCCGATGCTCGTTCTGTCCGGCCTGTGCGTGGCGTTCACGTGCAGGAAGGGCAACGGCCACCGCGTACGCGAGTACGCGGTGACCGCCGGTTTCGGTATCGCGATGCTCACTGTGCACTGGGCGTTGATGTCGACGTCGCTGGGCCACTCGAGCCACACGGCGGCGGAAAGCGGCGCCATGGATCACGCTGCGATGGGGCACGGGGCGATGGACATGGCAGGCTCCGGCAGTGTTCTGTCCGCGCAGTCGTTCGAGGGATTGATGCAGGCCGGGTTGTTCTTCGCAGCCCTTCAGATCGTGTTGGCAGTGGGCGCATCGGTGCGTGCACTGCGTGCCGGCGGTGAGTAGATCCATCGCCGCGACCGAGAGCGAACACGGAAACTCCGGTGCCGACGGCACCGGAGTTTCCGTGTCCGCGGTGACGGCACCGTCGGGTCGGGGCCGTCTTCGCTTGGTCGTGATGCTCGGTGCGCTCACCGCACTCGGTCCGTTCACCGTCGACATGTATCTGTCGGCTTTTCCCGTCATCGCAACCGAATTCGCGATATCGGAGACGGCGGTGCAGTTCACCCTGACCGGCACTCTGATCGGCTTCGCTGTCGGCCAATTGGTGATCGGTCCGATGTCGGACGCACTGGGTAGGCGACGTCCACTGATCGTGGCGTCGCTGCTCCATGTTGCGGCCTCTCTCGGGTGCGTGGTCGCGCCGGGTATCGAGGTGCTGGCAGTGCTTCGGGTCCTGCAGGGTTTCGGAGGTGCAGCCGGAGCTGTCCTCGCCATGGCCGTGGTGCGAGACCTCTACCAGGGCAACGCCGCTGCGGTCATGATGTCCCGGCTGATGTTGGTGATGGGCGTGGCACCGATCCTGGCACCGTCGATCGGTGGCCTGGTCGTCGAAATGTCGACGTGGCGCGTGATCTTCGTGATCCTTGCAGCTCTGGGCCTGACGGCGGTCGCGATCGGTGCGTTCGCGATGCCCGAGACCCTGCCCCCGGCGGCGCGGCAGCAGAACAGTGCGCGCACGGTTCTGCGGAATTACGCGCGCCTCGGCACGGATCGAGCCTTCGTCTCGATGGTGCTCGTATGTGGCCTGGGCCGGGTGGTGATGTTCGCGTACATCTCTGCCTCGCCGTTCGTCCTACAAGGTAGCTTCGGACTCACTCCGCAGCAGTTCGGAATCGCTTTTGCCGCAGGCGCAGTCGTGTTGATCGGAGCTTCTCAGCTCAACGTCGTCGTTCTTCGTCGATGGACAACTCGAACCGTTCTGCTCGCTGCGCTGTTGATCGGCACCGTCGTTGCCGTCGTGTTCGTGGTCTTGGCGGCGACCGATACGGGTGGGTTGATCGGTTTCGGCGTGCCGGTGCTGCTGATCTTGGCGGTGATGGGCACGGTCCTACCGAACGCTCCGGCGCAAGCACTGGCCGGCTACGGGTCCGTGGCCGGTACCGCGTCGGCCTTGATCGGCGGCGTCCAATTCGCCTTCGCAGCGGCAGCCGCTCCCGTCGTCGGTCTGCTCGGCAACGATGCCCTCGCAGTGGCGACCATGATGGCTTTCGCGGCGTCGGTTGCCTTGGTGCTGGTTCTCGTCGGCACCGGACCGACGGTGAGGACCGCTGAGCGAGACGCAGTTGTTGCCGGTGACGCCCCCGTGTCCGAAGCTTGCGTCGTGACTGTGAGCCAGAACAACATCGAGGCCGCCGCTGAGCGGCTGAATCACGCTGCGAACAGCGGCGAGCCCTGCGAGCCGGTCCGCGACCTGATCGGCCGTGACGACGTGACGGCGGCCTATGCGGTACAGGAGATTCTCAACAACGAGCGTCTGGATTCCGGAGCGGTCGTGGTCGGCCGAAAGATCGGTTTGACGTCGAAAGCCGTTCAGGCGCAATTGGGTGTCGACCGTCCCGACTTCGGAATGCTGTTCGACGACATGGCCTACGGTGCCGACGCCGTCATTCCCGCCGAGCAGGTGTCACAGCCGCGGGTCGAGGCCGAGATCGCCTTCGTATTGCGCGAAGATCTGGCCGACGGGCCTCTCGACGCAGATCGCGTCAGACGAGCCACCGATTACGTGGTCGCCGCCCTCGAGGTATGTGGTAGCCGAATCAGCAACTGGGACATCAGCTTTGCAGACACCGTGGCCGACAATGCGTCGGCGGGTGCCTACGTACTCGGTGATCGGCAAGTGTTGCTCGGGGATCTGGACCTCACCGAGGTGCAGATGACCATGTCGATCGACGGAACTCAGGTGTCCGAGGGCACCGGTGCCGCCTGCCTCGGCGATCCGGTCGCAGCCGTCGTCTGGCTGGCGCAGACCGCGGCAGACCTCGGTCGGCCGCTGCGTGCCGGCCAGGTCGTTCTGTCCGGAGCTTTGGGACCGATGCGGGCGGTCGCAGCAGGACAGTCGGTCACGGCCACCCTGACCGGCCTCGGATCGGTGAGCGCTTCCTTCCAGTAGTAAACCGAGACAACCCTTCTCCGTGTATCGCGCTACGGAAGCGGGTTGTACTCGCAACGTGTCACGTCAGAAGGAGAACAATGTCGTCCATTCTCTCGTCGGAAACAGCCCGCGCGGCTTTCGTCCCCAACGGGGATTATCAGCAGTTCATCGGTGGCGACTGGGTGAGCGCCCGTAGCACCTTCGAAGCGGTCGACCCCAGCGTCGGAAGCCCGTGGGCGGTCCTGCCGCAGGGCACGGCCGAGGACGCGGAGTCCGCCGTGGCGGCGGCCGTCCGCGCCTTCGGACAGTGGCGCAGGACGACGCAGGACCAGCGACAAGCAATCCTGCTGTCGATCGCGGATCGCTTCGAGGCCGACGGCGAACGTTTCGGTGCCTTGTTGGCGACCGAGAACGGCCGACCGGTCCGCGAAGCAGGAATTGCCGACATCCCAACAGTGGTGGCAATTTTCAGGTTCTACGCCGGCGTCATTCGCGCATTCAACGGCGAGCAGATTCCGCTGTCGAACCCCGACACCCTGCTCTACACCAAGCGCGAACCTCTCGGCGTGGTCGCGGCGATCATCTCGTGGAATTCGCCGTTGATCACCTTCGCCAACAAGGTGGCACCCGCGCTGGCCGCCGGCAACACGGTCGTCGTCAAGCCCTCGGAGTACGCGTCTGCGAGCATTCTCGAGTTCACCCGGTTGATCGGTGACCTCCTGCCGGCCGGTGTGCTGAACATCGTCACCGGTCTCGGCCCCGAGACGGGAGCGGCTCTGGTCTCGCACCCCGACGTCGCCAAGATAACGTTCACCGGTGGTCCGGACACTGCACGGGCAATTCTCGGTTCCGCAGCGCGCACACTGCGGCCGAGTTTGATGGAGCTCGGCGGCAAGGGACCGATGATCGTCGCTGCCGACGCGGACCTCGAACTCGCGGTTCAGGACGCGCTGATGGGGATCTATCTGGCCAACGGTCAGGCGTGCATCGCAGCCTCGCGTCTACTGCTGCACGACGACATCCACGACGAATTCGTCGAGCGGTTCGCTGCGGTGGCCCGAAAGATCAAGGTGGGCGACGCGACGGATCCGAGCAGCGAGATGGGACCGCTGGTGTCGGGTCGTCAACTCGAACTGGTCAGCGCACACGTCGAGCGGGCGCGCGCGGAGGGTGTCTCGGTGGTCGTCGGAGACGAGCCACTCGACCTGGACGACTCTCTGCACGGTGGGTTCTATCATCGTCCGGTGCTGCTGGCCGATCCGAAGGGCCAGGCCACGATCGTGCGGACCGAGGTCTTCGGTCCGGTGACCGTCGCGGAACGCTACCGAACCGACGAAGAAGCGATCACTCGCGCGAACGCATCGCCGTACGGCTTGGCGGCCGGAGTCTGGACACAGAACCTGCGCCGCGCGCATCAGTTCGCAGATCGCCTGGACGCGGGAATCGTGTGGGTGAACCGATGGTTCGATCTGCCGCCCGGGATGCCGATGGGCGGCCGAGGTGACAGCGGGTTCGGACGTGAGTTGTCGTTCGAGACGCTCCGTGAGTACTCCGCAGTCAAGTCGGTCAACATCGATCTCGGAGGCGACCGACCACCACTGTGGGGATTGGCCGGGCAGTAGCGACGCGGTCGTCGGTAGCGTGGTTTGCTGTGAGGATGAACGCTGCCGACGACTCGACGGAACATGAATCCGATCAGTCCACCAGGGATCGACTGCTGGATGCGGCCATCGATATCGCCGGTGAGACCGGTGTACAGGCCGTCACCTACCGGGCCGTGGCTGCCCGTGTGGGCATGGCGCACGGCTTGGTCCGGCACCATTTCGGCACCCGGGAGCAGTTGCTGATCGAAGCGTTTCGCCGAGCGGCGGAACAGGATTCGGACGACGTCGGGCTGGAGGCGAACTCGATCGACGAGTTTGCCTCCAATCTCGTTCCAACACTCAATAATTCGCGTAAGCGCCAGTTGCTTCAATACGACGAGACCACTCAGGCGGTCCGCGGTAATCTACCGATCGAAAACGTGCGTGGACTGTACCGGCGGTATGCGGCTCAGGTCCGACACACGCTCGACAATGCCGGCGTGCCCGACCCCGACGGCAGCATCTCGGAGCTGGTGTTCTCGGCACTGGACGGACTCGTGATGCAGCACATGGTCTTCTCCGACGACGACAGGACCTCGCAGCTGCTGGAGCAGCTGCGAGAAGTCCTCCGGCGTCTGGTCGCGAGCTGATCGCTCAGTGATTCGCCGTGAATTCGGTGTCGACGCCCAACGGTCCCAATTTCTGAGATCCGCCCGGATCACCGATCGGCTCGCTTCTTCCCGGCAACGGCTCGTTGAAGAAGGCGATGGAATCTGCGACGAATTCTGCGAGCTCGGGATCCTTGCGCGCTTTTCGGTCGACGAAGACGGCGTCCACCGGGCACTCCACTTCGCATGCCCCGCAGTCGATGCACTCGTTGGGGTTGATGTAGCTGCGGCGGTCGCCGATGTAGATGCAGTCGACGGGGCACACTTCGATGCACGACCGATCGAGCTGATCGATGCAGTTGATTCCGATGACGTAGGACATGCTGGTTCCTCCTGGTGTGGTGAGGTCTGGTGTGGTGAGGCGCTCAGGCGCCGTCGGTCGAATGTCCGGGGAAGAGCACCAGGTCGGGGTCGAGGTCGACCGCAACGTGATTCATCGCGGTCGCGACTTCACCGAATCCGACCGACATGAGCTTGACCTTTCCGTCGTAGTCGGTCACGTCACCGGCGGCGTAGACGCGGGGCAGGTTGGTTCGACCCGAACGGTCGACGGCGATGGAACGACCTCGCAGTTCGAGGTTCCAATCGCGGATGGGGCCGAGATTGCTGATGAAGCCGAGAGCGGCGATCACATGATCGGCCGCGACGACGGTTTCCTCGCCGTTCTTCGCCCGAAGCGCCACTTTCGACAATGACCCGGTTTCCAGATCGCCTACCAGGGCAAGGACTTCGGTGTCCGTGTGGATGGCGACCTTGCCCGAACGCACGCGTTCGAGAGTCGCGGCGTGACCTCGGAACGTGGCTCGGCGGTGGACCAATGTGACCGATCGGGCGATCGAGGCCAGTGCATCTGCCCAGTCGAGCGCGGAGTCACCGCCACCGACGATGACGACATCCTGGTCGGCATGGACCGTGGGATCGGTGACGAAGTAGGAGAGCGCGGATCCGAGCCATTCGGTACCGGTCTCCATCGCCCGCGGCGTCGGGGTACCGATACCGGCGGTCAGCACGACGGCACCGGCACGAACGATCGTGCCGTCGTCGAGGGTCAGGACCGGCAGGCCGTCCTCGTGGGTCAGCTCGATGGCCTGACGGCCGAGTAGATAAGTCGGTGAGAAGGCACCGGCCTGCTCCACGAGATTGGCGACGAAGTCACGACCCCGTATCGACGGCAGCGCGGCCACGTCGCGAATCTGCTTCTCCGGGTACAGGGCCATCACCTGCCCTCCTGCCTGGGGGAGAGCGTCGATGACTACGGTCTCCAGCCCGCGAAAGCCGGCGTAGTACGCGCCGTAGAGTCCGGTCGGGCCAGCACCGACGATGGCGACGTCGGTCGTGACGACCGAGGGCTGAATGGTCATCGGGTCTCCTTCGAGTTCGTTGGGTCCTAGGGACAGTAGGCGCCGCCGTCGGATACATCACGTGGATTGGACCGCTGAGCGGAACCGGGCGGGGTTCTCGGTCAGAGAAGGCCAGGCGCGTGGACAAATTCCGGTAGGCGGACCGCTTCGATTGTGGTGTCCGCAACGCAGTGATGTGCTGTGCCGACTCGGAGCGATCGGTCGAGAAGTCGATCGCTTCCCACGACACGAGTGAACTGCACCTGGAGAGCACATATGAGCGAGACGCTGGAACCCCGCGCGGCGTCGACGGTATCGCGCCCTACCGTCGCGACACCGCCGAAAGAAGCGGACCGAGTGAATACGCCGGCCCAGAAGAAGAAGGACGGCAACCTGCCCGGTAGGCAGGACTGGTCGAGTTGGCCCCTGTATCAGGCAGCCGGAGCAGGCTTTCGCGGCTACTGGTACCCGGTGGTGTTCTCGTCCAAGGTCGGCGAGCGTCCCGTACGGGTCAAGCTGCTCGGCGAGGACATCTTCGTCATCCGCGACCGCGGTGTCGTTCGAGGCATGGCCAATCGGTGCCCCCACCGCGGAGTGCCGCTGAGCTACGGGAACAAGCAGTTTCCCGGCACGATCTCGTGCGTGTACCACGGCTGGACTTTCGATCTCGAGACCGGAGACCTCAAGGCCGCCATCACCGACGGTCCCAAGTCGCCGATCTGCGGCAAGGTCACCCAACCGACCTACCACGTCGAGGAACGACTGGGAATGGTGTGGATTTTCGTCGGCGACGGTGAAGAGCCACACCCCATCGACGAGCAGCTGCCCGAGGAACTCGTCAGCAACGCTGCCGTCATCGGATCGCGAATCATGCCGCGAGAAGGCAACTGGCGCTTCGCCTGCGAGAACGGGTACGACGAGGGACATGCGAAGTACCTGCACCGAACGGCGCTGTGGCGGCTGTTCAAGGCGATGCCGGTGTGGAACACCACCAAGATCGTCAAGCGCGGTCGCTGGATCTACCGAGTTCAGCTGGAACAGTTCTGGGATGCGGACTTCCCCGGCCTCGGCAAGTGGACCGGGAAGGCGTGGTTCAAGAGCAACCCGCCGAAGACCACCACGAACATCGGCAACACCGGCTCCCACCGTGAGGTGAACCCGGTGATTGCGGCACAGGAGTTCCCGGGGTTCGCGTCGGTGAGTATGCCGGGTGTTCTGCGTATCGCCTACCCCACCTTCATTCACTACGAGTTCTACGTACCGGTGGACGAGGACAACCACCTCTACGTGGGAGTGATGGCGGATTTCCAGAAGGGGCTCAAAACCATTCCCTTCTACTTCAAGTACCTCGGAGCGGTCCGTTGGCTGTTCCACGGTCAGTTCTCCAGCCAGGACAAGTGGATGGTCGAGGTGACCGATGCACCGCCGGAGAAGCTGTACCGGCCCGACGACTCGCTTCTGCAGTGGCGCAAGCTCGCCGAGGACACGACAGAGGATCGGATCGATGCGTTGGCCGAACAGGGCATCGACGTACCGACCCCGAACTGATCTCACCCTCTGATTCGAGCTCGACCTAAGGAGCAAAACATGTCAATCGTGCTGGGAATCGGGGCATCTCACTCCACGTTGATGAACACCCACTGGGACAAGGTCGTTCACACCGAGCGTGCCGAGGCGTTTCGAGAAGGACTCGCGACGGCCCGCGACCGCATCGTCGAAGCACGTCCGGATGTCGTGGTTCTGGTGGGATCCAATCACTTCCGGGGGTTCTGGCTGGACATGATCCCGTCCTTCACCATGGGCGTCGGCGAGGTCGTTGCCGCAGGTGACGGCGGAACACCGAAGGGCCCGCAGAAGACCGATCCCGAATTCGCTCGTGCGTTGGCTCAGTACCTCGTCGATGCCGGCACCGAAGTCGCCATTTCGGCACGCCTGCAGATCGACCACGGTCAGTCCCACGCAATTCAGTACCTGCTCGACGGGATCGACGTCCCGGTGGTGCCGTTGGTGGTCAACGTGTTCGCCGCGCCCCTGCCGACACTTCCTCGTGTCGCCGAGCTCGGTCGCAATATCGCCGCGGCAATCGAGAGCTTCGGTGACCGCCGCGTCGTGGTCGTCGCCTCGGGCGGACTGTCACACCAGTTGCCGTGGCCCAGTGACTGGACCGCTCCCGAGGGCGAGGACGAGGAGTTCCTGGTCGAAGCCTGGTTGAACGGGCGCGGCGAATGGGAACGCTACGACAAGCGGCGACGGGAAATCATCGTCGGAGCGAAGCCGACCATATTCCCGGAATTCGACGAACAGTTTCTGCGCGATCTCGAACACGGAGATCTGCAGAAATACACACAGTGGACGTCCGAGCAGATTGCCGAAAACGCAGGAAACGGTGGCCAGGAGCTACGAACGTGGCTGATGATGGCTGCTGCTCTCGGCTTCGCGCCGGGCAAGACCCTTGCGTATTCGCCGATGCCCGAATGGTTGACGGGAATGGGCGTGGCAGTGATCGAACCCCACACCTTGCCAGGAGAGAAGAACTCATGACTGTCGCATCACCGGTTGCGGTCGGGAAGTCGCCCGCCGCTTCGGCACCCCCGGAAAGCCGCTTCATCGAAGCGGACGGTGCCACGTACCACTACTACGACATCGGCACCGGGCAGGACACGATCTTCCTGCACGGCGGCGGCCCAGGATGCACCGCGTGGAGTGACTTCGGCCCCGTCGCACCGTATTTCGAGGCAGACCGACGTTGCGTGCTGGTGGATATCCTGCAGTACGGGCAGTCGGAGAAGTGCCTGATCGATGGCCCGATGTGGGACTTCCACGCGGCCAAGACGGTGGCGCTGATGGACGCACTCGGCATCGAGCAAGCCGACTTCGTCTGCAACTCGTGGGGTGGAACGATCGCCCTGAACTTCGCTGCCCTGCACCCCGAGCGTGTTCGCTCACTGGTGATCACCGGAAGTATGCCGGTGTTCTACGGTCCACTGGCACCACTTCCCGAGCGCGGTCATCGGGGACGGACCGCACGGGACGTCTACTACGGCGGCGAAGGACCCACCCGGGAGAAGATGCGGACGCTGATCACCCGCCTGGAATGGTGCGACCCCGATCGTCTCCCCGAGGAGACCCTGGACATGCGCTACCAGCAGAGCCTCGATCCCGAGGAAACGGCACTCGCTGCGATGTCGGACAGCCCACGCGGCGAATGGCAGGACCTGACACAGCAATTGGGCCTGATCGAGGCGCCCACCTTGTTCATCTGGGGCCGCGAGGATGCATTCCTCACGCCCGACTATCCAATGATGCTCGCGCGCATGATCAAACGCGGCAATCTGCATGTGATGGACAACGTCTCGCACCATCTGCAGGAAGAGCGGCCCGCTGCGTACTACGCCGTGGTCTCCGGATTCTTCACTGCCAGCCAACATCCCTGATCGAGCGAACGAGGACACCGTCGTGAAGATTCTGTACATCCCGCTGGCCATCGGTACCGGGATCGGCGCGCTGCGCTACTTCAGCGGGCGCCTGGCCACCCACCAGCGTCTGATCCCGAACCCGTTGGCACGCGTCAACACCCAAGTACATCGCATCAATCAATAGCACCGTATCGACTGAGTAGGAGCATCCAACGTGACGCAGGAACTCGCACGAACAATTTGGACGGAACTGGCGGGGCTCGACTTCAGTGTCAGCACCATCGACGCAGGTGGCATCCCCACCCGATCGCTTCGGGCAGGTAACGGTGCCGAGCACATCGTGTTCTTGCACGGCACCAGCGGGCACCTGGAAGCGTTCGTCCAGAACATCAAGCCGCACGCGGAGCGCTACACCGTTCACGCGATAGACATGCTCGGCCACGGGTACACCGGAAAGCCGGACTACCCGTACGAAATTCCGCGCTACCGGGATCACTTGCTCGCGTACTTCGATGCCGTCGGTATCGACAAGGCGCACATCGGCGGAGAGTCACTGGGCGGCTGGGTAGGCGGTCGGACCGCAATCGACAACCCCGATCGTGTCGCTTCGCTGCAGATGATCGCGGCCGGTGGAACAGTGGCCAATCCGGAGGTCATGGATCGCATTCGCACGAGTACGCGAAAGGCCGTCGAGACCGACGACGTGGAGTTGACGCGCCGTCGGATGCAGTTGCTGATGCACGATCCGGCCAACGCGAGCGAGGAATTGATCTCGGTTCGGCACACCATCTATCACCAGCCGGATTTCATCGCAGGTATCGACAATCTCCTGTCGCTGCAGAACATGGAGACTCGGCTGCGGAACATCCTCACACCCGAGGACCTCGCTCAGATCACTGTTCCCACCCTGGTCGTGTGGGGGCGCAACAACCCGTTCGGCGACATTCCGGAGGCACACGCGATGCACCAGAACATCGCCGGATCCGAGCTTCTGTTGTTCGAGAACTGCGGCCACTGGCCCCAGCGTGAGCACGCGGACGAGTACAACGCGGCCAGCCTCGCGTTCCTCGAGAAGCACCCGATCGCATGAGTGCGACGATGCGCGCAGCCCGGGTGCACGCGTGGGGCGAAGCGCCGGTCGTCGAAGACGTCGACGTGCCGGTGCCGGCAGCGGGCGAGGCACTCGTCCGCGTCGAGGCCGCATCGGTAGCGCACCTCGACGTGACCGTCGCCAGTGGTGAGTTCGGTATCAAGCCGACGTTGCCGTACACCGGAGGCGTGGAGGGCAGCGGCGTCGTCGTCGAGTCCGCCGTGTTCGAGCCCGGCACCAAGGTCGTTCTGCGCGGCGGTGGCCTCGGACTGTTCAAGAACGGAACGTGGGCCGAGTACGTCGTCGTCAAGGACAAGGCTTTGGTCGAGGTGCCCCACGGTCTTTCACCCGAGGTCGCAGCGACATTCTGGGTTCCGACGACGACCGCCCGCGCTGCACTGGTCGACGTCGGTCGACTCGGGTCGTGGTTGCCCGACGTCGGCAGCGCTGCCGAGGAACACGTCATCGTGGCCGGTGCCGCCGGTGCCGTCGGCTCGATGGTCACCCAGCTGGCCCTGCGGTACGGAGCCACGGTGACGGCCCTCGTAGCCGACCGCGAGCAGGCGTCGCGGGTCCCTGACGGTGCCACCGCATTGGTCGCCGGTGACGACGAGCAGTTCGCCGTACTCGCCGAGCAGCGCGCGGCCACCCTGCTGGTGGACACACTGGGCGGGTCGAATCTCATCGTCAGATCCCGTTGGGTGCGCCCCGGCGGCCGCGCGGTATCGATTGGATACGTCACCGGCAACGACGTGTCGATCGGGCTGTCGAACTGGCTGCTCGACGACGTTGCACTGTTGCCGGTCAACATGATTCGGCGCGAGGAGTCCGCGCGTGCCACGGTTGCCGAACTCGCTGCACTGTTGGCTGCAGGAGATCTGACGCTCGACTACGAGAGTTTCTCGTTGGACGAGACCGGGATTGCGCTCGACAACCTCGGCGCGGGAAAGGTCCGTGGACGAGCGGTGGTCATTCCCAAGTGACGACCGTGAGCAGAAGGGACTCCGCCGACGAGGCCATCGAGCGCGTTCTCGCACATCTCACGCGAGAACGACTGCTCGCTGCCGTCCGGGCAATGGTGGACATTCCCAGCCCCACCGGCGGGGAAGCACCGCTGGCCGAGTGGATCACGTCGGATCTGGCCTCGGCCGGGGTCGACGCCGAGGTCCAGCGCATCGACTCGAGCCAGGCGAATGCCGTCGCGACCATCCCCGGCGGCGACGGACCGTCCCTTCTGCTCTACGCCCCGATCGACACGTTCACCACCGGTGATCCCGCGCTGGACATCCCCGGCGCGGCCGTGTCGTGGCGGCCGGATCTCGCACCGCGGTCGGTGGTCTCGGGCGACATCGTCGAGGGACTCGGAGCCGGTAATCCCAAGGGCCACGGCGCAGTGGTGCTGGCTGTACTGCATGCGTTGCACGCAGCCGGCGTCACTCCGCCCGGTGACGTCGTGGGCGGCTTCGGAGCCGGCGGCATGCCGAGTTTCGCGGTGTCGGGAGTCGGTGCGCCGGACCGCACGAACACCGGTCACGGTGTCGGCGCGGGGTTCATGCTCGAACGTGGGTACACCACCGACTTCGCCGTCATCGCCAAGCCCGGTTGGACGGTGCTGCACGAGGAGGTCGGGCTCGTGTGGATCGACGTGACCGTGCACGGTGGACACACTTACGTCGGCAGTCGCCACCGCATTCCGTACAGCAACGCAGTTGCGTCGGCCGGCCGCGTGGCCGTCGCCCTCGAAGACTGGCTCGAGGAATACGCACAGCGCCATCGATATTCGACGATGACGCCCCAGGGAATTGTCTCGTCGATCAGCGGCGGCCTTCGCCGGCTCGCGGCGTCGACCCCTGCGGCAGTGACGCTTCGGCTCGATCTGAGGCTGACGACCCGACAGACGCCGGCCACGGTGCTGCGCGAAGTTCGCGCCATGCTGGCCGGGGTGAGCGAGCAGCTCGGCGTGGAGGTGTCGGCACGAGCGGTGGCGGCCATTCCGGCGACCCACACGCCCCCCGACTCACCGGTGATTCTAGCGGCGGTCGATGCCTTCGAGACGGTCTCCGGTTCACCGCACCAGATCATCATGGACAACAGCGGTGCCACCGACGCGAACATTCTACGCATGCGCGGTGTGCCCACGGCTCGGGTCGGAATGCCGAAAGTGGCTGCCGTTCCCGATGGTTCGAGCATCGACTTCACGCGTGGCATGAACCTGGTGGACGTCCGAGAGATGCAGCGGTTGGCAGAAATTCTGATCCGTACCGTGTTCCTCCTGCCCTCGAAAGACGACAGTGCCCGAGCAGGATGACTGCGCCGCACCCAGCGTCGCGAACTCGGTGCTGGGCAAAACGCGGTTGATTCTCGAAGCGTTTCGACTCGACGACGACAGCCTCACGTTGACCGAATTGGCGCAGCGCACCCAGATATCGAAAGCATCGGTACACAGGCTCAGCCGGGAACTCCTCGAATGGGGAATGCTCGAGCGGTCCGGTCTCGAATATCGCCTCGGCATGCGGGCTTTCGAGTTGGGGAGCCGCGTCCCGAGATTACGTGTTCTGCGTGACGCCGTCCGGCCGTTCATGGAGACCCTGCATCATCGGACCCACGAGACAGTGCATTTGGCGGTGCTCGACGGCCACGAAGTTCTGTACCTCGAAAAGGTCGCCGGCGGCCCCGCTTCCGCCCGCCCGTCACGGATCGCGGGTCGGCTTCCGCTGCACTCGACGGCCACCGGGAAGGTGCTGCTCGCATTCGGGCAGCCGAAGCTGTTCAACGATCTGCTCGCCAGGGGCCCGCTGGAGCGGGTGACCCCGGCGACGATCGTGCTACCCGGCATGTTGGCCGAGCAACTTCGCCGAGCGAGGGCCGACGGGTACGCCTCCGAACGGGAAGAGATGACCGCAGGCTACTGCTCGGTCGCTGCGCCCATCTTCGGGCCCACCGGCCTGCTGTTGGCGGCGGTGTCGTTGACTGCGCCGGCCGCCCGATCGGACCTGCCGCAGTTGGCCACGCTGGTGAAGTCGCTGAGCGACAGCGTCTCTGCTACCGGCGTGGTCAACTGACCCCTAGCTCATCGACCCTCGAACTGCGCAGCACGCTTGTCGAGGAACGATCCGATGCCCTCGGCGGCGTCGCGTAGCTCGAGGTTGGCCATGACGTGTTGCTCCTCGACCGCCATGGCCTCGTCGATGGGCAGGTGCAGGCCGCGATCGATCACGGACTTCACCAAACCGATCGTGGCGGTGGGACGGTCGGCGAGTCGACGTGCTTCGCGGGCAACAACGTCCTCGAAATCGTCACCGGCGACCACGTCGACCAAGCCTTCTCGTAGAGCTTGCTCCGCCGTGAACTTGGTGGCGTCGATGATGAATCGTTTGGCCCGGTGTGCGCCGACCAAACGGGGCAGCCGTTGCGATCCACCGGCACCGGGAAAGATCCCGAGATCTGTCTCCGGAAATCCGAACATGGCCTTTGCGTGCAGGATTCGCAGGTCGCAGGCCAGCGACAGTTCGGCACCTCCACCGAGTGCATGGCCGTTCAGCGCTGCGATCACCGGTTTGGGAGCCAGTTCGAGCAAGCGTTGCACCACCACCCATCGACGCATGTCCCGATAGGTATCGGGATCGAGTCGTTGCATGACCCGCAGATTCGCTCCACCGACGAAGATTCGGTCCTTGCCGCGAACCACCACACATCGCACCGTCGGGTCGTCCAGCACGGTGGGAAGATGTGTGATCATCGATTCGATCAGTTCCGGATCGACGATGTTGATCGGCCCGTGGTCGATCACCACGGTGACGATGTCGCCGTCGCGCTCGTAACGATGGCCGGTCGGTTCGGTACTCATGAAAGAACTCCTTCGTTGTGCAGGTCGACCAGCTCGTCCGGAGTCAGACCCAGCTGTTCGACGAGGATGTCGTCGGTGTGCTGGCCCAGAAGTGGTGCTGCTGTGCGTAATCCGCCCGGGGTAGCGGACAGGTGCGCGACGAGACCCTCGTGCGCAACGGATCCCGCCAGTGGGTGTTCGAGGGTGGGGTAGAAATTGCGGGCGCGCAGCTGTGCGTCCGTGTCCACCAGGTCTCGTCCGTCGCGGACGGGATATGCGGCGATTCCCTGGCTCTGCAGGCGCTCCGCGAGCACGTCGGCGTCCGTCGTCGCGGCCGTCTGCGTGAGCGCTTCCCATGGATCGTGCTCGACGGCTACCCCGATCGCAGTGAGCGCGTCGTCCAGCGCGTCGGGAATGCAACTCCCGACCGCTATCCATCGGTCGTCACCGAGGCTCTTCAGGATTCGTGCCGAGTCGGTCGGAACCTTTTCCGCCACTTGACTTTCGAGAGTGGCGGTGCCCAAATTCGACGCCATTGCCTCGAGCTGCGACAGGTCGACGTGGCCGCCTTCACCGCGATAGAGCAGTTCGAGTGCGCCGATGACAGCCGAATTCGCAGCGACCATGTCGCCGAGTCCGAACGTCAGCCCCTGTGGATCGCGATCGGCCCGTGCTGTCTCCGCTGTCAGTCCGGACATGGCCGCGAGGGTGTCGGCGAAGGTCACGGCATCGCGCCACGGTCCCGTCTGGCCGGTCCCGGCCATGGACACCAACACGACGCCGGGGTTGATCTTGCGAAGTTGTTCGTAATCGAGCCCCCATCGGGCCAGGACGCCCGGGCTGAAATTTTCCACGACGACGTCGACATCCGCGGCAAGGCGACGCAAGAGATCCTGGCCGGCTTCGGTTTTCAGATTCAACGCAACGCTTCTCTTGTTGCGGTTGAAGTTGAGGAAGTAGCCACCGTCGTCGAATCCGGCGTCGGGGCGCAGCCTCATCCCCGGCGAGAAGCGGGTGGGGTCCTTGCGGTGGTACGACTCCACCTTGAGAATGTCGGCACCGTGTTCGGCGAATGTCTTGGTGACGTACGGACCGGCCAGAACCCAGGTCAGATCGAGAACGCGGACTCCGTTCAGTGCGCCGGTCGTACTCGCCCCGTCGGCCGGTGCGCGTTCGTCGCGATGTACCTCGGCCGCGTCGTCGCGCGGGTTCGGTCGCGGAACGGCCCAGGCTTCGGCTGCCGTGACATCGCGAGGCTCGGCGAGGCGGACGGGTCTCGGTAGCGCGGGTGACTCCCAGCCGAAGCCGACGTCCCGGTAGCTGCCCTTGCTTCCACTGTGGACGAAGAACTGTCGATCCAGTAGCTGCGGATTGTCCAGCAGCGCAGGTCCGTTCGCCACCTCGGCCCAGGGCAATGCTCGACGACGGGCCTCCTCGGCGAACGGTCCGGCCGAGCGTCGACCGGTGAAGCGGGACACCACTGCATCCACATGTGCTCGCTCGCGCCACCGAATCTCGTTGTCCTGCCAGCGGTCGTCCGCCAGATCCTCGGCCTCGCCCTCTTCGACCATCCAGGCCAGAAGGTCCGTCCACATACGGGGGGATCCGGAATAACCGCCGGCGAGGAACCCGTCGGATGCCCGGAACACTCGGTGGGCGACGTGACCGTAGATGCCCGAGGTGCGCCCGGGAATCGTCCCGCCGTGGATCCACGAGATGGCACCGATCTCGAGCGTGGCCGCGACGGCCTCCTGCGCAGAGATCTCGACCAATTGCCCCGCGTTCGTTCGACGTCGTGCAATGAGGGCGAGCAATGCGCCGATGGCACCGTGGGTGCCGGCGAGTTGAGTTCCCTGCTCGCGTGGCGGTGGCTCGGGGGCCTGCCCGGCATCGCCGCAGAGCCACGCCATCCCGCCTGCTGCGGTGATCACGGTGTCGTCACCGAGCCACTCTCGGCGTGGGCCCGAATTGCCGAACGGGGTGATCACCGTGTGCACGACCGCGTCCCACAGCGACGGCCTACTCTCGCGCAGAGCAAGAGTGCGAAGCCTGGGTGCGGGGCCGGATTCGAGTACCACGTCGGCCTGCGCGATCAGTTCGATCAACGTGGTGTCCGAGACGGTTCCCGAATGTCGAAGGACCTTCTTCCCAGCGTGCCAGTGCAATCGGTCTGCCGCCGAATCCGAACTATCGTGGAGGGCTACCCGTACGACGTCGGCACCGAGGCCGACGAACACACGCGCGGCCTGATATCCGAGCCGGTCGGTGAGGTCCAGTACGCGAATCGCAGGAACGGACAAGTGAAAGCTCCTAATCTTGTTGGTGCGCTTCGGCATCGAACGCGGAGGTCGGAATACCGCGATCGCGCAGTGCGCGCCGGTTCAGTTTCTTACTGGCCGTGGTCGGCAAGGCCGTCTCCACGTTGACGTACCGGGGGACCGCGTGGCGCGGTAATTCCTGCGCGCAGTATCGGAGAAGATCGCGCGGGCAGATGTGTCGTCCGTGACGGGGGACGACGGCGAGCAGAACCTCGTCCTCGGTCAGCTCGGACGGCACGCCGACCGCAGCAGCCTGGGCAACGTCCGGGTGGCCGGACGCCACCCACTCCACTCGTTCGGCATCGACAGTCAAACCCCGGCGTCGGATCGTGTCTGCGGTTCGCCCCTCGTAGTAGAGCCACCCGTCGACCAGACGCCCGCAGTCACCGGTGACGAACCAACCGTCACGCCAGGCTTTTCGGGTGATGTCGGGTTCTCCGACGTATTCGGTGAAGGTCAGGTTCTCGCCATACGGCCGTACCTCGAGCGAGCCGGGCGTTCCGTCGTCCACCGTACGTCCGTCGTCGTCCACCACGCGCACTCGATAATCGTCGACGACTCGACCGGCCGCGCCCGGGCGCGGCACCACATCGGTGGTGGCCACGTCACCGAGCTCGGTCGATGCATACGCCTGCCGTAGCTCGACACCGAAGCGCTCCGCCACGCTGTGGAACATCCAGTCCGGTGCAGGCCCGCCGTAGGCGCGCGAAATGGTATGAGCGCGATCGTCTTCGGTGGCGGGGGAGCGAAGCAGAATCGCGCACACCGCACCCATGAAGTTGAAGGCGGTGATGTGCTCTTCCCTGGCGGTACGCCAGAACCGTCGGGCGGAGAAGTCGTCGACCACCAGTCGGGCCCCGGACATCACCGCGGGTAGGAACGCCGCATGACGGGCATTGACGTGTTGCCAGGGAAACACATTGAGCAGCACGTCGTCGGAGCCGTAATGCATGGCGCGGCAGACACGTCGGGCCTGACCGAGCCCGACTCCATTGCACAGAAGAGCGCCTTTCGGGCGCCCTCCGGTGCCCGACGTGACCATGATCGCGGCCGGGTCGCCCGGGGACGTCCGATGACGCGACGGTGTGGTCTGGGTTCCGTCCGTCACCGCAGCCAGGCCGTCGACGTGGCCGTCGACAGTCATCGTTGCGACACCAACGGATTCGCCGAGCCGAATCAGATGCGGCTCCATGGCCAGCCGCGCCGGAGACGCGACAACGAGCACAGCGGAGCCCGCAGTCATCAGCTGACGAGCGACAGTGGGATCCAGTGCCGTCGGGATCGGCAGCTCGATCGCTCCGAGCCAGGAGATGGCCGTGGTGAGTGTCGCGGCCGCGGGTCCGGACGAACACGCGGTTGCGACAACGCTGCCGGCACCGACGACACCGGCCATCGAGCCGGCCATGGCCAGGGCGTCCTCGAGTAGCCGACCGGCGCTGATGCTCGGCCCGCCGACGCGACGGATCACTTCACCGTCGGCGTCGGCGTGGGCGCGGAGCTCGACTGCCTCGGCCCACGAGGTCGGGTCGATCACGCCGGGAGTGCTTCCCTTTCGGCCACGAGACCGAGAGCGATGTCGATTATCATGTCCTCCTGGCCACCGACCAGTCTGCGACGGCCACATTCCATCAGTAGGTCACGAACGTCGACTCCGTAGGCACTCGAGGCAGCCTCCGCATGCCGAAGGAAGCTCGAGTACACGCCTGCGTAGCCGAGCGTCAGCGTCTCGCGGTCGACGCGGACCGGTCGATCCTGAAGCGGACGAACGATGTCGTCGGCGGCGTCCTGCAGCGCGAACAGGTCGCTTCCGTGAGTCAGTCCGGTCAGGTTCGCAGCAGCGATGAAGGCTTCGATGGGGCAATTTCCTGCCCCGGCTCCGTGTCCGGCCAGCGACGCGTCCACTCGGTACGCGCCGTTCTCGACCGCTACCAGCGAATTGGCAACGGACAGAGACAGATTCTCGTGGGCGTGGATGCCGATCTGGGTTTCCGGTCCGAGCACATCGCGGTAGGCGCGAACTCGAGCCTGGACGTCGCCCATCGTCAGGCGACCACCCGAGTCGGTGACATATACGCAGTGGGCGCCGTACGACTCCATCAACTTGGCCTGCTGTGCCAGAGCCTCGGGTTCTGCCATGTGCGACAGCATCAGAAAGCCGGACACATCCATCCCGATCTCGCGGGCCGCCGCAATGTGCTGGGCGGAGATGTCTGCTTCCGTGCAGTGAGTGGCAACGCGTACCGACCGGACCCCGAGCTCGTATGCCCGCTTCAGATCGTGGATCGATCCCACACCGGGGAGCAGGAGAGTGGTGAGGGTGGCGCGCTGGATCACCGACGCGGCAGCCTCCAACCATGCCCAGTCACTGTGCGATCCCGGCCCGTAGTTCAGCGACGAACCTGCCAACCCGTCGCCGTGCGCCACCTCGATCGCGTCGACGCCGGCAGCGTCGAGCGCGACGACGATGCGGGCAACGTCGGTGGGGGACATGCGGTGCCGAACGGCATGCATACCGTCCCGCAACGTGACGTCCTGGACGTAGATGGGGGTGCTCATCGGAGTGCCACCTTTCGGCTTGCGATGCGTTCGGCGACCTGGATGCCGGCGGAGGTCATGATGTCGAGATTGCCTGCGAAGGCGGGGAGATAGTCTGCAGCGCCTTCGACTTCGAGAAACACCGAGACCTGATGTGTGGGCCGCGGTGCGGACGGGTCGGCAAGCAACGTCTCGACGGGCTGATCGTCGGGGACCGCGACAACCTGGACCTCCTGCTTCAACCGATAACCGGGCACGTAGGCGGAGACATCGGCCACCATCGCGGACACGGATTCGCGGATACGTTCGGTGAGAGCATCACGACCGTCGTCGGTCACGAGGGCAAACACGGTGTCGCGCATGATCAATGGCGGCTCGGCCGGGTTGAGCACGATGATTGCCTTACCGCGTGCTGCGCCGCCGACGGTCACGATCGCCGCGGATGTGGTCTCGGTGAACTCGTCGATGTTCGCGCGGGTTCCCGGCCCCGCAGATCGGGATGCGATCGACGCCACGATTTCGGCGTAGGCGACGGGAACGACGCGGTTGATGGCCGCGACCACCGGAATGGTTGCCTGCCCACCGCAGGTGACCATGTTGACGTTGCGTGCGGCGATGTGGTTTTCGAGGTTGACGGCCGGGATGACGTACGGCCCGATCGCGGCCGGGGTCAGGTCGATCATCGTCTTTCCCAGTGGTTCGAGCCGAGCTGCATTGGCCTGGTGGGCTTTTGCCGACGTCGCGTCGAACACGATGTCGATCTCGTCGAACCCGTCGAGCTCGATCAATCCCTCGACTCCACGATGGGTGACGGGTACGCCGAGTGCTCGGGCACGCGCGAGGCCGTCGGAGTCGGGATCGATCCCGACCATGGCACCCATCTCGAGTACCTCGGAGCGGCCGATCTTCATCATCAGATCGGTCCCGATGTTCCCAGATCCGATGATGGCGACTCTGGTGGCGATTGGCATGGGCTTACCTCACTCACGGACTGCGGCGTCACTGCCGTTGTGGCAGAACTGCTCCAG
This sequence comes from Rhodococcus sp. 05-2255-1e, assembly GCF_002259025.1. NCBI lineage: Bacteria > Bacillati > Actinomycetota > Actinomycetes > Mycobacteriales > Nocardiaceae > Rhodococcus > Rhodococcus sp. 05-2255-1e. Next base: position 220,646 of record NZ_NOZE01000040.1, on the reverse strand, counting down.
CTTCACAGCTGAACGGCGATCGACGCACGAATCGGGTCCGTTGAGCGATACGGCCTATGCCAGACGTTGCGCAGGGAAGACGCTCGGCGTGCTCATGGCCGCGTGGGTGTGCTGCCGAGTGATGGCGTGCGAGGCGAGCCGGAGTGCGTTGATCAATGCGGCGTCACCGGTGTGGTCCACCGGCACGGTCAGGGACAGTGCCGCAATGGCGTTGTCGCCGGAATCGTAGATGGGCACGGCGAAGCTCTTGTATCCGACCAGAGCCTCTTCGCGCTCCGTCGCCAGGCGTTGATTACGGATCGACACCATCTCGCGGCGGACGGCGTGCATGCTTCGCGCGCTCTGCGCGGTCAGCCGTGGAAAGTCGCTCTCCACCAATTGGTCGAGCAGCCGATTGGAGTCGGGAGCCATTGCCAGAAGCAGCTTTCCGGACGCTGTACACGTCAGTGGGAGACGGCCGCCGACACGGGAGAGCGAGTGCACGCTTCGCGTTCCTCCGAGTTTTTCCAAGTAGCACGTGTGCGTGCCCTCGCGAACCGCCAGGTGTGCGGTTCCCCGCGTCGACGCGACGAGATCGACGAGGACCGGCCGGCCTACTCGGCGAAGCAGAGATGTGCTGCCTGCGCGCTGACTCAGGGCGAACACGCTGAACCCGATTCGGTACTCGTGACCGACCCGCTCGAGCAAGCCGAGTGCCACCAACTCCTGTGCCAACCGGTATACCGACGGCTTGGGAACGCCACTGCGCTCGCAGAGGTCGACCAGACGAAGCGAGTCGCTGTCGCCGTCGAAGGCCGAGAGTATCGAGAAGGCCTTCCCGAGGACAGAGTTGGGCGGAGCCAGCGATGAGTCCTCATCCAGGTCGAACGGGTGTGCCAACACGGACATGGTTGCCTCCTGCGCTCACGGGTGACGGATGTGCGCCCCATCACATCCACCATCATTATCCAGATGGATAACAATGTCCAGCCCGGTGAGCGGATCGAAACGCGTTGTTTACGACGCGTCGAATATCTGGGGTCGGTTCGGTCACCGAAACTCCCCGATACGGCGTCGCTCCGCGGCTGGCACATTGGACCGTCGAAGTCCGATATGGCGCTCGCCGAACGAGATGTTGAGGGAACACATGCACAACACGCAATTGCTCATCGCAAACGAGTGGGTCGATGCCTCCGATGGCCGTACCGGCGAGACCGTGGACCCGGCTACCAACCAGGTGATCGGACGGTTCGCCGAGGCCACGATCTCGGACGTCGACGCTGCGGTGGCCTCCGCACGTGTGGGGTTCGAGTCCGATGCCTGGCAGGGGATGAGCCCGGATGCCCGAGGGCAGCTGCTGTGGCGGATTGCCGACTTGCTCGACCGAGACGCCAAGGAAATAGCGGCACTCGAAACCGCGGACCAGGGGCAGCCGACGTTCATGAGCGTCGGCGTCAACCTGCCGCTGACCGCTCAGGTCTTCCGGTACTACGCGGGCTATGCCACCAAGATCGAGGGCACCGTCTCGCCCGTGTCCATTCCCGGGAACCTCAGTTTCCAGCAGCGGGTACCGGTCGGTGTCTGCGCGCTGATCACCCCGTGGAACTTTCCGCTCGCCATTGCTGCGTGGAAGTTGGCACCGGCACTGGCCACCGGCAACGCGGTAATTCTCAAGCCTGCCGAACAGACGCCGCTGTCGACCATGAAGCTGGTGGAACTGTGCCTCGAAGCGGGAGTGCCCGCGGGCGTGGTCAATCTGTTGACCGGAGGACCCGAAGTCGGTAAGGCGTTGGTGTCCCATCGCGGTGTCGACAAGGTGTCGTTCACCGGATCGACCGAAACCGGTCAGCACATCGTTCGAGCCTCGGCCGGAAATCTCAAGCGCGTATCGCTCGAGCTCGGTGGCAAAGCCCCCAGCATCATCGCTGCCGACGCCGACATCGACGCTGCCGTCGCAGGCAACCTGCAGGGCGCTGTGTTCAACACGGGTCAGGCCTGTGGTGCCTACACCCGGTTCTTCGTACACAGCTCGCGCGCAGAGGAATTCACCTCCAAGATCGCCGCGGCAGCCGACGCGTTGCCGATCGGTCCGGGATTCGACCCGTCGACGGTCATCGGCCCCCTGGTATCCCAGGAACATCTCGATCGAGTGCATTCCTACGTCGAATCCGGTCGGTCACAAGGAGCCGAATTGGTGACGGGCGGAAGCCGCGTCCAGGGCGATCTGTCCGACGGATTCTTCTACAAGCCAACGGTATTCGCCGGAGTGCGCGACGACATGACCATCGCCCGAGAGGAAATCTTCGGGCCGGTGCTGTCGGTCATGGCCTACGACGACGAGGACGAGGTCATCGCTCGGGCGAACGATACCGAGTACGGGTTGGCTGCGGTGGTGTGGACCAAGGCACTCGACTCCGCACTCACACTCCCGCCCAAGTTGCGCTTCGGCACGGTGTTCGTCAATCAGCTGCCCCTGCTCGACCCGGCATCACCCTGGGGTGGTTTCGGGATGAGTGGCTGGGGCCGTGAATTCGGTTCCCATTCGATCGATGCCTATACCGAAGTCAAGACGACGTTCATCAACCTCGCCTAGCCGGATGCGCGGCTTCGCTGCACGTGCACGGAAACTCGGTCTCTACTACGAACTTCCACTCACATGCGGCGAAGCCGCTCTTCCCAACTATTTGCCGCAGCCGTTGAACGAACACACGGTGGGATGACACGTCCCGTCTCCGCGCGCAGCGCCCGCCGGCTGGAGGCACCGCATGGCCTGCAGGCTGCGGGAGATGCCGATTCCGGCGGTACGCAGCGCTCCGGCAACGCGATTGACGTTCATTCTCGAGGTCGGTGCGGTGACCGACAGTGCGCCGGCCAGAACAGCGTTACCGCTGAACACCGGAACTGCAACGCTCATGTAGCCCAGTCGCGTTTCTTCGACCTCGACGGCCAACTGGTCCTTACGCATTCGCTCGAGTTGCTGCGCCAGGACTGCGACCGACATCGTCGTGCGTGAGGTATGTGCGACGAAGCCCTGCGCCACGACCTCGTCGAAGACCTCTCGTGGCGAGAACGCCAACATGATCTTTCCGGTTGCCGTGCTGTACAGCGGAAGTCGTCCCGCCACCCGCGAGTTCTCGTTCAAGCCCCGATGGCCCACGATCTTCTCGATGTAGAGAACGTCGAAACCTTCACGCACAGCGAAGTGGACGGTCTCCTGGGTGGCGAGAAGCAAGTCCTCCATGTACGGCAGGGCAGCGTCGCGAAGAATGCGCTGTCGGGGGACCATCTGGCCGAGCTCGAACAGCCGCAGCCCCAATCGGTACTTCGTGCCTGCACGTTCGAGCAAACCCCATTCGACCAACTCGCCGGCCAGCCGATGCACGCTGGCTTTGGACACACCGCTACGACGGGTGAGTTCGGTCAGCGAGAGGTCGGTATTCGTACTGTCGAACGCGTCGACGATCAGCCTGGCCTTGGCCAATACCGAGGTCATGTCCGCAGTCGGCTCGATGTCCAGCGGTCGCGGACCGGTCGCAGATCGTGCGGAGAGTGCGGAAGACATGCTCACCTCTATCGTCGAAATGTCTGAAACCCCCCTCGACTTCGACGTTATGCCCTTGTTCACCTTTTGTTCGGGTTTCGGGGTCCACTGGGTGAACCTGTTTCGGGGTGTTAACAATTGCGGGCGACAGCGATCATTCGTCGAACAGAGGTCGAGCGTCGAAGATGTCCGGCTCTGCTGCAGCAATACTCTGAATGATGGTCGAGTAGGCGAACCAGCCCACCTTGTCCACCCCGACCGCCTCGAACGTCTGCGCCGCGATCTTGTCGTGCAGAACCACCGGATCTCCGGCGGCACACGCCGCCAACTCGGCCTGCATCGAACGTTCCATCGAGACGTACCACCACACGGCCGCCTCGACGGATGTTCCCACGGTGAGGTGGCCGTGATTGGACAGGATCACGGCCTTGTTCGTACCCAGCGCCGCGGCGATTCTTACCCCTTCTTCGGCGTCGAGAGCCACTCCGTGGTACTCGTCGTACAGTGCGTGGTCCTGGTGAAAAGCGCAGGCGTCCTGGGTGATCGGCTGCAGTAGCCGGTGCAGGGACGAGAACGCTTTTCCGTGCAGCCCGTGTGCGTGCACGGCTCCGATCACGTCCGGGCGGGCTTCGTGCACCGTGGAGTGGATGACGAAGGCTGCTCGATTCAACGGTCCCGATCCGGACAGAACGGTGCCGTCGGCACCGACGTGCAACAGCTCCTCGGGCCGCACCTGGGAGAAATGGCGTCCGAACGGTGCGGTCCAGAAGGTATCGGGATCTTCGGGGTCACGGGCGGTGATGTGGCCGGAGATGCCCTCGTCGAGGCCGAATTTCGACAATATGCGGTAGCCGCCCACTACCGCGATCTTGCGACGCGTCCGCTCTTCTGCGCTGCTCAGACCAACGGGTGCATCCGGTATCGAGGCGAGTTCGTCAATCGCTGCTGCCGAGCCCGGCATCACTTGACTCCGTAGCGGCCGAGGAACCGCCTGGACAGCAACCGCAGTACGCGGTCGAACAGAAAGCCCATGATTCCGAGAGTGATGATCCCGACGAACGTCCAGTCGATGCGGCCGTAATTGCGCGCCTGCCAGATCATGGAGCCGATGCCGGCATCGGCAGCGACGATTTCGGCCGACACGATGGTCAAGAAACTGTTACCCATGGCCAACCGAGCTCCGGTCACGATTCCCGGGACCGTGGACGGCAGCACGACCGTCTTCATGATCTGTAGCCTGCCTGCGCCGAGGTTCGTGGCCGCCTGCAGCTTGTTCTCGCTGATCGCGACTGTCGCAGCGATCGTACTCACGGTCACGATGAACACCGAGGTGTAGAAGATGAGAACTACTTTGGATGTTTCGCCGATGCCGAACCACACCACCGCCAGCGTGACGAACGCGATGGGCGGGATGAACCTGAAGAATTCGATGTACGGATCGAGCAGCTGGCGGACGATATTGATGCGGCCCATCAGAATTCCCACCGGCGCGCCCACGATCACACCCAGAACCCACCCGATGAGGATTCGTTGCCCGGACGCCTGAATCGATGTCCACAGGACCCCGGTGTCGGACAGTTCTTTCGCAGCCGAGACGACAGCCGCGGGCGACGCCATCGTCGTCGGTCCATACCACCACGCCAGGAACGACCAGAGTGCGAGACCGATTGCGGCCGAGACGACGAACAGAGCAGCGGTACGCATCGCAGACTTTCCCGCACCCCACGCTCGATTGCCCCGACCAGGCTTGGCCGGCGACGCAGCCTCGGTGCGTCCTGCGATCACGGCGGTCATAGCGTGTCCTCCTCGATACCTTGATTGCGAAGCGAGGCAACCACTTCGGCACGAATGTCGTCTCGTAGTCGTTCGTAGAGTTCGACGACGGCGGGATGATTGCGGTCACGCGGACGTGGAGCATCGACCTCGTACACGCTCTTGATGCGAGCGCTCGGACCGGCTGTCATGACGACGACACGGTCGGCCAAGGTGATCGCTTCGTCGATGTCATGGGTGACGAACACGACGGTGCATCCGGTGCGCCGCCAGATTCCGTCCAGTTCGGTTTGGAGAACTTGACGCGTCTGGGCGTCGAGGGCACCGAACGGCTCGTCCATCAGCACCAAGCGGGGTTGATTGGCGAGCACGCGCGCGATCTGGACACGTTGCTTCATGCCACCGGACAATTGCGTCGGGTACTTGCTGCCCGCGTGCTTCAGGCCGACCATGGCCAAGTACTCGGTTGCGATACGCGCCTGTTCGGCCTTGCTCGATCCGTGCATGCGGGGGCCGTACGCAACGTTCTGGCTGACGGTCATCCACTCGAACAATGCTTCGGAACTCTGGAACACCATGCCGGCGTGGGTGTTGTTTCCTTTCACCGACTCGCCGTCGCAACTGATGTCGCCTGCTGCCACCGACACGAACCCGGCCAGGGCCGACAGCAGCGTCGACTTGCCGCACCCACTCGGCCCGAGCAGGCAGACGAACTCGCCCGGTCGGATGTCGAGGTCGATGCCGCTGACCACCTCCAATTCGCCGAATCTGATGGCTACGTCGCGTGCCTCGATCGGAACGCCCTCCACTGTGTCCACACTCATCGTGATCCCTCCGTCGACCAACCGACGAGGAGCGCCGTGTTCAGGTCGGGTTGGTTGTTCATGGCACCGATCTCGGTGTAGAAATCGACCACGCTCTGGGCATCGGCAACGCTGGTCGGCGTCAAATCCTCTACTGCGTAATCGATTTCGTCGATCGACTGCACCGTCTGGGCTTCGTCGACGTTCACTGCGGTTTTCGTCGCCGCCGCCGCGGCCTGCGGATCTGCTTCGACCTCTGCCGTTGCCTCCGACAGCACGTCTCGAACGGCGCGTGCGGTGTCCTCGTTGCCATCGAGCCACGACTGGGTCGTGATTGCCCAATGGTGGTAGAACCAATCGAAGTCGCCGGTGGTCGCCACGACCTTGCCGGTTCCCTGGTCGATCGCAGCGCTCGGCCAGGGCTCCCACATCACGTATCCGTCGATGTCACCGCGACTCAGGAGCGCAGGCATGTCGGTCGGGGTTGCCGAGATCATCTCGACGGAGTCGGGAGAAACACCGTTCGCTTCCAGGTACTTGACGGTCGAAATCTGGCTGAGTCCGGCGACGATGCCCAGCTTGCGTATCGATTGCGGACCGTCGACGCCGTTGCGGAGTACGACTTTGATGTATTTGCCCGACGACTCGTACGAATACATGGCACGTAGCGCCGGGTTCTGTTGGAGCTGGGCGATCGTGGTCGTGTCCGAACTACCCGCCATCTGTACCTGGCCGGTGGACAGTGCATCGACTGCTTCACCACCTCGGCCGAACTGAACCAATTCGACGTCGAGACCGGCTTTTTCGAAGAGGCCTTGCTCGTCGGCCACGAAGAACGGCGCGTACGACGCGTCGATACCGACCGCGATGCGAATGCTGCCGGTGGAGCTCGTTGCAGCCGCGGATTCGGTCGCCGGGCGGGTGCACGCACCCGCGAACAGTGCGGTGATTGCGGCGAGTGCAACAAGACTCGATGTGGTCACTGTCGATCGTGGGGCCATGGGCGCACGCTTTCCTTGCTGTGATCTGGACCGCATTTCGCGGCGGTGTGAGGCAAAGCTAGTGGCGGTCCGACCCTGCGCCCACCAACGCGGTCCACCGTGCGGACCCGACCGATGTCTTAACGTGGCCGAAACCCAGCGCAACGATGTCGGATGAATTCGTAGTGGGGTCTGGTGGCCGGACCGTCGGACGTACACGTCAGCGCGAACACCGACATCATCATGTCTTCCGATACATGGGACTGCTGCGGCATCCGTGTCGACCGCACTCCACATCGAAAGGCACAACATGCTCTTGAAACGCACTTTTCCGACCGCCGGTCGGGCGCTGGCCGTCGTGGTGGCCTCGGTGGTCGTGCTCGCCGCAGGCTGCTCGCGACCGGCCACCGAAGCAGCGGCGACCGCCGATCTGGTCCGGATCTCGGTCGGTGTCGATCCGTCGTACGCGCCGATCTTCCTCGCTGACAGTGAGGGAATGTTCGAGGCCGCAGGCCTCGATGTCGAGATCATCCAGACGGAGGGCGGGGCGGCCGGTGCGCAGAACGTGGTGGCGGGAACGTCGGAGCTGTCCGGCAACGCCGATTCCACTGCGCTCACTGTCATGGCCGCGAACCCGAGCCTTCGCGCACTCGGAGTGTTCCAGGATTCGGACCGCTACTTCCAGGTCGTTCTCCGGGACGGGGTCGCACCGGCGGACATCAAGACAATGGGGGTGTTTCCCGGAATCGGTTTGTACTTCACCGATTTGTACCTGCGGAGCCTGGGGATCGACCCAGCTGCGGTGACTCTGGTGACCACGAGCCCGCCGGAGCAGCCGGCGCTGCTGGCACGAGGTGACATCGACGGGTTCATCTCGTTCGACCCGTGGGTCGGGCAAGCGGAGGATGCCGGGTCGACAGTCGTCGCGACGACCGGTGATTTCGGCGCGAAGTATTCGCAGTGGATCATCGCATCCGAGGGGTGGCTCGCAGCCAACGAAGAACTTGCAGGCAAGGTGTTCTCGGTCATTGCCGAGGCATCTGCGATCGTCAACACCGATCCGGCTCGTGCCGCGAGGGCGGTGTCCTCGGAAATCCAGATGGATGCCGCCGAAGCGCAGGATCGGGTGTCGCAGATCGACTTCGGCGGTCGAGACTTCACCGAAGCCGACGTCCAGCAAGCTGGGAGCCTGGTCGACTTCTTCGCTGCACAGGGCAAGTTGGCAGGTCCGGTCGACCCGTCGGCGGTGCTGCTCAGCGGCTGGGTTTCGCAGCACGCAGGCTGACAGCGCTGCCGCTGCCTCGACACACGCGGGGCCGCGGTAGTGCCGCGCTTCCTCTCGGTCTCAGATACTCGAGCGGAATGTCACGCGTCGTACGCGACGTAGTGCAATTCTGCGTCGCGGCGCTCGTCGTACAACGTCGTGTACGCCTTCGCAATGACGTCCGGTTCGGCCTCCGGATGACCTGCCCCGATGAGGGCGGTGATGCCGACGTGGGCAACGTAGACGCCCTTGGGTTCGAGAGCGTTGTGCAGATTCAGCACCCAGTTGCGAAGGCCCGCAGCGGCGATGTTGACGTTCCCCAGGAACGGCATCGGACTGATCGAACCGCCACCGGTGGTCACCAGGATCGTTCCGGTGCCGGCGGCGACCATGTCGGGGACGACATCGCCGATGGCGCGGAGCGCTCCGCCGATATAGAAGTCGATCTGCGGCTGCAGGTTCTCAGGCGACACCTCGAGCACATCCACGGGAACGAGTGTCGGATCCGCCGGGGAGAACTCCAGCACATCGATCGGTCCGAGGTCGGCCTTGATCCGGCCGAGGGCGGCTGTGATCGTGTCGGGCCGACTCACATCGGCGGCAAAGCCGCGAGCGCGAAATCCTTCATCGGTCAGAGTGCCGGCGAGGGTATCGAGCTTGGCCTGGTTGCGGGCGACGAGGGCGATGTAGAAACCCTTGCGGCCGAACGCGCGAGCGATTTCCAGACCGAGGCCTGGGCCGGCTCCGATGATGGCGATGAGGGGCATGAGGATCCTTCCGAGAACCGCCGAGTAGGCGGTGTAGACAGGCGATGGGCTAAGTTGAGGTGGGCCTCACTTAATTCGTACCCTAACTTGAGGCCGCACTCAACATCTAGGAGTTGGCATGGTCCCCGACAAAGGACTTCGGCGAGACGCACAGGCGAACCTGGACAGGCTCCATTCCGCAGCTCTGCGGGTGTTCGCCGAGCACGGGTTGGGGGCACCTCTCGAAGACATCGCTCGGGAAGCAGGAGTGAGTATCGGCACGCTCTACAACCGTGTCGGATCACGCGAGGCACTCATCGACGCCGTCGTTCCCGCCGTTGCAGGCGAGAAGCTCAAAACACTTACCGAGCGCACGCTGGCTCAGGGATCGCCCCGTGCGAGATTGCAGACATTCGTCGACACGATGATCGATCTTCAGCTGAGCGACCCGGCGCTGAACGACGCCATGCTCCGACGGTTCCCGAACGCGACCACGTTGATCGACGCCTGCCAGCGCTCGACGGCTCTGGGTGCGAAACTCGTCGACGAAGCACACGCCGCCGGCGTGCTCTCGACGTCGTTCACGGCGGACGACCTCATGGCGATGTTGTGGATAGCAGGCACGTCGAGCCGCGACGGGGCGGCACCGCCCGGCTGGCGTCGCGTCGTCGAACGCGGTCTCACCGCGGCCTGGACGACCCAGTTGGATTAGTCGCCGCGCTGCACGTTTCCGTGCGGCGTCGAGGCCATCACCTCGACTCGTCCAGGTAGATCTGCGTCAGTGTTCGCAGGCGATTCCCATCGAAGCTGTCCCCGTGCCCGGCATAGGCCCTGGCGACGTCGAGGGTCGCGAGCTCTGCCATGGATCGGCGGTAGTCGGCGACGTTCGAGCCGTGGCAACGATCGATCAGAATGTCGTCGTACACAACGTCTCCGGAGAAGAGTGTGCCGTCGTGTTCGGAGTACAACGCGATGCCGCCCGGAGTATGACCCGGTAGGTGCAGGACCGTGTAGGTGACGTCGCCCAGATCGATCGTCGCGCCGTGCTCCACGGGGAGAACGGTCGCCGCGGGCCTGAGCCGATAGAGGTCGATGTCGTAGTCCGGTTCGGGTAGTGCATCGAGAAGAATCGTGTCGTCGGTGACACCGAACTCGCGCAAGTCCATTCCGAGTTCGACGCCCAGCGGGGCACCGCGCAGACTTCCCGGTGGTGGAGACGTCAGGTTCTCGTCGGGGTGTGCGAGGCACGTGTCGAACTCGTGTGCTCCTCCCATGTGATCGAGATGTGCGTGTGTGACGACGACGATCGGATCGCGATCGAACAGGTGGGGGAGGTGTCCGCGCAGAGATGCGACACCGAGTCCGGTATCGACGATCAGGTCTCGATCGCGGCCGCGAAGATGCCAGACGTTCGCCTGCAGGAGTGGATGAACAGAAGGTTCGTCGATCCGCGTCAACGTGGCCGTCTCCGAGCGCGATCTGAACCAGGGTCCAGCACCCGGCGTGTCCTTCGCGGTGCCGGATGCCGGCGTCGACAAGCTGGTCGGCATCAGATCTGTTCCTTTTCTCGTGTCCCGGTCGTCGTTGTTGCGGTCCGCGTCGGCCGATGTGCTTGCGCGATGCGCGATTCGGGGCGCGCATGTGCTGGTTCGGCGGCATCGGTGATTCGGGCGCGATCCGTCAGTGCTGAAAGTGACAGGTAGACCGCGGTGGTCACGACCGGTCCGACGATCCAAGACACGTCCGCTCCGCCGAGAGCCTCGGCGATCGGCCCGGTGAAATCCGTCGTACTGACGCACAGGAGCGCCGACGCAGCTCCGATCAGGAAGGCACTCATGCCGGCAATGCTGAATCCGCGGTGAAACCAGAAGCGGCCACCGGGGCTCAGGTCGTTCAGTTCCCAGCCGTCGTAGGCGTTGTGGCGTCGCAGCTGATCGACGACGTAGATCGTGATCATCGGGACCAGGAGAACCACGGTCAGCTCGAGCAGTGCGCTCAATGCATCGGTGAAGTCTGCGACGAACAGTGCGTAGGCCGCGAATGCCACACCGAGTGCGCCGTCGAAGAGCACCGTGACCGATCTCTTCAACGTCAGGCCCACTGCCTGCAGGCACAGGCCCGAGGAGTACATGGTCAACACGTTGTTCGCCATGGAGCCGATGACGATGACCAGCAACAGAATCGGGTAGAACCAACCGTCGACGATGGTCCCCAGGCTGGTCTGCGCGTCGGACATGTCCACGGCAGTGCCGGCGAGCGCACCCACGGCACCGAGTGCCACAGAGGGCAGGTATCCGCCCAATGCGGTCCACGATGCGACTGCCACGCGGGAGGCGTCCGGCGGCAGATACCGTGCGTAGTCGGGACTCACACCCCAGGACAAGGGGCATGCGGCGATCAGAGCCACACCTGCCGCCATGGTGGCCAGGGTTGCGCCGCCGGTCAGAGCTTCCGGCGGCTGGTAGCTCCAGTTCGTGTTCGCCACCACGAAGACCCCGAGTACGACCATGGCGACAGTCAGGGCAAGGGTGATGATTCCGCTGACGCGCATGATGGTCGCGTGTCCGTACACGCTGACGACCAGCGTCAGGGCAGCGATGACGATGAGGATCGCGGCCTCGCCCCACAGGGGTAGATCGACTCCGAGCTGATCCAGGATCGCGACGCCGGCAAGGGTGCCCAGACACAGATTGATCGCCTCGTAGGCGATGAACACCGGCCACGAGAACACGCCCAGGCTGATGCGATTTCCGCGGGTACCGAACTGTGCTCGGGTGATCACGCTGCTCGGCGAGCCCGACACCGGACCGCTCGTGGCCATGAAACCGATTGCGGCCCAAAACAGGTTGCCCACGGCCACGACGACGATGGCTTGCCACAGGTTCAGTCCCAAGACGATCAGGAGTCCGCCCAGAACTACGTACAAGAAGTTGATGTTCGATGCCGCCCACACCGCGAACAGGCTCCGGGGGTGTCCGAAGCGTTCGTCGTCGGGTATTCGGTCGATGCCGTGTGCTTCGACCTTGCCGACATCGTTCGTGCCTGGCCCACCGCGGGTGTCCGTCACGCGTTGCTCCTTATTGTCACCACCACCAACAGCTTGTTGGTGGTGGTGACAATACGCGTGACCCACGTCTCCGCAACCCGAACGATCGAACTCCTCGCGACGAATTTCGTTGGGTCTCGATATCCTCCTGGCGCGCGCATCTACCGGTGGTAGCGTCGTCGTCATGACGCTGTCGGCGACCAGCACGCACCGCCGGAAGGATCCGCAGTCCAGGCGTCGGGAGCTCGCAGAGGTGGCCGGGAGGCTGGCGATGTCGGAGGGGTTGGGGCAGCTGACGGCCAAAAAAGTTGCCGACGAGGTCAAGGTGTATCCCGGCCTTGTCAACCACTACTTCAAAACCTCGGACGGGCTGATCGCTGCCGGGTTCGCGGCAGCGGTGGAGGGCCGTCGCTCGCAGCGAGTCGGTGCTGCAGCCGATTCCGCCGATGCACTCGACCGTCTCAGAATCTTCCTGGACGAAGCGACGGACCCGAGCCACGATGAATATGCGCTGCTGTGGCTCGACGCTTGGCGTGAGAGCACCCGCCGCCCGGCACTGCAGCAGGAGGTCGTGAGCCAGATGGAAGTCGATATCGACACCCTGATCAAAATTCTCGAATCCGGTTGCGAACAGGGTCGTTTCGCGCCGCTGGACTGCGCTTCGACTGCGATGCGCATCCTCGCCCTCATCGACGGAACCTTCGCGCAGAGTGCCGTCAGAACAGCGTTGTCGGAGACCTCTGCCATCAACTACCCGATCGCGACGGACATGGTCTTCCGGCACACCGAGCTCGAATTAGGGCTTGCGCCTGGAACTTTGGTCTCCAGCTGACCCGGTCCTCATAACGAATCGGATGTTCGCGGCGTCGTGTCGTTCCGGTTCGCGTTCGACGCATCGACCAGATTCTCTCGGAGAAAGCGAGTCGACAACGCCGACCAGTGTTCGGCGTTGCCCATCGCGCAGTGGTCGTCGTCGGCGTACAGAACCAATTGGGCGTTCGGTGCGTCGACGGCGAGTTCGATCGAGTCACGGGTGCTGGCCAACGTGTCTGCGGCTCCATTGATCACCAGCAGTGGGATGTCGATATCCCGGTAGCGATGCCGTAGGGACATTTTCGAGGTCTTGCGCGCCAAGTCCAGGATTCCGGTCGCACCGAGTGTGCGGATGAGCGTCGATATCATCACCTCGGGCATCCCGATCGAGTTGATCGCACCGAAACTGCGGTGCGTCAGCGGACCGTTGGACACAGCCACTTTCAATCGTGGATCCGACGCGGCCATGCGTGCGGACCAGTATCCGCCGAAACTGAAGCCCATCATGCCGATTCGGTCCGCGTCGATGCGCGCATCGGCCGCGAGGAAGTCGATCACTGCCGAGTACACGTTCTCGGACGCAGCTGTCATGGGTTCGTCGTACGAGTAGGTTCCGGGCATTTCCATGACGAACGTGCCCAGTCCTGTCTCCCGTTGCGCCAGTAGGGGAAGCAATGTTTCGGCAATGGTCCCTTCCAGACCGTTCGTAACCAGGACTGTCGGAACGTGTTTCGCGTTCAGCGGTAGCGCGAGAATTCCGTGTACCCGGTCGGAGGTACCGGGCAGGGCGATGTCGACCACCTCCACGACGTACCCCATAACCGGTGCGAGGGCGAGCAACAACGACTCCGACAATCGAGTCGACCTGCGATAGGCGTCCTGGCGTCGCGGCGTCCCGCCCGGCCATGCGGCGACGAAGTAGTACACCAACGCCTTGATCAACCCGTCGACAGCGACGGCCGCGTCGGATGCGTCGGGATGCTGAGCGATGAAGCGTGCGGTCGCGTGTGGATCGGCTACCGTTCCGCGGTCGGCGAGGATCGACGCCGCTGGGGCGAGTGCGCCGCCCAATTCGGACAGTTCCGCGCCGGTCGGAGCATCTGTGTCGAGCAGCCGAGTACTCACGGGCGCATGCAACCGTGACAAGGCCGCATCGGCGCGTTCGAGGTGCTCGGTGGCGAAAGTCGACCAGTAGGAAACCCACCTGTCGTCCTCGAAGGAGCGGCATCGAGCCAACTGGCCGCGGAACTCGTCATCGGGTATGCCGCCGAGGTGGGTGACACGGTCCACGAACAGACGAGGCAGAAACGGCGCGACACCGCCTCTGTGCGAGGCCCTTTCGGTGGTATGGGTCAGTGCTCTCGCGCTGACTCGTGCCCGCTGTCCCCATTCGATCATCGACGCCATCGTGTAGCTCCCGTCCCTTAACGCAGATAGATCTGCTTTAGACGCACGGTAAGGCGCTCGATCGGTAAATGCAAGACTTTCTGCTTTAGCCTTGGGGTGTGGAGTACACACCTACCGATCCTCGAATACGGCGGCGACCCGGCGGTCGAGCCGCGCAGGTGACGGAAGCTGTCCACGAGGCTGTGCTCGCTGCCGTCGTGGAGGTCGGTGTCGACAAGGTCGGCATTCCTGATATCAGTCGACGGGCCGGAGTGCGTGACACCACGATCTACCGGCGGTGGGGAACGCGCGAGAACTTGATTCTCGACGTCATGCTCACCGGGAGTGAGCGGATTCTTCGGGTGCCCGACACGGGCGCGCTGAAGGACGACTTGATTGCATTCGCTACTGCGCTCGACGGATATCTCGCATCTGCACTGGGGCAGGGCCTGATTCGAGTGCTCGCCTCGACTACCGACTCGCCTGCCACCGCAGAAGCACGCGCTACGTTCTGGTCGCAACGGTTGCGGTCCGTACAGGTGATCATCCATCGCGCGGTCGAGCGTTCCGAGGTGCCAGCTGATGTCGATGCCGGCCTCGCGATCGAGCTACTGATCTCACCGATTCACTTCCGCCATCTGCTGACCCGGCAACCATGCGACCGCGAGTTCATCGACAGCCTGGTGAATGCCGTGATGGCTTACTGCGGGGTAGCGCTGTGAGCGCCGCTGATTCGGGGGGTCTCAGCTCGGTCCGAAACGCTCCGTACGAATGTTTCCAGCCGAGTGGCCGCGCGCTACCAGCATGTCCGCGACCGTGTCGACGAAGCTCGTGGGCCCGCAGATGTAGCAGCGCGGCTCGAACTCCGCCGGCCACCCGTGAGCGTCGATGTCTTCCAACGTGATTCGACCGAGTGGCCGTGTGCTGCCGGCAGGAGCACGCCGCGTGTGGATCATCGTGACGTCCACTCCCGCCGGAGGGTGAGCCCACTCGTCCGCGAAATAGACCTCTGCGGGTTCGCGCACGGAGTACAGCACCCGGAAGGGCACCCGTCCGCCCGTCGCGGACGCCTGTGCGCGAACCATGGCGCGGAGCGGGACGATGCCGGAACCGCCACCCACCAACAGGACCGGGGGAGACGGGGTCTCCGACGGTTGGGACGGCCGCCAGACGAACCATCGGCCCACCGGCCCTCGAATTTCGATGCGATCGCCGACCTCGACGGACTCGACCAAGTAGGGCGACACCTCGCCGTCCGCGACGTTCTGTACGGCGATCTCGATACGCGTCGTGCCGTCGGGTGCCGAGGCCAAGGAGTAGCTGCGCTGTGCGCTGTAGCCGTCCTCGGCGGTGAGCTTGACGTCTACGTGTTGCCCGGCGAGATGGCCGGGCCAACCGTCGACGTCCAGAACGAGGGTCGACGCGGTGGGTGTCTCACGCCGCACGGCCGCCGCCGTGGCGACCAGCCAGGGTTTTGCTCCAGCCGTCACGGCCACGTCAGTCGCCCTGGTAGCGCTGCTCGCGCCACGGGTCTCCGTAGTCGTGGTACCCACCGCGCTCCCAGAAACCTTGTTCGTTCTCCAGGGTGAGCTCGATGCGTGAGATCCACTTCGCCGATTTCCAGAAGTACAGATGAGGAACGAGAAGCCTTGCCGGACCGCCGTGTTCGCGAGCCAAGGGAGCGCCGTCGAATTCGGTGACCAACCAGGCCTTCCCGTCCCTGAGATCCTCGAGGGGGAGATTGGTGGTGTAACCGTCGAAGCCGTGCACCACGACGTACCTGGCATCGGTGTCGAGACCGTCCAGCAGAACGTCCAGGCTCACGCCCTTCCACGTGGTGTCGAGCTTCGACCACTTGGTGACGCAGTGAATGTCGACGGTCGGAGTCTCGTGTGGAAGTGCCGCGAATTCGTCCCAGGTCCAACTGCGAGTGTCGCCCCGTTCGGTGGTGACCGAGAACGACCACGTGTCGGTCGCGACCACGGGCGCAGGCCCGATCGCGAGGACGGGAAAATCCTTGGTCAGATACTGACCGGGGGGAGTGCGCCCGTCGTCGCCGCGCCGTCGGCCCACGAAGCCCTTCGAGATCAGTGCCATGGTGAAGAATTGTGCGCTCGTTGTCGGGAGTCTGACAAGTCGGGTGACGGTGTCGGCTACCTGCGTTTCGGCGGGAGCGCGTGGGATCGATGCGGAGTTCGCTGTGCTTCGTACCGGTACGGTCGAGGTGTGGACACTTCTATCGTCGACGCACCATGTGGTGCGGCATGAGTATTTCCGCCGACGACCGTGCATTTCTGGCGCGTGCTGTGGATCTGGCGGCGGCCGCAGTGAGTACGGGCAACGATCCGTTCGGTTCGGTGCTGGTGTCGGGCAGCGGTGAAGTGTTTGCGGAAGATCGCAATCGCGTCGGCGATCGACACGATCCCACCCAGCACCCCGAGATCGCACTGTCGCGGTGGGCGGCGACCAATCTGAACCCCAGTGAGCGACGATCGTCGACGGTGTACACCTCCGGTGAGCACTGTGCGATGTGCGCGGCGAGCCACGGAATTGTCGGGCTCGGACGTATCGTCTACGCCACCTCGACAGCCCAATTGCTCACGTGGCTGGAAGAATTCGGTGCTGCGCCGCTCGCGATCACGCCGCTCACCATCACACAGGTCGTGCCGGGAGCAGCGGTCGACGGGCCGGTCGCCGAGTTCAGCGACGCTGTCCGTGACCTGCACAGGCAACGTCACACGTCCACGGCGTAGCTGAGGGTGAGCGAAATTTTGGAAGGCCGCCGAACGAGAACGTCGACAACGGCCCTCGTGATGACCGGTGGTATCGGTGTTGCACTCGCGTGGCTCCAGTGTCTTCTGATCCGTCAGCAGTTCGCGGTGGGATTGTGGGTCATCGTCGTGGCCGTCGTGGCCACCTGTCTCGTCGCGTCCGATGCCAGAAAGCATGTAGCCGTAGGAACTTCGCTCGGTGCAGTGACCGTGGTCGCTCAGGTCGCCTGGTTGGTGACGCCCTTTCACGCGCTGTGGGTCGTGAGCGCAACCGCGGGGACTGCGCTCGGGTTCTTTCTGCTCGGATCGGCCTGGGCGGGCTCCTCGGATGGCACTCGCCGGGCGGCTCTCGGCGTACCGGCCGGCCTCGCTGCCTCGATTGCGTTGGTGGTTTCCGCAGTGACGATCACTACGGCCGCCAGTCCGGCGCCGCTGGTTCGAGCGCTGCAGTCGTTGGGGCAGAGTAATTCCTTCGTTTCTGCCGCGCCGACAGCGATGACGGTAGTGAACGGGGCAGGTCGCACCAGTGACATCGAATACGGCTCGACGCTTCCCAATTCGTTTCTCGACATCTACATCGCCGACAACGATCCGTCGGTCAGCCGTCCCACGTACGTCATGGTGCACGGCGGGGGATGGATAGCGGGGGACAAGGCCGACGGTGATTCCGAACTCGGAACGGACAACCCGTACTTCGCGTCGGGGGCAGGCCCCGTACTCGACGCCGGCTTCAACCTGGTGTCGGTGAATTATGCGTTCGCACCGGAATACCGTTTTCCCACGCAGACGATCCAGCTGGGTGAGGCTCTGCAATTCTTGGAAACGAACGCCGACCGATACGGCTTGGACATGAGCCGCGTCGTGCTCGCCGGAAGCAGCGCGGGTGGTCAGATCGTGGGTAGCTACGCCAATGTTCGGACCAACCCCGACTACGCACGTGCGCTGGGCATCGAACCCACGATGGATCGAAGCGCTCTGAAGGCCTTGGTGTTCGACAGTGCGGTCCTCGATGTGGGGAGGGCCGGCTCACCGCAATCTCCGAGTCCGTCGAACGGCTTTCTGTACGACATCGGTGCACGCAGCTACCTCGACACCACCGATTCCGATTGGCTTGCGCGCGCAAACGTCACGAAGAACGCCACTTTCGACTTCCCGCCGAGCTTCATCACCGACGGCAACACCGGCACCTTCCCCGATCAGGCGGCCGAACTGAGCGCGAAGCTGGACAGAATGGGCGTCGCCAATCGCTTGAATCTGTACAGCAAGAACGAGGGGACCCTCGAGCATGCATTCATGACCACGGGCTCGCAGTGGACCGACGAGTACAACCGGCTCAGGATCGAGTTTCTCCGCGGCATCGTCGGATAGCAGAGCAGTCGCTGACGCACTCGCCTGGCCGCTACTGCACTGGCACCCGTATCCGGCCGACCGAACCGGAAACGGCGGCCAACCGGAGTTTCGTTTCGTCTTCCGATCCGGGGGCGGCTGTCATGACGACGATTTTCAGCTCCGCGTCTCCGTCGGTGAGTACGTCGCAGTCGACGGTGATCGGTCCGACCGTCGGATGGTGGACCACTTTGTGATCCTCGCGATGTGAACCGACAGCACCGACCGACCACAGAGAATCGAATTCTGCACTGCCGGTCCGTAATTCTTCGATCAGGCCCCTCAGTCTCGAGTCGTGGGGAAATCGTCCGGTGGCCCGCCGAAGGTCCGATACGACTGCCGCGCGGACCGACCCGTCGCCGGCGGACGACGCCACCGGCCATGCGGACATTCCGGGTGTGTCCGTGCCGACGGGGAAACAGTCACGAGCGAAGTTTCGCTTCGAGGGTGAGACGGACGACGGATCACCAACCAGCGCGGCCCAACTCCGGTTCCACCAGAGCAGTTGCCAATCGGCGGCGAAGACGGCAACCGCACCCTCGTCGAGTCGGCCGACAACCCGCCGCACACCGGGCGGAATGTGGTCGGAGATAGTCCCGTCGGCCGGCGGAATGTGGCCGGCCAAGCGGTATAAATGGTCTCGCTCGGGAAGAGTCAGCTGGAGAGCCCGCGCCAAGGACGACACCACCTGCACCGACGGTGTCGTCGCTCGTCCCTGTTCGAGCCGCACGACGTAGTCCACGGAAATGCCCGCAAGATCGGCGAGGTCCTCGCGTCGGAGCCCCGTGGCCCGTCGAGATCGTCCGGTCGTCAGTCCGACAGCATCGGGTGAGAGTCGATCACGCCACGATCTGATCGTCGCGCCGAGTCCGTCCGTTGTCGAGGTCACGACTCCATTGTCACTCTTCGGGCGGGTGTGAGGGTGGTACCGATTGTCCTACCGTCCAGGCGTGCCTGGAACACGCGCCGGTCGACCTGAACACTGGGGGCATGACCATCACATTCATCACCGGAGCAAACAAGGGCCTCGGTTACGAAACCGCGCGCCGACTGATCGATCAGGGCCACACCGTGATCCTCGGAGCACGTGACGCCGAGCGGGGTAGGAATGCCGCAGCAGCGTTGGGTGCTCGGTTCGTTCGGATCGACGTCACCGATGCCGAATCCGTCGCATCGGCAGCGGCGGACGTGGAACGGCAGGAGGGGGTTGTCGATGTACTGATCAACAACGCGGGCATTCCCGGACCGCACAGCGCGATCGAAGAGTTGACCGCCGAGGATGTGCAGTCGGTACTCGACGTCAACGTTCTCGGAATCGTCCGCACCACAACAGCATTCCTTCCACTACTGCGCCGCTCCACCGATCCCGTCATCGTCAACGTCAGCAGTGGAATGGGTTCGTTCGCGGCGACACACGATTCGTCTCGCGTCGAATCCAGCGTGATTGCTCCGGCCTACACCGCGTCGAAGTCTGCTGTCACGATGTTGACGACGCAGTATGCCAAGGGCCTGAGCGACATTCGCATCAATGCCGCCGATCCGGGCTACACCGCAACCGAATTCAACGGGAACAGCGGGCCGCAAACCGTCACCGAGGGGACCGACGCCATCGTGCAGCTCGCCACCGAAGGGCCCGGCCACGGATCCGGGCGGTTCATCGACCGCCACGGAACCGTCAGCTGGTGACCTGTTCCGTGGCAGTCGGAGTCAGCCGATCACGCTCTGCAGGTCCATCCCCGCCGGCTTCTTCAGCGGAGTGAACGTTCCGACGCTCTGCTCGACGGCTCGGGCCGCCGCGAGTGCGATGTGGTCGCCGTTGCGTGGAGCGATCAGCTGAACGCCGGACGGGATGCCGTCCGAGTCGAGCCCGGTGGGCACGGCGACCGAGGGCAGGCCGAGGAGGTTGACCGTCACCAGTAACCGGTGATCACGCCACAGTTGCGTGGTCGCTTCGGGACCGGACAAGTCGTAGCCGATGGCAGTCATCCGCCGCGCCGAGACCGGGCCCAACACGATCGGGTACTGGGCGTGGAACCTCTCCCACGCTGCCGAAATCAGCACACGCTGACCCCACGCAGCCTTGTACTCGGCGATCGACTCGTAGACCTCGGTCTCCGAGGAGTTGTCGAGGAAATACTGCGTTGCGCCCGCGCCGAGGGGCTCGGCACCGCTGTCGGGCTGGAAATTGCCGACGAACTCGGTGACCGAGAGTCGACGCCACAGCACAGCAGCTTCCTCGATCATGGGTGCCTCGGCCTCGACGACCTCCCACCCCGCAGCGGTCAGAGCATCGGCAGCTACCGAGATTGCCTCGGCCACTTGTGGATCCACACCCCAGCCGGCGGGATCGCGCGTGACGGCGACGCGTCGTACGCCGTCGTAGGTGGTCGGGTGAGGAATCGAGGACGCCATCGGATCCAGGCCGTCCGACCCGTGCATCAGTGAGAAGGCGGTGTCCAGGTCGTCGACCCGGCGAGCGATCGGTCCGTTCACTGCGAAGAACTGTTCCGTCAGTGGCCAGGCCTCGACGGGTGAGGGTGCCGGCACTCGGCCCGCCGACGGTCGCAGTGCGCAGATGCCGGCAGCGTAGGCCGGTAATCGTAGAGATCCGCCGTAGTCGTTGCCGAGTCCGATGACGGACATGCCGGTGGCCACGGCGACGCTGTCTCCACCACTGGAGCCGCCGGCGACTCGGTCACGATCCCAAGGGTTGTAGGTCCGCCCGAAGAGTTCGTTGTCGGTGTCCCAACGCAATCCGGTGTCGGGCATGTTTCCCCGGCCGATCGGGATCGCGCCTGCGTCCATCAGCCGTCGGACCATCGTCGAATCCGACGACGGGATCGCATCCGCGAGGAAGGTCCAGCCTTGCGTCGACGCAGACCACGTCAGGTCGATGTTCTCCTTCACGGAGATCGGTACCCCGGCGAGCTCACCCACATCCTCACCGTCGGCGATTCGGCGATCGATGGTGTCCGCGAGTTCGCGTGCGCGGTCGTGGAATACGACGGTGAGAGCGCCGAGGTGACCGTTGACTTCGGCGATGCGGTCCAGGTGCGCGTCGATCACCTCGCGTGCGGTCACTGCGCGAGTACGAACGAGTCGGGCGATCTCGCGGGCATCGAGCGTCCAGAGAACGGGGTGTGCCTGAGTCATGCTGTGCCTCCTGTGGAGTGGGACGGGGAGTGATCAGGCCAGAACTTCGAAGACGTCGATCGTGGTGCCGGTTGCGTGGGATGTCGCGCGGCCCACGAACACCGAACGCGTGAGCCACTGAAGTCGTGGTGACGTCGTCCGAAATCGGGGAGTGGACTGGAAGTAGCCCATCTCTTCGCCGGACTCACCGGGGAGGTGACGGACTATCCCGAGGTTGACCACGTCGACGATGTCGTCCTGATCGGTACGAATCAGGTATCGCGCTTCGACCCGGTAGGCGTCGTCCGCGCGAGTCAGGCACCAGTCACCACCGCCGGGAATGATGGTTCCGGAAACATCGCCTTCGATGGTTCCGCCGGTGATGGGAATGAACTCGAGCAGCTCGGTGGCTCGTTGTTCGAGGGGTAGGTAGGGGCCGGTGTCGGCGACGATGCGGAATGTGAATCGCAGCTCGGGTGCCGTGGGGGCGTCCATGGCTCGTCCTGTCTCGGGTCGTATCTTTTTGGTGTTGCAGTGACTATGGTCATAGTCAAGGTAATAGTCAATAGCATTCACTAAGGAAAATCGCGTTAGAGCGAGACGGAAACACGTCCAAACGCGCTCGATGCGTCGGACGCGAAGGGATGTGCCGATGAGTTCGGACGTACGCAAGCGTCGCAAGAGGGGATCGCTGTCGCAGGAGGAAATCATCGCCGCGGCAATGCAAATTCTCGATACCGAGGGCGAGCCGTCGTTGAAATTCTCGCGACTGGGTGACGAGTTGAAGGCGTCCCCGACGGCGGTGTACCGACACTTCGCAAGTCGCCACGACCTGCTCACCGCAGTGGCCGATCATCTCGACGAGCTGTCTCTGGACGGCTACGAGCCGACCGACGACTGGCGCGCGGATCTCGAAGATCTCGCGTGGCGTGCGTGGCGAACGACGACGGCGCACCCGGCAGCGGCCGCTGCCACGTTCTTCCTGATAACCAACGGACCGAACGAACTCAGGGCCGTGGAATGGGTTCTTCGGGCGATGCACATGGCCGGTTTGCGAGGCCGTGCCGCGGTGATCCAGTATCAGGTCTTCGCGAATCTGGTTCTCGGTTCGGTCAGTGCCGAGGGCGCTCGGCTCAGTGCGTCGGACCCGCGCGAAGTGGAGGAAGGGTGGGTCCAGGTCTATGCCCCGAAGCATCCCGAGAAGTTCCCGTATGCGGAGCAAGCCAAAGCCGAACTGGCACGGATGAATTACGAAGAGGTGTTCGCCAAGCAGATCGAGATGTACCTCGACGCGCTCGAGGCTCTTGCTTCGAGGGACCGAGAGTAGGTTTTTCCCCCCGGGGTTTCATCGTTCGCTCGTTCGATTGTGGAGGTGCTCGACTCATGGTTTCGACTGCGGCCCAGATCGATAGGCCCGTAGCGGTGGTGACGGGTGCAGGCGGCCCCGACGGTATCGGGTTCGCCTGCGCACGAGCATTGGCGGCAACACACTCGCTCGTCATCGCTGCGACGTCGTCGCGGATCGAGCTCCGTGTCGCGGAGTTGACTGCTACCGGTGCGCAGGTGATCGGCTTCGTCGGCGATCTCACCGACTCGTCGACCGCGAAGCGACTGGTGAACGACGCAGTCGAACAGTTCGGCCGGGTAGATGTATTGGTGAACAACGCGGGCATGACAGCAACAACGGGCAGCGAAGAACAGACCCCGGCCGAGCTCACCTCGGACGATCAGTGGCACGCGGCAATTTCACGCAACCTCGACACGAACTTTTTCGTCACCCGCGCCGCGCTCGAGCCCATGGCGGAGCAGCGGTTCGGCCGAATCGTCAACGTAGGGTCGGTATCCGGCTCGGTGATGGCCTACGGAGGAGATGCCTCGTACCACGCTGCCAAGGCGGCATTGGTGGGTTTGACGCGGTCGATAGCGATCGACAACGCGCATCGCGGAATCACTGCCAATATCGTTGCGCCAGGCTGGATCGCGACGGGATCGGCAACCGAACACGAAAACGCAATGGGAGCGGCCAGCCCGCTGGGGCGTTCCGGAAGGCCCGACGAAGTCGCGGCACTCGTCGCATTCCTCGCATCCGCATCGGCGTCGTACATTACCGGCCAGGTCCTCGTTGTCGACGGCGGTAACTCCATCGCCGAAGAGCGAGGCCGCGGCACGCACGCGTGACTACTCGAACCCCAACGTCGAGTAGCGGATACTCGACGGCGACGCGGAGCTGGCACCCTCGACGAAACGAGAGAAATCGATGAGCATCAAACCCCCACTTCTGTTGCTGCACGGAGTGACGATGTCGGCTCGAGCGTGGGACACCGTCGCACCGCTTCTGGAGAAGAACTACGACCTCCTCGTCCCCACTGCAGCGGGTCATCGCGGTGGACGTCGTCTCGATCACGCGAGCATCGGTGCTCTGACCGATGTGACAGAACAGCTGCTCGATGATCGTGGTCTCGACACCGTGCACATCGCGGGCAATTCGATGGGAGGGTGGATGGGTATCGAGCTCGCTCGCAGAGGCCGGGCCCGTTCGGTGTGCGCGCTCTCGCCCGCCGGTTTCTGGGAGTTTGACGCCGATCCCGGTAAGAGTCGGGCGACGTTGATCCGGACCAAGAAGCTGGCCGACGCCACCAGCTCACTGATGCCGCCGCTGATGCGGTTCGGGTTCGTTCGCCAGCTCGCCATGCGTGATATTGCGTTGCGCGGCAAACAGATGACGCACCAGCAGGCTGCCGCATCATTCGAAGACCTCGTCGGATGCGATGCGGCTCACGACCTGTTGAACACCCGCGAGAGCGTGGCACCGTTCACCGAAATGCCATGCCCCGTCACTGTGGCGTGGTCGAGTGGAGACCACATCTTCCCGCCCGAACATTTCGTCCCTCCGGCCCGTCAGCGGCTACCCGGGGCGCATTTCGTCACGCTGGCAAACGTCGGCCATGTGCCGATGATCGACGATGCGGCACTGGTGGCGAAGACGATCGAAGAGTCCATCGTCGGTCGTTGACCACAAGAATCAGACCGTCGGCTCCAGGGCGTCGGCGAGCATGTGCATCGCTGCGGTGGTGGAAAGCGAACGCACACTTGCCCTGTCACCGGGCAGTCGAAGTGTCCGGGTGACGGTCGGCTGATCGCGGACGGCAATCGCGAAGCACACGGTGCCGACGGGCTTGAGTTCGGTGCCACCGCCGGGGCCTGCGATGCCACTGGTCGAGACAGCGATGTCGACACCCACCCGGTTCAGCGCGCCCTCCGCCATCAGTGCAGCCACCGGTTCGCTCACGGCTCCGTGCTGGTCGATGACCTCGGCTGGAACACCGAGAAGTTCGGTCTTCGCTTCGTTTGCATACGACACCACCGCGCCGATCACATATGCCGACGACCCGGCACGGTCGGTGAGACGCGCGGCGATCATGCCGCCCGTGCACGATTCTGCCGTTGCGATGCGACGGCCCGTCAAGCGACTCGCCACGATGTCGTCGATCGTGGATCCGTCGGTCGAAAAGACCTGTGCTGCATAGTGTTTTTCGATGAGTGCTGCGACGTCGGCGTATGCGGCCGCCGCTGATTCTGGATAGCGCGTCACCATTTCGAGTTCACCGAGACGCAGGCAGGTGGTGATCTCGAGGTCGCCGAATCCCGCTACCTCGCGCTCCGCTGTTCGTAAGGTCGCCGCGAGGTCGGCCTCCGACAGACCGTACGCGCGGATGGTGTCCTGGCGAACCGCGGCACTCCTGGCCAACACTCGCGAGACCGGCGCTGTCTGCACAGCTTCGGGCCACATGGCCTGTAGTTCGCGCGGTGGGCCCGGCAGAATCAGAACCGCAGGCAGCATCCCGGAGTCACTCGCTGGTATCGCGACGCCGGGAGCAGTGCCGGTCGGCGAAATGGACTGCGCGCCTTCCGGAACCATGGCTTGTTTGCGGATGCCCGCGAGAAGGGGCTCCGAATCGGGCGAGGAACTCAGGCGACTCCGCCAACG
This sequence comes from Rhodococcus sp. 05-2255-1e, assembly GCF_002259025.1. NCBI lineage: Bacteria > Bacillati > Actinomycetota > Actinomycetes > Mycobacteriales > Nocardiaceae > Rhodococcus > Rhodococcus sp. 05-2255-1e. The sequence goes on along the minus strand of NZ_NOZE01000040.1, from coordinate 195,038 downwards.
CTGCACGATCTGCTGGATGCGCTGCTCCAGTTCGACGTCGAGCTGGAGTTCTCGACCGTACAACGCGGCAACGGTCGCGACCGTGAGATCGTCGGCGGTCGGCCCCAACCCGCCAGTGGTGACGATGAGGTCCATACGCTGATCGGCGAGGAAGCGAAGTTGTGCGGTGAGATCATCGGGCCTGTCCCCGCACACAGTGATGTGGGCGACGTCGACGCCCAGTTCCAACAGTCGCTGGGCGACCCATGGGCCGTTCCTGTCGGACACCCGACCCGAAAGAACCTCGGTTCCCGTGACCACAACACCTGCTCGCACTGACATTCTTCGACTTTACTGTCACCGGGTTCGAGTGGACTCGCGACGGTGGTTCGATCGACACCGAATCCGGGGCCGCGGTGAGTTTCCGTACCGACGGCAGTCGATACCGGCGACATCGTGCATCTCGAACATCGGAGAACATCATGACCACGACGACCACTCCTGCAACCACGTCACGTACCGCTGCGCGCGTCGGCTGGGTCCTCACCGGCCTGCTGGCGCTGTTTCTGATCTTCGATATCGTCGGCAAACTGCTGAATGTGCAGCAGGTGAAAGACGCGACGGTGGAATTGGGGCTGCGCGACGAGATGACGCCCGTCATCGGCGTCGTGCTACTGGTGTGCTTGGTGCTGTACGTGGTGCCGCGCACCGCATTTCTGGGTGCCGTTCTCCTGACCGGCTATCTCGGTGGTGCCGTTCTCACCAACTGGCGGGTAGACAAGCCGCTCTTCAGCACGGTCCTGTTCGCGGTCTACGTCGGGATTCTTGCATGGGGTGCGCTGTACCTACGGGATCCGAAGGTGCGTCAGGTCATGCCGATAGTGCGGTAGTGAGACGCCGCCTGTCGACACATGTAAGGGTCAGGACAACGGATTCAGACCCGACGTGACGGGACCCTCCAACACGGAGCCGTCGGCAGCGAAACGCGAACCGTGCAGCGGGCAGTCCCAGGACTTCTCGGCATCGTTCCACGCCACGATGCCGCCGAGGTGTGGGCACACCGCAGACACGCGGTGGGTGACGCCGCCGACGGTGCAGACAGCCTTCGGTGCGATGCCGGGCTCGACGTGGCCCTGACCCTCGACCAGTGGGGTTTTCGTGCCCCCGGTGATCGGTTTCGCCCATCCTTTCGTCATGTTCAGTCCCACGTTGGCATTGATACGGATCGCGTCGACGATGCCGGTGAGTTGGCGCAGATTCCAGCTGTCGTACGCGCCGGCCCAGTAGGTTCGACCGCCGAACGCCCGTTGTGCGAGAACGAGCGCGGAGGCCGCAGCATTGGTCATTCCCCATTTGTCGTAACCCGTGGCGACCCAGATGCGATCGTCGCCGGGCAGCAGTGGTCCGGCGTACGGCAGCGCGTCGATCGACCCGTAGTCCTGCGCAGACCATCTGTATCGTCGTCGGGCTCCGGGGAAATTCTCTGCGGTCCACTCGTCGAGGTCGTTCACCTGGGCCTGCGGAGAAGACTCGCGCCCGACGACGTGATCGTTTCCACCGATGAGGAGTAGATCGCCGGCCGGGGTGGGCGCGTACCGGATCGATCGGCTGGGGGAGTCGGCCGAGAGGTACATTCCGCGTGGAACGTCGCCGTCGATCTCGTACGCGGCGGCATACGACCGCATCGGTTCCATTCGAGCGAAGAATGCACCACGATCGAGAATGGGTGTGCCAGTGGCCAAGACGACCCGCGACCCGCGGAGTGGACCCTGATCCGTCTTGACGTCGACGTGACGAAGCCTTCGTCTCACACCGAGTGCTCGGGTGCCTTCGGTGATGTCCGCACCCGCGCTCGAGGCGTCCTCGGCCAAGGCAATGAGGGCGTCCATCGGATCGAATTGAGCTTGGTCCGGAACAGACACGGCACCGGCGACATCGAAGGGAAGTTCGGTGTCGGTGCCGTAGGAGGCGTTCAGTCCGGCACCGAGAGCGACGCGCAATTCATCGCGAACGGCGGTGAGACCGGAACTGGTCGTGGCGTACGTGTACGCCGTCTCGCGTTGGACCGCTATACCCCGCTCCGCGCAGTATTCGAGCAGCCATTGCTGCCCAGCAGTGTTGCCCTGCAGGTAACGTCGCACCTGCTGTTGCGAATGTTTCGACGCTATCGACGACAACTTCGTGCCCTGCAGAACACTGATCTTGGCTGTCGTGTTTCCCGTCGCGACGGCACCGATCGTGCGGGCTTCGAGCACCGCGACGCGTTCTCCGGCTCGTGCGAACAGCAGGGCGGTGACCAAACCTGTGAGTCCGGCCCCGATGACCACGGTGTCGTACTTCTGGGTGAAATCGATCGCGCGGTAGGGCAAGCGGTCGGGTCGGTCGAGCCAGAGCGAGTTGGGCGGCATACAACCGAGTTCCCGCCTTCGTCGTCACGAAACCCGGAAAACCAGATCGCCGTACGCCGTCGTCAGTGAACGATATCGCCGGGCGGACGCGCAAGAGCGACGCAATTGCGGCCGTTGCGTTTCGCGCGATACAAAGCCTCGTCGGCGGCGGCGAGTGTTCGGTCGAACACGGTGCGGGTGGAGCGTGGATCCACCTGTGGCAGTGCGGCACCGACGCTGACGGTGATCGGGATGTCGTCCGCGACGTTATGGACGGCCTGTCGAAGGCGCTCGGCGAATTCGCCGAGCGTCGGTGTCGGATCCGGGACGAGGACGACGAATTCGTCGCCGCCCAGTCGTGAGACCGTCGCGTGTCGGCCGGCGCTCATGGTCAATCGCATTGCCGTCAGCCTCAACGCGACATCGCCCGCGGAGTGGCCGTGGTGGTCGTTGACGGCTTTGAAGTGGTCGATATCGATCAGCAACAAGGCCGGGCGAACGGGGTCGTTGCCGACACCGACTGCTCTGGCTTCCAGGCCTCGCCGGTTGAGCACTCCGGTCAGTGGGTCGGTCATCGCGTCGGACAGATGAACCCGAGAGGAGTGCAGTACTGCTCGTGAGAACGCCGACAGCAGCGTGACAGCGCCGTTGATCACCGTGATGGCCACCACGACTCGTAGGACGACCGATACGGTGTCGGTAGGGGTTGTCGCCAATGCTGATGCTCCGAGTACGAGCACGTACACCGTGCTCCACCCGACGTGGAACCAGATCACTTTCGGTCGAGCGAAGTGCGCGGCGTACGCACCGACCAGTGCGAGAAGCATCGCACCCTGAAGCGCTGCAAGGGGATCAGCGTAGGTTGCCGTCACCACGGTGACACCGAGTTCGCAATACACGACGAACCAGTTGTTGACGGGTGCGCGGCGAGACCACCAGTCCATCCCGAATTCGGCTTTGCTCATGATCCGGGCGACGGGAATCGTGCTGATGCACACGGCGTAGGTCAGTACGGTGCCGAGTCCTTCGGTGGGGCCGTCTTGCGTGAACGTGGTGCCGATGCCGAGCATCCCGAACAGCAGAGTCTGAACGACAACCCCCGTCCGCAGCAGCGGGTCGGGTGTCTCGTCGTTTGCCCGCATGCCGGCCGGTCGCTCGGTGGGCGCACGTCTTGCCGGTGAGTCCCGATGTCTACCCACCGAAACCGTCTCGTGTCATGTCCGATCGCCAGCGCAGACTGGCTCGGACTGCCTCGCCGACACGGTCGGCGAGGTCGGCGGCGAGTGGCTCGGAGTGGTGAAACGTAGTCGCCTGTTTCGGTTTCGACAACCGGGCCGGTTCGATCTTCGGTGCATGCCCGTCGATGCCCAACCGGAAGGCACTGTCCGGAGTCATTCGAGTCGAGGGTATGCGTTCGGCGTTGCGCGGAACCGCCGAACAGTCGATGGTGAGCAGCGTTCGATCCGGGCGCGCGAACGTTTGCTTGTCGGCAAGCGCGACATACAGTCCGTCGTTCGCCTCGGCGCGCGTCGCCAGTCGTGCGACGACCCGTCGAATACGCTGCTGGCACTGTGTTCGGTCCGACGACACGACCAGCTCGGCACCCGGGACGGCAGATCGTGTGCTGCGCGCCGACTCCGTCAAGGACGTCCAGATTGCGTCGTCGTCCTCACCGAAATATGTTCGCAACAGCCAGAGTTCGGAGCTGCTCGCGCCGTCGGGCATGGTGATCCAATCCGAGAACTGTGGGGTGCACCGAACGTGCGGTCAGGCGGAGGGGACAGCCCGGAGCTGCACGGGCACAGTCTCGGCGAGGAAGGCCAGCTGATCTCCGATCACCGAGGAGAACAGCGGCTCCACGTACGGGTCGAAATGACCGCCTACGTAGGTTCGAACCGTCGCACCGCGAACTTTCGCCGCGGCGCGTTGTGCGACGGACGCCGGGGTCACTGTGTCTTCGGACGCAATCTGCACCAAAGTGGGGCAGTCGATACGTGCCATCGTTCTCCCGGGGGAGTAGCGCCAGATCTTCAGAAGGATTCGTGCAGCGACGGTTTCGGGGTAGTCGCCGTCGGACAATCCGGACTCGAGGACGAGACGGTCACGCCCCTTCATCGCGTCGGGCGAGACCATCACGGCTCGTTGGCCGGGTAGTCCGACGCTGTCGACGTAGCGCGGCGATCGGCCGAGGACAGCGCGCACAGCGTCGGACATGGCGGCCGGTGCCAGCCGCACAGCCTGTCGCAATCCGGTTGCGCGAACGGCAGCAATGCCGTCGATGTGGGGTACCTGGGCGATGACGGCTGCGAATCGAACCCCGTTGCCCGCCAACGTCAGTACGTGGCCACCGGCGAACGACGTCCCCCAGCCGACGACCCGATTGTTGTCGACTCCGTCCAATGAGCGAGCGAAGTCGACGGCGTTTCGCCAGTCGATGAGCTGTTCGTTCACGTCCAACAACTGGCGCGGTTCGCCCTCGCTGTCCCCGAAGAACCGGTAGTCGAAGACGCACACCACGTAACCGGCCGCGACGAAACGCTCCGCGTAGGCGTACAGGCGCATGGCTCGGGGACTGCCGAACCCGTGGGCCATGACAATCACCGGCAGACGGTCGGAGGCCGGGCTGCTCGGCCGGAAAACCGTAGCAGCGCAACGAACTCCGTTCGAGTGGAATGACGTCTCGGTACGAGTGAAACCGGTGTGGTCGTCGGTGATCATGCGATTGTTCCTCTGTTCAGCAAAGACTGTATGGATCGAAACTCGTTACTTGAAGGGATTGAGTGTCCTGCCGAGGTAATACCCGATACTTGTCGGAATCGGTTTGGCTGCAACAGCAGTCGCTTTGTTGACCAACCCGGGCACGCACACCGGAGTGACGTTCTCGACCGCGCGCCATCCCTCGCGAACGACGTCCTCGGGGTTCTGCCACAGGATCGAGGGGAGCTTGGACGTGGCCGCCTCCCTGGTCCCCATGACGTCGTGGAACTCGCTGTGCGTGAAGCCCGGGCAGAGCGCGGTGACGTGAATGCCGTGGGGACGCAGCTCCATGTCGAGTGACTGCGACATGTCGAGTACGTAGGACTTGATGCCGGTGTACAGCAGACTGGCTGCGGGGGGAAGTAGGGCCGCCAGCGACGAGAGGTTGACGATGCGCCCGTATCCTCGCTCTTTCATGCCAGGAACAGTGAGGTGAGCAAGTTCGGTCACCGCCGTGATCATCACCTGGATCTCCGCGGCCAGCGACTCGAAGGGAGCGTCGGCGAACTTCGAATTCCCGGACATTCCGGCATTGTTGACGAGTATGTCGATGTCGACACCCAGGGCTCGCGTGCGCTCCATGATCGCGCGGGGAGCGTCGCGATCGGCCAGGTCGGCTGCCACCACGTCGCACCGCACGCTGTGGCGCGTGGTGAGCTCGTCTGCCAGTGCAGTCAACCGATCCTCGCGACGGGCTACCAGAACGAGGTTGTGTCCCTCGGCGGCGAGGTGACGGGCGAAGGCCGCGCCGATGCCTGCGGATGCGCCGGTGATCAGGGCTGTGCGTCCGGTGTTCGACATCTGCTACGTCTCCATCTCTTGAACGGTCATCAAGAACGGTAGCAGTGTCTTGAATGGCATTCAAGATAAACTTCGGGACATGCCCAAGAATCGCGGACTGCACGACAGAGAGAGCAAGCGCGACGACATCGTCGCCGCTGCCCGCGAGATGTTCGTATCCGACGGTTTCGAGCGCGCATCGATCAGCCGTCTGGCGAAAGCTGTCGGGATCACCCCGAACACCGTGTACTGGTACTTCGACGACAAGGACGACATCCTGGTCGCAGTGCTGACCGCTATCGCGGCCGAGGACGCGGCAGATTATGCGACCGTCGCGGATCGATCCCTGGCCGACCGTTTGGTCTGGCTCGTGGAGCAACTGCAGAGGGTGGGCCCTCTGGTATCGACGGTGCACGACCGAGTTGCCAAGTCGGCAGCAATCGAACACTGGCACAACGGTTTTCACCACTTCGCGGAATCGTTGTTCGCTTCCGATATCGAGAAGGCTGGACTGTCCGGGTCCGAAGCCGATGCGATGCTGCGCATCGGGACGTTCGTCGTGGAGGGATTGCTGACGCACGCCCCGGCTCCAGAGGTCGTCCGTTCGGTGATCGATCGATTGGTCGCGACCATACCTCCGGCTACGCATGCCTCCGCGGCCGAATAGGGCGACACATTCGGTCCGGCTACCGCTCGCGGGCCCGGCGGGGTACGAGTAATCGACGAAGGTGGATCAACGCGCTGTCCGTCGCCTGTCGGTCGTCACCGGTGATCTGCTCGAGTATCAGGCCCTCTGCAGCCGAGTAGACGAGGTGGCTCAGAGCTGGATCGGGGTCGATTCCTGCCAGCGTCAGTTCCGCGCCGATGGCATCGACGTACGCGTCACGTACGCGCCGGATGTGGGGCCTCAGCTTCGGACGACGGCGTGACTCGAGCATCAACTCGAATTGAAACGTCTGATCGATCGCATCGTCGTCCGCAAATGTGGACAGCCCTGCGAACAGCGCGTTCAGATCGCCGCTACCGGGCCGGGTGGTGATGGTAGCGACACTGCGAACGTAGGAGCGGTGCAGCGCCTCCTCGACGAGAGTGTCGATCGATCCGAAGTGGTGTGCCACCAGTGTGTGACCGACACCGGCCTCCGAGGCAACCCGCCTGTAGGTGAGGCGACGAAGCCCGTCTTCGGCGACCGCTCGAACGGTCGCGTCCAGCAGGGCGTCGCGGCCGGTACCGTACCGGGACTCGTGAACTCTCTGCTCGACGGCCATGTGCGGTGTGCCCCTTTCTGTCGGCTCGAAGATGCGCTACTCACCGTACCCAGCTTGCGATCCGAGATGTGGTCGAAGCAACGGTGATTCGGAGAGAATCGCTGGTGCGGCCTCGGGCACGCTGTGCGGTGTCATACCCTCGAATGCGGCGAACGCCGACTGATCCGCGAGGCGAAGCGGTGGCGTCCGGATCGATGGAATTCAGACCAATTCGGCCTCGTAGTTGATGGCGGGACGCATTGTGGCCCAAGCGAACCCGGCGACCGACACCGCGGGAATCAAAAGGAGCAGCCACTGAGCAACTCCGCCCTGGCCACCGAGCAGGACGTCGTAGTTGGTGACCGCAATGTAGGCCACGGATCCGAATCCGGCGATCGAGAGCGCAGGCGCGATCTTCGTCGTCCACGGGTTGGTCTCCAACGTGTTCCGTGCGAAGAACGCGATGATGGACACGGATGTGAGGATCAGGATCACGATCAGCGCCACGGTGCCCAGCGAGAGAAGCCAGCTGAAGGTGACGGTGATGGGATCTGCGCCGGCGAGTCCGAAACCGGCGACGACGACAGCGATGAGTACACCTACGCAGAGAGCGGCGGTTGCGGGTGTGCCCGACTTGGCCGTGACGGTACCGAGTCGAGCGGGCAGAACGCCGGCTCTGCTCAGTGCGTAGAGATAGCGAGCGAACATGTTCTGGAAGCCGATGAGCATGGCGACGAAACTCGTGACGACGAGAACCTCGAGGGACGTCGCCAGCCAGGACCCGACCTCGTTTTCCGCCACGGCGAACACGAATCCGGCGGGGTCATCGGTGGCCGCAGCCTGAACCGAATCCGATCCGACCGAATTGCCGATTGCCCACACGGTCAGGGCGTAGAACAGGCCGATGAAGGCGATGGATCCGTAGACGGCGCGGGGAATGGTGCGACGTGGGTTCTTGGCCTCTTCCGAGAACACCACTGTTGCTTCGAATCCGGTGAAGCAAGCGAAGGCGAACAGGAACGCTACGCCGAGACCCGGGCCGACCAGGTCGGATGGATCGAACGCGGCCAGAGAGTTACCGGACGGTCCGCCGCCACCGAGGATGATGGCAACGTCGAGCACGACGAGTGCAGCGATCTCGAGGGCGACCAGAACTCCGAGGACCTTGAGACTGAGGTCCACCCCGACGACGGTCAGAGTGGTCACCACCGCGAGGACGACGAGCACGATGAGCAACGGGGGAATGTCGATGCCGAGATGGTCGGCGATCAAGGCGTTCGCGAATACCGAGAACTGTGACCACAGTGCCGCTTGCAGGCTGCCGTAGAACAGGATTGCCAGTCCTGCGCCTGCGGTGGCGACCCGCGCACCGAGTCCCTGCGCGATGTAGGCCACGAACCCACCGGCGTTACGTATGTGCCGACTCATGGCGACGTACCCGGAGGAGAAGATCACGAACAGTGCAGCGGCAAGTAGATAGACCAGTGGTGCCGTTGCGCCGTTGGCCGAGAACACGACCGGTGAGGCACCGATGACTGCGGCCATGGGTGCCACGGCGGCAACGACGAAGAAGATGATGGCCCCGACGCCCAACGTGCCCGGACGCAATCCGGATCGTTCGGAGGAACCTGACTGGGGTGCTGCGTTCGACGAAAAGGGTGGTGTGGTGGACATCGGGCATCTCCGGGGTGGCAGGTGGAGCAGGATCGAATAGGTGGTGTTCGGCCGAATGCGTAAGAAAACGAGCGATCAGGCCGAGGGGCCCGGACGCGCAGCGTCGATCGACGGCGTGCGCTCGAATTCCTGGGCGTAGGAGCCCATCGTGAGATTCACCAGTTCTCCGCTGTACTGATCGAGGGCGAACTGGATGCCGACCGTGCGGTGGGCTGCCAGGTCGATGAGAACCATGCCTTCGACGCCCAGGTTCTTCTCCAGCCAAGAGAAGAGGTACGTGTTGTCGCGCAGCTTGAAGTAGGTGCAGCGTTCGGTGTCACCGACTCCGAGCTCGGTACCGCCGACACACAGCCACGTGAAGATGTTCTCGTTCAGGTAGACGTGGTCGTAGACGTCCTCACCGCTGTATGCGTACCGGACGCGGCGTCCGATCAGCTCGTCGGTGACAGTGTGCGCGTCCTCGGGCGTGGCACCGGATCCAGCGATCTGGCCCTGGAACCACTGCTGGCGCGCGGCTTCAGGTCGGGGGTCGAGTCCGAGTTCGCCGATCGCTCCGGTGACCTGTCCGCTGGCGGTGTCGATCGCGGCGCTGAAGGCTACGGGGTGATCCTCCCCGGCCCGCAGGTAGTGGATGTAGAACAGTCCGGGCTGCATCTCGAACAGCTCGTAGCTGTCGGTTCCGCGCGCGGTCTCGGTGCCGTTCTCGAACACGGCCCACTCGACTGCCGAACTGGAGAATTTCTGGGACAGAGTGAAGTCGCTACCGCCGTCGAGGTACCGGGCGTCCAGCACGATCTCCTCGCCATCGAGTGCCCGGCTGAGGTCGGGCAGGTACTCGTCGAAGCCGTCGGCCATTTCGGTGAGCGGAGCCCAGTCTTCTTTGCTCCAGCTGAACGGTGTTGTTGCAGTCTTCATTTCATACCTCTCGAAGGTGACGGCGCGTCGTGTTCGGTGACCGGCGGGTGATCACCGCGCAAACTGAACAGATGGTCGATTGTGACCCGTGGCACAACTATGACGGATCGCGGGCAAATAATCAAGGGTTTGATCGATTTGTTTACGCGTGAAACACGCTGGAAACAGCAATCGGACATATCTGTCGGAACTGCGCGCCGAATCGAATCCGCGAGGTGGCTGTTACGCCCTGCGTCGGAACGGTTTTCGTGATGCTGAGCGTGCGGCGAGGGTAGATGCGGAACACTTGCTCCGTAGGCGAGCGGTCAGCGCCGCTTGATGCCGTCCTGGTCGATCGCGGTGGCCAGCTTTTGCAGAAGGCCGGTGAGAATCTGGCGTTCTTCGCCTGTCAGAGCATCGGCCCAGAGTTGTTCACGACGATTGTGAGCCGCAAAAGTGTCCGTGATGGCGGAATGCCCGGATTCTGTCAGCGAGACGGTCAGGGCTCGGCCGTCGGTGATGGACCGTTCCGATTCCACCAGACCGTCCTTGATCAAGGTCTTGACCAGAGCGGACGTGGCAGAGCGGCTGATGCCTGCCAGCTCTGCGATGCGCTTCGATTCGCTCGGCCCGACGAGCCACAGAACGAACAACACTCGGAAACCCGACCATGTCCAGCCACTGGGGCGATGAACACTCGATTCCAGGTCGTAGACCACGGCACCGGTGACTCGATGCAGCTCGAGCACCAACCGCATGGCAACCGGATCGACCTGTTCGAGTTCCGTGGACGCCTTCTCGACGGCGAACTCGACGAACGACATGAAGTCGAGCTGAGTGGGGTCGATGGAGTCGGCGGTCACCGTCCCACGGTATCGGACCGGCATCGGCGTGCCCGGCCGAGCACGCCGATGCGGTTCGATCAGCCGTTGATGACCTGTGGTGCCGAGACCGATTTGAGTCCGTCGACGCCGAATTCGAGGCCGTAGCCGGACATCTTGATGCCGCCGAACGGAACCATCGGGTGTACGCCACCGTGGCTGTTGATCCATACCGTGCCGGCTTGAATCCGAGCGGCTATCTTTCGGGCAGCATCGCGGTCGGAACTCCACACCGAAGCTCCGAGTCCGACATCGAGGCCGTTGGCGAGTTCGATTGCCTCGTCGACTGTTTCGTATCGAACGATGGGTAGGGCCGGGCCGAACTGCTCCTCGGTCACCAGAGCGTTGTCGTTGTCGATGTTCGACACCAGAGTCGTGGGGTAGAAGTGCCCGGGGGCGTCGGCGTCCGGGTTTCCGCCGACCAGCATGGTGGCACCGGATTCGCGGGCGCGCTCGACAAGATTCGCGACGATGTCGTACTGCGCCTTGTTCTGCAACGGGCCCAACACGTTGTCCTCATCCAGACCGCGGCCCATCGGCATCGCCTCCGCGACTGCCGCGAGTTCGGTGCAGACCGCGTCGTAGACGTCGGTGTGCACGTACAGGCGCTTGAGTGCGGCACAGGTTTGTCCAGTGTTGATGAAGGCACCCCAGAACAGATCCTGCGCAATGGCTTTGGGATCGACATCCGGCAACACGATGCCGGCGTCGTTGCCACCGAGTTCGAGGGTGAGCCGCTTCACCGTATCGGCGGAGCTCTTGATGATCGCTTGGCCGGTGCGGGTGGACCCGGTGAACATCAGCTTGTCGATGTCGGGGTGCGACGACAGGCGTGCGCCCAGGTCTCCCTCGCCGGCGACAACGGTCAGCACATCCTCGGGTAGCGCCGAGTTGATGACCGTGGCGAGCGCCAGCACACTCAACGGCGTGTATTCCGACGGTTTGACGACGGTGGTGTTACCCATCCGCAATGCGGGAGCGATCTGCCAGACGGTGATCATCATGGGCCAGTTCCACGGTCCGATTGCCCCGACGACTCCGAGCGGACGGTAGTACATCTCGGCGTTGCCGTCGTCGCCGTCGAGGAGGGTGCGGCCGGGGAGTTCGGTTGCCGCGGTGGCACGCAGCCAGTTGGCACAGGCACCGACCTCGAACCGCGCATTGGGTCCGTTCAGTGGCTTGCCCTGTTCACGTGAAAGTAATTCTGCGAGAGGCTCGGTGGCTGCATCGATGGCATCGGCTGCCTGGAGCAGGCGCGCCGTGCGGTCCTCGTCGGTAAGCGCCGCCCACGCAGGCTGTGCTGCTGTGGCGCGGGCGATCGCGGCGTCGAGCACGTCGACACCCTCGACCGGTGCTTTCCCGACGACGTCCCCGGTTGCCGGGTCGAGGATCTCGCGTCCGTTCGGATCGGTGATCTCGCTGAGAAGCGAATCGAATGTGATGGTCACTGTCTGTCCTTTCGACGGCGAACTGGGTTGGAGGATCAGTAGCTGGCGCGCGCGCTGTGCGCCGATGGATCGATGTAGCGCTGGGCGAGGGCCTCGGAACCCCGCGCCAAGATTGCAGCGTCGGCACCGACGAGCAGGAACCGTGCGCCGTCCTCGGCGTAGGAATCGGCACGGCCGGGATCGAAAGCATTGACTCCGAACGGCTTTCCGGTGGATGCGATCGCAGTGAACGCATCGTTCACTGCGGCCACGACGTCGGGGTGGTTCTGCTGTCCGAGTAGTCCCATCGAGGCGGACAGATCGCTGGGTCCGAGGAAGACGCCGTCGATCCCCGGCGTTCCCGCGATAGCCGCTGCGTTGGATACCCCTTCGGCCGTCTCGATCTGGACGAAGACGGACACGTGATCGGCTCCGTCCGCCAGATAGTCCTCGACCCGGTTCCAGCGGGCCGATCGTGCCAGCGCGCTACCGACGCCGCGCCGCCCCACCGGTGGGTACTGTGCCGCGGCGGCCACCTCGCGCGCTTGATCGGCCGTCGAGATCATCGGGACCAAAATGTTCTGAGCGCCCAGATCCAAGACTTGCTTGATGATCACCGCGTCGCCGACGGGTACTCGCACCACCGGCGTCACAGGGTAAGCCGAGGCCGCATACAGCTGTGCGAGAACCGATTCGAGCCCGTTGGGTGCGTGCTCCATGTCGATCAGCACCCAGTCCAGTCCCGAGCCGGCCATGATCTCGGCGGCCACTGGTGACCCGGTGGTGATCCAGCCGCCGTACAGCGGCCGGTCCGCCTCCGCCAACGCCTCCCGGAAGGTCTTGTTCAGACGAAGCGGCATGAGATCGTTCCCATCGGGCCGTAGTCGGCGAGCACGCTGTCGCCCTGGTGCACCCACATCGGGCGGGTGAACGATCCGGCCAACACGATTTCACCGGCCTCGAGCCGGTCGCCGTGCTGAGAGAGCTTGTTGGCCAACCACGCCACGCCCGTCGCCGGATGATTGAGCACCGCGGCGGCGACGCCGGACTCTTCGATCGTCTCGTTGCGATAGAGCAGCGCCGATATCCACCGCATGTCCACAGTCGATGGGTCGGTGGGGTTGCCGCCGTAGACCATCGCGCCGAGTGCGGCGTTGTCGCTGATGGTGTCGACGATGGTGCGGCCCTGCATCTCGATCCGCGAACTGAGAATCTCGAGAGCCGGCACGACGAACTCGGTTGCCTTCAGGACATCGAAGATCGTCGCTGTCGGACCGGCGAGCGGGCTCCCGAGAACGAAGGCGAGTTCGACCTCGATGCGCACATTGGAGAAGCGTCCGTGTTCGATCACCGAGCCGTTGTCGAAAACCTGATCGTCGAAGATCGCGCCGTAATCGGGCTCGGTGATGCCGGTCGCGACCTGCATCACCTTGCTCGTCAAGCCGATCTTGCGGCCGACCAGGCGTCGACCGGACTCGACCTTCCGTCGACGCCACTCGTTCTGCACCGCGTACGAATCCTCGAAGGTCATGTCGGGATAGCGAGCAGTGAGCCGCGGAATCATCGTCCGCGTCCGTTCGGCTTCTTCGAGTTGGTCGGCTATGGCCGTGATGGTGTTCGGGGGGAGCATGAATTCTCCTGTGCCGTAGGGGAATGAGTCGTTACTACAGCTGTGCGCCGAGCTTGAACTCGCCCTTCTTCCAGTCCGGCATTTCGTCGGTGTCCTCTTTGCGGGTGTACGAGAAGCCGTCCGCCCCGATGGTGACGGCCATTTCGGAATCGTCGGTTCGCTCGATGACCGGCTTGGGGTTGCCGTCGAGATCCAGGACGATCGAGGCGTCGGTGTACCAGCTGGGGACCACCGGGGTGCCCCACCAGTCGCGGCGTTGGTTGTCGTGCACGTCCCAGGTGACGACCGGGTTGTCGGGATCGCCGGTGTAGTAGTCCTGGGTGTAGATCTCGATGCGGTGGCCATCCGGGTCGCGGAGGTAGAGGTAGAAGGCGTTCGAGACGCCGTGCCGTCCCGGTCCGCGCTCGATGTGGTCGGACATCCGCAGGGAGCCGAGTTTGTCGCAGATCGCGATGATGTTGTGCTTCTCGTGCGTGGCGAAAGCAACGTGGTGCATCCGTGGTCCGTCGCCCCCGGTCATCGCGGTGTCGTGCACAGTGGACTTACGACGCATCCAGGCCGCGTACGTCGTCCCGGCCTCGTCCTGGATGTCCTCGGTGACGCGAAAGCCGAGATCCTCCATGTACGCCACGGCGCGGGGGACATCGGGGGTCACCTGATTGAAGTGGTCCAGTCGGACGAGCGCACCCGGGGTGTACAGGTGGTAGTGCCACGCGAGGCGCTCGACGTGCTCGACGTCGTAGAAGAACTCGTACGGAAAGCCGAGGGGATCCTCGACGCGCACCGAATCGCCGATTCCTTTGTTGTATCCGTTGGGGTTTCGCTCCACGCGGCAGCCGAGTTCGGTGTAGAACGCGACGGCTTTGTCGAGATCCTCCGGGCTGCGTACCCGATAGGAGAACGCTGCTACACCGGCGACAGGGCCCTTGCGCAGGACCAGGTTGTGGTGGATGAATTCCTCGAACGAGCGAAGGTAGACGGCGTTCTCGTCTTCCTCGGTCACGACGAGATCGAGTACGTCGACGTAGAACTTGCGTGAACGCTCGAGGTCGGTGACGACCAATTCCATGTAGGCGCAGCGCAATACATCCGGGGGAGTGGCCCGCGGGGTGGGAACCGGGTCGGCCGAGCGGATCGGGCTGGTGCGCGTCACGACGGGCTCGGGGGCATCGGGGGTGATGGTCATGTCATGGTCCTTGTCGAAAGGTGAAGGGAGTCGGTGCTGTCTGCGTCAGTGCTTGGCTGAGTCGGCCTTGCCGAAGGTCGGGTTGTGTACCTCGCCGAGCGTGATGTGCACGGCCTGCTGCTGGGTGTAGAAGTCGATGGAGCGGTAGCCACCCTCGTGCCCGAGCCCAGAAGCCTTGACCCCACCGAACGGGGTGCGTAGGTCGCGGACGTTGTTGGAGTTGAGCCACACCATGCCGGCATCGATGGCCTGGGCGAAGTTGTGCGAGCGCTTGAGGTCGTTGGTCCAGACGTATGCTGCGAGACCGTATTTGACACCGTTGGCCAATTCGAGAGCTTCGTCGTCGGTGTCGAACGGAGTGATCGCCACGACCGGTCCGAAGATCTCTTCCTGGAAGATGCGGGCGTCGGGTGCGACATCGGCGAACACCGTCGGGGTCACGAAGTTGCCCTGCTCGAAGCCTTCGGCCCGGCCGCCGCCCGCAACCAGGCGGGCTTCGGTCTTGCCGATCTCGATGTAGCTCATCACCTTGTCGTAGTGCTCCAGGTGCACCAGCGCACCGACCTCGGTCGAGGGATCGTGCGGGTAGCCCACCTTCACCCGCTTGGCCTGTGCAGCATAACGTTCGACGAACTCGTCGTAGATGGACCGTTCGACGAGGATGCGGCTGCCCGCGGTGCAGCGCTCCCCGTTGAGAGAGAACACACCGAAGATCGTGGCGTCCACTGCTGCTTCGAGATCGGCATCGGCGAACACGATCGCCGGGCTCTTTCCGCCCAGTTCCATCGACAGGCCCTTGAGGAAGGGCGCGGCGTTGCCGAAAATGAGCTGACCCGTGCTGGATTCGCCGGTGAAGGAGATCAAGGGAACGTCGGGGTGCTTGACGAGCGCGTCGCCTGCGTCTTCGCCGAGGCCGTTGACAAGGTTGAACACACCCTCGGGGAGGCCGGCTTCCTCGAAGATGCCCGCCCACAACGATGCCGACAGGGGAGTGAACTCGGCGGGCTTGAGGACGACGGTATTGCCGGTGGCCAGTGCTGGGCCGAGCTTCCACGATTCGAGCATGAACGGGGTGTTCCACGGGGTGATGAGGCCGGCGACCCCGATGGGGGTGCGATTGACGTAGTTGATCTGCCGTCCTGGGACCTTGTAGGTGTCGTCGGCCTGAGCGACGATGAGGTCTGCGAAGAAGCGGAAGTTCTCGGCGGCGCGGCGAGCCTGACCGAGTGCCTGGGTGATGGGGAGGCCGGAGTCGAAGGATTCGAGTTCGGCCAGCCGGGCGTCGCGTGATTCGACGATGTCGGCGATGCGGTGGAGGATCCGGGAGCGCTCGCGCGGCAGCATGCGCGGCCACGGGCCTTCCTTGAATGCTTTCTTGGCGGCCTCGACAGCGCGGTCGATGTCGGCCTTCTTGCCGGCGGCGGCCTGCAGGTAGACCTCATTGGATACCGGGTCGAGAACGTCGAAAGTGTCGCCGTCGATCGAATCGACGAACGCACCGCCGATGTAGTGCTGGATCTTGCTGGGAAGGTCGGTGGGGACGTGGCGTTGTGCCTGTTCGGCGACAGTGTTCGTCATGAATGCTCCAATATCGGGATCGGTTGTCTGATCTGACTCAGTAGGCCGGTAGGCCGATGGTTTCGTCGGGGTGCTCGTGGACCAGGTATGCGTCGAGCGTTGCGGATCGGTGTCGTCGAGCCGCCTTCTCGATTTCGCCGAGGGGCGCACCGATTTCGATGAGCCGCACGATGTTCTCGTGTTCGTGCACCGATTCACGTGCGCGACCGGGAACGAACGCGAACGTCGATGCGCGCAAGTGTCCGAGACGGCCCCACTCGGCTTCGACGAGTGTCAGCATTCGTGGGTTCACGCATTTCGCGAACAGAATCTGGTGGAACTCCTTGTTCAGCGACGTGAACAGGTGCGGATCGAAATGCTCGAGGGACTCGATCATGCGTTCGTTCACGGCACGGGCTTTCCGAATGTCGTCCTCCGACAATCGGCGTGCGGCCATGGCAGTGGCAGCGCCCTCGAGAACGCTCAAACTCTGCATGCTGTAGCGATATTGGGTGTCGTCCACCATCGACACGTGAGCACCGACGTTCCGCTCGAACGTCACCAGACCTTCCGCCTCGAGTTGTCGGATCGCCTCACGAACCGGAACGACACTCATGTCGAGATCCTTCGCGATCGAGCCGAGTACGAGGCGGTAGCCGGGCGTGTATTCCTGCCGCGCTATCCGGTCCTTGATGTAGTGGTAGGCGGCCTGCGATTTGCTCTGTGTCATTGGGAAACTCCCTGATCCTTACGCCACTGCTCGTACTTGCTCTTCCACTCCGCATTCGGTGGGAAGAGCCCGTCGAGTGGATGTCCGGCCGCGACTTGGTCGGCAACCCACGCGTCCTGCTCTTCCTGAGCGAGCGCCTCGTCGACCACTTCCTCGGCCAACGCCGGCGGGATCACGATGACCCCGTCGCTGTCGCCGACGATGACGTCGCCGGGCTGTACCGTCGCTCCACCGCAGGCGACGGTCAGGTCGAAATCCCATGGGACGTGGCGGCGGCCCAATACTGCGGGGTGTGCGGTCGCGGCGAACACGGGGAGGCCGATCTCGGCTACGGCGTCGCGATCGCGGACTCCTCCGTCGGTCACGACGCCGACGGCGCCGCGGGATCGGGCACGTAGGGCGAGGATGTCACCCAGAGTGCCGGAGCCGAGTTCGCCGCGGGCCTCGATGACGATGATCTCGCCGTCGTTCACGGCGTCGAACGCTCGTTTCTGGGCGTTGTAGCCGCCGCCGTGGGAGACGAACAGGTCTTCGCGGTTGGGTACGAACCGCAGTGTCCTGGCCGTTCCGACGATCTTGTCGCCGGTATTCAGTGCGCGAACACCGTCGATCGACACGTTGTTCAGTCCCCGCTTGCGAAGCTGGGCCGACAGACCCGCCACCGGTACCCGGGTCAGTTTGTCTCGTAGCTGGGGGTTCAAACCTGTTCGAGGCGTAGTGATTCCGGCCGCTTCGGCCGAGCCCCACGCGTCCTCGCGCTGCGCATCGTCTGCTGCCGGCAGAGAGCCGAGCCCTGGGTCGAATTCGTTCTCGCCCTGGGTGACCGTTGTGATCAACCGGCCGGTCGACGACGAATCGTCGATCGTGCTCACCTCGACCTCGACGACGTCGCCGGGAACGACGACCGACGAGCCGGCGGGTGTACCGGTGAGGATGACGTCGCCGGGCTCGAGTGTGAAGTGCTGCGACAGGTCGGCTATCAATTGGGGCAGCGTGAAGATGAGGCCGGCCGTGGTGTCGTCCTGGGCCACGGTTCCGTTGACCCACGTCCGGATTCGCAGTGCAGTCGGGTCGACCGAACGCGCGTCGATGACGTCGGGTCCCAGGGGTGTGTACCCGTCTCCGCCCTTGGAGCGGACGTTGGATCCCTTGTCGTTGGCGCGCAGATCGTAGAGGCCGAAGTCGTTGGCGGCCGTGATGCCCGAGACGTGGTTCCAGGCGTTCTCTGCCGATACCCATCGCGTTGTCGACCCGATGATCAGGGCGATTTCGCCCTCGAACGCGAGGAGTTCGGTGCCTGCCGGCCGCTCGACCGTGTCGCCCGTCGACGCCACAGAGCTTGTCGGCTTGAGGAAGTAGGACGGATGAGCCGGGCGGCGACCGCGCTGATCGGCTCGTGATGCATAGCTCAGATGCACCGCGACGATCTTCCCGGGCCTGGTCAGTGAGTTGTTCGACTCGATGACGGCAGCATCGTGGCTCTCGGTCTTCATGTTCCTCCTCGATTGCGACCCTTGCATCATATCTCAGATCGTATACGATGAGTGACGCAGATCGCAATGAATACCGTCGGTGCTACACAGCACTCGAGCACACGAGAGAATCGGCGAAGGTCCAGCAATGCAATTTCACCACCATGGCTACGTATCCGGTGACCCACGCGTCCAGCAAGCATCGGGGACCGGTATCGACCGGCCGGACGAGCTTCCGGAGTACGTCGATGTGCTCATCGTCGGCACCGGTCCGGCAGGAATGATGACCGCCGCACAGCTTTCCCAGTTTCCTGACGTGACGACGCGCATCGTCGAGCGCCGCACGGGACGTCTTGCGATAGGACAGGCCGACGGGATTCAGGCTCGTAGTGTCGAGACCTTCCAGGCGTTCGGATTCGCGGATCGCATCACGGCCGAGGCCTATCGAATTACCGAAATGGCCTTCTGGAAGCCCGATCCCGAGGACGCCTCGAAGATCGTGCGCACTGCGCGGACGCCCGACGACGCAACCGGCATCAGTGAATTCCCCCATCTGATCGTCAATCAGGCTCGCGTCCTGGATTACTTCGCCGAGGTCATGGCTCTGTCGCCTACTCGAATGAAGCCGGATTTCGGCTACGAATTCTGCACGCTGGAGATCGGGGATGGCGACTATCCGGTCACGGTCACACTGGAGCACACCGGCGGCGATCAGGTGGGGCAGAAGCGAACGGTTCACGCCAAATACGTCGTCGGCTCCGACGGTGCACGCAGCGCCGTGCGCGACACGATCGGATGTAAGCCGGTCGGAGACAAAGCGTTCCATGCCTGGGGTGTGATGGACGTTCTCGCTGTCACCGACTTTCCCGACATTCGCCTCAAGTGCGCCATCCAGTCCGGCTCGGGCGGGAGCATCCTGCACATTCCACGCGAGGGTGGTCACCTGTTTCGCATGTACGTCGACCTCGGGGAAGTTGCCGAGGACGACAACGGCAAGGTGCGCACGACCAGCATCGACCAGATCATCGCGCAGGCCAACGAGATTTTGCATCCCTACACCCTCGATGTGAAAAATGTTGCGTGGCATAGCGTCTACGAGGTCGGCCACCGCGTGACCGACCGCTTCGACGATGTACCGGCCGACGAGGTCGGGGTGCGTATGCCGCATGTCTTCATCACCGGCGATGCCTGCCACACCCACAGCGCCAAAGCGGGTCAGGGAATGAACGTGTCGATGCAGGACGGGTTCAACCTCGGCTGGAAACTCGGGCACGTACTCGAAGGCCGCGCGCCCGAGAGCCTGCTCGCAACCTATACCGCCGAACGCCAGGTCATCGCGCAGAACCTGATCGACTTCGACAAACAGTGGTCGGCCATGATGGCGAAGCGCCCGGAGGACTTCGACAACCCGTCCGAGCTCGAAGAGTTCTACGTCAAGACCGGAGAATTCCCGGCCGGCTTCATGACCGAGTACCGGCCGTCGATGATCGTCGGCGATACCACCCATCAGAATCTGGCCACCGGATTTCCGGTGGGCAAGCGTTTCAAGTCGGCACCGGTGGTGCGAGTATGCGATGCCAATCCGATGCATCTCGGTCATCATCACCGTGCAGACGGACGCTGGCGGATCTACGTTTTCGCTGACGCGGCCGCCGCCGGCCTTCACTCGGCCAGCGTGGCGTTGACCGAATTGTCGTCGTGGCTCCTCGAATCACTCGATTCGCCGATCGTGCGGTTCACCCCGCAGGGCACCGACATCGACAGTTTCTTCGACGTCAAGGTGATCTACCAGCAGGACCACGCCTCGGTCGATATCGGCGCGGTGAATCCCGTGTACCTCCCCGTCGGGGGTCCCTTCGGACTAGTCGACTACGAGAAGGTCTTCGCAACCGATCCCAGTACCGACATCTTCACCGAGCGCGGAATCGATCGCGACGGCGCAATCGTGGTGGTCCGTCCCGATCAGTATGTGGCACAGGTTCTTCCACTCAGCGCAACCGACGAGCTGGCGACGTTCTTCGCCGGAAACATGCTGCCGCGCAACACGGCCTCCAACCCGAAGGAATTGGTATGACCGATCTCGAGAAGAAGCTCCTCGACTCCGTCCCGAGCGAACTGTTCATCGCGGGACACTGGCGCGCGTCGTCCTCGAACACAACTCTGGCGGTACATGATCCGGCAACGGGGGAGGTCCTTCGTGACATCGCCGACGCCACCCCCGAGGACGGGATGGCTGCACTCGATGCGGCCGTAGCCGCCGCCGACTCGTGGGCGTCGACCCCCGCGCGTGAGCGTGCCGAGATTCTGCGACGTGCTTTCGACCTGCTGCAGTCGCGAAAGGAGGACTTTGCGCTCCTCATGACCATCGAGATGGGTAAACCGTTGGCCGAGGCCAGGGGAGAGGTGGCGTACGGAGGCGAGTTCCTGCGGTGGTTCAGCGAGGAGGCCACCCACGTCCAGGGTCGGTACGGCGCAAACCCGGAGAACACCGGGCGGATGTTCGTCACTCAGCATCCCGTCGGTCCGTGTTTTCTCATCACGCCGTGGAACTTCCCCCTGGCCATGGCAACTCGTAAAATTGCCCCTGCTCTGGCTGCGGGCTGCACTGTCGTGGTCAAACCGGCTGCGCTGACTCCGTTGACGACTCTGCTCCTGGTGAAAATTCTGCAGGAGGCAGGCCTGCCCGACGGCGTCGTCAACGTGGTCACCACCTCGTCCTCGTCGGCGGTATCCGGCCCGATCATTGCCGACCCCAGATTGCGGAAGCTGTCGTTCACCGGTTCGACCCCCGTCGGTCAGGCTCTGCTGCGTCAGGCCGCCACCGGGGTTCTCCGTACCTCGATGGAGCTCGGCGGTAACGCCCCGTTCGTGGTGTTCGGTGACGCCGATCTGGACAAGGCCGTCGACGGAGCCATTGCCGCGAAGTTCCGCAACATCGGTCAAGCCTGCACGGCGGCAAACCGTTTCATCGTGCACAGTTCGATAGCAACCGAGTTCGCCCGGCGAGTCACCGAACGAGTCGATGCCTTCGGAATCGGACGCGGGACCGAGGACGGGGTGACGATCGGTCCGCTCATCGACGGCAAGGCCGTGGCCAAGGCCGAGGAGTTGGTCTCCGACGCCGTGCAGCGCGGCGCAACGGTCACCACCGGCGGCGCAGCGATCGACCGGCCCGGGACGTTCTTTGCCCCTACGGTTCTGACCGACGTGGCCCCGGGCAGCGAAATCCTCCATGAGGAGATATTCGGTCCGGTACTCGCGATCGCGACCTTCGATACCGACGACGAGGCAGTCTCACTGGCGAACGACACCGAGTACGGGCTCGTCTCGTACGTCTACACCGAGGACTTCCGTCGCGGCCAGCGCATGATCGAGCGTCTGCAGACCGGAATGATGGGACTGAACGTCGGTGTGGTGTCCAACGCCGCGGCACCGTTCGGGGGCTGGAAGATGTCGGGTCTCGGACGTGAAGGTGGAGCCGAAGGCATCCATGAGTATCTGCAAACCAAATACACACTGACCCCGTCGCCCTTCGCAGACTAGACACGCCGTTGTGGGGGTCTCGGACCCCACAACGTGTGTTCGCAGTGAGGATCCGGTAACGCGAAATTCACAGCGCCAACGAGGATTCGTAACGCAGGAGGAGCAATCTTCTTTCAACGGGCGTAGAACAACGAACCGTTCACCGAGAGGAGGTAAAGCGTGAGTCGAGACTTGCGACCGTCGACCGGCGCGTCGGGCCCGCCCGGTGAGCCGTTACCGTGGCCTCATGCCCAAGCTGGTCGACCACGATGAACGCAGGCGAGCCATCGCTGCGGCCACGTGGCGGCTGATCGCGGCAAAGGGGATCGACGCCGCGAACATGCGCGACATCGCTACCGAAGCCGGCTACACGAACGGCGCGCTGAGTCACTACTTCTCAGGCAAGGACGAGATTCTCAGAACCTCGTTCGAGCTCGTCTTCGAGGCTACGAACGCCCGGATCGACGCGCGAATGCGTGACGCCAAAGGTCTCGCCGCGCTTCGCATCTTCTGTCGCGAGATCATGCCGACGACGCAAGAGACGCTGCTCGAAGCCCGTATTGCAATCTCTCTGTTTCAGCGCGCGATGTACGACGAGCGGATGGACGAGATCAATCGCCGTGCATTGACTCTGTGGCGTGGGCAGATGGCCGGTCACCTCGAGGATGCACGTGCGACAGGCGAGGTCGGCGACATAGATGTCGCGGTCGTCATCGAGCAGTTGCTCGGCATGATGATGGGCGTGCAGCTCCTCGGTGTTCTCACTCCATCGGAGAGTTCTGCGAAGATGCAGTTGGCGATGCTCGACAACTTCCTCGCGCTGCTGCGTTCCTAGCGCCCGCGCTCACTGGCTCGATGCCAGAAATTTTTCGGATCGTCTTTCGAATGTGATCTGTACAGCCGTTGCCCACAGGTGTAGCGTCCGTCACATCTTTTTTCCAACGTATGTAGAACCAACCTACTCGAGGACTGTTCATGCCGACTCTTTCTCCCACAAGAATCGATCACCCTCTGGCCTTGCCCACCGCCGAAGAGATCGCGGACGTACGTGCCGTCCTCGATGACGCAGGACTGCTGGGTGAGCACAGCCGCTTCGTCTATGTCGGTCTGGAGGAGCCGCTCAAGTCGGAGCTGTACCCCACTGCGGCGGGTATCGACCGCCGCTTTCGTGCCTTGCTGCACGACGTCTCCACGCCGAACGCCGTCGACGTCGTCGTATCGGTCACCGAGCGAGCGGTCGTGTCGTCGGTGACTCTCGACGCAATCCGTGACGGCCAGATGCCGGTTCTCGACGAGGAATTCGGACTCGTCGAAGAAACGCTGCGGACCGATCCCGAATGGTTGGCTGCGCTCGAGCGCCGTGGTCTCGATGTCGACCACGTCCGAGTGGCACCGTTGTCGGCCGGCGTCTTCGACTACCCCGGCGAGGAAGGGCGAAGGATCCTGCGAGGCTTGGCATTTCGCCAGGATTACCCGACGGATCACGCATGGGCGCATCCCATCGACGGCCTGGTCGGGTTCGTCGACGTCATGAACAAGACGGTCGAAAAGGTGCTCGACACCGGAGTGGTGCCGATCCCCGAGGAGTCGGGCAACTTCACCGATCCCGAGGTCACCGGTCCGATGCGCACGACGCAGAAGCCGATCGAGATCACCCAGCCCGAGGGGCCGAGTTTCGAGGTCACCGGCAATCTCGTCGAGTGGGAGAAGTGGAGCCTTCGCGTCGGCTTCGACGCCCGAGAGGGCCTGGTGTTGCAT
Organism: Rhodococcus sp. 05-2255-1e; assembly: GCF_002259025.1. NCBI lineage: Bacteria > Bacillati > Actinomycetota > Actinomycetes > Mycobacteriales > Nocardiaceae > Rhodococcus > Rhodococcus sp. 05-2255-1e. Next base: position 171,157 of record NZ_NOZE01000040.1, on the reverse strand, counting down.
CAGATCGGCTTCGACGACAAAGGGGCGACCAGGCCGATCATTCACCGCGCATCGATCGCGGAAATGGTTGTTCCGTACGGTGATCCATCACCGGTCCGCTCCTGGCAGAACTATTTCGATACTGGTGAGTACCTCGTCGGCAGGTACGCCAATGCCTTGGAGCTCGGGTGTGACTGCGTCGGCGACATCACGTACTTCGACGTCGTCATCGCAGACGAGCTGGGTAATCCGCAGACGTTGAGAAACGCGGTCTGCATGCACGAAGAGGACTTCGGCATCCTGTGGAAGCACACCGACCTGTGGGCCGGTTCGAATGAGACGAGACGTCAACGTAGACTGGTCATTTCGTTCTTCACCACCATCGGCAACTACGATTACGGCTTCTTCTGGTACCTGTACCTCGACGGCACCATCGAATTCGAGGTCAAGGCAACCGGTGTCGTGTTCACCTCCGGTCATCTCGGAGACGACTACCCGTACTCCTCGCAGATCGCCCCGGGTCTCGGTGCTCCGTGCCATCAGCACCTGTTCAGCGCGCGGCTGGACATGATGGTCGACGGTGCCGTGAACTCGGTGGAGGAAGTCGAGACCAGACGCGTCCCGATGGGCCCGGACAACCCGCACGGCAACGCTTTTGCTCTGTCCACGACTCCACTGACGACCGAGGCCGAGGCCGCTCGCTGCGCGAACGGATCCACGGGACGTGTATGGCACATCAGTAACCCGGATTCACTCAACCGACTCGGTAAGCCTGTCGCATACGTGTTGCATCCGGAAGGTCAGCCATTGCTGCTCGCCGACGACAATTCGTCCATCGCCAAACGTGCCACCTTCGCCACCAAACACCTGTGGGTCACGCAGTTCGACGCGGCCGAGCGCTACGCGTCGGGAGACTTCGTGAATCAGCATTCCGGCGGAGCAGGGCTGCCCAGTTACGTGGCCGGTAACCGGGACATCGAGGGCAAGGACATCGTCGTATGGCACACGTTCGGCTTGACCCACTTCCCGAGACCGGAGGACTGGCCGATCATGCCGGTCGACTACACCGGCTTCAAACTCAAGCCGGTCGGCTTTTTCGACCGGAATCCGACGCTCGACGTCCCCGCCTCGACCTCGGCACACTGTGCGCCGTCGAGCACCCCGTGCCATTCTACGAACGGAAGCTCCCATGTCTGACACACGAGACGGAAAGCTGAAGGGCTCGATCGGCGTTGTCGGCATCGTCTTCCTCGTGATCGCAGCCGCGGCTCCGCTCACCGCGATCGGCGGTGCACTGCCCATCATGATCGCGACGGGCAACGGCGCGGGTGCGCCCATGGCATACATCGTCGCGGCAGTGGTGCTGCTGGTGTTCAGCGTGGGGTACGCGGCAATGAGCAGCCACATGACCGACACCGGCGCGTTCTACGCATACGTCGGAAAGGGTCTGGGCGAAAACGTCGGTCTCGGAGCGGCGGGACTCGCATTGCTGACGTACACCGCAATACAAGCGGGAATCTACGGACTGGCGGCGTCCACGTTGCAGGGACTCGTCGTTTCCTACGGCGGCCCGGACCTACCGTGGTGGCTGTGGGCGCTGGTGCTCATCGGCATCGTCTCGGTGCTCGGCTACCGAAGCATCGATCTGGGCGCGAAGGTTCTCGGTGTTCTGTTGGTACTGGAAATCGGTATCGTGCTGGCGTTGTCGGTGGCGGTGTTCGCTCAGGGCGGTGCCGACGGTATCGACGTCCAGTCGTTCACACCGGACGCGTTCCTGTCCGGATCTCCTGGAATCGCGCTGATGTTCGCGATCGCGTCGTTCATCGGATTCGAGGCGACCGCGATCTACGGCGAGGAGGCCAAGGACCCCAAGCGGACGGTGCCGATCGCGACGTACGCCGCGGTCATCGTCATCGGAGCCGTGTACGCGGTGTCGAGTTGGGCGGTCGTGCTGGCATTCGGTAGCAACTCGGTCGCCGACGCGGCCGCCGCGGATCCGGCGGGTCTCACCTTTGCCGCGGCCGCACAGTTCCTCGGAGCGACGTGGTCGGACATCATCCAAATTATGCTCGTGACAAGCCTTTTCGCAGCACTACTCGCCTTCCACAACGCGATCTCACGGTACGTCTTCGCGCTGGCAAGACGAGGCGCAGCGCCGAAAGCACTGGCGCGGACACATGCCCGACACGGATCGCCACATGTGGGCTCGATCTTCCAGACTCTCTCGGCCGTTCTGGTGGTCGGAGTGTTCGCATTGGCGGGCGCAGACCCGATACTTCAGCTGTTCACCTGGATGTCCGGATTGGCGACAGTGAGCATTCTGGTGCTGATGATCCTCACCGGAGTTGCGATCTACACGTTCTTCGCCCGAACCCGAGTCGACTCGCGGACGTGGCACACGAAGATCGCCCCCGTGCTCGGAACCCTCGGGCTCCTCGTCGTTCTCGGGCTCGTCCTCGACAACTTCACTCTGCTCATCGGAGGTTCGTCCACGATCGCTGCGATCCTGCTGCTCATCGTTGTGGGATTCTTCGTCGCAGGTCTGCTGCGGGGTATCTCCACTCGCCGTTCACGATCGACCGAGGCTTCTCGGGCGATCGAGCACGAACCCGGCGAGCTGGCCCAGTGAGCGCCGCCGACGCGCTGATGGCCGCCGGCGCTGTCGGCGCATTTCTCCCTCTGGTGACGCAGCGCGCGATGTCACGTTCGATGACGATCGCGCACGGCTCCATGGCCGTCCTGATGGTGGTCATGGTGGTGACCCATGTGCCGCAGTGGATCTACCTGATCGCCGCCCTCGGATTACTGGGCCAGGCGTTCCACATGGTGGGGTGTACCAACGGCAGTCGAGCCAGACGACTGTGCACCGTCGACCTCACCGCCATGGGCGCGCTGCTGCTGGCGATGCCGAGCTCGGGCACCTCGGGGGTTTCGTCACTGGGTCACCACCACGCAGCGAGCAGTACGCAACTGCCTTGGGGGCCGGCGATCGTACTCGTGTGTTGGCTTGCAGCAACCACTCTCGTGGCCATGTCGGACCGGCCGCAGGCGAGAAGGGGAGCGACAATCGGTTCGGTGCTGATGATCCTCGGGATGACACCGATGGCAGTGTGACAATGCCATCGGTGTCCGAGCATGGGGCGATACCGAATTACTTGCGGCCGCCCCGCACGAACATGCTGTCGTCCATAGCTTCGTCGACGGCGAGGATTGTCACGTCGACGTCGCAGTCATCGGTCGGACCCTCCGTGGTCGGACCGACATAGACACAGATTCCGGTCTGTACGTCGAGTCTCACGGATACCGGCGGCCCGGGAACCCAGTGCCCGGTATCGAAGTCGTAGTGCCCGCTCAGTAACGCGCAGCATTCGCATCGGGCGTCGTATTCCGGAGTGGTGCAGACGGTGGCCTCCCACGCTTGACGGCCGCCGTGCTCGACAACCTCGACCTCGGATACGGCGGTGCCTGTCGCGGCGGACGAATGGTCGTGCGGTGAACGAGTGAGTTCGATCGGGTTGAGCATCGCGATCCATTGGTAGTTCTCGTAGAACGGATCGTCCCAGTCCACGAACCACGAATCCGTTTCCGATGGTAACGCCGACACCAACCCATCGGCGTCGAACACCGGGGTCGTATCCGATGCCCACAGTGCACTGGGACGGTCGGCATCGGCTCCGTTCGAGTACACAGCTGCCCTCCCGTCGAACGGGATTGCAGCGGAGGATAATTCGACGACTTCACCAGCGGCGTTCTCCACGCGAAGATAACCCGGGCGTCGAATCCATGCGTGCACCGGAGATGTGTGACCGGCGCGCACGAATGCGAGCTCGACAGTTCTCCACCGCCACGGAGACGACTGTGCCAATCGACGGAACTGTTCGACGGACGGGGTGACAATCATGTCTTCGATCATGTCAGCCACGTCCAGTCATTTCTGGTATCAGCAGAATCCAGTTGCTGACGTTCGTGGATCAGACCGTCAACAGGGATTTGACTGCGAGCAGGTCCACCTGACGGATGGTCGGCGGCTCGGCCAGAAGCTCCTGCTGACGTTCGCGAAGCGACTTCACGATGCTGCCGTGCAGGTGGTCTTGGCGTCCGTCCTCGTCGGGGAACGTGTCGTAGATCGCGAACGTGTTCTCGCTCAACTTGATTGCATACCAGGTTGTGGTGCCCGGCTCGTCGAGTGCGTGGGTGTGCATCTCGGTGAGCCAGTTTTCCAGGGCGTCTGCCGTGTCGGGTTTGGCGGTGAGGGTGACCAGGAGTCCGACATTGCGGGGTGCGACACGAATGGTCGTCGGCGGGGCCGGACGGGGACCCGTCGTCGCGGCGGGCCGAAAGGCCGCGCCGGGATGGTCGTTGCGCAGACGCGGCTGCCCCAGCACGAGTTCGCGCAGGGAGGTGGCCTCGGTTCGGTTGGTGTCGGGAATCAATCCGCGGCGACGGAGTTCGGGGGTGATCAATTCACCGAAGTCGCGGAAGGTTTCGAAGTTGGTGACGCGAGCGATGTTGAAGCCGTCGACATCGGCGATCTCGATCCACTCCTCGAAGTGATCGACGATCGTCTTCGGTGAGCCCACGATGCTCGCGCTCATGCCGCCCACGCACAGCCACTCCGCCAGTTTGCGTGGTGTCCATACCAATTCGCTGTCGACCCGAGTGAGCATGTCGCTGAACGCACGGATGCCGTCGCCTCGGAACTGGTCCAACGGCTTGTCGGGGTCGGCTCCCGAGAGATCGACTCCGGTCCATCCGCCCCACAGTGCCAGAGCGGCGTCGACCTGGGCGTGCTTCTGAACCTGCAGCAGTTTCTCGTGCGCGGCCTCGTCGGTCTCGGCGACGATGGGGGTGAGCATCATGATGATCTTCAGGCTTCGCGGATCGCGTCCCTGCTCGGCGGCCAACATGCGGTACTGGTCGACGATGGGGCGAACGTCGTGCGGGTTGACTCCGACGAGGAAGACCGCTTCGGCGTGCTTGGCGGCGAACTTGCGCCCCCGGGCCGACGCCCCGGCCTGGAACAGGAACGGCGTGCGTTGCGGGGACGGTTCGCCCAGATGCGCACCGGGAACGGTGAAGTACTTACCGGCATGGTCGATGTCGTGCACCTTGGACGGCTCGGTGTAGACGCCACGAGCGCGGTCGCGCACCACCGCGTCCTCTTCCCACGAGCCCTCCCACAGCTTGTAGCAGACCTCCATGAACTCGTCGGCGATCTCGTACCGTTCGTCGTGCGAGATCTGCTGCGTCAGGCCGAGATTGACTGCTGCGCTCTGCTGGTAGGACGTCACGACGTTCCACGCCACCCGGCCTTTGGTGAGGTGATCGAGTGTCGTCATGGTCTTGGCGAACTTGTACGGCAGCTCGTAGGTGGACGAGACCGTCGCACCGTAACTCAGCGTCTTCGTCGCCGCGGCCATGGCCGAGATCGTCAACAGCGGATCGGCTACGGGCGCCTGCGCAGCGGTACGCAGTGCGGCGTCTCGGTTGCCGCCGTACACGTCGTAGAACCCCAGGACGTCGGCCAGGAAGAGGATGTCGAAACCCGCCGCCTCCAGCGTCTGGGCCAATTCCACCCAGTACTCGATGTCGGTGTAGCGGTGAGTCTGGTCATCGGCGTCGGTCCACATGCCGGGGTTCTGGTGCACCACGCACGCCATGTCGAAAGCACTCAGTACCAGCTGCTTGCGTGCGGTGTCGGGCCCTGCGTTCATGTTCGGCTCTTTCGATCAGCGGGTTGGAGTACTGGGGTGAACCTGCTGCTCATCGCAGGTCGGTCGACATCAGACCTTGGAGGCGAGCACGTCGAACGACTGCACCGACGGCGCGTGCGCGAGCAGATCGTCGGACAGTCGGGTGAGCACCGGATGCCCGTCCTGGCCGAGGGGTGCCTGACTCTCGGACGAACCGAAGATTCCGAACTCGGTGTTGGTGATTCGATACGCGTACCACGTCGCGGTCTGCGGATCCCGCGCCACCGATCCGAGTGCTTCGCCCAGGATCGCGACGACCTCGTCCTGCTTTCCCTCTCGTGCGACCAGGTGGATCAGAGTTCCGTTGTTGAGCGCCATGCGGTGCGACTGTCCTCACTGTTGGGCAGACCGACGTCCACCACGAATCGAGCATCGTTACCGAAGCTAACCCGTCCGAGTCCGTGCAGCGACGGTTCGAATCACCCTGATTCGAAGCCTGGCCAACGGTCGCCGAGCGTGCGAGACGCGATTGGTGGGCGCGCGTGTGCGCCGACCGACGGACATATCGATCGAAACTCCCGCCGATCGGCGGGGACGGAGCAGACCTTCGGTGGATGTTCTTCGGCCGCGGCCGACACCAGGATCGAAGGACAGGAAGTCGATGATCGGAGTGGCCGGGTGCAGTGGTTCGAGGACGTGTCGTTGATCGACGGTTGGCTGGTGCCGGTCCTCTGGGGCATCGCTGCGGTCGGCGCGATCGCGCTGCTTGCCGTCAGGTCGGCGTGGTACGCGCAGGTCGTCGTCCCGATCGTGGCGGCGACGGCCGCGGTCGTGACCGGCGTCGGTTACGTCGTCATCGAGCATTGGTGGCATCCGTTTCCGGACAGACTGCCCTTCGTCGTCTACCTGTGGGCCGGTGTCGGTGTAATGGCGGTCGGCTTGGCGGTGTACCGCTCGCTTGCCGGTCGCAGCATCGGGACCGCGGTCGTCGTGGTGCTCGCTGCTTGTGCGGTGCTCGTGCAATCGGCCGCTGCCGTCAACGGGTACTTCGCCTACTTTCCGACTGTCGGCGCGGCTGTCGGGACCAGTCGGGTGAACGAGATCCCGTTGCTGTCGTTGCCGGCGCACCATCGGGAGCCCGTGCCCGTCGCACAGTGGCAGGACCCCGGTGGTCTACCGGCAGGCGGATCCGTCGTCACCACCGACATAGCCGGTCGGACATCGAGTTTCTCGGCCCGTCCCGCAAAGATCTACCTGCCGCCCGCGTATTTCGCGGCCCGTCGGCCGTCGATGCCGGTATTGGTCTTACTGGCCGGCCAGCCCGGCAGCCCGGGGGACTGGCTGCGAAGTGGAGGGTTGGTGAAAACGATGGACGCGTTCGCCGCTCGTCATTCCGGGCTCGCACCCGTCGTCGTGGTTGCCGACGGGACCGGGTCGACGCTCGCCAACCCTCTGTGCGTCGATTCCCCGCGAGGAAATGCTGCGACGTACCTGGCAGTCGACGTACCGGCGTGGGTCAGAACGTTCCTTCAGGTCGACAACTCCGCGTCGTCCTGGGCGGTGGGTGGGCTGTCCTACGGCGGAACGTGTGCACTGCAGCTGGCGACCAACTATCCGTCGGTGTTCCCGACGTTCCTCGATATTTCCGGTCAGGCCGAGCCGACGTTGGGCGGCGATCGTCGACGCACTCTCGACGCAGTCTTCGATGGGGACGCAACGCTTTTCGAGAAGGTCAATCCCCTGGACAAGCTGCGGACGAATTCGTACGCGAACAGCGGTGGTGTCTTCGTGGTGGGGGCGTCCGACAACGACAACAAACCGGGCTTGCAGGCGCTGTACGAGGCGGCCCGGTCATCGGGGATGCAGGTCTCGTACCAGGAGATTCCGGGCGGACACGACTTCCGGGTGTGGTCGGGCGGCTTGTCGAGCCAAATCGATACCATCGCAGCACGATTGGGAATATCCCGATGAGTACGGGAATCGAGCCGCGTCCCGAGATCGTGCGTGCGTCGAGCGCCCTGGCCTGCGCCGCAAAAAGGTGGACTGCGGGCGCGCCGATCACGATCGTGATCGCGGCGACGACTGCGGTCGCGACCGTGACGGTTCACGCTCTGACGGCCGATCCGGACTTCGTGGAACACCATCTGAACCTGAGCATTTCGGCGCTCTCGCAGATGCATTGGTGGACGCTGCTCACTTCTGTGGTCGTCGCACCGAATTTCCTCGTGCTCTCGCTGTCCGTCGTGCTGTTGCTCCTGTGTGGGGTGCCGTTGGAACGACACATGGGCTCGGCCAAGTTTCTGGCGGCCGTCGGAATCGTTGCCGTGCTCGGGGCCATTGCCGGACTGAGCCTTGCCGTCTCGGTCGATTCCTTCGACGAGGACTGGGGCAGTCGGCTCGGCACGTCCGTGGTGTTCGATCCGGCGGCGTGGGTCGCTGGGGTCGCCATGGCAGCGAGTGCATCGATGCCCGTCCTGTGGCGCCGCAGAATTCGCGTGGGTCTGCCGGCCGCTGCGATCGTGCTCGCGCTGTTCCACGGCGGGTTGTCGGATCTGGTGGGGCTGGCATCCATCATCGTCGGACTCGCGGTCGGCCGGGTGATGCACGGCCCAGTCGATCCGGAGGACGCGGTGGCGGGGACGCGCCGCGAGAGCCGCTTGCTGGTAGCGCTGATCGTGCTGGCAAGCGCGCTGGGCCCGGTGCTCGCGCTCGTGTCGAACGATGCTGCCGGTCCGTTCGGGGTCCTGGAGGCATTGCTGCGGGCCGATCCGTGGACCGCCGAGGAAGTACGGGCGGTCTGCAGTTCGGCGGCCCACAGTTCCGAATGCCGGCAGGGATTGTTCGCCTTGCGGTTCGATGGGCTCGGGTTCACGGTGCTCGCCGTCGCACCGTCCCTGTTTCTCGTCACGATCTGCGACGGCCTCCGGCGGGGCAGGCGAGCGGCATGGACGTCGGCTCTGATCGCGCAGCTGTGTCTGACGGCATCGGCGGTCCTCAACGTCGCTCAGTTGCACGAGTCCTGGTCCGAATTGTCCGATGCCGGTGTGCAGCTGGACGGTTCGTATCTGATCCGGGCGGCCGCGCCGCTGTTGACCCCGGTAGCGGTGGCTCTGGTCCTCGCCTTCACCCGATCGTCCTTCACGATCGCCTCGCCGAACGGAGCTGCACGAGCGGCATTGCGATCCGTCGGTCTGGCGCTGCTCACCTTGGGCACGCTCTACACCGCCACGGGATCGATGTCGGCGCGGACGATCGCATACGTTCCCGAACTGGCCGTCGACTTCGTTCAACGCCTGATTCCCAGCGTGTACCTGCAATGGTTCGAGCCCGCTCTGCTTGCCGGGGAGTTCGTTCCGTCCTGGATGTACCAGTGGATCGGCGTCGCGTTCTGGGTGACGCTGTGCGCGACCGTCCTGGCGATGTTTCTGCGGCCCACCTACGACGTCGAGCCGGACGATGCTCGGCGGGCTCGCGACATCCTCGTGCGCAGCGGTGGGTCGAATCTGTCGTGGATGTCGACCTGGAGCAGCAACAATTATTGGTTCACGCCGGACGGGAACAGCTTCGTGGCCTACCGCGTCGTGGGCGGCATTGCGTTGACCACTGCCGGCCCGGTCGGACCCAGACAAGACCATGCCGCCGCGGTACGCGCATTCGCGGACTTCTGTTCCGACAACGGGTGGACACCGTGCCTGTACTCGATCTCGGCTGACACCCGTCGCGTCGCAGATGCATTGGGCTGGAACTCCGTTCACGTGGGGGAGGAAGCCATCCTCGACCTCACCTCGCTGGAATTCACCGGTAAGAAATTCCAGGACATCAGGACGTCGTTCAACCGAGCGACGAAATCCGGAATCGCTGCCGAGTGGACAGCGTATTCCGACGTATCACCGGTGATACGCGATCAGATAGCGGCCATTTCCAGAGAGTGGGTGGCGGACAAAGCGATGCCCGAGATGGGGTTCACTCTCGGTGGATTGACGGAGATGGAGGATCCGGACGTCCGATGCCTGATAGCCATCGATGCCGATCGAACGGTGCACGGTGTCACATCCTGGTTGCCGGTGTATCGAGATGGGGAGGTGGTGGGATGGACGCTCGATTTCATGAGGAGACGATCGACGGGATTCGGACCGGCAGTGGAATTCCTCATCGCGTCGGCAGCAGTGTCGTTCGCGTCGGAGGGCTTCGAATTCGTGAGCTTGTCCGGCGCACCACTCGCCAAAAGCCCGCGAACGATCGAGGCCGACGGTCTCTCTGCGACAGTATCGAGCCCGGACCCGGTGGAGAAGCTCCTCGATGCCGTCGGCCGAGCACTCGAACCCGTCTACGGATTCAGGTCTCTGCTGGCATTCAAATCCAAGTTTCAGCCGCGGTACGAGTCCATGTACATGAGCTTCCCCGACAGTGCCGCACTTCCGGGTATCGCCAATGCGGTCGGTCGTGCGTATCTACCGCGAATGACGTTGAGCCAGAGCGCACATCTGATGTGGACTGTCGCTCGCTCCCGGGCAACGAAACGCGACCGGCAGTGAGGCCACCCGCCGACAGGATCGACTGTGTCCGGCCGAGAAAGAACGAGGGGGTACACCGATGACCGCACTGGCTCAATCACTGCTGTGCTGCGTCGGCGTTGTCGCACTGTGGTCACTGGTGTCCGCGAGGCTTGCGTCGTGGCGAGTGAGCGCACCTCTGGCGATCGCGTCGGCGGGCGCAGTGGTCGGTTGGTTCTTCGGGCCCGAGATCGTGACGGTGCTGAACTATCACGTCACCGAGCAGATCGTCGAACTCGTTCTGGCTGCACTGCTGTTCTCCGATTCCCTCAGGGTCGAGGGAAAGATGCTGGGGAGCTCGCCCTCGGTGTCGCTTCGGCTACTTCTTCTCGCACTACCGCTGAGCCTTGCGTTGGCGGCGAGTGCCTCATGGTTCCTGTTGCCCGAGTACGGCTTTGCCGTCGCGCTGCTGATCGCGTGTGTGATCATGCCCATCGACATGGCTCCAGCGACGGCAATTCTGACCGACAATCGGCTCACGCGCGGCGTGCGGTCGGCGCTCAACGTCGAGTCCGGGTACAACGACGGGGTCGTTGCTCCGATCTTCGTGTTCGCGCTCGCCATGATCACCGCGACGAGTGTCGACAGCGTGACCACATCGATCGGGAAAGCGCTGCTCGCCAGCACCGTGTCGCTACTCGTCGGCAGCGCCATCGGCCTTACCTTCGGATGGGCGATGAAGGTGGCCCTGCGACGGGGGTGGACCACCACGAGCTCGTTGTCCATCGGCGTGCTCGCTGTCCCTCTCGTGACGTTCTCGGTGGCAATCCTTCTGCACGGCAACGGGTTCGTCGCGGCGTTCGTGGCAGGAGTTGCCGTGCACCTGTGTGCGCGCTCCGAACTCCACCCGCACACTGCCCTCACCGAACAGTTCGTGGAATGCACGTCCCTCGTGGTGTGGTTCGTATTCGGCGCGGTGGCCGCGTACATCGTCTACCTCGGTCTCGACTGGCGCATCGTCGTCATCTCGGTGCTGGCCTTGACCGTGGTGAGACTGGTGCCGGTGTGTCTGGCGCTCGTGGGCTCACGATTGGGCGTCGTCGATCGGCTTGCGTCGTCGATCCTCGGTCCGCGCGGGATCACGACCATCGTGCTGGGATTGTTGGCGTTCAACGCACTCGACGACGACATCGGGTTGATCGTGTTGCAGGCGATGATCGTCACCATCTCCCTCAGCCTGCTGATGCACGGATTGGGCTCGTCCTTCATGGTCCGGGTGTTGTCGCGTGCACGGTTTCGTTCGCCGCACACCAGCAGCGCCCTATGCTGATCGTGTTCCCGGGCCCGTGACTGTTCGATGATCTACAGGAGTGCTGTCGTGGGTGATACCAAGAACGTCAGAGTCGTCGTCGTGGACGACGAGGCGCTCGTCAGATCGGGTTTCGAGCTCATCCTCGGGGCCGCGCCCGGCATCGACGTGGTTGCCACGGGCGACGCGGCCGACGCCCTCGATCTCGTCGTCGGAACGGAACCCGATGTCGTGCTGCTCGATATCAGGATGCCCGGTCGCAACGGGCTCGACGTCCTCGCCGACATCCTCGCATTGCCGCAGCCGCCCGCAGTGGCGATGCTGACCACCTTCGACTCGGACGACTTCATCATGCGTGCACTCGACACCGGTGCCGCAGGCTTCCTGGTCAAGGACACCGATCCCGAAGAGTTGCCGAGACACATCAGATCGCTTGCCGCTGGTGGAATCGTCCTGTCGCCGACCGTCGGACGCACCGTCGTTCGTGGGTTTCTCGGAGCGGCCCGTGATTCGACCGAAGCCCGAAAGATCGCGCGGCTCACCGAGCGTGAGCGCGCCGTTCTCGTGCGCGTGGTGCACGGCGACTCCAATGCGGAGATCGCCGCCGCGCTGTTTCTCGGCACCGGAACCGTCAAGGATCACGTCAGTGCAATCTTGTCGAAGTTGGAGGTCTCGACGCGGGTGCAGGCGGCCTTGATAGCCGAGCGGGGTGGATTGTCGGCGGGCGGGTCCACTTCGGTTGGGGGCGAGTCGTAGTGAGCACTGTGCAGGCTGTTCGGCGTGCGACCGAGCGGCGATCGGGTGTGATTCTCGATGCGGTGTTCGTCGTTCTTTCTTTCGCCGATGGACTGCTCACGTTGCCGGATCCGACCACGGCGGAAGTTGCCGTCGCCCTCCTCACCCCAGTGCTGTTGTTCGGGCGCAGACGATTTCCGGTACTCGTATTCGTACTGACGCTGCCCGGTCTGGCAATGGGCGTCACGTTGCTGGCGGCAGTGTTCTCACTCGGGACGGTGGCGTTCGTCGTTCGCAGTCGCGTGGCCGTGGGTTGTTGCGGCGCAGGTATGTTCGCGGCCAGCATGGCGTGGGTGACAACGGACTCCTCGTTCGAGTCGGTCGTCGCGATCACCCTGGCGGCCGGCGCGTACGCCTCGGCCCCGGTGGCCCTCGGTCAGCTGATTCGAGCGCAGCGCGATCTGAAGCAGCAATTGAGCGAGTTGCACCAGGCTCGCGAGCGAGATCGGACTGCGCAGGCCGAACTGGTGCTGTCGACCGAGCGCGCACGTCTGGCGCGAGAAATGCACGATGTGGTCTCGCATCAGGTGAGTTTGATCGCGGTTCAGGTCGGTGCCCTGATGGTCAGCAACGACGATCCTGCGGTCAAAGCCGCCAGCCGGACCATTCGGTCGCTCGCGGTGCGAACACTCGAGGAGCTGCGGCAGATGGTCAGTGTCCTGCGGGCATCGGGCGGCGAGGCCGACGGAATCGATCCGCAGCCGGCCATTTCCGATCTCTCGGCGCTGGCGGCTGAATCCGAGTTGGACGTCGAATTGACCGTGCACGTGGAGTCGGATGTGCCGAGTTCCGTTCAGCGTGCTGTGTATCGAATCGTCCAGGAGGGGCTGACCAACGTTCGCAAACATGCTCCGGGCTCGAAAGTCGATGTCACCGTGAAAGAAGTCGACGAATCGGTGACGGTACAGGTGGTGAACACGGCTCCCACGCTGCCGCCGCTCGCATTCCCGTCGTCGCGGCACGGACTCGTAGGACTCGCCGAGCGGGCGGAATTGTTGGGTGGGCACGTCTCGGCCGCCGCGACGGTGCACGGCGGTTTCACCTTGCGGGTCGTCCTTCCGATCGACTGATCCGCGTCGGCCTGCAACGCCCGTCGGCCGTCGTGGCCTAATCTCGAGGCGATGCGAATAGCGGTGGTGGAGGACGACGACGGCGTCGGCGACGCATTGGTGGATGCGCTGACCGAGGTGGGGCACAACCCTGTCCGGATGCGCCGCGGTGCCGACCTACTGCTCGGGTACCACGGCATGGGTGTCGTTCTCCTCGATCTCGGCCTGCCCGACATGGACGGCCTCGAGGCGCTTCGTAAGCTGCGGACCTTGAGTTCGGTGCCCGTGGTGGTACTGACCGCGCGGGACGACGAGCGGTCGGTGGTCCGAGCGCTGCGCGCGGGCGCGGACGACTACGTCGTCAAGCCCGCTCGATTGGGGGAGTTGCACGCGCGGCTGGAAGTGGCGGCGCGGCGTCGGAGCGCAACGAGTGATGCGGCGGTGGATCGGCTCGAGTTGGGCGACGTGGTCGTCGATCTCGTCGGGCGCAGTGTCGAAGTCGACGGGCGAGACATCGGGCTGACCACCAAAGAGTTCGACCTGCTCGCGCACCTGGCGACTCGACGAGGTGAAGCGGTGAGCCGCGAACAGCTGATGGATGCGATCTGGGGCGATGCGTACGTGGCGATCTCGCGATCGCTCGACGTGCACATGACGACGTTGCGTGCCAAGCTCGGCCGACCCGGGACCATCGCCACGATCCGCGGCTTCGGCTACCGCTGGGACAGCTGACGTGCGGCGCCGGGTTCTCGTGGTGCTGATGGTCTACTCCGCCGTCGTCGTTCTCGCGCTGTCGGTTCCGCTGGGATTGCTGCTGGGTCGCGAACGCGCCCAACGATTCGGTGAGAATCGAGCTGCCGCTGCAACGTACTTCGCGGAACTGAGCTCCCGGGAGGACGAGTCGGGTGATTCTCGAATCCGAGAGTCGGTGCAGCGCTACAACGATCTGTACGGCGAGGGGATCGTGGTCGTCGACCGCACCGGAGCGGTGCGTGCTGCGTCGGGTCTGGATACGACGCGCACGGACGTGCAACAGGCGGTGGCCGGTGCCCTGCGCAATCAACGCGGTGGCCTTCCGTCGAGTGTGACGCCGTGGTCGCCGTCGTCGGTACTGGTGGCAGCACCGATCGGTGGGGGAACGCAGGTCGACGGTGCCGTGGTGATTGCAGCCTCCACCGACGCGGCCCGCCGGGATGTGGCGATCGGGTGGGCGGTGATCGCTGTCGGTGCGCTGCTGATCTTGGCCACGGTGGCGCTGATCGCTGCTGCGTTGTCGCGCTGGGTCGTTCGTCCACTGACGTCGTTGTCGATGCGAGTCCAATCGTTCGGCGACGCCTTTCACGATCGCCGGCCTCTCGACGACTCGCCACGTCTCGAGTCGGACGCACACGTCGGTCCGCCCGAGGTTCGAGCGCTCTCGCGTGCGTTCGACGCGATGGCAGACGATGTGGAGAACGCGACCGCTGCGCAGCGTCGTCTGGTGGCCGACACCGCCCATGCATTGCGTAACCCGTTGGCGGCATTACGAATTCGACTGGACGTGTTGGGAATGCGGGTGCCCGAATCGGTCGCCGAAGCGCACCAGCGAACGACACTGGAGGTCGATCGGCTCGACTCCGTCGTCGAGGATCTTCTGGTTCTCGCTGCTGCCGAGACGCCGGTTCTGCATCGCGAGACCGCGTGCGACGTACTGTTCGTGCTCACCGACAGAGTCCGATTCTGGTCGAACGCACTGACAGTGGCCGGGTTGACCGTCCGTGTCGCGGATCCCGACCCGGGAGCCGATCACACTGCTGCGGTACCGGAGGAAGACCTGGTGCGCATGCTCGACGCGATCCTGAGCAACGCGACCAAGTACGCCGGTTCGGGAGCGGATGTCGACATCGACTGCCGAGCCGGCGACGATCACGTCGTGGTGTCGATCACCGACACCGGCCCGGGTGTATCCGCTGCCGAATTACCGATGATCGCGGACCGGTTCTTTCGGGCATCGAGTGCTCACGGGACCGGAACGGGGCTCGGCCTGGCAATAGTCGCGGCCCTGATCGAACGAGTGGGAGGACGCCTCGAGGTCGACGCTCATCGACCGTCCGGTTTGATCGTCCGAATGCTGCTCCCGCGTCACGGCTCGAGCGGGTCCCTGTCCTAAGGGAGTGTTAGGAAACGCGAAACAGCTTGGTTCTGGCTGTGCTGGGGGTCACAGTAGAAGGACTTCGGTTGCTGTCACGCGTTCGGCGACCCACCCGAAAACTATCTGTGGAAGGACCTGCCCATGGCCAACGAGGCCACTTCGACCGCTGGTTCGTCTCGTGCGAACCCGCCGGTCTCGTCTCCCGCAGCCACCCGCCGCGCCGTCTACAACACACTGCGTGGGTCGTCGGGCAACCTCGTCGAGTGGTACGACGTGTACGTCTACACCGTCTTCGCGACGTATTTCGAAAATCAGTTCTTCGATTCGGCGGACAAGAATTCGACCATCTACGTTTACGGGATCTTCGCGGTCACGTTCCTGATGCGTCCGGTCGGTTCGTGGTTCTTCGGACGCTACGCAGACCGGAACGGTCGCCGAGCTGCACTGACATTCAGTGTCTCGCTCATGGCGGCCTGCTCGATGGTCATCGCGTTCACCCCCGGCCGGGAGAGCATCGGTGTGTGGGCCGCGGTCATTCTGATTCTGTGCCGTCTGGTGCAGGGCTTCGCCACCGGTGGTGAGTACGGAGCGTCGGCGACATACATGTCCGAGGCCGCCACTCGTGAGCGTCGCGGATTCTTCTCCTCGTTCCAGTACGTCACGCTGATCGGTGGCCACGTTCTGGCGCAGGTCACGCTGCTGCTCATGCAGGTCTTCTTCGAGCGGGAGCAGATCGAGGACTTCGGTTGGCGCATAGCGTTCTTCATCGGTGGCGTCGCCGCAGTGGTTGTCTTCTGGCTGCGCCGCAGCATGGACGAGTCCCTGACGAAGGATCAGCTCGAGGCAGTTCGTAGCGGTGCCGATCAGGCGTCCGGATCTCTCAGGGAATTGGTCGGAAAGCATTGGCGCGCTCTGCTGATCTGTTTCATGGTGACCGCCGGTGGCACCATCGCGTTCTACACCTACAGCGTCAACGCACCCTCGATGATCAAGGCAGCGTACGAGGACCGCGGAATGACCGGGACCTGGATCAACCTGTTCGGGCTGATCTTCCTGATGTTGCTGCAGCCCATCGGCGGCTTGATCAGCGACAAGGTGGGACGCAAGCCTCTGCTGGTCTTCTTCGGCGTCGGTGGCGTGCTCTACACCTACGTGCTCATCACGTATCTGCCGTCGGCGACGTCGGTGGTGCAGTCACTGGCGCTGGTCTGCGTCGGCTACGTCATCCTCACCGGCTACACCTCGATCAACGCGATCGTCAAAGCCGAATTGTTCCCCTCACACATCCGCGCCTTGGGAGTCGGCCTCGGTTACGCGCTGGCGAACTCCGCGTTCGGTGGTACCGCTCCGTTGATCTACCAGGCCGCGAAGAACGGTGGGCACGTCGGGTGGTTCATTCTGTACGTGACCGTCGTCATCGGCATCTCGCTCCTGGTGTACATCTTCGTGCTGCGGAACAAGACCGAGACCGTCCTCGACAGGGAGCAGGGCAAGGCTTTCGCGTGACCTGTGACGACTTACAGTGAGTGACATGCTCCGGCCCGCTGCGTTGTTCTCTCGAAGAACAGCTCTGCGGGCCGGTGTCGTGTCGCTGACCGCGGTGGCCATGGGAGCTTGCGCCACGGACCCGCCGATGCAACTGCGCCTGGCGGCGGGCGAGGTGGGCGGCTTCTTCTGGGAGTTCTCCGGCCTGCTGTCCGACGCGGCTGCCGGACTGTCGGAGGTCGAGGTAGTGCCGCTCACGACATCCGGTTCTCTCGACAACCTCGACGCGTTGATCTCCGGTCGTGCCGAACTGGCGATGACGCTGATCGACGCCGCATACAGTCACCCGAGTACCGACCTGGCCGCGGTCGGATGTGTCTACGAGAACTACTTTCAGGTCGCTGTGCGGGCCGATTCGACCATCGTGGCCGCGCGTGATCTGCGGGGCCGACGAGTGAGTACCGGCGCGCCCGGATCGGGGGCGACGGTTCTCTCGCATCGGATCCTGGACGCGGCCGGCGTCTCGGGACCGGATGCAGTTCGTGAAGTTCAATTGTCGATGAAGGCGGCTGCGACCGCGTTGTCCGACAACGAGATCGACGCGGTGATGTGGGCGGGTGGATTGCCGACCCCAGCTTTCGCCGAGCCGCGCAACGAGATCCGGTTGCTCGAACTGGGCAGTCTCGTTCCGAACCTGCGTCGGGCGTTCGGCACCGCGTACGAGGCGGTCCCGGTTCCGCCGAACGTGTACGGCTCGCACCCGGAGGTGACGACCGTCGGAATTCCGAATCTGCTGTTGGCCCACCCCGATGTGCCGAACCGAGTTGTCGCAGCCCTGGTGAGCGTTCTGCTCGACCGATCGTCGGCCCTGGTCCCCGGGCAAGCGATCGGCAGCCAATTTCTCGACGCACGCTCACTGGTCATGACGGGCGGTATTCCTCTGCACCCCGGGGCCGAAGAGGAATACCGCGCTCGCCACGGTTGATCGGACGAGAGCGGTTTGTACCTCGGTGGCTACGGTCATCCCCAGTGCATGACCGACCAGTTTTCGTTCGACCGAGTGGTACACGGGTGAACGCCGTCGGAGCAGCGCTGTACGGCCTCGGCACGGCCCTGCCGTTGGTGATCGGGGCCGCTGTCGGCCTGCGCTGGTCACTGCCGAAACGAGTGCTCGCGGCCATGATGGCGTTCGGCGCGGGCACGATGATCGCGGCTGTGTCCTCGGAATTGTTCGAGCCCGCATTCACCCAGTCCGGCATCGTCGTCGCCGGTGCTGCGCTGTTCGCGGGTGCCGGGGTGTACGTGGTCGCCAACCACCTCATCGAGAACAAGCTGGGACCGGCGGCTATCGGGTGGGCGCTGATGCTCGGAACCGTGCTCGACGGCGTTCCGGAGAACACCGCGTTGGGTGTGTCACTGACCAGTGGCGGTGGCCTCGTGCTCCTCGTCGCCGTCGCCGTCGGCAATGTTCCCGAGGCTGTCGGCGGTGCCGCTCTGATGCGAGATCAACACAACTTCGGCCGAGCCCGCGCCCTCGGGTTATGGAGTGTGACTGCGGTTGTCCTGGTACTGGTGACCGTGGCAGGGTTCCTGCTCTCGGACGTCATCCCTGCTACCGGGATATCGGCAGTGCAGGCATTCGCCGGCGGTGCGACCTTGGCGGTGCTGGCCGATTCGTTGATGCCCGAGGCGTACCGAGACGGCGGCTGGTGGGTCGGAATGGCCACCGCCGCGGGTTTTCTCGTCGCTTTCGGTCTGGGCTGACCGCCGCGGCCGTAGCCGCGGCGGCCCGGACTCACAACCTCGCTGCGAGCCGGTGGTACGCCGCATTCCATCGGAGAGTCTGCTGGAACCCACGCGTCGTGGTGCCGGAATCGATGGCGAGCAGCTCGACACCGATCATGTCCGAGAATGCCTCCAGCACAGGCAGACCGATGGCGGTACTCAACACAGTGTGGTGGGGTGCGCCTGCGGTCAACCACGATTCGGCCGACACCGACAGTGAGGGCTGCGGTTCCCACACTGCGCATGCCACGGGTAGTTTCGGCAGCGCCTCGTCGGGCTCGACCACGTCGATCACGTTGGCCGTCAATCGGAATCGCTCACCGACGTCGGACAGTCCGACGACGACGCCATGCCCCGGATCGGCGGTGAATCGCAGCCGCACCGGATCCTCGCGGCCGCCGATCGAGAGTGGATGAATTTCCAGTGTCGGACGAGACGTCGTGATGGACGGGCACACCTCCAGCATGTGTGCACCGAGGATCTTCTCCTCACCGGGGACGAGGTGGTAGGTGTAGTCCTCCATGAAGGACGTACCGCCCTCCAGTCCCTCGGCCATGACCTTCATGCCGCGCAACAACATCGACGTCTTCCAGTCGCCCTCGCCGCCGAAGCCGTAACCGTCGGCCATCAGTCGCTGCACCGCCAATCCCGGCAACTGACGCAGCCCGCCGAGGTCCTCGAAGTTGGTGGTGAACGCCTTGAACCCGCCGTCGGTGAGGAACTGCCGCATTCCCGCTTCGACGCGTGCGCCGTAGCGGAGGGAGTCGTGACGATCCCCGTCCTTGTCGAGGCTCGGTGCGATGTCGTAGAGCGACCGATACTCGTCGACGAGTTCCGAGACGGCCGACTCGCTGACGCTGTCGACCACGTCCACGAGATCGTTGACGCCGTAGGTGTTCACGGAGACGCCGAACCGCAGCTGCGCTTCCACCTTGTCGCCCTCGGTGACCGCGACGTCGCGCATGTTGTCGCCGAAGCGGGCCAGTTTCAGCGAACGCAATTCTGCCCGGCCGAGTGCCGCGCGCGCCCACTGCTCCGCCCGCGTCCGTACCGACGGATTGTCGACGTGGCCCGCGATGGTGGTGCGCAGTACGCCGACCCTGGACTCGATGTGCCCGAACTCGCGATCACCGTGCGCAGCCTGGTTCAGATTCATGAACTCCATGTCGATCGTGGACCAGGGCAACGACATTCCGGCCTGCGTGTGCAGGTGCAGCAGTGGAACATCGAGCGCGTCCAGGCCTGCGATCCACATCTTGGCCGGCGAGAAAGTGTGCATCCAGGTGACGACGCCGATGCAGTCCTCGGCGGCGTTGGCCTCGCGCATGCACCGCAGGATCGCGGACGCGTCGAGCAGCACCGGCTTCCAGACGACGGATACCGGCAGTGCGCCGTCGAGTTTGTCTGCGATCTCCCGTGATTGGACTGCCACCTGCTCGAGCGTCTCGGGGCCGTAGAGGCCTTGGCTGCCGGTGAGAAACCATACTTCGGACATGGAGAATGTACCTTCCGTGGAAAAATGTGGCGCTGATCAGCGCTGGCCGTAGACGTTCTGGTAGCGGTCGTAGAGTGCGTCGACCGACGCGCGGGGGATGGGAAGTGGTTGTCCCAGTTGATACGACAGGTGCACCGATCGGGCCACGTCCTCGCACATGACCGCCGCTTTCACCGCAGATCGGGCCGACGGGCCCACCGCGAAGACGCCGTGGTTCTGCATGAGTATTGCCGGAGAGCGGCTGTCTGCGAGGGTGTCGACGATGCCGCGCCCGATCGAGTCGTCGCCGATCACGGCGAACGGACCCACCGGGATGTCGCCGCCGAATTCGTCGGCGCACATCGTGGTCACGACCGGAATGGGTTCTCCGCGCGCGGCCCACGCCACCGCGTAGGGCGAATGAGTGTGCACCACACCGTTGATGTGGTCGAGGTGCCGATAGACGTAGGCCTGCGCCTCGGTGTCCGAGGACGGCGCGTGGTCTCCTTCGACCACTCGACCGTGCAGATCGCACACCACCATGTTGCCCGGTGTCAGGTCGTCGTAGGAGACGCCGCTCGGCTTGATGACCATGAGGTCTCGACCGGGAACGCGCGCGGACACGTTGCCCGCCGTCCACACGACCAACCCGTAGCGCACCAATTCCGCGTGCAGTGCGGACACGTCCTTGCGAATCTCCTCGACGATCTCGCGAACATCGTCGACAACTGTCATTTCGCTTCCAGCTTCCTCGTCAGGGCTGCGCGACGCAGTGATCGCAGCCGGCGCATGGTCGGTACGTCCCGACCGAAGCGATCGTGCAGTTCCAGGTAGATCTCGTACAGCGAGTCGTATGCCTTCGACCGGGACTCGTCCGGAATAAATGCACCGCGGCGAACCTTGCCCATCGATTTCGACGCCACCGGCACGTCCGGGTAGCAGCCTGCGGCCACTGCCGCGTGGATGGCGGAGCCCAATGCGGGGCCCTGTGCGGACGCGATGACGGACAACGGCATTCGTAGCACGTCGGCGTAGATCTGCATCAGCAGTGGGTTGCGGGCCAGCCCTCCCGCGACGACGAATTCTTCGACGGGCACGCCGCTGTCGCGGAACGTCTCGACGATGACGCGGGTGCCGAATGCCGTGGCCTCGAGCAGTGCGCGGTAGGTGTCCTCGGGCCGCGTCGCAAGCGTCGATCCGATGACCAGGCCGGACAGTTCGTGATCGACCAGGATCGACCGATTGCCGCTGTGCCAGTCGAGCGCGACCAGACCGTGCTCGCCCACCTGTTGGGCCGACGCGAGCCGCGTCAGGTATTCGTGCACGGACTCGCCTGCGGCAGTTGCCGCTTCACTGTAGGACGCGGGAACTCCGGTGCGGGTGAACCACCCGAAGATGTCGCCGACCCCACTCTGGCCGGCCTCGTACCCGTACGACCCCGCGACGATGCCGCCGTCGACGACGCCGCACATACCCGGAACGTCGTTCAACACGGTCGAACTCATGACGTGGCAGGTGGATGTTCCCATGATGGCGACCATGCGGCCCGATTCGACGGCACCCGCAGCCGGGGCCGTGACGTGCGCATCCACGTTTCCGACCGCGACGGCGATCCCCTCGGGCAATCCCGTCCAAGCCGCGGCCTCGGCGGTCAACGTGCCTGCACGCGAGCCCAATTCGCCCAGCGGCTGGTCGAGTTTCTCTGCCACGAACCCACCGAACCCGGGCGCGAGCTCGGTCAGGAAATCGACGGAAGGGTACTTGCCGTCCTGATAGATGCCCTTGTATCCCGCGGTGCAGGCATTACGCACGTAGTTTCCGCACAGTTGCCAGACGATCCAGTCGGCCGCCTCGACCCACCGGTCCATGGCCTCGTAGATCTCGGCGTCCTCCTCGTGAATCTGCAGCGCCTTGGCGAATTCCCATTCCGAGGAGATCAAGCCGCCGTAGCGGGGGAGCCAGCTCTCTCCGCGACGGGCGGCCAGTTCGTTGATCCGGTCGGCCTGTCCCTGCGCCGCATGGTGTTTCCACAGTTTGACGTAGGCGTGTGGGCGATCGACGAACCGCGGGTCTTCGCTGAGCGGCGTACCGTCCGCGTAGGTCGGCACCATGGTGCATGCGGTGAAGTCGGTCCCGATGCCCACCACCTGCTCCGGCGCGATGCCCGCGGCGGCCATCGCAGCGGGGACGGCGCGGCGTAGGACGTCGCGATAGTCGTCCGGCACCTGCAGAGCCCACGCGTCGGGTAGTCGTACGGTACTGCCGGGCAGGGTTTCCTCGAGTACGGCGTGACTGTATTCGTGTACGGCAGATGCAATTTCGGCACCATCGGACACACGGACGACTACGGCACGGCCGGAGAGAGTGCCGTAGTCCACTCCTACCGTGTAGCGGTCATTGGACATGCGATTCTCCTTGTTGCGGTGCAACGGTTGTGGTCGGTTTCGGTGCAGTGGTGCTGGACGATCGAACGACGAGTTCAGGATCGATGGACGCCTCGGGCGCGGCAGTGTTGTCCAGTGCCGCGCGCAGGACGTCGATCGCGCGTCTGCCGACTTCGGTGAAGTCCTGGCGGACCGTCGTCAGTGGTGGAACCAGGAAAGCAGCCTCGGGGATGTCGTCGAATCCGACGACGGCGAAGTCCTCGGGCACACGGCGGCCGCTCTCGTGGAAGGCGCGCAGCAAGCCGAGGGCCATCTGGTCGTTGGCGCAGAACGCGGCCGTGACGGTGTGGTCCTCGGCGAGGCGGAGCCCGTTCTCGTAGCCGCTGCGTGCGGACCAGTCGCCGCGGAGGACCGGTGTCCACGCCAGCCCGGCCTCGTCGAGCGCATCCTGCCACCCTTGTTCACGGCCGCGGGATTCGGTCCATCCCTGCGGTCCGGACAGATGCACGATGCGTTCGTGACCTGCCTCGATCAGGTGTCGGGTGGCCAATCGAGCGCCGCCGACCTGATCGATGCCCACGGTCCAGGTCGAGGTGGTGGGGTCACCTTCGACGACCACGACGGGAACGACGGACTCCTCGGATCGAGCCGCTGCCACAGCGTCGTCGGTGGCGGCGATCAACACGATGCCCTCGACGCCCTGGTCGTGCAGGTGATGCAGTGCGCCGACGAGTTCGTCGTGTGTCAGCGTTGCGAGACTGACTGCGCTGACGGAGAATCCGGCATCACGTGCCGCGCTCTGCACGGTGCGATGCGTGGTGCTCGGCCCCCAGAACCCGCCTTTGGAGCCGATGATTCCGATCGACGCGGAGCGTTTGGTGACCAGTGCCCTGGCTGCACGATTGGGACGATAGCCCAGTTGGTCGATGGCATTCTGTACCCGGTCGCGGGTTTCGGGGCGTAAGTTGTTCTGACCGTTGATGACCCGCGAGACCGTCTGATGGGATACCCCGGCCAATCGGGCGACGTCGGTCATGACCGGTGCCTTACCGTCGATCCCTGTGTTGGTCACCTCTTTCTCGCCGTCAGCAGACGTTGGGCGAGAACGAACACCAGGAGCAGCACTCCGATCGTGATTCGCGTCCACCACGAGCTCAGGGTTCCGTCGAATGCGATGAAAGTCTGTATGGCACCGAGGATCAGGACTCCCACCAGCGAGCCGAGGACATACCCGCGCCCACCGGTGAGCAGCGTTCCGCCGATCACCACCGCGGCGATGGCGTCGAGCTCCATACCGACGGCGTTGAGGCTGTAGCCCGACAGTGCGTAGAAGGAGAACAGCAGGCCGGCGAGCGCTGCGCAGAATCCGCTGATCGTATACACACCGACTTTGACGGCCGCCACCTTCAGGCCCATCAGCAGCGCGGACGCTTCGTTGCCACCGATTCCGTAGACCGAACGTCCGAAACGAGTGCAGGCCAACACGTATGCAGCAATCGCCACCGTGGCCAGCGCGATCACCACGCTCCAGGTGATGGTGTAGCCGCCGGGTAGTTCGATGACGGCGAATGCGATGGACGAGAACGTGTCGTCGGTGATCGGGATCGACTCGACACCGATCATGTAGCACAGGCCCCGGGCGAGGAACATCCCCGCGAGTGTGGCGACGAACGGCTGAATCTGCAGATAGTGGATGAGGGCACCCATGACGGTGCCGAGCACGGCACCGCACAGCAACACCACGGCCATGACCAGCAGCGGTGGCCAGCCCAATTGCAGTGTGCGCGCGGCGATCATCGTCGAGAGTGCGACGACGGACCCGACGGAGAGATCGATTCCGCCGGTGAGGATGACGAAGGTCATCCCTACCGCGAGGACGATGAGGAACGAGTTGTCGATCAGCAGTGACAGGAACACCTGTGGATCGGCGAAGCCGCTGTAGCGGAATTCGCCGAGTCCGAACAGACCGACGAACAGCGCGAACGTGGCGATGACCGGCAGAAACCGAGACGGTGGGGAGTACCGCTTCACGCGGTCCCAGGTCGAGGGCGCGGGGCCCGGTGCTGCCGCGGTAGTCGTGGGGGGAGCAGTCATGAGGTCGCTCACGGTCGTACCGCCTTGGTGGAGTCGGTGCGGAACCACGTCCGCAGTGATGCGCGGGCTCGTGGTGATTGCAACAGGCAGACCACGATGATGACGACCGCTTTGAACAGGTAGTTGGCCTCGGAGGGGATACCGACATTGGTGATGGTGCGCGTGAGTGTGCCGATGAGCAGGGCACCGACGACGGTGCCGGCGATGGAGAATCGACCACCGGTCAGAGCAGTGCCGCCGATGACGACAGCGAGGATGGCGTCGAGCTCGATCCACTGGCCCAGACTGTTCGCGTTCACCGAGTTGGTGTTCGCAGCGATGATCAGACCGGCCATTCCCGAGCACACCGCGGCGAACACGTAGACCGTCCAGACGATCGTCCGCGACTGGACGCCTGCCAGTCTGCTTGCCTCCGGGTTGATTCCGACGGCTTCGACGAGCATCCCCAGTGCGGTCCGCCGGGTCAACAGTGCGGTTGCTGCCACGACCACGAGGGCGATGATCAGTGCCAGTGGAAGTCCGAGAAGCGTGCCCGACGCGAGCGTGCTGAAGGCCGGGTTGTTGACTGTCGTGATGTTTCCGTCGGTGATCAACATGGCCAGGCCACGTCCGGCGACCATCAGAATGAGCGTCGCGATGATGGGTTGAATCCCGAAGACCGACACCAGAAGGCCGTTCCACAGACCCAGCAGCAGACATGCTCCCAGTGCCCAGACGACAGCCATGATCATCGTCGTGGTGGCACCCTCGTCCGGTGCCGCGACAATGCGAGTACACGCAACGGCGGCAGCGATGACTGCCACTGCGCCCACGGAGAGGTCGATGCCGCGGGTTGCCACCACCAGCGTCATGCCGACGGCCACCAGAATGAGCGGCGCGGAGTTGCGTGCGATATCGACGATATTTCCGAACAGGCCACCGTTCTCGATTCGAATGTCGAGGAAATCCGGTGTCACAACGACATTGACGACGATCAGAGCTATCAGAGCCAGCAGCGGCCAGACGACCGGCTGGGCGAGGGCGGCACGTGCGCGAGCGGGCGCGCCGGCCGATGGTTCGAGGGTTTCGGTCATGATGCGACATTCCTGTCGGTGGTCGAAGTGGCGGCCGCGACGGGTTCGTCGGTGCGCACCCCGGCTGCGATGGTGGCGAGCACGTCGCCGACCGACACACCGTCGTTGATACGTTCGTCGATCTTGCGGTGATCTCGCATGACCACGATGCGGTCACTGAGGCGCAGGATCTCTTCGAGCTCGGCGGAGATGAACACCACCGACATTCCGCGCGCGGCCAGATCGGCCACCAGGGTTTGGATCTGTGCTTTGGCACCGATGTCGATTCCGCGTGTCGGTTCGTCCAGAATCAGAAGTTCGGGTTCGGTGATGAGCCAGCGGGCGAGGAGCACTTTCTGTTGGTTGCCGCCGGACAGATTGCGCATCAACGCGTTCGGATCGGCGGGCCTGATGTCGAGTGCAGAGATGTACTCCTTGACGAGCTTGGTGCGGGTGGCACGGGGGATGGGACGAAGCCATCCACGCTTGGCCTGCAGAGCGAGCAGCATGTTGTCGGCCACCGTCAGATCGGCCACCACACCGTCGGCCTTGCGATCCTCGCTGGTGAGGGCGATGCGCTGATCGGCGGCCTGGCGTGGACTGCGAATGCGGTGCTTGGTCGCATGCACTTCGATCGACCCCGAGTCCGATCGATCGGCTCCACCGAGCAGGCGAGCAAGCTCGGTACGGCCGGACCCGAGCAGACCGGCGATGCCGACGACCTGTCCCGCATGAAGACGCAGATCGGTTGCTTCCAGTGCACCCTTGCGTCCGATGCCCAACACTTCCACGACGGGCGTCTGTTCGTCGGAAACCATCACCGGCTCGCGGCTGTCGAGTTCGCGCAAGGTGTCCAGTTCCCGACCGATCATCAACTCGACCAACTCGAACTGCGGAGTGTCGGCGACCAGGCGCTCGGAGACGAGCTTTCCGTTGCGCAGGATCGTCATTCGGTCGGAGATCCGATAGATCTGGTCGAGGAAGTGCGACACGAAGACGATCGAGGTTCCGTCTTCCCTCAGCCGTTCGATGACGGAGTACAGGGTTTCGACCTCGTCCTTGTCCAGGCTCGAGGTCGGCTCGTCCAGGATGAGGACGCGGGCGTCGACATCGACTGCGCGGGCGATGGCGACGAGCTGTTGCACGGCGATCGGATGGTCCCCGAGGACCGACGACGGCTCGATGTCGAGGCCCAGCCGGTCGAGAGTCGTTCTGGCACGGCGGTTCATCGCTCGCGTGTCGATACCGCCGATGGCCCCCAACAGTTTTCCGGGTAGGCGTCGGGGCTCGCGGCCCAGGAGCATGTTCTCTGCGACAGTCAGATTCGGAAGAAGGTTCACTTCCTGGTAGACGGTGCTGATACCTGCAGCCTGGGCCGCGCTCGGCGTCCCGAACTCGTGTTCGGTTCCGTCGATCGTGACCGTTCCGCTGTCGATCGAGTAGACCCCGGTCAGTGCCTTGATCAACGTCGACTTACCGGCACCGTTCTCACCCATCAGCGAATGCACCTCGCCGGGGAAGAGCCGCAACGACACCCCGTCGAGGGCTCGGACGGCACCGAAGGTGATCGAGATGTCTTTCATCTCCACGAGCGGAGTCGGCTCTGTGCTGGAGATCGGCTCCGCGGTGGGAACGGTGTCGGTATGCATGCGTCGACTCTCAGTACTGGCGGTCGGCGAGTACTGCTGCCGCCTGGTCGGGCGTGAAGGTGGTCTCCTCGGTGACGACCCTCTTGGGAACGTCCTCGCCCTTGACGATCTTGTCCGTGAGCTCCATCAGCTGCGGCCCGAGAAGTGGGTTGCACTCGACGATGAAGTCGATCTTCTTGTCCGCCAGTGCTTGCATTCCGTCCTTGACGGCGTCGACGGTGATGATCTTGATGTCTTTTCCGGGTACCAGCCCGGCTGCTTCGATGGCTTGGATTGCGCCCAGGCCCATGTCGTCGTTCTGGGCGAAGACGACGTCGATCTGGCCCCGATTGGAGTTGAGGAACGACTCCATCACCTGCTTGCCGCCGTCACGAGTGAAATCGCCGGTCTGCGACGCGGTGATCGCGATGTTCGACTGGCCGCCGATGGCGTCGCGGAATCCCTCGGCCCGGTCGATGGCGGGAGCGGCTCCGGTGGTTCCCTGCAGCTCGACCACGTTGATCTTGCCGTCGCCGGTGGTGTCCGCAGTGGCGCTGTTCTGGACCAGCCAATCGCCTGCCTTCTTGCCCTCCTCGACGAAATCGGAGCCGAGGAACGTGGCATACAGCGAATCGTCGGTGGTGTCGACGGAGCGGTCGGTGAGGATCACCGGGATGTTCGCGCGCTTGGCTTCCTGGAGGACCGGCTCCCATCCCGTCTCGACGACGGGGCTGAAAGCGATGACGTCGACCTTCTGCTGGATGTACGTGCGAATCGCCTTGATCTGGTTTTCCTGCTTCTGCTGCGCGTCGGAGAACTTCAACTCCATGCCGGCTGCGCTGGCCGCGTCCTGGATGGAGGTGGTGTTGGCCGTGCGCCATCCGCTCTCGGCACCGACCTGGGAAAAGCCCAGCACCGTTGCGCCGTCACCGCCGCCGGACGCGTCGCCGCCGCCTCCGCTACTGCACGCACTCAGGACGATCGCACCACTCAGAATGAGCGCGCTCGCCGCAAAAATTGTCTTCGACGCCATGGTGATCTCCTCAATGTCGCCACTCCACTGTGACGTGTGCAACACAGTGTGAGCGTTAACATCGGGCCGCGTCAAGACTTGAAACGTTTGAATTCCAAAATTTTGTGAGCGCTCACTCAAGCGCGAAGTGCAGAAAATCTCCACTCGATCACGGACCGGTACGTCTGGCCCGGTCGCAGCACCGCAGAGGGAAAGTTCGGGTGATTCGGTGAATCAGGGAACAGCTGGGGTTCGAGCGCGATGCCGTCGCCTTGGCGCAGCATCGAGCCGCGTCGAGACACGTCGCTGCCGTCCAGGAAGTTGCCTGTGTAGACCTGCACTCCGGGCTGATCGGTCCACAGTTCCAGTGTCGTTCGACTGCGCTCGGAGCTCAGGATCGCCGCACGCCGAAGCCCCGTACCGTCGACGACGAAGTTGTGGTCGACACCCCGGGCGGTCAGCAACTGCGGATGAGCTGCTCGGGCCAGGTCTCCGACTCGTCCCGGCGTGCGCAGATCCAGCGCGGTGCCATCGACGGATTCGATGGCACCGGTCGGGATTCCCTCGGTGTCGACCGGGGTGTACGTCGAGGCGAACACCTGCAGGGTGTGATCGTCGATGCCATGGCCATCGAGATCGAAATACGCGTGCGAGGTCAAGTTCACCACCGTCGGCGCGGTGGTCGTCGCCGTCGACTCCAACCGCACACGATCGGTCGTGACGGAGAACTGGGCCCGCGCACGGACTTCACCCGGGTAGCCCTGATCACCGTCGGGGCTGATCAACTCGAACTCGACCGAATCCGGTGATCGCCCGATCACCGTCCAGGGTCGTGAGTCGAAGCCGTCGGTTCCGCCGTGCAGGTGGTTGGTGCCGTCGTTGATCGTCAGTTGCACCGCCTGCCCATCGATCTCGAACCGGCCGTCCTTGATCCGGTTCGCGTACCGGCCGACGGTAGAGCCGAAATAGGCAGTGGACGAACGAAGCTCACGCTCGCCCGCCACGCCGACGAGAACGTCGCGGCGCTCGCCGTCTCCTCCGGTCACCGACATTCGTTGCAGGGTCGCGCCGTAGGGGAGTACCTCCACCTCCACCCCGGGCGAACGTCCGATGGTGATGGTCTCGTTGTGATCGTCGTCGGTGGGCACCGGTCGACGATAGCTCCGGGGAGTGAGATCGGTCCCCGGATTGCTTCGTGCGGCGGGCGACGCACCGTGTATTCGTAGGTGCGCATACTATGGTGTGATGCAGGCCACATCACTGCGCGTTGATCGTCTCGATGAGATGAAAAGAGCTATTGCGCAGGCGATCTCGGTCTGTCGAACGCAGCCGGACACCGTCGAACAGGAGAAATCGTGGCAGACAACAGAGCAGTGACGTACGCCGGACCAGGAAAGGTAGAGGTTCAGGACATCGCTTTTCCGGGCCTGGAATTGACCGATGGCCCCGGCGTGAATCCGGCCAATGTCGGCCGCAAATGCGAAC
This sequence comes from Rhodococcus sp. 05-2255-1e, assembly GCF_002259025.1. NCBI lineage: Bacteria > Bacillati > Actinomycetota > Actinomycetes > Mycobacteriales > Nocardiaceae > Rhodococcus > Rhodococcus sp. 05-2255-1e. The sequence continues at coordinate 141,309 of NZ_NOZE01000040.1, read as the reverse complement.
ACGGCGTGATCCTGAAGGTCGTCTCGACCAACATCTGCGGCAGCGACCAGCACATGGTCCGTGGACGCACGACGGCACCCGAGGGTCTGGTGTTGGGCCACGAGATCACCGGCGAGATCGTCGAGGTCGGACGAGACGTCGAATTCTTGAAGGTCGGCGACATCTGCTCGGTACCGTTCAACATCGCCTGCGGACGGTGTCGAAACTGCAAGGAGCGCAAGACCGGTATCTGCCTCAACGTCAACCCGGATCGACCCGGTTCTGCGTTCGGTTACGTGGACATGGGCGGATGGGTGGGCGGCCAGGCCGAATACGTCATGGCACCGTACGCGGACTTCAATCTGCTGAAGTTCCCCGACCGGGATCAGGCGATGGAGAAGATCCTGGACTTGACCATGCTCTCCGACATCTTTCCGACCGGATATCACGGCGCGGTCACCGCGGGAGTGAAACCCGGTGCGACGGTGTACATCGCGGGTGCGGGCCCGGTCGGTCTGGCGGCCGCGGTCGGCGCACAATTGCTGGGCGCGTCGGTGGTGATCGTCGGTGACATGAACGCCGACAGGCTGGCGCAGGCACGAACGTTCGGCTGCGAGACCGTCGACGTGGGCAAGGGCGCGCCGCAAGATCAGATCGAACAGATCCTCGGTGTCCCGGAGGTCGACGCTGCGGTGGACGCGGTGGGATTCGAGGCTCGCGGCCACGGCGGAGACTCGTCCCACGAAGCACCGGCCACGGTGCTCAATTCGCTGATGGACATCACCACGGCGGGCGGTGGCATCGGAATTCCCGGGCTCTACGTCACCGGCGATCCGGGCGGCGTGGACGAGGCCGCACAACGTGGCGCGCTCTCGCTCAGCCTCGGCACCGGTTGGGCGAAGTCGCTCTCGTTCGCCACCGGGCAGTGCCCGGTGATGAGCTACCACAGGGAACTGATGAATGCCATTCTCAAAGAACGAGTGTCGATTGCGAAGGCGGTGAACGCAACGGTCATCACTCTCGACGACGCCCCCCGCGGCTACCGTGAATTCGACAGCGGAGTCGCACAGAAATTCGTCATCGACCCGCACGGCATGATCGCCGGCTGACACCGCGGCGAAACTACGGCCGCCCTCGCTCCGATGGATGCGAGGGCGGCCGTTCTCGTGTGCGGTCGAAAGGCGTTGGAGCGCAGGGGGTGACGGACGAGCCCGACAACGCTGAAGGATTTGCGTATATCGCCGATTTCGGAGTCGACATAGCGTCGAGTCGTACCCGTCCGTGATCGTGGTGTTTACCGAGGAGATCGAATGACCGACACAACCATTGCTCAACTCACCGCCCGACTCGAGGTGCTCGAGTCCGAGGCGGACATTCGACGCATCCAAGCTCGCTACATGTTCCTGTGCGACACTCCGTGTCCCGAATTCGGCGTGGACGACGACGCTCGCCGAATCGAGCTGGTGCTGGACCTGTACACCGAGGACGCGGTCTGGGAAGGCGTGGGCGAGTACTACGACGGCCAATTCGGCCGCGCCGAAGGCAAGGATGCCATTCGGGCGCACTTCAACCGCTTCTGGGGTGAAAAGACCGATCCTGCGTTGTTGCTCAACGCCCACTACCTCACCTCGGAACAGATACACGTCGACGGCGATACGGCCGAAGGCCAGTGGATTCACATGCAGCCCTGGCTGTTCTCCGACGGTAGGAGCCTGTTGCGTTCGAGCCGCCTCAACAACGCCTTTCGTAAGGTCGAAGGCCGGTGGCTCATTTCCAGAACTCGCACCGAAAACGTGTTCGTGGCACCGCTACCGAACCATTTCGCCGAAGCGTTCCCCAGCTCGTCGGTGTTGTTGAAGCCCTGATGCATCGAGGTCGAAATGTCAATAGGGATGTGGAGTCGCCCGCCTAGGGGAACCTTTATTCAGGCCCGGTTGCGCTGAAATTCTTCTTGGGATGGTCGACAGTGTTCTCTACAACGCCGCGAGAATCACTCTCCAGTCCGGCGGTCGTCCAACCGAACAGGATCGATACCGATGTCCGAGAAGATAGTTGCATCCGAAGCCGAGTCACCGCCGAAGCGTTCGAGTCTGGGAAGAATTGCATTCGCCAGCGGCGTCGGAACGTCACTGGAATTCTACGATTTCGCTATTTACGGAACCGCTACAGCACTCGTGTTCACCGATACGTTCTTCCGCACGGGTAATGCATGGTTCGGCACATTCATGGGTCTGGCCACATTCGGCATCGGATTCTTGATGGCCCCGCTCGGGGCCGTGCTCTTCGGCTGGGTCGGTGACACCTACGGTCGCCGCCGCGCCCTGCAGTTGACGTTTGTCGGGATGGGCGCGGCCACCCTGATCATCGGCGTGCTCCCCACCTACGCACAGGTAGGCGTCGCGGCCCCGGTCTGTCTGGTTCTACTCAGGCTCGTTCACGGACTGTGCCGTGGTGGTGAGACCGGTGGCGCTGCCGTGCTGGCCATCGAGCATGCCCCGGACGACCGAAGAGCACGCTACGGAGTCTTCACCGCTCTGGGGTCCCCGATCGGCACGATCCTCGCGAACGCGTCGTTTGCATTGGTTCTGCTGTTGCCGGCAGAGACGGTGCAGGAGTGGGCGTGGCGTCTGCCGTTCCTCTTCGGCGGTCTGGTTCTGGTGTTGGGACTGTGGGTTCGCAAGGGCGTTCACGAGAGTCCGGTGTTCCGACAGATGGTGGCCGAGCGCGGGGAAGAGGCCGTGCGGGCCCAGATGCCGTTCAAGACCGTCGTGAAGAGCAGTTGGCGTCGCCTCGTGCTTGCGGCGGGGGTCAACGTCGGGCTGAACTCCACGACCTTCGTGCTCGCGATCTTCATGCTGTCGTACGCCACTGCCGAAGCTCCGGAGGGGCTCGGTCTCCCACGTACCGACATCGTGTACGGCAGTATCGCCGCGTTGGTACTGCACGGCGCGGCGGTGGTGCTTGCATCACTGCTGTCCGATCGGATCGGACGCCGCCCGGTGATGATGGGCGGTGCGCTGGCCACTATCGCGGCGGTGCTCACCATCTTCCACATGGCCCAATGGGGCACCGTCACCTCGGTTGTGCTCGGTTTGATGATCGGGTTCACCGCCACCGGGTTCCTGTTCGGCCCGATGTACACGTACTTCACCGAGCTGTTTCCGAAGGAACAACGCCAGACCGGGATGGGCATCGCGTTCCATGTCGGGGCGGTGCTGGGCGGCGGCATTGCACCCCTGATCGCGAACCGGATCGTCGCATTCACCGGTGATGCCTCGAACATCGGCTACTACCTTGCCGGTGCCTGCATCATCTCACTGACCTGCCTGTGGATTCTGCCCGAGACTGCGCCGGTTCGGTTGGAGCGCAATCGGATTGCGGCAGGCGCGGCTCGTGCGTCCTGAACACGATCACAGTGGCCGGATCCGGCCACCGAAACAGAGGAATGTCATGACGTACGCCGATTCTGTCTACATCAACGGCCGTATCTTCACGATGGACGCCGCTTTCGGTATTGCGTCGTTCGTCGCAGTCACCGGTGATGTCATCACCGCTGTCGGCATCGACGACGACGTTGCGGCGCACATCGGGCCCGACACCGTGGTGATCGATCTCGCGGGCAACACCGTCCTACCGGGAATCAACGACTCTCACCTACACGGGATTGCCTTCGGCTTGGATACTCCGCCGTTGTCCCTGGACGTGACGTACCCGACGGTGCAGTCGATCGCGGATGTCGTCGCAGCTGTGAAGGCAGCCGTCGACGCCGCGCCCGAAGGTGAATGGATCATCGGAACCGGCTGGAACGAAGGATATCTCGATGAGTGCCGCGGGGAGGCAGGGCGATCGCCGACCCGTTGGGATCTCGATGCGGTGTCTGCGCACAACCCGGTGTTCCTACAGGACTTCTCTCGGCACACGTCCTGGGTCAACTCGGCTGCGCTACGGCTCGTGGGCGTCGACGAGAACACCGTTGTTCCCGAGGGCGGCCGCGCGGTGAGGAACGCCGAGGGAGAGCTCACCGGCATATTCATGGAGGGGGCGCAGTCTCTGGTGCAGGCAGGCCTCCCACTTCTCGACGACGCACGACGCGAGAAAGCCGCACGATCGGCAATCGCCTCACTGCAGCGCGAGGGCATCACGAGTTTCACCGATCCCGCCCTGGGGCCCGGCGGAGAATCGCTCGCGGGAGGTGCGATGGGCAGTGGGGGCCTTGCCACGTACGCGAAGCTGGCGGCCGCCGACGAACTCGGAATTCGCGTATCCGTACTGCTGCTACCGTGCGGAATGAGTGGTACGCAGAGGAATTCGGAGAAAACCTGGCTGGTATCGAACCACCGGCCGGCCCGGACTCACATATGTTCCGGGTGCTCGGCGTCAAGGTGTTCGCCGATGGGATACCGCTGAGCAAGACGTCGTGGATGCACGAGGAGTACGTGGGTGGCGGCTGCGGATCGCTCTGTGTCGGTGGTGAAACCGACGAACGCCGTGTCGAAGAAGTGACCGAGATGATTCGACGAGGCCATATCGAGGGCTACCAGGTAGGCGTGCACGTCACCGGTGACCGAGCGATCGACACGGTGGCGGCCGCACTGATCGCAGCACAGCGTGATCACCCGCGACCCGATCCGAGGCACTACTTGATTCACGGCGACTTCATTTCTCGAGAAACGCTGGACAGGTTGGCCGAGGCAGGAATCGGCGTCAACATGAATCCGACGATCAAATGGACCATCGCTGATCTCGAGCCGGAGTTCGTCGGAACCGAGAGGGCAGCATACGAATTCCCCTATCGAAGTGCCGTGGACTCAGGGGTTCGACTGATGAGTAGTTCGGATGCCCCTGTCACGATGCCCAGTTGGCGACAGGGGCTGTCGACGATGATTCTTCGCGAGAGCAAGGCCTCTCGGGCCGTCAGCGGCCCGGACCAGACGATCTCGTTGGAGCAGGCGCTCCGCACCTACACGATCGACGCGGCGTGGCAGGACTTCGCCGAGGACTGGAAGGGATCGATCGAGGTGGGCAAGGTTGCCGACCTGACCGTCATCGAGGGTGATCTCCTCACCGTCGACCCTCATGACATACCCGCAATGGCAGTGCTGCGCACCGTAGTCGGCGGTACCGCTGTGTACGAGCGGGCGCAGCAGTAGCGCGTGCCGGGCATGGTGCGGACCTCGCGCGGAAGCGGGTGATACCGACTGGCCTCCCCCCCGCCGACATTGCGGGGGGGAGTGGGCCGTTCAGCTGCGATCAATACAGCTCGATGACCAACTTGCTCGATTTCGCACGCGAGACGCAGAGCGCGATCTGGTTGCCCGCGGCCTTGTCTGCAGCCGACAGGCAGTTGTCTCGGTGCTCGGGTTCGCCCTCGAGGAGGCCGGACACACACGAGCCGCAAATACCTTCCTCGCATGACTTGAACACCTCGATGCCGTTCTCCTCCAGCACGGAGAGAATCGATCGGTCGGCAGGTATCTCGAAGGACTCACCGGTATCCATTTCGACGGTGAACCCGGTGTCACCAGAGGTGTCGATGTCGGAGGCGACGAAGTGTTCGATATGAACGTTGTTCGGCCCCACCGTCGGTGTGAAGATCGAGACCACAGTCTCCATGAAACCTTCCGGACCGCAGGTGTATACGGCCGAGGAAGCGCTCACGGAGCCGGCCAACCCGTCGAGAACAGCCCTTTGCTGTGTGCGGGAGAGACCGATGTGCAGATGGACACTGTCACGGAATTCGGCCCGATCCTCCAGCAACTCGAGAAACGCGGTGTGCTCCCGACTGTGCGAGAAGTAGTGGAGCTGAAAATCGGAACTGCTGTGGTGCAGTTGATACGCCATGCTCAGCAGGGGAGTGACCCCGATACCGGCCGCGATCAGCACATGGGCGTCGGCGTTCGGTGCCACCCCGAGGATGTTGCGCGGTTCGCTGATCTCGATGACGTCGCCTTCCCGAATCCGGTGCAACGCTTCGGATCCGCCGCGGGACTCCAGCTCGCGTTTGACCGCGATGAGCAACGAATCGGGTTCGGCAGGGGGACCGCACAGGGAGTACTGCCGCAGTACGCCCGTCGGACCTGTCACGTCGATGTGGGCACCGGCCTGATAGGGGCCGAGTGCGCCCCCTCCGTCGCGCACGAGACGAAGGGAACGAATGTTCGGCGTTTCGTCGACGATCTGCGCTACGACAACTTTGACACTGGACACGGCGTCTTCCTAACGCATGTAGATTCCGCCGTTGGCATCCCAACAAGCACCCGTGACCGACGCTGCGGTCGGCGATGCGAGCAGAGACACCATTTCGGCGATGAATGCCGGGTCGCCGAGACGACCGACGGGGATGGTCTGTGCGTAGGACTCGATATTGGCCTCGCCGACGATCTTCCGCACGATGGGGGAATCCTGGGGCCCGGGTGAGACCGCGTTGACGGTCACTCCGGAGGGTGCCAACTCTCGGGCGAAGACTTTCGTCAAAGACATCACCGCGCCCTTGGCCGACGCATAATGCCCACCGGTTGCCGTTCCACCGTTCTGTCCCGCCAAAGATGCCATGTTCACGATGCGGCCGTACCGGTTGCCGGCCATGTAAGCACCGAATATCTGGCAGGCCGTGAAGGTGCCTTTGAACCCGACGGACATGACCGAGTCCAGTTCTTCGGCCGTGATGTCCATCAGCGGACGTGCCTGTGTCTTGGCGGCGTTGTTGACCAATACCTCGACCGATCCGAAGTCGATGATCACTGCGGACAGAAGACGCTCGATCGCAGACCTGTCACCGACATCCACCTGGTAGCTGCGGACCGAGTCGGCAGAGCCGAGTTCGGCTGCCAACGAATTCGCGGACTCCAGGTCGATGTCTGCGACAGCGACTCGGTGACCGGTGGAGTGAAGTTTGCGCACAATGAGCTCGCCGAGCCCGCTCGCGCCGCCGGTGACGACAGCAACAGGCGCGTTCACAGCAGGAATCCGGCTGCGGGAACGGCGTCCTCGCTGTCGACGAGCCGAATCACCTTGAGAGCGATCCGGTCCGCTGCGCCGTCGACTCCCAGTCGGATGCGGTATTCCACGTCGCCGGCCCACAGATCGTGCTTCCCACGTTTGAACGCGACGACGATCTGTGCGGCCCTGAGGTGAACAGTGTCGTCCGCACAGGATTCGACGACGAAACGGGAGACGGTTCGGGTGGTGATCGCAGCGTCGACGGCGGCGATCGCGTACCCCTCGGTCATCCGCACCACCCGCATGTCACGCATCCGAGCGTCGTCGTAGATCATGTTGAGACGATTGTCGAAGTCGTCTCCGGTCGAGCCGATCGGGACGACGTACAGGCCGTCCTCGGAATACAGGCCCTTCCACGTCTCGTATTGCTTGCGATCGAGCAGATCGGCCTCGCGCCAGATCAATTCGATGGCTCGTACCACACGCGTGTCTGCGATCGACAGCGTTTCCACGGCGGTATCAGTCATGGCTCATCATCTCTTTCCACTGTGCGTAGGCGGCGCGCATACCGGTTTCGTCGGTCACGTGCGAGGTGGGCCATCCTTCGGCACTCGGCTTCTCCCGAGCAGCACCACGATTGACGAGAATGGGCATGTCGGGAGCGCCCTGAGCGCCGCGTTGCACGCGATCCCATCCTTCTGCGTCGTCGGGTGTACCGAAACCGAACGGACCCTGGAAGTGTTCGTGCACTCGCAACCGCGCCCTGTTGACCGGATTCACCACCTCGGCCGGCCCGTCGGGACCGATTGCCAGATGCTCGATGGTCGTCGCGTCGACTGCGGTCGGCTCGAGAACACGGAAGAAGGCAGCCGACATCGACACGTTCGGGAAGAGATTGAGGTTGAAGCCGGTGCCGTGCATGGCGCGAACGATTTTACGGATCGCCGGCTCGTCGAGACCCGCAGCGGACAGCTCGGCCACGAGATCGTCGAAACGCGCCTGCAGCGGCTCGGATCCATCGTCGGCATCGAGATCGGAGTGCTCGGGCACCATCTGCATGACGCTGTGACCGTTGCCGAGATCGTGGGTGACGGCTTCCGGGTTGGTCATGAACGACATCATGTCTGCCGTCTCGGCGTCGACCGATGCCATCCAGGATCGATGAACGATGGGGAAATGATAACCGTCCGTGGTGTTCTCGAGCTGGATCTTCCAGTTGCCGTTGAACCGGAATCGGTGCGTACCCAGCACCTTGATGGGGTAGCCACCGCCCTGTTTCATGAATCGATCGATCCACAGCTTGGCGTCGCCGAGAAAGTCTTCGAGGGATTCGATGTCCTGCGCGAACGTCGCGAACACCATTCCGCCGTAGGACTCCGTGCGCAGTTTCCTGAGCGAGAGTTCGCCCTTTTCGATGACGCCCTCGTACCCCTCGGGGTACGGAATGCCGCGCAGCTGCCCGTCGAGGCTGTAGGACCAGGCGTGGTACGGACACGTGAAACCGTTTGCGACGCCGGTCTTCTGCTCACAGATGCTGGCACCACGATGCCGACAGCGGTTGAGCAGTGTGTTGATCTGTCCCTTGCGGTTCTTGGTCACGATGACCGGCTGCAGGCCGACGTGAGTGGATTTGAAGCTGCCCGGCTTCGGGAGCTCCGATTCGTGAGCGACCCAGATCCAGGTGCTCTCGAAGATCTTGGTGATCTCCTCGTCGAACACGTCCGGGTCGGTGTAGATCCGACCCGCGACACGATCGCCCATCACCAGATCGGACGCCGGGGACTTCGGTGTTGTCTCTACGGTGTCGTGCACGGTCATCGATATCTCCAAAGCTCTCACGTTGTCGAGGTTGTCAGTGGTGGCCACCGAACGGCGCAGCTGTGCAACGTCGTTCGGCGGAGCATGAGTACGCGGTGGTTCAGTACGTGCGGGGCGTGAGTGCGCGGCCGATGCGGGCCTCGATCTTCACGTACTTCCACAGCTTCCAGTCGCTGGATCCGACTTCGATCGTCCGCAAGAAATTGCACGCCTGCTTGACGGTGTCGTGGGAGTCGACATCGGCGAGCAAGTAGCACGTCCACGGCCAGGAATCCGAGGGGCCGACCATCGTGGCGTCGTCGTCGATATCGCCGATGAAGTCGACACCCTCGAGACCCTTGATGCCGTCGGACAGGGCGACGAACGCAGTCCAGACGTCTCCGGCTGTCACTCCGGACTCGGGGAGATCGAAGAAGTTCTGGTTGATGCCGATACAGAACAGAACGCGAAGCGGAGTAGTGGTCATGTGTTGTCCTTCGAGGGTCATTTGAAGCCGGGGACGGTGGGCGGTAGGCCCATCAGTACTGCGCCTGCGGCGTCGAGAACGGCCGGGCCCAGGAATGCGTGCTGCTGAGGAACGAGTGCGTCACCGGTCCACTGCTGAAGCGGGTGCGATGCGTAAATGGCTCCGGTGCCCGAGATTTCGACGACTTTCGCTGCAGTCGCCGCCGAAATCTTGGCGAGGTGGGTCGATGCCAGACGGAGGTGAGCATTCTGAGCGTCGGTGGGTTCGAGCCCGTTCAGCACCGCGCTCCACACCTCGTCGGTGACCTCGTAGAAGTACGCTCGCGCAGATCGCAAGGCGGCTTCCGCCTCGGCGACGGCAATGCGGTAGTAGGGCCGGTCTGCGAGCTTGGGGGCTCCGGTGATGCCGGACTTGCCGGCACCGACCTGCACTGCGTAGTCGAGCGCGCTTCTGGCGACGCCTGCACCGACCACTGCGAGAACCTGTGCGGCGTAGGCGATCGTCGGGTAGCGGTAGAGAGGCTCGTCGATGGTCGCCGAGCCGCCGCGAATGAAGGTCCACTCCCGCGCTACTTCGACCTTGTTCACCACGAGGTCGAACGACCCGGTGCCGCGCATACCCACGACATCCCATTCCTGGACGATCTTTACGTCTTTCGGGCGCAGCAACGCCGTTCGGGGTTTTCCGCCGGTCGAGTCGTCACCGGGAATTCCGACGCCCAGAATGTCGGCACCCATCGAACCACTTGCGAATTTCCAACGCCCGTCGACCAGGAATCCCCGGTCGGTCGTCGCCGCCGGCTGTACCGGAAACAGGCCCCCTGCGAACACGACATCCGGTCCCTCGGCGTACAGCTCGGCCTGAGTGTCCACCGGCAACGCGGCGAGGTAGATCAAGGCAGAGCCGAAGCTCGCCACCCACCCGGTCGAACCGTCGACAACGGAGATCTTCTCGATGGTCCGCAGAAAGTCCGCCGGGGCCTGCGGATCGCCGCCGAAGCATCTCGGGGTGGCGGCCCGATAGATGCCGATTTCCTTGAGGCGTGCCACGAAGTCGGGGGAGACGAAACGCTGATCGCGAAACTCCGTCCGCCGCTGAGCCAGTTCGACCAACACGTCGTCGAGAGTGGCCGTGCTTCCGGCGTCGGGTGGAGCGTCCTGAGTAACGGTCATGATCGGTCTCCTTGTGCAAGGTCTCGTGCCTCGTGCCTCGTGGCCTGTTCGTTGGTTCGACCGTAATGCGAGTCACGTGCGGCCAATATCGGTAAAGAGTGCGGTCGACAGGGGGTGCGTCCATCAGTCGTATAGGTAATTTCTTCAGTCCAGGTGTGAGATTCGAACCTTCCGCACATCGTTCGGTTCACCGCGCATACGCTCGTGAAGATGTCCATGGACTCACATGTTCCGGAATTGGTGCCGGCCGATTTCGTCGAGATGATGAATGCCGCGCAGGTATGTGTGCTCGTGCACGACGGGGCGACCAAAAGCATCCTGTGGGCCAATCCCGCCGCCTGCGCGATGCTGGAATTCGATCTCGACGAAATGCGTCCTCTCAAGGCGAACGACATGAGTAGTTCTGCGCAGCAGTACGACCGAGTGGTCGGACGAGCGTGGTTGCACGAGGCCGTCGAATGCGGCAGCAGTCGTATCGAGTGGCACTATCGGTCGAAATCCGGCCGTATCATCCCGACCGACGCCATTGCGACCAGGATCGAATTGCGCCAGGGCCCCGCGGTGATGGTGCAGTTCCGGGACATCGAGAACGAGCAGCGCACCGAACGTGCGTTGAGGTTGACCACCACGTACGTCGACGCACTGTCGAGGAATACGTCCACGATCGCGTTCGTGCTCGACGAGACCGGCGCGATCGGATTCGCGACCGACACCGCGATGGAACACCTGGGTATCGATCCCAGTGTCGAACCCCCGGCAGGCAGGTCCCTCGCCTCGTACGCGTCGTTTCATGTAGCCGGTCGCCGATCCACCTGGAGCGACCTGGCACGGGACGCGAGTCCGGTGGCCTCGGTCCGTCTGGAAGTGCTTGCCGCAGAGGGCAGAACACGGTGGCTGGACGGCAGTGTCGAGCGACTGCAGGAGGACGAGGTCAGCGCCTATCTGATGTTGCTGCACGATGTGTCCGATCGCGTGCGCACCGAGGAGATGCGCGGGCTGGAACTTCAGCGCGAGAACTATCTGGCTCGGTACAACGCCATGGGCGATATGGCCATGGCAATCGCACACGAGTTGGGGCAGCCGCTCGCGGCGGCGGGCAACTTCCTGGCGGGGGTCGAGACCATCCTGACCGGCGACGGTCATCTCGCGTCGCGCGTGGAGTACGGTCTCACATCGGCTCATCGGCAAATCGAAAGGGCAGCAACGATCGTCTCCACACTGAGGACGTTCGTCGGACACCTCGAACAGATCGATCAGACGGTAGATCTCAATACCGTCGTCACCGAATGTCTCTACTTCATTCGCCTCCGCGCGGAACAGAATTCCGTCCGAATCGACTTCGAGCTCGCCGAGGATCCGGTGCGGGTGCGCTGCGAACGCGTACTCACCGGCCAGGTCATCATCAATCTGTGCTTCAACGCGATCGACGAAATGGCCCAGTGCGCGCTCCCGGACCGCACGATCACCCTGTCCACCGGGAACCGCGAGGACGGTGGTGCTTTCACCGTGACAGACCGAGGAAGAGGGCTGCAGCGCAACCCTTTCGAGGAGTCGTTCACCACCAAGCAGTCGGGCAGCGGGATCGGTCTCGCACTCAGTTATCGGATCATCACCAGGCAGCACGGCTCCATCTGGTACACCCCCGGCGCGGAGGGCGGTTCGGTGTTCGGGTTCGTACTCCCGACGGTCGATCGGGACTCGGCTGTTGCGGGCGAGCAGGGCCCACCGGCGTAGGGAAAATCTTCAGGGTCGGCAAGGAACTCTTCATTCCGGTTCGACCGCCCGGCTCGTAGCGTCGACCCATGATCTTCGGTTGCTGAGCAGTGCGCAGCCGGACCTATCCGGGAGAGCGACGTATGGACGACACACGCGAACGCATGACACTGATGTGCTACAACGACACTCACGGGTACGGATGGCGACACGTGGACCTGTTCATGCACGACCATGAGGGCAACGAGCTGAACTGGGTGCATTGGCAGGTCCGAGCCGATGGCCCGGATGCGGCAGATCGGGCGACCGAGCGCGCCGAGCCATCACTGCGGCGCGTCTCGGAGTGGCGGCATTTCGTCAGTGCCGGTGGAATGGACTATTGGACAGCCGACGCAGTGTGGGGCGACCGATGAGCATCGGCTCTCCCCTGTACGAGCCGTGGTCGCTGGCCGATCTCGTGGCCGACCTACGGGCCGGACGCAGCACCGTAGAGGATGCATGGCGGCGGTCCCAGCGCCGCATCGACGACACAGAAGATGATCTTGCGGCATGGGTAGTGCACGCGCCTCCGGTCGAGCTCCAGGATCAGCCCGGCCCGCTGGGCGGAATTCCGTTGGGAGTCAAAGATATCGTCGACGTCGCGGGACTACCGACGAGATGCGGAACGAATCTCTATGCCGTGCGGGGGCCGGCCGAGGCCGATGCCGCTGTAGTGCAGGCATGGCGTACTGCAGGTGCCGTGCCCGCGGGCAAGACCGTCTCGACCGAGTTCGCATTCTTCGCCCCCGGACCGACTCGCAATCCTGCCGATCCGTCGCGCACCCCGGGGGGATCGTCGAGTGGTTCGGCAGCCGCGGTGGCGTCGGGGCAGGTGCCCTTGGCTCTCGGTTCTCAGACCGCCGGATCGGTGACTCGACCCGCCTCGTACTGCGGCGTCGCGTCGATGGTCATGACTCGGGGGCGGCATTCGACCGAGGGCGTGACCGGCTTGGCGGCCAGTCTCGACAGTCACGGATTCTATGCCGCCCAGGTACGCGACCTTGCATGCGCGTGGTCCGCGTTCGTCGGGCAGGAGGTGGTTCTGGGTTGCATGTCTGCGCCGCCACGGGTACTGCTCTGGGACGCAGGCGAACTCGGCGTCGTCGAGCCCGACATGGCAGATGCTCTCGCCCGTCTCGGTCGTGGGATTCGAGCGGATGGAGCCGGACAGTCGGCATTCCCCGCGGGTGATGCCGTTTCGCTCGCCACCGCTGCCCATGCGGTGGTCATGTCCTACGAGGCAGCACGCGAACGGAGCGCACTCTTCGCCGATGTCGACCGACTCAGCGCTCCGCTGACGGCACTGTTGCGACGCGGAGCAGCAACCACCACCGCGGACTACCACGCTGCGTGCATCACCGTCGCCGAGACGCGGGAGCACATCTTGAGTCTCTTCGACAGCGTCGACGTCATCGTGGGGCCCGCGGCCCCGGGCGCTGCCCCCGAAGGTCTCACCGCGACAGGGGATCCGGTACTGAGCCGGGCGTGGCAAGCCTGGGGACTGCCTGTTGTCACCGTTCCCGGCCTGACCGATGGCAGGGGCCTGCCGCTCGGAATTCAGGTCATCGGACCGCCGAACTCGGAGGCAGAACTCCTGGTCGGCGCGTCGTGGATCGCCGCGGTGATCGCCTCGCAGCCCGCGGCGTGATCGCCGGCATCACCGATGCCGGTTTCGGCATCGATTTCCTTTCGTCATCGAGCACCATTCACTTCGACCAGCACAGGAGGCGGCCATGACCGCAGTATCGAATTTCACCACCGATCTTTTCATCGACGGGGGCTGGAGCAGCGGCGGCGCCGGTACATTCGAGACTTTCGATCCTGCGACCGGTGAGAAGCTCGCCGACATCGCCTCGGCGGACGCCGCAGACGTCGATCGTGCAGTCCGCGCAGCGCAGTCCGCGTCGACCGGAAGCTGGGCCGCGGTGCCGCCATCGCACAAAGGGCAGTTGTTGAACAAGCTGGCCGACTTGGTCGAACGTGACGCCGAGCTACTGGCCCGCCTCGAATCGCTCGACATGGGTGGGCTGTTCTTCCTCGGCAAGATGATGTTCATCCCCAATCTTGTTGCCTCGCTTCGCTACTACGCGGGATGGGCAGACAAGATCAACGGCGAGACCCTGCCGAACGACGGCTACATGGGCCGTCCCACGTTTGCCTACACCCGCCGCGAACCAGTCGGGGTCATCGCCACGATCATTCCGTGGAACGCCCCACTGATGATCCTCGGATGGAAATTGGCACCGGCGCTGGCCACGGGTAACACGGTGATCGTCAAGCCGGCCGAGGACGCGTCGTTGTCGATCCTGCATCTCGCGCGGTTGCTCGAGGAGGCCGGATTCCCAGCAGGCGTCGTGCAAGTTCTTCCGGGTATCGGTTCGATTACCGGCGAGGCGCTCACGACGCACCCCGGCGTAGCCAAGGTGTCGTTCACCGGATCCACCGCCGTCGGCCGCCGAATACTGGTGAACTCCGCTGCGGACTTCAAGCGCACCACGCTGGAACTGGGAGGCAAATCGCCGCAGATCATCTTCGGCGACGCCGATCTCGAATCGGCAGTGGGCGGTGCCGCAATGGGACTGTTCACCAACTCGGGCGAGGTGTGTGCCGCGGGAACGCGTATCTTCGCGCACCGCTCCGTGTACGACGCCGTGGTGGAGGGTCTCGGTGCGGCCGCCGGAGCGCAGGTGCTCGGAAATCCCTTCGACGCCTCGACGACAATGGGCCCGTTGATCAACGCGAAGCAGAAGAACCGCGTGCTCGGCTATATCGAGAAGGGCAAGTCCGAGGGTGCCCGCCTGGTAGCGGGTGGTACCGACGGCGACGCAGACGGAAACGACCGCGGCCACTTCGTACGTCCGACGGTGTTCGCCGGCACCAACGATCTGACCATCGCCCGCGAAGAGATCTTCGGGCCTGTGGGCATCGTCGTTCCCTTCGACGACGACACCGACGCAATCGCTTTGGCCAACGACAATCAGTACGGCCTGGCGGCCACGCTCTGGACGACCGATCTGGGGCGGGCCCACACCGTGTCGGCGGCATTGCAGGCGGGAGCCGTCGCGGTCAACGGATGGTCCCCACTTGCTCCCCAATTGCCCTGGGGCGGAGTCAAAGCCAGTGGTCTCGGCCGTGAGCTCGGATACGAAGGAATCTTGGCCAACACCGAGGCGAAAACCGTCACGATCGTCCTGTGACCGACCACGTCGACTCCGTCGGCCGATCGGTGGGCGGCTTCCGCTGTGCCGGGGCCCGTCCACAGCTAGGCTCGGAACTCATGGAAACCGTGAAGCCCACCGTCGTTCACGTGGTGGACGACGACGAAGATCTCAGGCAATCACTGGCGTTTCTTCTGCAGAGTGTCGGAATAGAGGCGCTCACCTATCCGACCGCTACCGCATTTCTCGAGGAAATGGATGCGGCCGAGCCCGGAGTGGTCATCGTCGACGTCAGAATGCCGGGCATGAGCGGATTCGAGCTACAGGACGAATTGATCCGACGCGATTATCCGGCTCCGATCATTTTCTGTTCGGCGCACGGGGACATTCCGATGTCGGTACGTGCGCTGCGTGCGGGAGCCGTCGATTTTCTCGAGAAACCGTACGAGCCGCAGCGCATGCTCGAGGTCGTTCAGGAGCAACTTCGGCTGGCGTCCGGTGTGTTCTCCGAGCGTGCGGAGCGCGACCGGGTACACCGGCGCCTCGATGCTCTGACGCCGCGCGAGCGAGAGGTGTTGCGGCTGGTGATCGAGGGTATGGCCAGTCAACAGATCGCACGCCGCTTGGGTACCAGCGTCAAGACCGTCGATGTGCATCGAGCGCGCATCAAGGCCAAGACGGAGGCCGAAAGTCTCGGCACACTGGTCCGTGACGTCCTGGCATGGCGAGTAACGGTCTGAGGGCTGTGTACGTCCTTGTCCGACGGTGTGGCTAAAGGTTTCCCGCCTACCAGTAAGAACAGGTGGGAAATTAATTTGGGTGCAATACCGAATCGGTCCACCGTCGACAATGCTCAGGAGATCGGCATGCCTCACACAGTAACCACGGAGGAAACGCAGAGAACGTTTCGAGAAGTCACGGGACACTATCCCACGGGCGTCGCGGTGGTGACCGGCACGGATCCGACAGGGGAGCTGCTGGCGTTGGTCGTCGGCACCTTCAGTTCGGTCTCGCTCGACCCCCCACTCGTCTCGTTCATGCCGATGAAGACGTCGCGTACTTTTGCGCGAATGCAGGATTGTTCATCCTTGTGCATCAACATCGTCGGCGGCGATCAGGAACGTGAGGTGATGTCCATTGCGCAGCGCTGGGAGAACAAATTCGCCGGAATCGATTGGTACGCATCACCGAACGGAAGTCCGGTGCTCACCGACGCGATCGGTTGGATGGACACGACGATCTGGAAGACCGTGGACGCGGGCGATCACTGGATCGTGCTGTGCGAGGTTCAGGACATGGCCATCACGAACCCGGTGTCGCCGCTGATCTTTTTCCAGGGTGGCTACGGCAGTTTCGTGTGCACGTCTCTGCTCGCTCGAATGGACCACGAAATTCTTCCGGCCATACACGCTGCCCATGCTGCGCGCGCCGAGGTCGACGCTCTCGCCGCCGAGATCGGCTGCGAAGTGTCGGTCCTGACGGCCGTCAGTGCCGACGAAATGGCGACGGTGCTGTCCGCAACGGCACCCGGCGTCGACCGCGATGCCGCTCTGGCTCAACGTATACCGATCGTGCCACCGATCGGTGACTCCTACGTCTTCGCGTTGCCCGAGGCCGATCAGAACCGCTGGATCGACAAGCTGAAGGGTGCGGACAAGGGGACCCAGGTACATCGTGACCGGCTCGATTTCATTCGTGAACACGGTTACGGGATCTCGTTTCTTCCTGCGGCGGGATCGGACGCGTACACCGAAATGCGGCAGGCCACCAAGCAATACGAGTCCGGCCGCCTGACTCCGCGGCAGGAACGCGAGATCAGAGCGCAGATCGGCCGCACCTCGGTCGACTACCGGCCGCAGGTGCTCGACGACACCGGCACGTACAACGTGGGATCGGTCGTGCTGCCGGTCCGCGATCCGTCCGGTCGACACACACTGACACTTCGGCTCGCGCAGGTTCCGCAGAACGTGCCCGGACGTCTGGTCTCGGACTGGATCCGACGCGCCAGAGCCGTGGTGGCGGTACTCGAATCGGCTCGGGGCTCGAGTACTGCAGGGTAGCGACGATCGATGGCGTCAGGTAGGGGTCTTCCTTGTAGGCGACCACGGTTGCATCGGAATCGAGCGCCCTCGGTGCCCGTACCTCTAGGCTGGTCCGATGTTTCTCCTCTTCGGCTTCGGCAGCAAGCGCAAACACGTCGGCCCTGGCGCAACGCGAAACTGCCCGCGGTGCCACAACACGACCCAGTGGGCGAGAATGAAGCAATACCAGCAATTCACGCTGTTCTTCGTCCCGGTTGCGCGGTGGAAACGCGTCGAGTTCGAGGAATGCGGGATCTGCGGGGCCGGGGTGTCGATCTGAACGGGCTCGCGCGCCCGTGACGGTGCGGGCGCGCGAACCATCCGGCAGACCGTCGCTCACGCAGGAGCCAGCACCACCACCGAATTGTGTCCTCCCATTCCCAGTGAGGATTTCATCGTCAGACCCGGCTCGGCTGCGGTGAATCCGTCGAGCAACTGCGGGTGTCCGTCGGAGACCTGTGGGGCCGCAGGAACCAGTCCGCGATCGAATCCCATGACGGCAGAGATGGTTTCGACGGCCGACGCCGCGCCTTGGCAATGCCCGGTGAGCGGCTTCACCGAATACACCTGCGCGTGTGAGCCGAGCACCGTCTCCAGCATCTCCGTTTCCGCGGCATCGCACTGAGCGGTGCCTGGCCCGTGCGCATTGAGGTAGCGCACCTGGCGCGCCGTGGCACCGGCGTCCGTCAGGGCGGCTTCGAAGCAGTCCCGTACCTGTGTCAGGGCCGGGTCGATGGACGTCGCGTGGAACGCGTCGTGAGTCATCGAACCGCCCAGTACCCGCGCGTACGCAGCATCGCTACGGTTGGTGAGTACGAAAGCTGTTGCTGCTTCGCCCATTCCGAACCCACGACTACCTTCCTGGAACGGTCGGCAGCCCTCCTGAGGTTCCACGTCGACCACCCCGACGCCGAGCGCGACGAAATGGTCGATGTTCTCCGGCGTCAGAGACAGGTCGGTGGCGACGAAGACGACGTCGTCGACGAAGCCGGTATCGAGCCACATCTTGGCGGTGAGAAGGCCGGCGTTGCCCGACGCGCACATGGCCGAGACGTTCATCGCCGGGCCGTGAAAGCCGTGCTCCTGCATCAGCAGTGATACCGGGGTCGACGGCATCAGCGTCAGGTAGTCGCGCACCCGCCGCACACCGCCGTCCTCCAGATAGAAGTTGCGCCACTCGTCCACTTCACCCAGGACGACCGCATGCACCAGACCGACCCGCCGACCGGGCCGCCAGCCCCGAGCGAGTGCGTCGTCGATGGCCTCGCGTGCAGCGCCGCGCAGTGCGCGGCCGAAGCGGCTGGTGCCGTCGTCGGTCTGTCCGCCGTCGGGCACTTTGGCAAGCCACACCGGGTTGCGGCCCGGGTGTGACCGGTTGTGGTGCAAGGTGGCGGCAGCCTTACCGCTGGCCAGGCCGGTCCACAATGCGGCCGTACCCCAGCCGTAGCCGGACACTGCGCCGATCCCACTGATGTCGATGCCGTGAGATGTCATGATCGATTCCCGTTCCTTCTCGAGTTGTACGAGCCGTTTTCGGCTGGTTCCTCGATTTAGCCCCGCAAACAAGCACTGGGTCCAGTCGGAAAACGGACATAAGCATCGAACCGTGCAGAAGATTCCGGCTCGGCCCACAGAAGTGGTTGAATCGAGTGTCGACAGACCGCCTACGAACGCGAGGACCGCAGATGGCCCCAGGGGAGCGCGACGTCGTCGGCGACCCCGAAGCCGATCCCGGGTCGCCCGGTCTCGCCGATCGCTACCGGGTTCTGATCGAACACTCGCCCGACGCGATCGTCGTCCACAGGCGAGGCAACCTTGTCTACGTCAACCCTGCGGGGCTCCGGTATCTGCGCGCCGACAGTCTCGGTGCGGTGGTGGGCCGTCCGATCACCGACTTCATCGCGGCCGCGTCGATCGGGCCGATGCTCGAGCGCATCGCCGCCCTGGACGTGCACGGAACCGCCAGTTCGGCCTCCGAGGCGGAGGTACTCGCCCTCGATGGATCGACTCTGACCATGGAGGCGGTCTCGGTCCGCACGGTGTGGAACGGAGAACCTGCATTTCAGGTCATCCTTCGCGACCTCACCGAACACAAGGCCGCACAGAAGGCGCTGCACTATCAAGCCGCGTTGGTCGAGCACGTCAGCGACGCCATCGTGGGGGTGTCCTCCGACGGGGTCGTGTCCAGTTGGAATCCTGCCGCGGAGTCGGTCTACGGACGACGCGCAGCAGATGTGCTCGGCCTCTCCGTATCGAATGCAGTGGGGGTGCCCTGCGACCCGGTGGCCATTCTCGCGGCCGGCGGCCGGCTGTGGGACTCGCATCTGCGCGCGGACGGGACGGCGTTGGCGATGGTGGTCTCCGCGGCCCAGATGCCCGACGGGTGGGTGTTGGTCTGCGCCGACCAGAGTGCCGTCCGCCGGGCCGAGGAGCATTACACCGCCGTGGTGGAATCGCTGGAGGCAGGTGTCGTCGTACTCGACCACGCCGGTCGCATCACGTCGGCGAACCTCGCGGCGAAGACGATCCTCGACATCAAGGTGGGATCGGCGACGACGGGACAGTCCGCTGTGCTGCCGTTCCGGGTGTACGGCACCGATCAGCAACCCATTCGGCGACTCGAGCACCCCGTGGCCGTCACCGGCAGAACCGGGAAGCCGAGCCAGTCGGTGATCGGAGTCGAACGTCGTCGGGACGGACGACATTTCTGGCTGTCTCTGACTGCGACCATGCTCAACTTCGGCGGCCCGTCACCCTCGATCGTGGCAACGTTCGTCGACGTCACCGATGCCTATCGGGCGAGCATGAAGCTCGAACACGCGGCAACACACGACGACCTCACCGGGCTTCCCAATCGCCCGCTGATTCTGGCGCGGCTCGACCAGGAGCTGTCCCGGTCGAGTCGGGAGGATGCCATGGCGGTGTTGTTCATCGACCTCGACAACTTCAAGACCATCAACGACCTGCACGGACATACGGTCGGTGATGCCGTACTCGGTATCGTGGCCGCGCGGTTGACGCGGGCTCTGCCCGACGACGCATTCGTCGGACGCATCGGCGGTGACGAATTCGTGGCGGTGGTGCCGTGCTGTGTGGGGTCGGAGGCGGACGACGTCCGGGCGGAACTCGCAACCCCGATCACGACGGCAGACCGAGAACTGACGGTGACCGCCAGTATCGGCTGCGTGACCGTCGGCAGTGGTGATTCTCGCACTGCCTTGGACATTCTCGACGATGCCGACCACGAGATGTATCAGGCCAAGCCGGTGTCTCAGTACTCGGCGCAGTCGTAGCGTTCGGTAACGAACAGGCACGACTGTGCACTGTTGTTACTCGTGGGGCTCGTGTGTCGTACATACTTCAGCGGTGATCAGGACCCTGCGCAAGCACGCCCTCGCCATTCCCATGACGCTCGTCGCCGCCGTCGGTCTGCTGTTGGGCGCAGCAGGGACGGGTAGCGCTGCGCCTGCGGTCACGTACACCATGGTGGCCTTCAGTAACGACAGTGATCGCAACATGGACGTGTACCAGTCCAACAACGGAACGGACTTCACCACGGTTGCGACCGCCGCGTACACGCCGCCCTCCGGTGTGGTTCGTGACTCCAGCATCTTCCGAGCCGCAGACGGTATGTACTACGTGACATATACGACGGGCGGCGGCGCGGAGATCGGCTTTGCGCGCAGCGCAAATCGGGTGGACTGGGAATTCCTGCAGAACCTTCCGATCCCGTTCTGCTGCCTGCTGCTGCCCGGGACCGGGGCGGGTACCGGCTCGGCGGGGTCCTCGGAACTCCCGTCTCTGTCCCCGTTCACCACCAAGGCGTGGGCACCGGAGTGGTTCGTCGAGGGCGACCGCGTCAGCATCATCGTGTCGTTGTCTGCCGGCGGAGGGTTCGTGCCGTATCTCATGACGGCGACCGATCCCGGCCTGACGACGTGGAGCTCGCCGGTTCCGTTGGTGGGAATCATCAACGACCACATCGACACCACGGTGGTGAAGGCCGGGTCGACCTACCACGCCTTCACCAAAGGTGAGAGCAACAAGGTCATCGAACATTGGATCGCGCCCGCTCTGGGTGGTCCCTACGTTCGGGACCTCACCTTCCGCGATTTCGGTCCGTTGAAGGAAGGGCCCGCCGTCGTCGAGTTGCCCGACGGCACCTGGCGGTTGTACTACGACGACTACACGAACCAGAAGTACTTCTACTCCGACAGCGCCGACCTGAACGGCTGGTCCGCACCTCAGGAGCTTCCGGCACTGTCCGGAATCGTTCGCCACATCGGCATCATGAGAGAAGCTGCCTAGCAACAGCTTCTGCGGTCAGCCCGCCGACAATGCTCGGAGGCCGGCCGCGATGAATTCTCCAGTTGCTTCGGCGGCGTTGCGTGCTCCGGCACCGGTATCGGAGCCCGACAGTGCCCGGTGGGTGATGCCCTCACCGATCACACCGAGCTTGAAGTTGGCCAACGCCACGTAGAAGCCCCAGTTGTCCACCTCGCGGCCCGATCGAACGGCGTACTGCTGCACCAGATCCGCCGCCGATGGGTAGCGGTCGCTCGTCCAGGCTGCGTCGGCACCGAGTACGGCATCGAACACGGGTTGCCGGTACACGCACATCAGCGCCACATCGGTCAACGGATCGCCGAGTGTGGACATCTCCCAGTCCACCACGGCTGCAACAGAACTCACGTCCTCGGCATCGAGAATAGTATTGTCGACTCGGAAATCGCCGTGCACGATGGACGCCGCCGATCCGGTGGGCACCGCAGCTTCGAGGGCCCGGTGAAGTCGGTCGACGTCGGGTAGTTCCCGTGTCTTCACCGTCTGCCACTGACGCGCCCACGTGGCTACCTGTCGAGCAACGAAACCGTCGGGGCGACCGAACTTTTCGAGACCCACGGCCGCAGGATCGACGGCATGCAGCTCGGCGAGCACCCGCACCAATTCGGCGGCGTTGTCTGCGACCTGCTCGTCGGTCAGATCGCGCAGATCCTCGCGTGTTCGCACGACGCGCCCGGGAACGAAACGGACCACCGTCATCGGAGCGCCGAGTACGGCACCTTCTCGGTCGAAGGCCACGGTCTCGGCCACCGGCACCGCGGTGGACGCGAGCGCGTCGGTCACTGCCCACTCCCTGGCCATGTCGTGCGCCGACGGGGTCAGGCCACTGGTCGGGGGCCGACGAACCACCCACGTCGAGGTGTCGTCGTACACCTTGTACGTCAGATTGGAACGACCGCCGCTGATCATCTCGACCGCCAGCTCACCGTCGACATCGATGCCCTCGGAACGCAGGAATCGTTCCAGAGCAACGCGGTTCATGCCCGGTAGGTCGCTCATGACTGCTCCTGTGCGGCGCGCTTCGCTGCCCCGACCGCTCGTTTGGCGATAGCCCAGCGATGCACTTCCGACGGTCCGTCGTAGACCCGGAACGGACGTACTTCGCGCGAAAGCCGTGCAAGTGGCAGGTCGTCCGATACCCCGAGCCCGCCGCACATCTGGATGCTGCGGTCCACGATGCGAAAGATGGCCTCGGCTGCGAACGTTTTGGCGATGGAGGTTTCGTTGCTCGCGTGGCCGCCGCGATCCAGCTCGAAGCAGGCCTTGATCAACAGGGCACGGGATGCGGCGATGTCGATCTCGTTGTCGGCGACCATCTTCTGGATCATGCCGAGATCGCCGAGCTTGCCGCCGAACCCTTCGCGCTGAGCCACCTGGGCGACGGCGATGTCGTGCGCCCGTCTCGAGGCTCCGAGCCACCGCATCACGTGGGTCATACGGGCGGGCCCCAATCGCACCTGGGCGTAGGCGAAGCCCTCGTCGACGGCCCCGAGAACGTTCTCGTCTGGCACGAAGACGTTCTCGAAGAACACTTCGCAGTGCCCGCCGATCATGGCTTTGTCCAGGGTGCCGATATGACGGCCGACCGTGATGCCCGGTGTGTCGGCCGGGGCGAGGAACATCGTGGCTCCGCCTCGGTCACCCGGCTTTCCGGATGTGCGGGCCATGATGATGAAGAACCCTGCGCCGTCGGCTCCGGTGATGAACCACTTGTGTCCGCTGATCTTCCATCCACCGTCGGTCCGTTCGGCCGCAGTGGTGAGTGCCGAGGGATCGGAGCCGGCACCCGGTGCCGGCTCGGTCATCGCGAATGCCGATCGTTGATCGCCGCGGGCGAGAGGGGCGAGGAATTGATCCTTCTGTGCCGGCGATGCGATGTGCGCCAGCATGTGGACGTTGCCCTCGTCGGGTGCGCCGAGATTGAGTGCGATGGGGCCGAACAGGGAGTAGCCCGCTTCCTCGAACACCGGTGCGCGGTCGCTCATCGACAGACCGTGCCCACCGTATTCGACGGGTGCGTGCGGTGCGAACACGCCCGCTTCCTTGGCTGCGGACTGCATCTCGACCCGGAGCCCGTCGCCGCCTGCGTCGGCGATATTGCCCAGAAACCGATCCTCGATCGGGAGCACGTATTCGCGAGTGAACGTCCGCGTTCGGTCGATCAGCTTCTCGACGTCTGCGTCGAAGGTGAGGTCGATGGCCATTCTGCACTCCCTGGTCGATACCGACCGAACACTCGCTCGGTCCCTTGAAGACTGGCATACACGCAGGTTCCGGTCAAGGAACTCATGTCCTCTGTGCAGTGCCTCGGCCGGTCGCGGCACCGACCGTTCGGCGTGCGATATCGAGGTACACCTCGACCAGTTCGGCCGGCGTCAGCGGGCCATCGGGTCGGTACCAGGTGGCCACTCCGATGCACATCGTGGTGACGGCCCGGCTGGCATCCGCGGGGTGCGGGGTGTCGAAGACCCCGGACTCGACTCCGTCGGTGACGATGGCGTCGAGCAGTCGTTGCTCTTCGTCGCGCTTGGCGATGTAGGCGGCGCGGTTGGCCGGCTCGAGACTGCGAATCTCGGTGGAGCACACGAACGCGGCATCGCGGCGATGGATATGGAACAGCAGCAAGGACTCCACGACCGCGTCGAATCGGTCCTTCGGCGACGAACCCGCCCCGTCCATGGCCGATCGAGTCCGGTGTAACAGTTCGTCCATCGACGCATTCATGATGCCGACCAGGAGGGCCTGCTTCGACGGAAAGTGGTGATACAGACCGGGAACCGACAAGCCGGCACCCGCGGCGATCTGCCGCACCGACGTGCCGTGGTAGCCCTGCTCGACGAAGATGCGCAAGGCCGACGCCAGCGCTGGGGACAGTGCCGCGCCCTCGTATGTTCGCCAGTCGCCGATCGAGGTCATGCGATCACCGTAGAGGGCGCAGCGAACTGGGCCGGGCGTTCGCACCGGGTTGACACCGAAGTTGTGATCCGCAACACTATCGAGACAGCATACCGAACGAGTGTTCGGTCGGTCCACGTGGGCCGAAAGTCTGCTCGAGCGGAAGGGCCGTTCATGACCCTCGACAGCGCGACCGGGCCTGCGACTGTTCTCGACGCCTGGCGTAGCCGAGTCGCCAACACCCCGGACCGGCCGGCGCTGGCGTACTTCGACGCCGTGCTCACGGTGCGCGAGGTGGACGAGGCGTCCGATGCACTTGCCGCCGCACTGTTCGATCGAGGAGTGTCACAGGGCGATCGCGTCGGCATCTATCTGCAGAACATTCCGCAGTACGCCTTGACGTTCCTCGCGCTGTGGAAGATCGGGGCGGTCGCGTTGATCCTCAACCCGATGTACCGCAACCGTGAACTTCGCACCTTGATCGACGATGCAGAACCTGTCGCGCTCGTCTGCGACGAACATGATCTCGATTCTGTGGGGGCGACGTTGCGCGGCAGTTCGATTCGACTGCTCGTGAGCACCAGCGGACTGGACCTGCAGACACGCGACGACCCACGAGTCTTTGCGTCGACGTCACGCGTGACACCCCGGCCCGACGACGATCTGATGGGTCTGATCGACCGCTACCGTGGTCGATCTTTCCCCGAATTCGATCCCAGGCCGGACGATCTCGCGCTACTGGCCTACACGTCAGGAACCACGGGTCCGCCGAAAGGCGCGCAGATCTCGCACGCGAACGCCTTCGCGACTGCCCTCGATTTCGGGGAACGGGCCGGTCTCGACGACGGCGACGTCGTGTTTGCCGTCGCACCGCTGTTTCACATCACCGGCGCGATGCTCGACGCGGCGGTGGCCCTGATTCGCGACTGCATGCTCGTGTTCGCGCATCGTTTCGACGCGGCAGTCACTCTCGACGCTGTCGTCGAGCATCGTGTCACCTACACCATCGGTTCGATCACGGTGTTCAACGCGATCTCCGCAACCGAGGGTGCGACGAGGGCCCACTTCGAGTCGGTGAAGGCGTTGTATTCCGGAGGCGCACCGATTCCGCCCGCCACCGTCGCCGCGTTCGAGTCCCAATTCGGTTGCTACATCCACAACGCATACGGGATGACCGAAACCACGGCGGGAGTCATTGCCGTGCCACCCGGCGTGCGCGCGCCGGTGGACGCGGCCAGCGGTTCACTCTCCGTCGGGTTGCCTCTTCCGCGCGTGACGTTACGAACGCTCGATCCTTCGGGCCGGCCGACACCCCCGGGAGTTGCAGGGGAACTGGAGATCTCGGGTCCGCAGGTGGTGTCGGGCTACTGGCGCAATCCGGACGCGTCCGAGTCGACGATGCCAGAGGGACGTCTGCGCACAGGCGACGTGGCGATCATCGACGAACACGGCTGGGTGTATCTCGTCGACCGGCTCAAGGACCAGATCAACGTGTCGGGATACAAAGTGTGGCCCCGAGAGGTCGAAGATGCACTCTACGAACATTCAGCGGTGTTCGAGGCCGCTGTGGTGGGCAGGCCGGATGACTATCAAGGGGAATCGGTGGTGGCGTACGTGTCACTCCGGCGCGACGCCACCACGACGCCGGATGAACTGATGGCCTTCGCGCGTGAACGACTGGCCGCGTACAAGCGTCCGAAATCCATCCACATCATCGACGAACTTCCCAAAACCCAGACCGGGAAGATTCGACGTGCAGCACTCAAACCTGTTCCTGTGAAGAATAATTCGATCGAAAGTGGCACTCCATGACTGTCGGATCATCGCACGACACCCGCTCGGCACCGGATATTTCCTCACGGAAGAAATCGCTGTTCGCCAGCACGATAGGCAACGTACTCGAATGGTACGAGTGGAGTGCCTACGCAGTGTTCGCCCCGTTCATCGCGGCGGCCATGTTCAGCCAGGCCGATCCTGTCTCGGCATTGCTGTCCACGCTTGCGGTGTTCGCCGTCGGATTCCTGATGCGGCCCCTCGGCGGCATCGTGTTCGGACGAATCGCGGACAAGAAGGGCCGTAAGTTCGTCCTTGTCACCACGATGCTGATGATGGCAACCGGCAGCTTGCTGATCGGCATCATGCCCACCTACGGTGCGATCGGGGCCTGGGCCTCGGTACTGCTGTTGCTCGCACGCGTCATGCAGGGTTTCGCGCACGGCGGCGAGTCGGCGACGGCGTATTCCTACGTCGGCGAGATCGCACCACCGAACCGACGTGGCATGTGGGGCAGCGTCGCGTTCGTCGCCATCTTCGGTGGATCGGCTCTGGCATACACAGTGGGTGGCGTCATCACCTCCACCCTGTCGGATTCTGCTGTCGGGCAATGGGGTTGGCGCATCCCCTTCCTCCTCGGCGCGCTCCTCGCTCTGTTCGCTCTCTACCTGCGCAAGAACATGGACGAGAGCGAGGTGTTCGACTCGGAGCAGAACAAGGTCGAACAAGAACCGATCGCGCGTAAGACCGTCGTCAAAGCGATCGTGTTGATGATCGGAATGACGTCGGGAATCACGGCGGCGCACTACACCTGGACCTCCTACGTGTCGACGTTCGCCATCACGCAGCGCGGGATGAACCCGGACACCGCCTACTGGATGCTCGTCGTCGCGCAGTTGATAGCGCTGGTGTCGCTACCGTTCTTCGGTCGCCTTTCGGATTCGATCGGTCGGCGGCCGATGCTGGCGGCATTCGCAGTGCTGATGTTCGTGCTGCAGATCCCGCTGACGATGCTGATCTCCACGCAGTGGTGGTCATTGCTACTGCCGTCGACGGTGGCCCTGCTCGTCATCGCCGTCCCGGCCTCGATTCTGTCGTCGACGTTGTCGGAGAGCTTTCCCACCCGACTCCGCACGCAGGCAATCGGATTCGCCTACTCGTTCTCGGTGGCGGTGTTCGGCGGAACGGCACCGTATCTCAACCAGCTGTTCCTCGGGTTGGATCTGGGCTGGGTCTTCGGCGTGTACATCATGTTCCTCGCTGCCCTGACCGGAGTCGCTTGCTTCTACATGAAGGAGACCAAAGGCATCCGGCTCGAAGACGTCTGACTCGGACCGGCCGACTCGGTCGAATCGAACGACACGCCGGTGGTGTTGCGCGGTGCTCTACGTTGAGGTCATGAGAACCGCAGACGCCACTCGTCGACGCCTCCTGCTGCTGCTGACCGTCATCGGCTTCGTCGTCCCCAATGCCTACGTCGTCGGCTACTTTCGCGAGCACGGGGTGAGCGCGGGCAGCGCAGCGAAGTTCTTCTCCGAATGGGTGGCGTCCACGCCGACGCGAGCCCTGACCGCCGACCTCGGTATCACCAGTATCGCTTTCGGAATCTGGTCCAGAGGGGATGCCAAAGATCATGGCGTCAAACACTGGTGGCTGGTTCCCGTCGGTACCGGCTCGGTGGGAATCTGCTTCGCGCTTCCGCTGTACCTGTTGCTGCGTGAGTATTCGCAGTGATGTCGCCGATCGAGAAAGAGGACCGCTTCGATGACAGATGACGCCCTTGCCGACTTCGAGCGAACCGAGTTCACCGCAGACGGGCGCACGGCGCCTGTCTATCGAATCGGCACCGGCCCGGCGGTCATCGTGATGTCCGAAATGCCGGGCATCACGCCGAGAGTGGCGGATTTCGCGCGCACCGTCGCCGGGATCGGATGCACCGCGATCGTGCCGCACCTGTTCGGCGTCGACGGCAAGGATCCTTCGACCGCGCCCCTGGGCGTGCTCGGGACGGTGGCAACGATCTCTCGCGCCATCGTGCCGGCGTGTATCAGTCGAGAATTCACCATCCTGGCCACCGGCAAGTCGTCGCGAGTCGTGGTGTGGCTGCGTGCTCTGGCGGCCGAGGAACACGAGCGGTGCGGCGGACCGGGGGTCGGTGCCATCGGAATGTGCTTCACGGGCGGGTTCGCCCTGGCCATGGCCGCCGACGATCGATTGATCGCACCGGTGCTGTCGCAACCGTCACTTCCGTTCGCGGCATCGAAGTCACGCAGTCGTTCCATCGACATCAGTGCCGGCGACCTTTCGAAGGTGAAAAGCCGTTGTGCTGCGGGAGATCTCACTGTTCTCGGTATGCGGTTCCAGGGCGACAGGATGTGTCCCCCTGCACGGTTCGAGTTTCTGAGGGAACAACTCGGCGACGCATTCGTCTCCGTGGAATTGCCCGACTCCTCGTTCAATCCGGAAGCCTTCGGACCGCCGCACTCCGTCGTGACGGAAGGACTCATCGACGAGCCGGGTCAGCCGACGCGGCAGGCTCTGGACCAGGTACTCGACCTGTTCCGCAGTAAATTGCTCGCAACGCCGTGAAGCCCCGCGGCGCGAACACGATGCGAAGCCGAAGGTCGAATTCACGACCACGGAATCGTGGCCTGCAGAACCGCCTCCTTCAACGCGGCGGTCCGTAACGCCGTCACCGTCTGATATTCGGGATCGGCCACCATCTCGCTGAACGCCCTACGTGACGGGTACTGGACCAGGAGTACTGCATCCCAGGCCTGCCCGTCCTCGGCGGCAAGTGCGGTCGAACCGTCGCCCGCGTACAGCACCGTCGCGCCGTAGCGCGGGAGGAAAGTCTCGTCCAGTGCTTTCGCATATTCTGCGTAGGAGTCGCGACCACCCTCGGCGAACCGAAGCAGGTTGAGCATCACCACCGGACCGCCGGGATCTTCTTCGAGGTAGCGCTTCAGGTCTCTTCCGCGGGGATCGACAGCCATCGTTCGAGTATGCGTGAGCCGTCGATCCTGTGGAGTGCGAAGCGCTGTTGTCGGTCGAGTCGATCCGCTGTCGGCCCCCACGAGACGGTGGCTCCGCGCTCAGCGGTAGAACTGGGGGAGCGGGAAACCAGTGACTCGATAGAGGGAAGTGTGTCGTCTATGTCCGATGTTGAGAACGTGACCGTATTCGGAACCGGAGTGCTCGGTTCACAGATCATGATGCAGGCTGCCTACCACGGAAAAACCGTTGTGGGATACGACATTTCCGACGAACTTCTGGCCAAGCTGCCGGACCGCTGGGAATGGATGCGCGGATACTACAAGCGTGACCTGAAGACTTTCGACGAGGCGCGCTTCGACAAGGCCATCGAATCCATCACGACCACCACCAACGTCGCGGAGGCTGTTTCGGACGCCGACCTGGTGATCGAAGCAGTTCCGGAGGATCTCGACCTGAAGAAGAAGGTCTGGTCGGATATCGGCGCGTCCGCCCCGCCGAAAACTGTCTTTGTGACCAACTCGTCGTCGCTACTGCCCAGCAGTTTCGCCGAGGCCACCGGGCGGCCGGAAAAGTTTCTCGCATTGCACTTCGCCAATCTCGTGTGGCGATACAACACCGGTGAGGTGATGGCAACTGCTGCAACAGATCCTGTCTACTTCGATGTCGTCCTGAGCTTTGCTTCGGAGATCGGTCTCGTTCCCGTTCCGGTCCGAAAGGAAATTCCGGGATACGTGCTGAACAGTCTTCTGATCCCGCTGCTGCAAGCGGGAGCCAACCTCTACGTCGGCGGGGTTGCAAATCCGGCGGACATCGACAACGTGTGGCGCATAGCCACCGGGGCACCCGCCGGTCCGTTCCAGATATACGACACTGTCGGCTTCAACGTCGCAGCACATATCGCGCGCGCACACGGTGGCGAGGATCAGGTCAAATTTGCCGACATACTGCAAAAGGGTATCGACGCGGGAAAGACCGGTCTCGGGGACGGTGAAGGCTTTTACACGTACGACTCCGACGGCCGGCGACTCGATGCTGTCGAGTCGTGGAACATCAACTGAATCACTCGATCCCGCCTGTCGGTGATCCTGGGATCGACGACCCGGGCTCGAGTAATCGGTCATGGGCGCATGTGCGCATGACCACCGGCGACGCCGAATTCAGCCGAGCCGGGTCAACCGAGTTGGCGTAGTTGTATCGCGGTGTCCAGCGCCAACCGATGCCACGCCGAACGCGGATCCCGTCCGGTCAGTTCCTGAGCCCGGCGCAGTCGATAGCGCAAAGTCTGCGGGTGCACCTGCAGTCGGGCGGCTGCAGCCGTTGCTGTGCCGGTGGAGATGAAGGCCGAAAGACCCAGCAGGATATGCTCGTTCGCTGCCTCGGTCAGCGGGCCGAGCACGCTACGCACCACCTCGCTCGTGTCGGCGGTCGGGCGCGCTGTCAACAGTGCCAACAGCTGACCGTCGCCCTGATCGAGCAGTGCCCGGCCGTCGAACGCGTGATCCGGTGCGGTCTCGAGCGCTTCCGAGGCGAGTCGCCACGAACTGCTGATATCGGTAACGGTCGATCTCTCCACGAGGCATCCGCGCAGCCGCAGATCCCGACACGCGAGGTCGACCTCGGCGCGATGGATCGACGGCGGCAGCAGCGCGATCGCGCGTTGTTCGCGCCGAGTGCACAAGTGTGTCCGTTGATCCGCCGTTGTGGTGCGGTCCGGAGGGACGAGGCCCATCGCAAGCACCAGAGACTCGACGGTGTCGTCGGACATGGGTCGGCCCGGATCGGTGGACTGCACCACGAGCAGGTTCGGGTGCGTCGGCAGCTTCAGGTCGAGTTCGCGAGTACGGTCCGACACCGCCCCGGGTGAGTTGTGTCTGGCAGCCAGCAAGTCGTCGAGCAACGCGGCGTGCGCCTGCGCACGGTTGGATGTGAGCTGTTCGCGCGCAATGACATACGCACCGATGATCTCCTCGGATATGGCGTCGATCGCGTCGAGCACGCCCAGGCCGAGTTCGGCGATGTCCGGCGGGTCGAGTACTTCCAGATACTCCGTTGTCACGTGCCGAACGAACACGCTCGACGCGACTCGATACGCGCGCAGCACATCGGCCAGCGGCCGCCCGTCTGCCGCGCGTGCGGAACCTATGGCTCGGAATCTCTTGTGGTCGCGGTCGTCGATCGTCCGATCGCCGTGCGCCCACAGGGCCATCAACCGCCTCAGTGACCAATACGCGATGGCCTCGACATCGGCCAATTGTGCACCCTGCAGTGATCGGTAGACCGGGATCGCGTCGCGAATCGCGTGTACTGCGGATGTGACGACGGAGCCCAGATCCGATTCGATCTTCGCGACCACGGCGACCCGCGCCGGGTACATCGATCTACCTCGCACTCTTTATCAGCACCTGATAAATCCTATACTCATTCGACTCGATTTCCTTGAGTTCCGAGGCCGACGACAGCACAGTCGAGGGAGACACCCGGGTCGAGCAGAAGAGTGGGGCAATGGACGCAGACGTGATCGTGGTGGGGGCCGGCTTGGCCGGACTGGTGGCAACCGCCGAACTGGCCGACGCGGGAAAGCGCGTGCTGCTCCTCGACCAGGAACCCGAGCAGAACCTGGGTGGTCAGGCCTTCTGGTCCCTCGGCGGACTGTTCATGGTCGACACGCCCGAACAGCGTCGAATGGGCATCAAGGATTCGGCGGATCTGGCGTGGCAGGACTGGCTCGGCACAGCGACGTTCGATCGCGGCATCGACGACCCTGCAGGGGAAGACTACTGGGGTCATCGGTGGGCCAGGGCATACCTCGATTTCGCGGCAGGTGAGAAGCGGTCGTGGCTCCACGCTCAGGGAATGCGATGGGTCCCCATCGTCGGATGGGCCGAGCGCGGCGGCTACCTGGCCGAGGGGCACGGAAATTCGGTTCCGCGATTCCACCTGACGTGGGGCACCGGGCCGGGTGTCGTCGCGCCGTTCGAGCGTCGCGTACGTGAGGCTGCCGACAAAGGGTTGGTGCGCTTCGGTTTTCGGCATCGGGTCGACGGATTCGTCGTCGACGGGGGAGCGGTGGTCGGAGTTCGCGGTGCGATGCTCGAAGCCAGTGCCGCGGAGCGAGGGGCAGGAAGTACCCGCGTCGAAGTGGGTGAGTTCGAGCTCCGCGCCGGAGCCGTGCTGGTGACGGCAGGAGGAATCGGAGCCAATCACGATCTGGTGCGCGAGAATTGGCCGGCGCGGCTCGGGACGCCGCCGAAGTCGTTGATCTCCGGAGTGCCCGAACACGTCGACGGCCGAATGCTCGGCATCACCGAGAAGGCCGGCGGACGGCTGGTCAACAAGGACCGCATGTGGCACTACACCGAAGGCATCAAGAACTGGAATCCGATCTGGAAGAACCACGGCATCAGAATCATTCCGGGCCCGTCGTCGATGTGGTTCGATGCCCGCGGGCAACGGTTTCCGGTTCCGAACTTCCCCGGATTCGATACGCTGGGAACGCTGAAAGCGATCCAGGACAGCGGTTTCGAGTACTCGTGGTTCGTATTGACCCAGAAGATCATCGAGAAGGAATTCGCGTTGTCCGGGTCGGAACAGAACCCGGACATCACCGGCAAGAACCTCAAGCTCGTTCTCGGGCGGGTATTGCCCGGTGCCAGCGAACCGGTGGAGGCATTCAAGAAGAACGGCGAGGACTTCGTCGTCGCAGATTCTCTCGAAGAATTGGTCCAGGGCATGAACCGAATCACCGGCGAGGACTTGATCGACGGTGTCGACCTCAGGCGTCAGATCGAGTCGCGAGACCGTGAGGTGGACAATCCTTTCACCAAGGACCTGCAGATCTCTGCCATCCACAATTCCCGGCGCTCGCGCGGTGAACGCATCGCGCGGACCGCTGCACCTCACAAGATTCTCGATCCCAAGTCGGGTCCGCTGATCGCGGTGCGGTTGAACATCATCACTCGAAAGACGTTGGGCGGCATTCAAACCGATCTCGACGGTCGCGTTCTCGACTCGATGGGCAATGCCGTCGAGGGGCTGTGGGCTGCCGGTGAGATCGCCGGATTCGGCGGCGGCGGTGTGCACGGCTACCGGTCCTTGGAAGGAACCTTCCTCGGTGGATGCATCTTCGGCGGACGACAGGCAGGGCGAGCCCTGGCGGCGCAGGCGTGAGAGTGCCGCGTTCGCTCGGTAGACCCCCACTGCCCGATGCGGCCGAGATCGCCACCACAGCATCGGCGAATCCCCGATCCCCGGTGTCGGTCTCGTTTCTCGGGGTGAGCACGCTGCTGTTCGACGACGGCGAGTCGGCGATCCTGACCGACGGCTTCTTCTCTCGTCCGTCCCTGCCGAAAACCCTTCTGCTGCCGCTACGTTCGGACGGCCCGAGAATCGACAGTGCGTTGCGCAGAGCGGGCATCGGGACGCTCGACGCGGTGGTGTGCGCGCATTCTCATTTCGATCATGCCCTCGACTCCGCAGCGGTGGCACTGCGGACCGGCGCTGTCCTGGTCGGTGGTGCTTCGACCGCACAGATCGGGCGGGGCGCGCAGCTGCCGGACGCTCGCATCACCGTCGTCGCCGACGGTTCCGCGGTCGAACTGGGTCATTTCACCGTCACGTTCGTCGAGTCGGTTCACTCGTATCCGGACCGAGCTCACGGGACGATCGACCGGCCATTGCGGCAGCCTGCCCGGGTGCGAGCGTTCCGGTGCGGTGAGGCGTGGTCGATGGCAGTCGAACACCGTCCGAGCGGCAGGCGGGCTCTCGTCCACAGCAGCGCCGGGTTCCGAGCGGGCATGCTCGACGGCCTTTCCGCCGAGGTGGTGTACCTGTCCATCGGTCAGCTGGGGCGCCGAACACGCGAGTACATCGACGAGTATTGGCGGGAAACGGTGTTGTCGGTGGGGGCTCGGCGCGTCGTGCTGACGCACTGGGACGACTTCTTCCGGCCCCTCGACAGGCCGTTGCGACCGCTGCCCTACGCCTTCGACGACATGCGCACCTCGCTCGACGTATTGACCGCCTGTGCACGCAGAGATGGGGTCGAACTGCAGTTGCCGACGCTGTGGCGGCGTGCGGACCCCTGGGCAGACATGGTCTGAGGCACCGAACGGGAGCGACCGAAATGCGCGGCGGTCGTCGAGCAAGATAGGGCAGGGTATCCTCTCCTCTTGTTCGTCCTCCCGCTCAGTACGTCGAGAAAGTTCGGTCACCCCGTGAAAAAAGGTACGAGGCGCGTCGCTGCCCTCTCGTCGCTGGTTCTTGCTGCAGGTCTGATCACCGCATGTGGTGAGTCCGAGGAGGTGTCGCAGACCGCGGCCACGGGCGGCGACGGCAAGACCGTCTACCCGCTCGTACTCGACAACTGTGGCCAGTCGGTAACCGTCGACGCTCCGCCGCAGCGAGTGGTGTCTCTCGATCAGGATTCCACCGAGATCCTGCTGTCGCTCGGTCTGCAGGATCGCATGGTCGGGACAGCATCGTGGACGGATCCGATCCGCGAGAATCTCGCCGAGGCGAACGCATCCGTACCGCGGTTGGCAGACAACGCGCCGACCTACGAGGTGGTGCTCGACACCGACCCGGATTTCGTGACCGCGTCGTTCGGCCGCCATTACAAGCAGGGCGGTGTCGCAGACCGTAGCCGCTTCGCCGAATCGAACATCGAGACGTATCTCGCACCCACCGACTGTGACAACGGCCTGAGCGTCAACGGTGGCAATCCCCGGACGACCCCGTTGACCATGGACGCGCTGTATCAGACCATTCGCGAAACGGCCGAGGTGTTCGACGTCCAGGAACGCGGTGAGAGCTTGATCAGCGAACTGCAAGGCCGTCTCGACGCGGCCACATCGGGCAACGACAAGACCGGTGAGAGCATCGCGTTCTGGTTCGCAGACACCAAGAGCCCGTACTTCGCCGGCCGCTCCGGAGCGCCTGCCCTCCTCGCCGATCAGGTCGGTGCCACCAACGTCTACTCCGATCTGCAGGACGACTGGGAAGCGGTCGGGTGGGAAACAGTGGTGGACCGCGATCCGTCCGTGCTGGTGCTCGGAGACCTACTCCGCAATCGCTTCCCCGGGGACAAGCTGGAGGACAAGATTGCGTTCCTCGAATCGGACCCGGTCACCAGCACCATGGACGCGGTGAAGAACAAGCGGTACATCTCGCTGCACGGCGCCGAGATGAACCCCTCGATTCGGCTGGTCGACGCCGTCGAGAAGCTGACCGCAGGCCTGAACCAGATCGGGCCTCGGTCCTGAGCGCCACCACGGCCGAGCCGAGCGTCTCGGCGAAACGACAGATCGGCCTGCCCGCCGTCATGATCGGCGGGGTTCTCCTTCTGGTCGTCTCCGTGGCGATCGCGATGACGCTCGGGCCGGCCCAGATCTCGCTGGTCAACGTGCGTGACGTCGTGCTCAACCACCTGGGACTGGCGGACATCCCCGTCCGGGTGTCCAAGAACGCGATCGTGTGGGAAGAACGGCTCCCACGCAGCCTCGTGGCAGCTGCATGCGGCAGCGGCCTCGGGATCTGCGGGGTCATCATGCAGTCGCTGCTCCGCAATCCGCTCGCCGACCCGTTCGTGCTCGGCATCAGTTCCGGCGCGTCCACAGGAGCGGTGCTGGTCGGGATCCTCGGAGTCGGTGGGGCCGCGCTCGGACTGTCCGGTGGCGCGTTCATCGGGGCACTGGTGGCATTCGGACTGGTGCTGCTGCTCGCTCAACTCTCCGGCGGCAACAACGACCGCGTGATTCTGGCCGGAGTGGCGTCGACCCAGTTGTTCTCGGCATTGACGTCGTTGGTGATCTTCGCGTTCGCCGATTCCGACGAGACCCGCGGCGTCATGTTCTGGCTGCTGGGCTCGCTCGAGGGTGTTCGCTGGGACGACGTGATTCTGTGCGCCGCAGTCGTCGCGGTCGGGACAGCCGTCTGCTTCTACTACGCATTCGTGCTCGACGCGTTCTCGTTCGGCAACGAGGTGGCGTCCTCACTGGGCATCCCGGTACGCAAGGCTCGCATCGCACTCCTGGTCGTGACCGCCCTCATCACGGCCACCTTGGTGAGTGTGGCAGGGGCGATCGGATTCCTCGGGCTCGTGTTGCCGCATGCAGCGCGGTTCCTCGTCGGCTCGAGGCACGGTCGCCTCGTTCCGGTCACGGCATTGATCGGGGCGGTCTTCATGGTCTGGGTGGACGCGGTGTCGCGCGTCGCGTTCGCGCCGACGCCGCTGCCGGTCGGCGTGGGTACCGCACTGGTGGGCGTCCCGGCATTCATCGCCATCCTGTCCAGACGGAAGAAGGCGTCATGACACTCTCGGCAACCGATGTCACGTGGCGTCGCGGCGGTGCGCTGGTCGTCGACGGGGTGTCCCTCGAGCCCGGCCCGGGCGATACCGTCGGGCTGCTCGGGCCCAACGGATCCGGCAAGTCCTCGCTGCTGCATCTGATGAACGGTGCCGTCAGGCCGACGTCGGGCGTGGTGACCCTCGACGGAACCGAGCTGTCCGCGATGCGTCGCAAGGACGTCGCGAAGATCGTGGCCGTGGTGAGTCAGCACGCCGACACCGACTTCGACATCACCGTCGCCGACGTCGTACGGCTCGGCCGCATTCCCCATCGAGGAGCGTTCGGCGGAGACGCAGCTGCAGATGCGGCGGCCGTGGATTCTGCACTGCGGCACACGGGTCTGGCAGGAAAGGCCCATTGCCTGTGGCATCAGCTGTCCGGCGGCGAACGGCAGCGCGCGCAGATCGCGCGCGCCCTGGCTCAGGAGCCGCGGGAACTGCTGCTCGACGAACCGACCAACCATCTCGACATCCATCATCAGCTCGAATTGCTGGCGTTGGTCGCACGGTTACCCATCACGAGCGTCATCGCACTGCACGATCTGAACCTGGCGGCGATGTTCTGCACGCAACTCGTGGTGTTGTCCGAGGGCCGGGTGGTGGCAGCAGGCGCACCCGCCGACGTGCTCACCGAGGAGTTGATCGCGCGGGTGTACCGCGTGCGTGCCCATGTGACCCACGATGGACCGAACAACAGTCCGTCGATCCGATTCGAGCCCGGCCTCGGGGTGCACGTGTAACTCGACCTGCCGATCGAGTCGACTGGTTTCACCATCGACCATCACCGTCAACATCGACGAAACATTTCTCGCGCACGATGGTCGCGCCGAAACATGGTGCCATGCGACGGAGGTGTCGCCGAGCACGACGGAAACTCGATCGAACGGTGAGCGCATGACAGAACGACCGACCGCAACGGACCGGGAAGCCGAACCCGGTGTACGCCGAAAGCCTTGGTATGCATCGCTTTTCGTGCAGTTACTGATCGGCATAGTCGGAGGCATTGCGATCGGGTGGCTCTGGCCGGGCCTGGGTGCAGACCTCAAACCACTGGCCGACGGCTTCATCAAGCTCATCAAGATGCTGATCGCGCCGATCATCTTCTGCACCGTCGTCATCGGCATCGCCCATGTGGGCGACCTCAAGTCCGTCGGCCGCATCGGCGTCAAGGCCCTGGTCTACTTCGAGCTGATCACGACGTTCGCGCTCGTGTTCGGTCTGGTGGTCGGCAACATCGTCAAGCCGGGCTCCGGGTTCTCCATCGACCCGCAGACCTTGGCCACCGGTGCCGAGGCCGTCGACCAGAAGACCGGCAGCGGCGAATTGCCGCACACCGTGGACTTCTTGCTGAACATCATTCCGACCTCTGTGGTGTCGGCATTCGCGGAGAACGCGCTACTGCAGGTGCTGTTCTTCGCCGTGCTGTTCGGCTTGGCCTTGGCGAAGTTCGGTGAGAAGGGCCCGCCGATCGTGCTCGAACTCGTCGATCACATCAGCCACATCTTCTTCACCATCATCGGTTGGATCATGCGCCTGGCACCCATCGGTGCCTTCGGGGCGATGGCATACATCGTCGGCCAGTACGGCATTTCGTCGCTCGGTAGCTACGGGAAACTGATCGCGTGCTGCTATCTGGCTGCCGTGTTGTTCATTCTCGTTCTCGCGGCCGTCGCGCGGTACTTCGCCGGAGTCAACCTCTGGAAGTTCCTGCGGTACATCAAGGACGAGTTGTTCCTCGCCCTCGGAACGGCGTCGACGGAGGTGGTACTGCCGCGCATCATGGTCAAGCTGACCGAGGCAGGGTGCTCCCGCACGACCACCGGTCTGGTGGTTCCGACGGGATATTCGTTCAACCTCGACGGAGCAACCCTCTATCTGTCGATCTGCATTCTCTTTCTCGCGCAGGCTCTCGGCGTCGACCTGACACTCGGAGAGCAGATCGCTGCGGTGTTGATCCTGATGCTGACCTCCAAAGGCATGGCCGGAGTACCGGGTTCGTCGTTCCTCGCATTGTCGGCGACCGTTGCGGCCATCGGGCACGGGTCCATCCCGGTTGCGGCCGTGGCGTTGCTGCTCGGTGCCGACCGGATCATGGACTCCATGCGAGTATCGGTGAACCTTCTCGGCAACTGCGTCGCGACATTCGTCGTGGCGAACTGGGAGGGCCAACTCGACAAAGAGCGAATGCGCAGAGTGCTCGACGGTGAGGAGGTACCGCCGTTGGAGGCGATCGAGGAGTCGAAGGACTACGAGTCGGTCGGGTCCGAGCCGGAATCGGTATCGATCGGGGGAACCTCGAAGGCGAGCAACGCCACGTCGTCCTGAAGTCCGTCACCGAACGAGGCCAACAATTCGGTCAGATCGTCGACGATCTTCGCCGCGGAGGTCCGGCCTCGTTCGGCGGCGAATGCGTGCAGACTGCCGTCGTCGTCGAAGCGAGTTCGGCCCGGGCCGACGATCGCCTCGGTCAGCCCGTCGGTGTAGAACGCCAACACGTCACCGGGCTGCATCGTCACCGTCGCCGAGGCGAAGTGCGGTTCGGTGAGGGCTCCGACCAACTGCCCGCCGGTGGTGTCCACGAATTCGACGACGCCGTCGTGCGCGATACGAAGAGCCGGTGGGTGGCCACCGCTGGCGAGGTGCACCACGGCACCGTCGGGTCCCGGCGCGACGGTACCGAAGACCACGGTGCAGAATCGCGGATCGTCGCCGTGAAACTCGTGGTGGAGCACCGTGTTGAGGTTCTCGAGTACGGCGATCGGATCCCGATCGAAGACCGCTGCGGCCCGCAGCGTGTATCGAGTCAGGGACGTGACGGCAGCCGCGCCCGCTCCTTTTCCGCTCACGTCGCCGAGGAAGAAACCCCACGTCGCGTTGTCGAGGGGAAACACGTCGTAGAAGTCGCCGCCCACTTCGTCGATGGACGCGGGGTGGTAGTGGGCCGCCACCTGCATGCCCGTCGGCGCGGACAGGATCGGCGGCAACAGTGTGCGTTGCAGAGTCGAGGCCAGAATTTGTACCTGAGTCTTTTCGGCTTCCGCCAACTTGCGGGCTTCCTCCGACGCGCCCAATGCATCCTGAGATCGGTCGAGAGCTGCTTCGGCGTCGTCCTGAGCTGCCTCGGCGTACATTCGCGCATCCATCAGGTGCTGCTCGCGGACTCGGCGCTCGGTCTCGTTGTGGAGTGTCATGGTCACCGTCGTCGCACCCGACACCGCTCGCAGGCTGTTGGCGAGCATCGACACCGCCGTCTGCGAGCCCGATGCGGGTGCGCCGGTGAGTTGCGCCGTCACTCCGATGGGCGAGTCGGAGTCGGACGACGTGGCTGCCGCGAGCATGTCGCGCAAGACCTGCGCGAACTCGGGGCTGAAGAGATCCGTGACTGCGGTGCCGACCAGATCGTCCCGACTCAGTGCCGTGATGCGAGCGGCCGCCGCGTTGGCGTAAAGGATGTCGCCGGACGCAACGTCGATCGAAAAAACCCCGCACGGTGCGGAGTCGAGTAGTTCGGCAGCCGAGGCGGTCATGGCTTCTCCTACCAAGATTACGAGGGGCGGCCGGTTGATTCGGCCGTGACTGGGTTCCGCCACACTGCGGTGACCACGGTGCCCAGACCTGGACGGTGGTCGACGGTGAGGTCGTCGGACACTGCCTCGGCGAGCTGGAGCCCGTGGCTTCGTGTGGTCGTCGGTGCCGGCGGACGCCACGTGCCGGTGTCCGAGACGGTGACGGTCAGCGTCTCGCGTTCGTACGCTGCGGTGATCGTCATCGTCCCCGGTTCGGGCGCGGAGCTGTAGGCGTGTTCGACGACGTTGGCCAGGGCTTCGTAGGCCCCAAGAGCGATGTCGTCCACGAGAGTCCGATGCACTCCCAGGTCGAGCGCCCAACCCTGGAGTCGGCGCCGAGCGGCGCTGGCAGCAGCAGCCTCAGCGGTCGCAGTGTGACTCCACCGACTGGCGGGCTGCGAGTGGGACGTCATCGGCCACCCTCACTGTCGACCGCGCTCGACTGCACATGCGCCACAGCCTCGGGAACGGTGGTGAAGGTGGCCATCACCCGGTCGATTCCGCTGAGTTGAACCGGGCGAACGACCACCCCGTCGACGGCGACCAGTGCCATCCGCGACGATTCGGGCAGTCGGTCGGACACCCGGACCAACACGGTGATGGCGCTCGACGACAGAAAGCTCACATCGGTCATGTCGACTACCAGTCCGCGTTCCGCGGCGTCGGCCGCAGGGAACGCAGCGGCGGACAAGTGAGGGATGGTATCCAGGTCGAGTTCGCCTCTGACTGTGATGACGGTAGTCGCGTCGTGCACATCCGAAACGATCTCGAACTGTTCTCCGGTCGGGTCGTCAGACATACGGCCGAGGTTACCTGTCATCGTGTCCGATTCACGATCCAGGCGCGTCGACGAACAGGTCGCCTGCACCCAGTACGTCGAGGACCATGCGCACCGAACGTGCCGGCGCGTGGATAACGATCTTGCCCGGGTGGGTGTAGGTCGCATCGACGATGGCATTCGCGACTCCCGAGTAGACGAACGACACCTCGGACAGGTCGATCGTGACCACGGAGGAAACGGCGGCCAGGCGATCGAGGCCGTGGACGAATTCGGCCCGGGTCGACATGTCGAGTTCACCGAAGGCCCGCAGGATGTTGTTCCCGTCGGAACGGACGATGGTGTCGAGTCGGAACTCGGCTTCGTCGTCGCGAACGGCGTTGTCCATGGTGGCAATGCTCATCGACATGTCGAGACCTCTTCCGGAGAAGTGCGCGGCCGGCTGGTGTCTCCGCCTGCTCGCTGGTTTGTTGTGTAGTCAACGATGCCAGTGCGAGATGTCGGACGGTGATGTCGACGATCTCGAGTCGGTAACGAAAGATCTCGTTTCGATAACGCCGTCATCGGGTCAGGAATTCGATCAGTGCACTGGTGACTTTCTTTCGCGCCCATCCGCTCGCCCCTCGCTGGCCGAGTGCGGCCCGAGCGGCGTTGGCCCCGGCCGCACCGTGGACTCCGCCCCCGGGGTGGGCGGACGCGGACCCGAGGAACAATCCTTCCACCGGGGTCTCCGCGCGCCCCAATCCTGGCGTGGGACGAAAGATCAACTGCTGCTGCAGTTGTGCGGTACCGCCGTTGACCGCACCGCCGTGCAGGTTGGCATCGGCGCCGTGCAGATCGCTCGGTCTTTGCACCACCCGTCCCACCACCGAATCGGCGAATCCCGGGGCGTGCTGTTCCAACACCTGATCGACGCGGTCGGCGACGATCTCGGCGGCCGAGTCGTCGACGACCCCGCGCGGCAGATGTGTGTAGGCCCAAGCGCTTTCGGTGCCCTCGGGCGATCTGGACCGGTCCGCTGTGGTCATCTGGCCGAACAACATGAACGGGCTCTGCGGGAGAACCCCGGTCGTGAGATCGGCCGCCCAATGGACCAGGCCGTTGTCGTCCGCGCCGAGGTGGACGGTGCCCGCGTCGGCCAAAGATGCCGAGCGCCAAGGTATTCGGCGGTCGAGAGCGTAGTTGAGCTTGACCACCGGGGTGTCCCACTCGAACGTACGTAGGTCGTCGTGCACGCGACGCGGGACCGCATCGAAGGGCAGCAACGACCCGTACAGTGCGGGGGCCGACACGTCGGCAACGATCGCTCGTCGAGCGCGAAACGTCTCGCCACCTGTCGTGTGCACGGCGCGTGCACGACCGCTCCGCACATCGATGGACTCGACGGGTCGACTGCACGTCAGCACAGCACCCGAGGCCTGAGCCCGGCGAATCAACGCGTCGGTCAAAGCCGACGATCCACCTACGGGTGCCGGATACCCGACGTCCTGCGCGAGCATCGTCAGCAGATATCCCATCATTCCGCTCACCGGCGCGTCGGTGGGTACGTCGCCGTGCATCGCATTGCCCAGGAGCAGGCACCGCGCGGCCTCGCTGTGGAACAGCTCGTGGGCCATCACCCGTGCAGGCAACGCAGCGAACCGGACGAAGCGCAGTGTCTCGGAGACGCCGAGAGTGCGCGCCAATCGTGCTGCCGGCAGTACCGGTGGAAACGGCCCGAAGAGCGAACCGAGCAGGGGAGTGCGAATACGTTCCCACTGCTCGAACAGGCGCAGCCACGTGTCACCGTCGCGTACGTCGTGCTCACGCAACAGAGCAGCGGTCGCCTCGACGTCGTGATGGACGACCGGAGCGTCGGTGTCCTCCGGGGATCGCGCGTGGCCGTAGACCGTCGGCGAGTGAGACCACGTCAGTCCGTGACGCTCGAGCTCGAGTGCTGTCATGGCGGGCGAGGACACAGCCAGCGGATAGAACGCGCTGAACAGGTCGCTGGTGAATCCAGGAACCAGTTCGGCACTGCGGACGGCGCCGCCGGGTAGTTCGGCCGCCTCGAGAATCACGACGTCCCACCCCGCGTCGGCCATCGCCGCGGCGGCGACCAATCCGTTGTGACCGCTACCTATGACGACTGCGTCGACCTCTGTGGTGGTCATCGGGTGATGCTCCTGGGCTCGGTCGCGGTCTTGTTGCTCACAACCCTACCGACGTAGTACAGCGCGATTCCGACTGCGAGCAGCAGCCCGGCGCGGAGCCACGTGGCCGCGGACTGCTGAGTGAGCAGCACGGCGCATGTGATCAACGCCAGGACGGGAAGCGCCGTCGGCGTTCGGAAGTGGTCGGTGTCGGATCGGTCTCGACGCAGCACGAGCACGGCAATGTTGGTACTGATGAAGACGAACAACAGAAGCAGCACCACCGTTTCGGCGAGTGCGGCCACGGAGCCGGTGGTGCACAACGCCATTGCGACCACAGTGGTCGCGACAATGGCCGCCCACGGAGTCTTGCGGCCGGGCAGCACCTTGGCCAGGGCGACCGGAAGCAATCCGTCGCGGGCCATGCCGAAGGTCAATCTCGACGCCATGATCATCGTCAGCAAGGCGCCGTTGGCGACGGCCACGAGGGCGACCAGACTGAAGACCCACGGTGGGATTCCGGCGTCGGCGGCGTCGACGACCTCGAGCAGCGGACCGGTGGACTGGGCCAGCGTATCCGCCGGAACGACCGTCGAGACTGCGAGACCGACCAGCACATAGACCACTCCGGCTGTCGTGACGGCTCCGAGCAGAGCCCGGGGATACACCCGCCGCACATCCTCGACCTCCTCGGCGATGTTGGCCGAAGTCTCGAACCCCACGAACGAGTAGAAGGCGAGCAGAGCCGCCCCCAGCACTGCCAGCGTCGGCGTGGTG
Source organism: Rhodococcus sp. 05-2255-1e (assembly GCF_002259025.1). Taxonomy (NCBI): domain Bacteria; kingdom Bacillati; phylum Actinomycetota; class Actinomycetes; order Mycobacteriales; family Nocardiaceae; genus Rhodococcus; species Rhodococcus sp. 05-2255-1e. Next base: position 97,337 of record NZ_NOZE01000040.1, on the reverse strand, counting down.
TCGTCGGTGAATTCGAGCACCCGTGACGGTGCGCCGTCGCCGCGGCTCAGAACGAGCCCGGCCAGGGCGATGATCACGACGAGACCGGACACCTCGATCACCGTCATACCGAGGTTGGCCCGGAGAGATTCGGTGATCCCGCGGGCATTGAGAAGTCCGACGAGGAGAAGGAAGACGACCGCCGCAGGCACGGCGGGCACATCGAGGAACACTGCGAGATAGTCGCCCGAGAAGGCCAGCGCCAGACCTCCCGCGCTCGTCACGCCAGCCGCGAGCATCGAGAATCCGACGAGGAACGACACTATCGGTCGCCCGAAGGCTCGCTGGGCGAACACCGCCGCCCCGCCCGCTCGGGGGTACTTGGTCACCAATTCGGCGTAGGACGCCGCAGTGAGCAAGGCCATCAGGAGAGCGAGCAGCATCGGCAGCCAGATCGCTCCGCCGACCTCACCCGCGATTTCCCCGACGAGAGCGTAGATCCCGGCGCCCAGCACGTCACCGAGAATGAAGACGAACAACAACTTGCCCGAGATCGCCCGGCGCAGTGGCGTCGACGACCCGTCGGACTCGGAGCCGTCCGGGTGGACGCTCGGACTGTGGTCGGACGCCATCAGTGCCGGTTCCCGCTTCGGGGGCTGGTGCTGGAGACAGATCGAATCGAACGACGCAGCGGGGATGTCATGGCAATCGCATGCCCGGTGTGTTCGGTCTTCAACCGTGTTCTCTCGATCGGTTGCGGCACAGACGTTTCGGCGAGCCGGCCGCGCCGGACGCGGCAGGTTCTACGGGTTCGATGCGCGCTCCGCCAACAGTGCGAGACGCCTGAGTGCCTCGGAATTTCGGGGGTGAGACAGCGCATGTTGAACCCGGTTGGGCACGAGCTCGAACGGCGGTGTGCTCGCGTGCTCGATCATTTCGATCGTGCAGCCGGTTGCTGTCGGGTGCAGCCGGACGGTGATGGAGGCGCGTCCGAACGGCATGGCCCGGGCTTCCAGCTGTAATTCGCGGTTCTCGTGGACGGCGACCGAGCGCGTGACGTCGCTGAGCACGAGCGGCCAGGCTCCGACCGAATGGTGGATGACACTGCCGGGAGCAGGCCACGCCGCGTCGACCGCTCTGATTCGGGATGCACCGACCACCCACATTGCGTAGGACCAGCCATCGGCAAGAACGTTCCACACGTCCTCGCATCGAGCTGTGGTGTCGCGTTTCGTCGTCACGCTCGGACCTCCGTCGTCATCTCGGTACGCCGCTACGCCGAACGAAAAGCGTTGGTATGCCGCCGTTCTCGGGGCACACGTACGGCGGTTGCGCAGTGGGGGACCGGCCTGGACTCGACTCGGATATCGGTGACGCTACCTGCCGCTGAGCCGGGGCACAACGCGGCAGTGGGCCCGGCGCACGCGGCTTCTCGACCACCCGGCGCGGTATGGGGCGTCGGTTGCCATAATGGGCCGATGTCGACAATCGCGTACGTGATCGCAGGTTCGGAAGCCACCGGCGGGGCTGGTCTGCAAGCAGATCTCAAGACGTTCGAGCGGTTGGGGGTCTACGGGGTCGGCACCATCACGTGCATCGTGTCCTTCGATCCGAAGGCCGAATGGGGCCACCGCTTCGTGCCGATCGACAGTTCGGTGATCGCAGATCAAATCGAAGTGGCCACCGCCGCTCACGATCTCGATGTCGTCAAGATCGGCATGCTGGGCACCCCCGCGACCGTCGCCACGGTCGCGGAATCACTGCGCCTGCAGCCGTGGCGTCATGTGGTGGTCGATCCCGTGCTGATCTGCAAGGGCCAGGAACCCGGTGCGGCTCTCGACACCGACAATGCGCTCCGTCGCGACATTCTTCCGCTGGCCACCGTCATCACACCCAACCTGTTCGAGGCGACGACGTTGTCCGGAATGGACTCCATCGACACCGTCGAGGATCTCGGTGAGGCAGCCAGGAGGATCGCCGACCTCGGCCCCCAGTACGTCGTGGTCAAGGGTGGTGCCGGCCTACCCGGAGACGAAGCCGTCGACGTCGTGTTCGACGGAAAGGACCTCACCGTCCTGCGCGCCCCGAAGATCGGCGACGAGAGGGTGTCCGGCGCAGGATGCGTGTTCGCAGCTGCCATCACTGCCGAGCTGGCCAAGGGATCCGGCGTGCTCGACGCAGTGGCCACGGCAAAGGACTTCGCGCATGCCGGCATCGTCGGCCGGTTGTCGAGTCACGCTCCGTTCGCTGCCGTCGCCTGGCAGAACTGAGCCCGCCGGCCCGGATATCGATCACGGGTCTGCCTCGAGTGCTGCGAGGCTTCATGTTTGGACGGGTTCGCCGCGGGGACACTGACGTAATCGACGTGTTCCTGCAGGCCCGGAATGCGTCGCCGGTGAAGCGAACAGCAGTCGAGGAGACACCATGGCCCAACATGACCCCGCCGACTCCGGTGCCGAAGCGAACGACGACGACCGCACGATGCGCGGGCACGCCGGGGAAGCGATCGTCGACGCGCGCAACTGGCCCGGCTACATCTGTATCGGTCTCGCGCTGGTCAGCCTCGGACTGACCTTGACTGCGGCCGGCTACGGTTTCGAGGGTTGGGCGTGGACGGGCGCGGTCCTCGCGCCCGTTCTGCTCGTCGCAGGCACGGTTCTGGTGTTGCTCGAGCGTCGCCGGGTCAAGGCACAGGAAGGCAAGAACCTGACCGACCCTGCGGGGCATTGATCGAGCCCGATCTCGGCAGGGGTGGCACGTCGTCGATCGGCGTCGGCGTGGAACTGAACGAGCTGGCACTCTCGATCGGCGCTGCGCCGCCGATTCGTTCCGTGCGAGTGACCGGGGCAAGCGACGACTCGCGAACGGTTCGTCCCGGTGACCTGTACGTGGCGTTGCCCGGCCGCCGAGCGCACGGCCTCGACTTCGAGCTCGAGGCCAAGGCCCGAGGGGCAGTGGCGGCGTTGTCGGACCGGGCCTCGACGGTTCTGCCGACACTCGTCGTGCCGAACCCGCGCCGCCGGGTTGGGGAGGTGTGCGCTCGAATTCATCGGTTCGCGCACCGAGACCTCGATCTGTACGGAGTCACCGGGACCAACGGAAAGACGAGCACCACCCTGCTGCTCGGAGCCGGGCTCGCTGCTGCGGGAGACTCCGTGGCGACCATGACCGGAATCGGTTTGGTGGGGCCGCACGGCGGGGAAAAATCGGCCAGAACTACGCCCGAGGCGGCCACAGTGCATCGGACTCTGCGCCGTTTCCGAGACGAGGGCGCTACGGCGGTTGCCCTCGAGGTGTCCTCTCACGCCGTCACCGAGCACCGCGTCGACGGTCTCCGTTTCGCGGTGATGGGGTTCCTCAATCTCACGCCGGATCACCTCGATTACCACGGAGACATGGACAGTTACTTCGCCGCGAAGGCCGAGCTGTTCTCGGCGCACCGATCGACACGCGCTGTGGTCAACGTCGGCGATCCGCACGGCAAAATCCTGGCGGGACGCCTCGATATTCCCTGTTGGACGTGGTCCACGGCCGATCGCGGTGCCGATGTTCGCGGCGAGAACATCGAGTGCACCGACGTCGGAACGTCCCTGACAGCGCGAACCCCGATGGGCGATGTCGAGATCCGCCTACCTCTGCTGGGTCCGCACCAGGCCGAGAACGCTCTGGCCGCACTGACCATGGCGTTGGCGGCCGGCCGCGACATCGCAGCAGTCGCGGCAGGACTCGAACGCCTCGACGCCGTTCCCGGCCGCCTCGAACGTGTCGACGTCGGACAGCCTTTCCTGGCCGTCGTGGACTACGTGCACAACACGGCAGGTCAGCGGGCGCTGCTGCCGTTCGTCCGCAGCGTGGTCTCGGGTCGACTGATCGTCGTCGTCGGGGCAACGGGCGAACGTGACCCGGGTAAGCGGTTTCCACTCGGGCGAACGGCAGCCACGTTGGCCGATGTGGTGATCGTCAGCGACGAGAGTCCGCTGTCGGAGGACCCCGGCACCATCCGAGCCGCAGTGGAAGAGGGAGCTCGGGCTGCACACTCAGCGGTGGTGGTAGTCGAAGCCGACAGGCGGCGTGCCGTGGAGCACGCTGTGGCCATTGCTCAGCCCGGGGATGCCGTGGTTGTGGCAGGCCGGGGCTGCGATGCCGAACAGGTGTACGGCGACCACATCCTGCGATTCGACGACCGTGAGGTGTTGCGCGACGTCCTCGCCGCCCACGTCGCGCGGAGTTGAACGCGTTACCGCTACTGCGCTGCGGACGTACGTTTCCGAGCGGATTTGTCTGCTCGACGCTGTGCGAACCTGCCGGCGGACTTCAGGGCATTGGATACGACATTGGCTCTGCCCGTTCGCTTTTCGAGGCTCACGCCGGCAAATGCCAGGAGCCGGGCAGCAATGGGCAAGCCGATCGCGACGACAAGGTAGCGGTAAAGATACTTGCGGGCCAGCAGCGGGATCATGCGGGAAGTCCTGTCGTGGGGGAGGTTGTCAGCGGACGGCCCGTCGAACCTTGACTGCTGCTGTTGCCGTCAGCGCGATGATCGCTCCGACGACGGCTGCACCGAGCATTGCGACGCCCTGCCCGAGATCGAAGTTCCAGCCGAGGAAGTTGATCGTGCTGTGAACGGTGTTCTGCAGCACGAAGATGACCAGTGCTGCAACGAGCACGACCGTGACGAGGAGGGCCAACTTCGAGGCGAATCCGCCGCGGCGCTTGGTGGTTGTGGTGTCCGATGTTGCAATCATGAGGGTTCCGTTCTGTGAAGTGGAAGGTGAGCAGAAACCGAGTGCCGCCGATCGCGGTGACCGGCGGCACTCGATGCGGGGCTGCTGGTTACTTGAAGGTGTCCTTGATGTTCTCGCCGACCTTCTTGACGCCGGCCGAACCCTGATCCTTCTTGCCCTCGGCTTCGAGGTCCTTGTTGTTGGTTGCGTCGCCGACAACTTCCTTCGCCTTGCCGATGGCGTCTTCTGCTGCGTTCTTGGCCTTGTCGATGAAGCTCATGGTGTGCACCTTTCGGGTGGCTGTGATTGTTGGTAACGGATAGATAGTCGGTTTTCGAGGCCGAAAGCAAACGTCGCGCGAAAGTGATCTGCATCACTCGAGCGACCGCGGCGGTCAGGTGAGGGAGACCAGCTCAGTGATGTCGTCGTGCGGAAGCTCGCCGTCGACCACGGCGGTGACCACGGAACTGTTCAGGGTGATGGCACCCTTGTGGTTGTCCAGGAATGCGGTATCGGCGGCATCGCGGCCTACCGAAATGCGAACCAGAGTGGACCGCGGTGCCAGGCACGTGGCGTCGACGACACGCCACTGGCCGCCGACGAACGCCTCGGCGACGGCATGGAAATCCATCGGATCGCATCCGGGCGCGTACACGGCTACGAGGCGGGCAGGAACATTGACAGCGCGCAGCATCGCGACGACCAGATGCGAGTAGTCGCGGCACACTCCCTGGCCTGCAAGCAGCGTGTCGACGGCTCCGTCGATCGGATCACTGCTTCCTGGAACGTAATTCAGACGTGCGCCCACCCAGGCGGAGATCTTGGCCAGCAGTTCCTCGGAATCGGCGTAATCGCCGAATTCTGTTGCGGCGAAACCGTAGAACTTGTCTGCTTCGGCGTAGCGGCTGGGCCGAAGGTAGAGCGACATGTCGTAGTCGGTGACGGGGGCCGGGGTGGTGTTGCCCAGGATGGTGGCGTCGTACGAGACCTGTAAGTTGCCGACGTCGGCGGGCATGACGTGAATGCGGTTGCCGTGCGGTCCGCTGACCTCCTTCGCCTCGACGGGATTACCGTCGAGAACGAAGGAGAGCGATTCGGTGACCGTCGTACCGGGGTGCGGTGCGATGGCGATCTGGAATTCGAGAGTGGTGGCGGCGGTGATGTCTACATCGAGGCGCGCGGATACGTCGCGTTTGAGCATGAGGACTCCTGGCAGGTGGGGGCGGGTGAACCTGCTGCCAGTACCCGTATCCGCCGAAACCAATCGCCCCTGGTCACCGAGTGATCAACGCCACCCCAGTGCGGGGGCCACGTCGCGCAGCAGCGTCTCCAGAACGTGTGCGCAGTACTCCACACCCAACTGGTTCGGGACGGTGAGCAGCAGAGTATCCGCGGCGGCGATCGCCTCGTCCGCTGCCAGTTCTTCGATCAGCCGATCGGGCTCACCCGCGTAGGTCTTGCCGAAACGAGCCTTGCCGCCGTCGAGGTAGCCGACTTGGTCGTCGCCGCTGCCCTCTCGGCCGAAGTAGGCGCGGTCGAGATCGTTGACGATCGGAAAGATGCTGCGGCTCACGGATGTTCGAGGAGCGAAGTCGTGGCCCGCGTCGCTCCACGTCTTGTGGAAGCGTTCGATCTGTTCGGCTTGCAACTGATGGAAAGGCACCCCGGTGTCTTCGCTGAGAAGTGTGGAGCTCATCAGATTCATGCCCTGGCGCGCCGTCCACTCGGCCGTCTCGCGGGTGCCTGCGCCCCACCAGATTCGTTGGCGCAGACCCGGTGCGTGAGGTTCGAGGCGCAGCAGGCCAGGCGGGTTGGGGAACATCGGCCGCGGGTTCGGCTGAGCGAAGCCCTTGCCTTCCAGCAGATCGAGGTAGATGCGGGTGTGCTCGCGAGCCATGTCCGCATGGTCGGAGCCCTCCGCGGGGGAGTATCCGAAGTGGCGGTACCCCTCGATGACCTGTTCGGGCGATCCCCGACTCACGCCGAGTTGCAACCGCCCGCCCGAGATGAGGTCGGCAGAGCCGGAATCCTCGGCCATGTAGAAGGGATTCTCGTACCGCATGTCGATGACGCCGGTACCGATTTCGATGGTGCTCGTCCTGGCTCCGACGGCGGCGAGCAGCGGAAACGGTGAAGAGAGCTGATTGGCGAAGTGATGGACGCGGTAGTACGCACCATCGGCTCCGAGTTCCTCGGCCGCGACCGCGAGGTCGATCGACTGCAACAGCACATCCGATGCCGATCGGGTCTGCGACTGCGGGGACGGTGACCAGTGTCCGAAGGACAGAAATCCGATCTTCTTCATCGTGCGCTCTTTCGTTGAAGGATCAACTATGTTCGTACGACTCAGCGCTCAGCCGGGTCGATTCATTCCCCGGTGCCGGCACTACGCCCCGATACCCGCCGTCAACAACTTCGCCAGTTCGAGGTAGGCGTCGCCGTCACTCAGACCGGTCAGGCGGAACACCTCGCGCGTCTGGATGCGCACCATGACCGAGGATGCGACGTCACCGACGAATGCCGCATGGACGTCGCGTACCTCGCCACTCGCCACACCCTCGCTGATCAGCTCCTGGACCCGTCGTGCCGCGATTGCGGTGTTGCGTTCGTACACCGAACGGGCCGATTCGAGCGACGCGAGATCGGTCATGAATTGCTCGGACGCAGATTCCAGAGCGGCACCGACTGCGGTGAGATACGTGGTGATGCGGTTGCGGGTTCCGTCGACCTCGGCGACCGCATTCTCGACCTGGGTGGTCATGGACTTGAAGTAGTGCACGGTTGCGCCGCCCACCAACTGATCCTTGCTCGACGCCAACGTGTACAAGGTGGATTTGGAGCAGCGGAGGCGAGCTGCGATGGTGTCGAGCGTCAGGTGAGCGAACCCCTCGGCCAGGAACAGGCTGACGAGTTGGTCGAACAATTCCGAACGGCGAGCCGTGGCATGCGAGGTCACGGGTGCGTTCACATCCAGGATGGTACTGCATCGTCTTGTGCAGTACTGTGCATCAGTACTGCGGATCATTCTTCAGTACTGATGCCGAACATCCCGGAGGTTCTAGTGCCCGTCGCTCGTCTGTTGCCCACCGCCGAAGCGCGCGACCTTCTCGCGCTGACCCGCGATGTGGCAGACAAGGTGCTCGACCCGATCGTCGACGAACACGAGCGCAACGAGACCTATCCGACGGGAGTGTTCGCCACTCTCGGCGAAGCCGGACTGTTGAGCCTGCCGTACGCGGAGGAATGGGGCGGCGGAGGTCAGCCGTACGAGGTGTACCTCCAAGTACTCGAGGAATTGGCATCACGATGGGCGGCCGTTGCAGTCGCGGTGAGCGTGCACGGTTTGGCCTGCTATCCCGTAATGGCGTTCGGTACCGATCAGCAGAAGGCCGACAAGCTTCCCGACATGCTCGGCGGGTCGCAGATCGGTGCCTATTCGCTGTCCGAGGCGCAGGCCGGTTCCGACGCAGCGGCCCTGAGTTGCAAGGCGAGCGCGGCTGACGGTGGGTACACGGTCAACGGGTCCAAAGCATGGATCACCCACGGCGGTGTTGCTGATTTCTACAACCTGTTCGCCCGCACCGGCGAAGGCTCCAAAGGGATCTCGTGTTTTCTCGTTCCCGACGGGACCGAAGGCCTCAGTTTCGGCAAGCCCGAGGAGAAGATGGGGTTGCATGCGATCCCGACCACGTCGGCGCACTACGACAACGTGCACGTTCCCACCGAATGGCGCATCGGAGCGGAAGGCCAAGGACTGCAGATCGCCTTCAGTGCGCTGGACGCCGGAAGGCTCGGAATCGCCGCTGTCGCAGTCGGAATCGCCCAGGCTGCACTCGACGATGCCGTGAAGTACGCGCAGGAACGCACTGCGTTCGGCAAGAAGATCATCGACCATCAGGGTCTGGGGTTCGTTCTGGCGGACATGGCCGCCGCAGTCGACTCCGCACGCGCGACCTATCTCGACGCGGCTCGCCGTCGGGACGCCGGACTTCCTTACTCCCGCAACGCTTCTGTGGCCAAGCTGATCGCTACCGATGCGGCCATGAAGGTGACGACCGACGCCGTGCAGGTGTTCGGCGGGTACGGCTACACCAGAGACTTCCGCGTCGAGCGCTACATGCGCGACGCCAAGATCACGCAGATCTTCGAGGGCACCAACCAGATTCAGCGTCTCGTCATCGCCCGATCACTCGCGACCAACTGACCATCCGCACCTTGCTTTCCACACACACGTAGGGGACATCTGCATGACGACAACCGAACCCGATATCCATACCACTGCGGGTAAATTGGCCGATCTTCGTAAACGTCTGGGGGCTGCGGAGATGCCGTCGGGTGAGGCGGCGGTGGAGCGGGTCCACGCGAAGGGCAAGTTGACCGCGCGCGAGCGGATCACCGCCCTGCTCGACGAGGGCTCGTTCGTCGAACTCGATGCGTTGGCGCGGCACCGATCACAGAATTTCGGGTTGGGTGACAATCGCCCCTTCGGTGACGGTGTCGTCACCGGCTACGGCACCGTCGACGGCCGCGATGTGTGCGTGTTCTCCCAGGACGCGACCGTCTTCGGCGGCAGTTTGGGGGAGATCTACGGCGAGAAGATCGTCAAGGTGATGGACCTGGCGATCAAGACCGGAAGGCCGTTGGTGGGCATCAACGAAGGCGCCGGGGCCCGCATCCAGGAAGGTGTGGTCTCCCTCGGGTTGTACGGGGAGATCTTCCACCGCAACGTCCGCGCATCCGGGGTGATCCCGCAGATCTCGGTGATCATGGGCCCCGCCGCCGGCGGACACGTCTACTCCCCAGCGTTGACCGATTTCGTGGTCATGGTCGATGGCACCAGTCAGATGTTCGTCACCGGCCCCGACGTCATCAAGACCGTCACCGGGGAGAACGTGACGATGGAAGAGCTCGGTGGCGCGCACACCCACATGGAGAAGTCCGGGGTCGCGCATTACGTCGCGTCCGGGGAGCAGGACGCCCTCGACTACGTCCGCGACCTGTTGGCCTACCTCCCGTCGAACAATCGGGCCGATGCGCCGCGGACGGCCGCGTCGGATCCGATCGTCGGATCCATCGAGGATTCGTTGACGGCGGAGGATCTCGAACTCGACACTCTGATTCCGGATTCGCCGAACACTCCGTACGACATGCACGAGGTGATCCGCCGGATCCTCGACGACGACGAATTCCTCGAAGTCCAGGAAGGGCGGGCCCGCAACATCATCGTCGGGTTCGGGCGGATCGACGGCCGGTCGGTGGGCATCGTGGCCAATCAGCCCACCCAGTTCGCCGGCACGTTGGATATCGATGCCTCGGAGAAAGCAGCCCGGTTCGTCCGCACGTGTGATTGTTTCAACGTTCCGATCATCACGTTGGTCGATGTGCCGGGGTTCCTGCCCGGGACGGGGCAGGAATACAACGGCATCATCCGACGTGGGGCGAAGTTGTTGTATGCCTACGGGGAGGCGACGGTCGGGAAGATCACCGTCATCACCCGCAAGGCCTATGGCGGGGCGTACGACGTGATGGGGTCCAAGCACATGGGTGCCGATGTGAATTTGGCGTGGCCGACGGCGCAGATCGCGGTGATGGGGGCCTCGGGTGCGGTCGGGTTCGTCTACCGCAAGCAGTTGCTCGAGGCCGCGAAGAACGGTGAGGACGTCGATGCGTTGCGGCTGACGTTGCAGCAGCAGTACGAGGACACGTTGGTCAACCCGTACGTCGCTGCCGAGCGCGGGTATCTCGATGCGGTCATCCCGCCCAGTCACACCCGCGGTCAGATCGTGACCGCGTTGCGGCTGCTCGAACGCAAACAAGTGACCCTGCCCCCGAAGAAACACGGAAACATCCCACTATGAGTGCAGCGAAGCATGACGCCGCGTCTGCCAGTTGGTCGTTTCGCGGAAGTCCGACGGACTCCGAGATCGCTGCTGTCGTTGCGGTTCTGACTGCCGCGCAGTCGTCGGTGGCCGAGGACGTACCGGCCCCGATCGATCTGTGGGGTCGACCTGAAGATATGCATCGTTACGGACTCGCCAGTGCCCCAGCTCTTTTCGTCAATGCCCGATTCGGCCAGTGAAGGACTTCGCACAGATGACCACCTCTACCTCCCATAAGAAGATTTCCAAGGTTCTTGTTGCCAATCGTGGTGAGATCGCGGTTCGGGTGATCCGGGCGGCCGCTGATGCCGGGCTGGCCAGTGTCGCTGTGTACGCCGAACCCGACGCCGATGCACCGTTCGTCCGCCTGGCCGACGAAGCATTCGCACTCGGCGGACAAACCTCCGCGGAGTCGTACCTGGTGATCGACAAAATCTTGGACGCCGCCGCTAAATCCGGAGCCGACGCCATCCACCCCGGCTACGGATTCCTCTCCGAGAACGCCGACTTCGCCCAAGCTGTCATCGATGCAGGTCTGATCTGGATCGGACCGTCCCCACAGTCGATCCGCGATCTCGGCGACAAGGTCACCGCCCGCCACATCGCCGCCCGCGCCAAAGCACCCTCGGTCCCCGGCACCTCCGAACCGGTCGAAGACGCCGACGAGATTTTGGCGTTCGTCGACGAACACGGCCTCCCCATCGCCATCAAAGCCGCCTTCGGTGGCGGCGGACGCGGCATGAAAGTGGCCCGCACCCGCGAGGAAATCCCCGAACTGTTCGACTCCGCCACCCGCGAAGCCGTCGCCGCATTCGGGCGCGGGGAATGCTTCGTCGAACGCTACCTCGACAAACCACGCCACGTCGAAGCCCAGGTCATCGCCGACCAACACGGCAACGTCATCGTCGCCGGCACCCGCGACTGCTCCCTGCAACGCCGCTTCCAGAAACTCGTCGAAGAAGCACCCGCCCCGTTCCTCACCGACGCCCAACGCAAAGAAATCCACTCCAGCGCCAAAGCCATCTGCCTCGAAGCCGGCTACTACGGCGCCGGAACCGTCGAATACCTCGTCGGCCAAGACGGCCTCGTCAGCTTCCTGGAGGTCAACACCCGCCTGCAGGTCGAGCACCCCGTCACCGAGGAAACCTCCGGCATCGACCTGGTCCTGCAGCAGTTCCGCATCGCCAACGGCGAAGAACTGACCATCACCGAAGACCCCGAACCGCGCGGGCATTCGTTCGAGTTCCGGATCAACGGTGAAGACGCCGGACGTGGGTTCCTGCCCGCCCCCGGACCGGTCACCACCTTCACCGCCCCCTCCGGCCCGGGTGTCCGCGTCGACTCCGGTGTCGAATCCGGCAGCGTGATCGGGGGCCAGTTCGATTCGATGCTCGCCAAACTCATCGTCACCGGAGCCACCCGCGAGGAAGCCCTCGCTCGTTCGCGTCGGGCGTTGGCCGAGTTCACCGTCGACGGGTTGGCGACGGTGATTCCGTTCCACGCTGCGGTGGTCTCCGATCCCGCGTTCATCGGTGACGGTGACTCCTTCTCGGTGCACACCCGGTGGATCGAGACCGAATGGGACAACCAGGTTCCCCCGTTCACCGCCGGGCAACCGATCGACGACGACGAGGCCCTGCCGCGGCAGTCGGTCATCGTCGAGGTCGGGGGCCGACGCGTCGAGGTCTCGCTGCCGGGAGAGCTCACCCTCGGCGGTGGTAGCGGCGGGAATGCCGGTGCGGTACGGCGTAAGCCCAAGGCCCGCACCCGTGGTGGTGCCGGAGCCGGCGCCGCGTCCGGTGACTCGGTGACCGCACCGATGCAGGGCACCGTGGTCAAAGTCGCCGTCGACGAAGGCCAGGAAGTCGCCGCCGGGGACCTCGTCGCTGTCCTGGAAGCGATGAAGATGGAAAACCCCGTCACCGCCCACAAAGCAGGCACCATCACCGGCCTGAGCGTCACCGCAGGCGACGCCATCACCCAAGGCACCGTCCTCGCAGAAATCAAGTAGGGGAGTACCTTTCGATGACTGCCCTCGCTGAATCGTTCGACGGCGACACCTCTCCGGCGCATTCCACCGAGTTCGAGATCGTGTCCACGGTATTGCGGATGGCCTCGGCCGCCCGGGTGCGGTTGGCGGAGGCGCTCGATGCCCAGGGACTGAGCTGGGCACGGTACGAGGTACTCGAATTGGTTTGTCGGAGAGGGCCGTTGTCGTACAGCGCGCTCTCACGTGAATTGGTGCGACACCGAACCAGCATCACTGCGACAACTGCCAGTCTCGTCGACGCGGGCCTGTTGGTGCGCAGTGTCAATCCGCGAAATCGACAGCAGTACTTGGTCGACGCCACCGACTCGGGGTATCGCGCGGTGACACGTGCCGAACGTGCGCTCGAACGGGCTCGGTCGCGGATGGCGGTCGATGCAGATTCCGAACAGACACTCGAAGTGCTGCGCGGCATCGAGAAGCAGTGGAACAGGCGGCGCTGATCGACACGTCCTGGTTGTGATCCGCCGACGGTGATGAAAGTACCCCTGAGGTGATACCCCCAGGGGTACTTGCATACCCCCTTGGGTATGTGCAATGGTGGGCACGTTCGATCGCTCGGGGTTTCGTCCGCCTCGACCGATACCCCCACCCGTATAGGAGAACCATGTCGCTGCGCGATGCCGAAATTCTTCGCCCACCTGACGGCCTGCCCGCGAGAGGGCCGGGACTACTCGGCCGTGCGGGTGCGTCGATGGTGACCCACCGTCGTTGGGTGTTCGGCGTATGGCTCATCGCGCTGATCGGCCTCGGTTCGTTCGCGCCCTCGGTCTTCACCGATCTGGCGGGAGCCGGGTGGCAGGCGAACGGATCCGAATCCGTACAGGTTCGAGAACTGGCCCAGCAGCATTTCGGTGGCAATTCGTCCGCAGCGGTGCAGGTGGTCGTTCACTCCGACGCAGCATCCATCACGGACCCCGCTGTTCGGGCAGTGATCGACGACGTGACCGAGGTGTTCTCCGGTGACTCCCGATTCGGAGACGTCGTTGCGCCGCAACCGAATATGACGATCAGCCCGGACGGCCGCACCGGCATCGTCATCGCCGGGGCGAACGGCACGACCGACGAGATGGTGAAGGCCGTCGACGATGTGAAGGAGCGGTTGACTGCGCTCTCGACCGACGGAATCGAGGTGTATCCCACCGGTTCGTCGGCCCTGTGGTCGGACTTCAACAAGGCGAACCACGACGCCATGATCCAAGCCGAACTGTTCTCGTGGCCGGTCACCTTGGCGATCATGGTGCTTGCCTTCGGTTCCCTTGTCGCGGCCGGTTTGCCGCTGCTGCTCACCGTCGCGGGGCTCGTTGCCTCCGCTGGTGGTCTGGTTCTGCTCAACGGTGTCACGCCGATCTCGGTGTGGGCCATGAACTTTGCAATGATGTTCGCCCTCGCGCTGGGAATCGACTACGCCCTGTTCATCGTCGCTCGATTCCGCGACGCGCTGCGGAACACCGACCCTCGGGCTGCCGTCGCCGCCACCATGGACACCGCAGGTAAGGCCGTCGTGTTGTCCGGGCTGACGGTGCTGGTGAGTCTGTCCGCAGTGCTGCTGGTCCCCGCGCCGGCGGTGCGCACGATGGCCGTCGGGATCATGTTGGCTGTCGCCTTCGTGTTGCTGGCAACGATGACTCTGCTGCCTGCGGCATTGGGTGCGCTCGGACCCAAGGTCAACGCCGCTTCGTTGCCGTACGCCAAGCGTCAAGTGCATCGATCCCCAAGGTTCGCGGCATGGGGGGAGTTGCTGCACAAGCACCCGTGGCCGTTCGCGGTCGTGTCGGTGGGGATTCTGATTGCGCTCGCCCTGCCGGTGCTCGGGCTGAAGGTGGCAATGCCGTCGATAGCAGTGGTGCCCGAGGATGCCCCCGTGCGGCAGGGTTACGAGCTCGTTCAGGACCGGTTCGGACCGGGCGCACCGGGTTCGCTGCAGATCGTGGTTCCCGAAGTGGATGCTGCCGAGACCGCAACCGTCGCTGCGCGGGTCGACGGGATCTCGATGGTGACGCCTCCGCAGAGTGCGGCTGACGATTCGGGATATGCACTGCTGCAGGCAATTCCGTCGGTGGATCCGTCCGACGAAGCGATGGGCTCCATTCTCGCCGAGCTGCGATCGACATTGCCCGATTCGGCACTCGTCGGCGGAGCACCGGCAGAGAACCTGGACCTGCAGCAGGCTTTGAACGACTACCTGCCGATAGTCGTCGGGATCATCCTGGTTCTCGGATTCGTGCTGCTGCTGGTGGCGCTTCAGGCTCCGCTCATCGCGTTGCTCGGTACCGCGGTGAGCCTGCTGTCCACCGCGGCGGCGTTCGGCGTCGCCAAGCTGATCTTCCAGGACGGACACGGATCCTCGTTGCTGGGCTTCACGCCGCAGGGATTTCTCGACGGTTGGGGTCCGGTGTTCTTCTTCGCGATGATCTTCGCCATCGCCATGGACTACACGGTGTTCCTCCTGGCTACCGCCAAGGAGCATTACGAGCGCTCCGGTGATTCCAAGGTTGCCCAGGTGGACGGGTTGGCCCACTCGGGACGAGTCATCTTTGCCGCAGCAGCGGTGATGGTGGCAGTGTTCTTCACATTCGCACTGTCGGATCCGTTGCCCCCGAAAGAGATGGGCATCATCCTGGGTGTTGCGGTACTGCTCGACGCGTTCCTGGTTCGACTCGTCCTGCTTCCGGTCCTGCTACGGCTGACCGGACACGGCGCGTGGTGGTCGCCGGCATGGTTACGTGCTGTCCTGCCCTCCATCCGTTTTTCTCACTGACACAACAGCTCACACTGACACAACAATTTTCGAGGAGACATCATGAACATCGCACTGTCCACCACACTGACCGACACCGATTTCGCCGACGCGATCGAGAGCACGAGAAAGGCGTTGTCGGAGCAGGGATTCGGAGTTCTCACCGAAATCGACATGCAGGCCACGTTGAAGGCCAAGCTCGACGAGGACATGGAGCGCTACGTGATCCTGGGCGCGTGCAACCCGGGACTGGCTCACCGCGCAGTGGGGGTGATGAAACAGATCGGTCTGCTGTTGCCGTGCAATGTGGTCGTGCGTGAGAACCCGGCGGCGGCGCGGTCCGTCGTCGTCGAGGCCATGAACCCGGCCATCATGGTCGAGGTCACCGGTGAGCCGCGGTTGGGTGCGGTCGCCGCCGAGGCCACGGCGAAACTGCAGGCGGCAATCGCGGCCCTCGGCGGTACCGGTACCGCGCCGCAATGATGCCCCCGGGGGTACCCTGGGGTTCACTGCTACCACCATCGAAGGAATCGACATGATCGGCGACGAAGACAGCATTGCACTGGTACTCAACCGGCTCAAGCGTGCGCACGGCCAACTTGCGGGTGTCATCGGGATGATCGAGAACGGTCGTGATTGCAAGGACGTCGTCACCCAGCTCGCTGCCGTGTCGCGGGCGCTCGACCGTGCCGGGTTCAAGATCGTGGCAACCGGCCTACGGGAGTGCATGACGGGGGATGCTGCTGACGGTAGGGAACCGATGACCGAGGCCGAGCTCGAAAAGTTGTTTCTGGCTCTGGCCTGAGCCGCCGGCCGAACTCCGGACGAACGGCATGTGTCGGGTTGCCGTCGATACCGAGTTGCAGTCGACAAGCAGCGGATTCGACTGCATACTTGACTTGGTCCAGAAAACCGGAGGATACTGACGCTGTGATGCCGATCTCACCCTATGCGGAGCAATTACGCACCGCCGATTTGCGCGTGACCCGTCCGCGGGTCACCGTGCTCGAGGTCGTCGAAACCAATCCGCATGCGGACACCGACACGATTCTCGGACTCGTCCGATCGGTGCTCCCCGAGGTATCACGCCAGACGGTGTACGACGTTCTCAATGCCCTGACCGCTGCGCGCCTGGTGCGTCGCATCGAGCCCGCGGGATCTCCCGCACGATACGAATCTCGGGTCGGGGACAACCATCACCACGCTGTGTGCCGCAACTGCGGCGTGATCGCAGACGTGGATTGCGCGGTGGGCGAGACGCCGTGTCTCACCGCATCGGACTCCGTCGGTTTCACGATCGACGAGGCAGAGGTCATCTACTGGGGCTTCTGCGCACAGTGTTCGGCTGCTCGCGAGCAGCCGGCAGTTCCCGTTCAGTTCCCTCCCCGGTCTCGAACACAGCAGAGTTCGTGACCACCGATCACAGCCCGATCGTCACACCTTGGAAGGAAGCACGTGTCTGAAGATCACGTAACACGCGAAAAAGAGATGAACGAGGATCAGCCGCAGGAGAGCGGTGGCAAGTGTCCGGTCATGCACAACGCGATGCCCACGCCTGTCGAAGGCGGCGGCAACCGCGAGTGGTGGCCCAAGGCGCTCAATCTCAAGATCCTCAAGAAGAACCCGGCCGTGGGCGATCCGATGGGTGCGGATTACGACTACGCCGCCGAGTTCAATTCTCTCGATCTCGCCGAGGTCAAGCGTGACATCGAAGCCGTGATGACGAACTCGCAGCCGTGGTGGCCCGCGGACTTCGGGCACTACGGTCCGTTCTTCATCCGCATGGCGTGGCACGCGGCCGGAACCTACCGCAAGCAGGACGGTCGCGGCGGTGCCGGAGCCGGCATGCAGCGATTCGCTCCCCTCAACAGCTGGCCCGACAACGCGAGCCTGGACAAGGCCCGCCGTCTCATCTGGCCGGTCAAGCAGAAGTACGGCCGCAAACTGTCCTGGGCCGACCTCATCGTGCTCACCGGCAACGTCGCCATCGAGTCCATGGGCCTGCCGACCTACGGCTACGCCGGCGGACGCGTCGACGCCTGGGAGCCGGACGAGGACGTCTACTGGGGCCCCGAGCAGACCTGGTTGGGCGACGAGCGCTACCACGGTGACCGCACGAGCCTCGAGAACCCGCTGGCCGCAGTGCAGATGGGCTTGATCTACGTCAATCCCGAAGGCCCCAACGGTAACCCGGATCCCGTGCAGTCCGCACTGGACATCCGCGAGACCTTCGGCCGCATGGCCATGAACGACATCGAGACTGCGGCACTCGCGGTCGGTGGACACACCTTCGGCAAGACCCACGGCGCAGCCGACCCCGATGCCCACATCGGACCGGAGCCCGAGGGCGCGCCCATCGAGCAGATGGGCCTGGGCTGGAAGAACAGCTTCGGCACCGGCTCGGGCGCCGACGCGATCACCAGCGGACTCGAGGTCATCTGGACCCCGACGCCGACCCAGTGGGACAACTCGTTCCTCGAGACCCTCTACGGCTTCGAGTGGGAGCTCTACAAGAGCCCGGGCGGCGCACACCAGTGGCGTCCGAAGAACGGAGAAGGCGCGGATCTCGTTCCCGACCCGGCGGATCCGTCCAAGCGTCGCCACCCGTCGATGCTGACCTCAGACATCGCGATGCGCGTCGATCCGATCTACGAGCAGATCACCCGTCGTTGGCTCGATCATCCCGAGGAGCTCGCAGAAGAGTTCCAGAAGGCGTGGTTCAAGCTGACCCACCGCGACATGGGACCGGTCTCGCGTTACCTCGGCCCCGAGGTTCCGGCGGAGCCCCTGCTCTGGCAGGACCCGATTCCGGCCGTCGATCACGAGCTGATCGGTGACGCCCAGATCGCCGAGCTCAAGCAGGCCATCCTCGGTTCCGAACTGAGCCAGGATCAGCTGATCTCGGCTGCGTGGGCGGCGGCATCGTCGTTCCGCGTCAGCGACAAGCGCGGCGGTGCCAACGGTGGCCGTCTGCGCCTGCAGCCGCAGGCCGGCTGGGAGGTCAACGAGCCCGACGAGATCGCACAGGTCATCCGCGTTCTCGAAGGCATTCAGCAGTCGTTCTCCGGAACGGTGTCGTTCGCGGACCTCGTCGTCCTCGGCGGTGTCGCAGCCGTCGAGCAGGCCGCCAAGAACGCAGGCGTCGACATCACGGTCCCGTTCACCCCGGGCCGCATGGATGCGACGCAGGAGAAGACGGACGTCGACTCGTTCTCCGATCTCGAGCCCAAGGTGGACGGCTTCCGCAACTTCCTGGGCAAGGGCCAGAAGCTGCCCGCCGAGTTCAACCTGGTCGATCGGGCCAACCTGCTCTCGCTCAGTGCACCGGAAATGACCGTGCTGGTCGGCGGTCTGCGTGTACTCGGCGCGAACTACAAGGGGTCGACGCACGGCGTCCTCACCGACAAGGTCGGCACGCTCACCAACGACTTCTTCGTCAACCTCCTCGACATGGGCACCGAATGGGTTCCCACCGCGGAGGACGGCATCTACGAGGCCAAGGACGCCGCTACCGGCGAGAAGAAGTGGACCGGAACACGTAACGATCTGGTCTTCGGCTCGAACTCCGAATTGCGCGCTCTCGCAGAGGTTTACGCTTGCGATGATGCCAAGGAGAAGTTCGTCCGGGACTTCGTCGCAGCCTGGGACAAGGTCATGATGCTCGATCGCTTCGAGCTCGCCTAGTACTCACCGGCGCTGATGCGCCACCCGAACTCGAAGTTGTGGATGGAATACGAGCTGGATCCATCCACAGCTTCAAGTTCGTCGTTACCGGGCTGTTATCTTTCGATGCCGATTCGTGACTTTGCACCTGGATTTGTCGCAATGTCCGATTGTCATGCTGGTTGCATGACACAACAGGACGTATCCGCGGGCTCTGCGGACAACAACAGAGACGAAACACGTCAGAGTGCATCCGGTTTCGGGTCGTTCCTCGAGATGTTCCAGGACGCGTCGACCGACAAGTCGGACACCGAGCGCGGAATCCGATAGGACTCAGCGAGCACCGATGGTGTTGGTGACGGAGCCGATCCGTTCGATATCGAGTTCGACTCGGTCGCCCGGAGCGATCCACCGGTCGAGTTCGAGCCCGCAACCGCGAGGCAGGGTGCCCGACGTCAGGAGCTCGCCGGGGTAAATGCTCTCGCCGCGACTCGCAAACGCCAGAGATTCACCCATGGAATAGCGCATCCCGGCAGTGCTGGTGGTCGACCAGAGCTCGCCGTTGACCCGGACGGCCGCGGCCAGCGAATCTACATGCGCCGCAACCTCATCGGGGGTGACGATGTCGGCGCCCATCGAACTGGCGAACGTCTTGGTCTTGACGACCGGACCGAACGGAGTCCGGCGCTGCTCCTCCCACTGCGTGTCCCGCGCGCTGATGTCGTCGAAGACGACGTAACCGCCTATCGAAGCCTCGGCCTCCCGCTCGGATGCATCTCGGATCGGTCGGGTGACGACGGCACCGAATTCGAGCTCGAAATCGAGAACTCGGCTGTACGACGGCCAGTCGACATCGGCCCCGTCGGCTACGACGGTCAGGTGGTTACCGGTGTAGTAGATCGGATGGTCGTCGAACCCCGGACCGGGACGCAGGGCCGGGAAAGTTCGACGCGTCAGCATCTCGAATCCACGGATGAACGGGACGGCACGCGGTAGATTTCGCCGAACGAGGTTGTGTGCGGCCAGGTCCCAGTGCTCGTCCCAACCCAGGAAGCAGCGCAGTGACGCCGGAACGACCGGAAGGGTCGGTGCCGGTCGGTCCATCGTGGCGACGCCCTCGTCGGCCGCCCGCCGCGCCACCGTCGTTGCGGCTTCACGTGCGGGTTCACCTGCATCGAGGAACCGAAGCATGGAACCGGTGAGCGGGCGCAGGATCTCGGGGGCACCCAGAGTCGAGACCGCAGCCTCGAGATCGATCCACGTGGTCGTGTCGGGCACGTGGACGGCAAGGCGGTCGGCGGAATCGGTGGAGGTCAAGCGTCGCAATCGCACGGGCGCGTCCGATCTGTGCGGAGCAATGCTCCACAACGGTTGAGGAACCCGGAGTGTAAACGGTGCCACGGTCGGCGTGTCAAGACCCGACGGTTAGCGTGGGGTGATGAGATCACCGGTGCCCGAGTATCTTCAGTCCGTCCTGACGGAGTGCCGACACCTCGACGATGGGGAAATGTCGAGCGGCAACCCGGAATTGGCGGCGGCCGATCCCGACACGTTCGCGGTTGCGCTCGCCACCGTCGGTGGGTCGCACTACGGGGCGGGCGATACCGACACCGAATTCTCGATCCAGTCGATCGCCAAAGCGGTGGCCTATGCGTTGGCCATCGAGGACAACGGGCTCGCAGCGGTGCTCGAGGCCGTCGACGTCGAACCGTCGGGTGATTCGTTCAACGAGATCTCGTTGGAAGCGCGGACCGGTCGACCGCGCAACCCTCTGATCAATGCCGGTGCGCTGGCGGTACATTCGATGATCGCGGGCAGTGACGGCGAAGAACGAGCGGGGCGGCTCATCGAGCTGCTCGGAGCCATGGCCGGCCGTGAACTCCACATCGATCGGGCGGTGTACGAGGCCGAACTGGAATCCGACGATCGAAATACCGCGATCGCGCACCTGCTGAAGTCGGTCGGCCACCTCGGTGCGGAACCCGCGGTCGTCGTCGATGGGTATGCGCGCCAGTGCGCGGTGACGGTGACGTGCAACGATCTGGCCGTGATCGCCTCGGTGATGGCGAACGGCGGAACCGATCCGGCCACCGGCCGACAGGTCGTCGACCCCGCGGTCAACCGTCACGTTCTCGCTGTCATGGCAACCTGTGGGATGTACGACGGCAGTGGCAGTTGGATTGCGACAGTGGGCATTCCGGCCAAGAGCGGAGTCGCGGGAGCCATCATGGGCGTACTCCCCGGTCAGGTGGGTGTTGCCGTGATCTCGCCCCGGTTGAACGAGCACGGAAACAGCGTCCGCGGGGTTGCGGTGTTCGAGAGGCTGTCACGCGACCTCGGTCTGCACATGATGCACGTCCCTCCCAGCGGGGAATCCGCCATTCGCACGCTGAGCGAATCCGACGGCGTCACGACCGTCGAACTGCAGGGCGAGCTGAGGTTCGCCGGTGCGGAATCCGTCGTCGCCCGTCTTGCGGCCGGCGTCCCGGACTGCGAGGAGATAGTCGTCGATTTCACCGAAGTGCGCGCCGTCGACGGCGCTGCACAGCGCCTCCTTCGAGAGGCTGTGAGCGGACTGGAAGACGACGGCTACCGCGTCGTCGTCGAGGATCCCGACGGGCTGATGAACGCCTCTCGCGACAGCTGACACACCTCGAACCAGACGGTCGGTGTCACAGTCTCCCGGCGAGAATCATGTGCCAGTAGGACTGCGGTAGGCCGTATCGGTCGAACGCCCACGCGGACCGTCTGGGTTTCAGGGGATCGAGAAACGAGGGTAGCGACGAGGCCAGTGCACCGGTGCGGTCGAACTCGGCAGCAATCAGAGTGTGTGCTTCGACAGCGATGGGTGCGACGGTGTACCCGTCGTAACTCGACATCGCTCCGCCGCTCCTGGATGCGACGAGATTGTCGACGAGAACCGAAATCTGTTTGCGTAGAGCGCCACCCGACGAGTCGGTGTCGATCGCTGCACCGTCGCCCGCAGCCCACACCTCGGGGTGGCGTCGGTGCCGCATCGTGCGGGAGTCGATGTCGACGACACCGTGCTGCTGCTCTCCGGCCAGACCGGACTCCTGTACCCACAGTGGTCCGCGATACGGCGGGACCAGGTGCAGCATGTCGTAGTCGATTCGCTCGTCGACCCCGGCGTGATCGGTGACGGTGATGCGCTTGCTCTCGGGCTCGAGCGCCGTGACCGATGTATCCATCAGGACGCGCACACCCAGGTCTCGGAGGTGGCCGGCGAGCCGGGGGTCCAGGTCAGGGACTCCGAGCAGACTCTCACGATCTACGACCAACGTGATGTCGACGGTCGGTAGTCGTCCTGTGCGTTTCCAGTGGGCGGCCGCGAGAAACAGCGGCTTGACGGTTGTCCCGGTACACCCGACGGGCGGACGCGGCACGGTGAACACGGCGTGGCTGTGTGCAGGCAGGTCACGGACCAGCCGCCATGTGCGCTCGGCCCGGTCGAGGTAGTTGCTGGCGACATCGGGAAAACGAAGCGCCGCATGCACACCCGGCAGAGCGGCTTCGTCGGCGATCAGGCCTTGCCCCAGTACGAGATCGCGGTAGCCGTACTCCATTCCCGACGCGCAGCGAACCGAGCGTTCTGTCGGATCCACCGACACGACCGAATCTTCGAGCCACACACAGCCCTCGGGGGTCACCGAGCGTTGGGTCCGTTCGGCCTCGGTCAGCGGTGCCTGACCGGCACCGACGTACGACAACAGGGGCTTGTACGTGTGCACCTGCTTGGGCTCGATCACGGCGACGTCGGACACGCCCTTCTTCAGCAGTCGTGCGGCCGCGCTGATCCCGGCATTGCCTCCACCGATGATCAGCACGTCGTACATGGTGCGGCTCACCGTGAATCGGCCGCCTGCGCTGTGACGTCGGTGCGGGCATCGGTTTCGGTGCGGGCTTCGGCGAGCGTGCGGTAGACGGACACGCGGTCCGAGACGCCGCTCGGGTCTGCGCCGTCGGGAAGCACAACGGAGAGTTTCTGCTGCCAGCGACCCTGGCGAATAGCGGTGGCGTCGAGCACGGAGCGAACCCCCGCCGCGACGAACGTGACGCGAGACAGATCGAGAATCAGAGCCCGGCCGCGCTCGGCGGCTTCCCCCAACGTCTCTGCCAGCACCGGAACGTCCACGTCGGTGATGGTGCCGGCAATGCGCACCTCGATGTCGGCGCCTGCGCTCTCGTCGACCGACACCGTCATCTCGGCCTCCGGGAGCGAGGAACGGGTACTCGAGGCACGGTCGTCGGCGGTGGAGAGCGATGGAACCACACCGGCGAGCGGAGTTCGAATGGACGGAACGACGATCATGGACAACTCCTCTGGAGCCGAACTCCTGAACCCGTGTAGGGGGAGTGCGGCAGTCGACTGCCGAGACTGCGGGCTGCTCCTCAACCACACACGTCCTAGCACTACCCCGAAGTGCGTGTCGGTAAGCCTGTTCCGAACAACCGGTTTGCGGGGCTTGGACGCGGGAATACGAATCCGACAATCCACGCTGGGAGGAATGTCCATGACGACAGCCGAATTCGATTCCGTCCGTTCGCTGGCACGAGTGCACGCCGATCCCGGAGTGTACGAGCCTCAGGAGGATTCACTTCTGCTGTGCGACGTCGCCGCAGATTCGGGGCTCGTGCCCGGAGCCCGTGTACTCGACATGTGTACCGGTAGCGGCGCAGTGGCCATCACCGCAGCACTGCTCGGTGCCCGCGAGGTGGTGGCCTTCGACATCTCTCCGCGTGCGGTTGCCTGTGCGCAGCGCAATGCCCGGTCGGTCGGAGTCGATGTGGATGTGCGGCTGGGGTCGTTCTCGGAGGCGACCGAGCTGGAGCCGTTCGACATTCTGCTGTGCAACCCTCCGTACGTTCCGTCGGAGACCGCGCCCACCGGCATGGGTTTGCACCGCGCCTGGGATGCGGGTGAGGACGGGCGAGTGGTGCTCGACCCTCTGTGCACGCGAGGCGCGGAACTGCTGGCACCCGGCGGTGTGCTGCTGGTGGTCCACTCGGAATTCTCGGGTCCGCAGCGAACACGGGAGATGCTGAATACTCACGGTTTCGGTGCATCGGAGGCGGCGTGCCGCACAATCGACTTCGGGCCCGTCATGACGGCTCGTGCCGAGTGGCTCGAGGCCAAGGGCGTACTCGAATCGGGCCGCAGAACGGAAGAATTGGTGGTGTTGCGTGGCGACAAGCGATGAGTCGACGGGTGGTGACGCTGCACCTGCGCGCACTCGGGTGAGACTGGTCCGGGGCGGACCGATGCTGATCGACGGGCCGGTCGAGATCGAACTCGACGACGGCTCCGTCGTCACCTCGGATCGTTTCGTCGTCGCGCTGTGCACGTGCAAGCGCAGCAAGACGTACCCGCTGTGCGACACGAGCCATCGCGCGAAGCGACGAGCGAGTCAGTCCAGCGACGACTGACCGGCGGACCACCGCTGCATCACGTGGTCCGCGAGCTCGTTCTCGACGAAATCCAGTGCGCGCATGCCGAATACGATGTCGGCTTCGATGTGTGGTTCCTGTCCGATCAGGTTCTCCACCACGTCGTGGCGCAGGACCTGCTCGTGGACGGCGTCGGCCTCGACGTGCTCCGCGTAGAACGCGATGCATGCCGCCGGCGCTGACAGCCTGCGAAGGCCCTGCACGAACCGCTGTGAACCCGGCGAGGACGTGATCTCCGTGGCGGCGAAATGGCCCACGGTGGCACCTCGCCGGCTGCGGTGCAATCCGAACAACGACATGAGGTTGACCCACGCGAGTGTCTGGGCGGGGACGCGGTCCACGTACCCGAGGTAGGACGCATCGAGGTCTGCTGCCGTCATGGATTCGGCCCACAGATGCTGGTGGACACGCTCACCCCTGCCACCGCCGTACTCGTCGAATTCGACGGCGACATACGAGGCCTTGACCTGGCCGACCAGCCTCGGGATCGCCCACGCATGGGGATCCGCTTCCTTGAGGTGGTAGATGGACCGATGTACGAAGTACTCGCGCATCTGCTCCCACGATCCTTCGTCCCGCAGGAACCACGACGGGCCGGTACCGGACGACGCCTCGACCGACAGTCGCTTCATTTCGGCGACGACGTCGTCGCCGGGTTCGACATTCGAGCGCACGTAGTTCAGAAACGCGGATTCGAGTGCTGCTCTGAACTGCAGCAGTGCTGGATCCCACTCCAGTTCGTCGTCCACGCCCTCGAACCCGCGGTAGTGCAGTTCGTAGCTGACGAGCAACGCCAGTTGCATATCACGCGACGTCGGATCGGCATCCGACGCGCTGGGCAGTGCGGCACCGCCGCCGGTGGAGAGATACCGGATCACGGCGTCCGAGAGTGGACCACACGGCACCGGCAACCGAGGCGACACGAGGGTGGGGGCGATGGAAGGGGTCACAGCACTCATTGTTCACGCCTACCCGCTGCCGGTCACGGTCAATCGTGTGGGTCCGATGCGTTTGCACGCATACGAAGCAGGTAATCCGCTTCGTGCGATTCCGAGTTTCGGGGTCGAGTAACAGAGAGGAGCCTCCATGCGCGCAGTGACATGGCAGGGCAAGAGGAACGTCAGCGTCGATTCGGTGCCCGATCCCCGCATCGAAGCGCCGACGGACGCAATTGTGAAGATCACGACCACCAATATCTGCGGATCGGACCTACACCTGTACGAGACGCTCGGTGCCTTCATGGACCAGGGCGATATTCTGGGTCACGAGCCCATGGGCATCGTGGAGGAAGTCGGTTCGGAGACAGGCGATCTCGCCGTCGGAGACCGTGTGGTCATCCCGTTCCAGATTTCGTGTGGACATTGCTACATGTGCAATTCGAGTCTGTACACCCAGTGCGAGACCACCCAGGTTCGTGAGCAGGGCATGGGTGCCGCGTTGTTCGGCTTCTCCAAGCTGTACGGCCAAGTGCCCGGTGGGCAAGCGGAGTACCTCCGTGTTCCGCAGGCGCAGTTCACGCACATCAAGGTCCCCGAGGCCGGACCCGATTCGCGATACGTCTACCTCTCCGACGTATTGCCTACCGCGTGGCAGTCGGTGGAGTACGCGTCGATACCTGCAGGCGGGTCGGTGACGGTGCTCGGACTCGGTCCCATCGGAGACATGGCCGCCCGCATCGCCCAGCACAAGGGTGCTCGGGTCATTGCTGTCGACCTCGTACCCGAGCGCCTGGCGCGAGCTGCGGCACGGGGAATCGAAACGGTGAATCTGGCCGAACACAGCGGGGGCGTCGGCGACGTCATTCGTGACATGACCGACGGCCGAGGAACGGACGCGGTGATCGATGCCGTCGGAATGGAGGCGCACGGCTCACCGGTCGGCAAGCTGGCCCAGCAGATCGTCGGAATGCTGCCCGACGCCGTGGCTGCGCCGATGATGCAGAAGGCCGGCGTGGACCGGCTGGGTGCGCTGTACTCGGCAATCGACATCGTTCGACGCGGCGGAACCATCTCGATCATCGGTGTGTACGGCGGTATGGCCGATCCGCTACCGTTGATGACCTTGTTCGACAAGCAAATTCAGCTGCGGATGGGCCAGGCGAACGTCAAGCGATGGGTCGACGACATCATGCCGCTTCTCGGCGACGACGATCCGTTGGGCGTCGATTCGTTCGCTACTCACGAGCTTTCGCTCGAAGAAGCGCCGCATGCGTACGACATCTTCCAGAAGAAGCAGGACGGTGCGATCAAGGTTCTGTTGAAGCCCTGAACCTTTCGAATACAGCGATGCGGCCCGGAACTTCACGGGCCGCATCGGTATTCGCAGAAGGAACGATCGATCGTCGTCAGTCGACGGAGATGACGTCCTTGGCGATTGCTGCCAGGCGAGTCTGTCCTGCAGACACGACTCCGTGGCGGTTCTTGTGTGCCTCCTCGTACGCCACGACAGTGCGTACGTCGGCGGGTGTGGTCAGTTCCTTGATGGCGGCCACCGCGTCCGAGACGTTGAGGTCGTCGTAGTCCGCTACGGGAAGCTCGTCGGCACCGAGAGTTCCACCGGCGGACCGCGCGGTGTGAATGGCGTCGGCGACAGTGTCGACGCCCTCACTGCGGGTCACATCTTCAGCGGCTTCGAGTGCTGCGTCGCGGCTGGCGGTCAACGTTCTGACGGCGACGTCGCCTGCGTGTGCACCGCGGCCGAGCAGAGCGCTCAGTCGATCCGGGGTGGCGCGAGCGGCATCCAGTGCGCGGTCGAGACCGCGGGCCGACCAGTTGGCCGGTGCGTTGACGATCTTGACTGCGGTGCCGGCAGCTGCCTGGAAAGGCGTCCGGCGCAGTGCGGCGGGTCCACCCAGGGCGTCTTCGGCAAGGACGGTCTCGAGCCATTCGACCGTGGCGGCGTGCGCGGTGGCCAAGCGGCCGGCCAGTGCCACGACGGACGGTTCCTCGGCTGCTGTCGCCAGAGCCTTGATGTACTTCGCTCGACCCAGCAGTTGCTGCTCGAGGGCGAGATCGCCCAGCAGTGCCTCGTCGAACGGCTGCGCCTGCTCGGCGACTGCCTTCACCGCTGCGAACGTGCGCCCGATGAACGGTGCGACTACCTCGGGTAGCCCGCCGAGATTGCGCAGTGCTTCCTCGATGGCGGCGGCGCGGTCACGTCCGTTGGCGGCGTTCTGCGTCAGTTCCCGACGAACCGCTTCGGTGCGCGCCTGCACGACGCGGGTTTCCGCGACCTGAATTTCGGTGTGTGTCAGCTGCAGTGCAATCCGCAACTGAGCGATCAAAGTCGATGTGCTCATGGTGCTCCCCTTTCGGTGGGTGGGTACATGGATCCGGCCGATGCCTGTGGGTCACAGCGTGATGCTCGGCCCTGTTCGGGTGTTACCCACCGGTAAGTTTTGCCAAACGGCCGTACCGCAGGTGTGAACAGCGACACGTCCGAACCGCTACTCGTGTCGGCGGGATTCGACGGTTTCGATCGGCGGCGGAATGGACATCCGACACCGATGACTACCGAGCTGTACACAGCAACCGTCTCTGCAACTGCGACCGGCGTGACCTCCGACGACGGAGTGCTGTCGTTGAGTGTGCGAGAACCGGCTGAACTCGGTGGCCCGGGCGAGGCCA
This sequence comes from Rhodococcus sp. 05-2255-1e, assembly GCF_002259025.1. Lineage (NCBI taxonomy): Bacteria > Bacillati > Actinomycetota > Actinomycetes > Mycobacteriales > Nocardiaceae > Rhodococcus > Rhodococcus sp. 05-2255-1e. The sequence continues at coordinate 69,213 of NZ_NOZE01000040.1, read as the reverse complement.
CCAACCCCGAGCAGTTGATGGCCGCAGCGCTGTCGAGTTGCTTGGTGGAGTCACTGCGAATCGCACTGGGGACCGTCGGCGGCAGTGTCGACGAACTCGCGGTCAAGGGCACCGTCGTGCTGACCGATTCCGACGCATCCGGTTACGACGCGAAATTCGCTCTGTCGGTGTCGCTACCGGGCACCGACAACCCGGAGGCCGTACTCGCGCAGGCCACGTCGATCTGCCCGTTCCTCAAAGTGATCGACGCCGTGGACGTCACCCTTGAATAACCGCTCGATCGTTCGGCGGACCCGCTCCGAACGCGCGCGATGACATCCGTTCGCGTTCGGGCGGTTCGCGGAGTGCAGGCGATCAAAGCCGGCTTCGCGCGTGAGGACACCACGCTGATCGCGGGCGGACTGACGTTCTACGCGGTGATCGCCGTCGTCCCACTGTTGCTTCTGACGATCCGGGCGACCGTGTTGTTGGTGTCGGCGCAGTGGGTACAAGGCGGATTCGACGCCATGTCGGCGTTGCTGCCCGATGCGCTGGGTGCCCGCGCGGCGCTCGACGGTCTGGCCGATGCCGGAATACACCTGGGACCGCTGGGAGTCGTGATCTCGATCTTTCCCGCCACGTTCTACGGAGAGGGTCTGCGGAGGGCGATCGTGCGTTTCGCCCCGACCCGTGAAACGTTCACCGGGTGGCGAGGCAGAGCTGCCATGGTTCCCTTCTTCGTCGCCGCCCCGGTGTTGCTCATCGGGGTGCTGACCCTCGCACGCGTCCTGCAGGCGACCACGGGCGGCGGAGGTGCCGGTGCGCTGGCTCTACGAATATTTCTGGGGTTCAACTGCCTGTGGCTGATCCTGGCCGTTCCGCTTGCCTGGACCTACCGGGTCATCGCGCCGCGGGCGGTGGGGTGGCGGGCACTCGTGGCCGGCTCCTTGGTCACGTCGTCGATCGTCACCGGATTCGTGCACGGATTCATCCTGTTCCTGGCCATTCCTGTCGACCTCGGTGCACCGTTCGGCGGTCTCACCGACATCGGCGGCGGTGTGGCAATCATGCTGTGGATGTTCGTCTTTCACGTGCTGGCGCTCGCCGGCTGGCTGATCACCGCCGAGTTCGATCGGCCCGTCGGTACAGCCCGAACATCAGCTGGGTGAACCCGAGAACGGCCAGCCCACACGTCACCGATATTCCGATCGTCGCGGACGTCTGAGCGCTACCGGGGCCCGCGCCCGCAACGGTCGCGGTGACGACGGCGGCAACGACCCGAGACGGCCGCTCCCACACTGTCAGAAAGCCGACGTCGGAGATCCCGGCTCCGACGGCACGCGCGCGGGCCGTCTCGTGCAGCAATGTCGTCACACCGACGGCAACGACGATGGGCATCGGAGCGCCCAGCGCGAGGCTGCCCGCGAGGAACAGCAGATCGCTGCACCGATCCGACACCGTGTCCAGCAGATAGCCCCACTGCGATTGGGAACGGCCGATCATGGCCACGCCGCCGTCGATACCGTCGAGCAGCCCGGAGAACACGATGAGCACCGCCGCCAGGAGGGGCAGCGAGGTGCCCGGCCGGGACAACGCCACCGATCCTGCAGCCGCAACCACCGCGGCGACGGTGACAACGTGGGCCGAGACGGATGCGCGCACGAGCGGGGCGCTCAGGAAGTACACCAGACGAAGCCACGTCGACACGAGCACCGACGACGATGGATCGATGTTGCTGTGCAGACCTGACCATGTCGACAGATATTCCTGGCGGGTCGCCGGAAGTTCGGACGAAGTGCGCCGGCTCGGTGTGCTGCGCTGGTTGACCATCGACGATCCTTGCTCGGCAAATCGAAAGACCGACTCTACGAAAGATTCGTCGGTGTATACCCGCCTATTCGAAACCCACACCCGAGCGGCTCCAACAGTTACTGCTCGTCGGAGTTGCTCTGTCTCCTGCGGGCTTTGAGCCGCGATATTTTGATCCCTACGGCCGCGAACAGAATCAGCCATCCCGCGATCAACACTCCGCCTCCGACGAATGCCGCTCGCTGCAGAGGATGGGTGTCTGCGTACACGTAACCGACTGTGCCCCACAGCAAAGCGACGAAAAAGATAATCGCCATCATCCACATCATCGAATACAGCGTTCTGTTCATCATTCGCCCGATCTCGCCGTTGCTTTTGTCTGCCGCCGATTTACATTCTCCCACTGGCCGTACCCGATTCGGTCGAGTCGACACCGGAACCACCCCACATTCACCACGCAAGTTTCGGTTGAACCTCGCCCGCGAAGAGCCCGAACTCCGCGCCTGTCCGATGCATGTGCCCGAACAGGGCCTCCGCGAGGTCCTCGGAAGCCGTTCCCATCGTCGACGACCACCGTCGAGCGCGACAGCTCGACCGAGACGTGCGCAGCTCGACCGTGCCCGAGTTGCCCACGTCGACAGTCAGCCGATCCGCTCCTGTCTCCACGAGACGACGAAGTGCGCCGGCACCGAACAGGACGAGGCCGCGCACCTCGAGCACCGCGTGAGAACGTGCGGTGTCTCCCGGAAGACCCACCTGGATGCGGCAGTCGGCGTCGCCCCACTGCCGCCGTAATTCTTCGGCACCGGGTCCGTGAATCCACACTCGACAATCAGGATGCCTCAGGACCGAGCCGACGGTCTCGAGGAGGGACGCAGCGCTGTGCCCGGTGGTATCGACAACCGCGACGATCTCCGGCAGCGCGTAGGTCAGACCCTGGGTACGCGCCGCAGGGTCGGTGATGCGGGAGGCCAGCATCAGCGCTTCGGCGTTCTTCCGCTCTCGGTCTCCGCCCGTGCGTTCGGCCCAGTCGGGCCCGTCGTGCCAGGCGACTGCTCGCGGCCGATGGGCCAGGACGGCACCTGCGGCGTAGGCCCGATGCGCGAATTCCCAGTCTTCTCCGCCGTACCCGACGAACGTCGGGTCGAACCCGCCGAGTTCCTCGAACAACGTTCGGCTGCAGGACATCACGGCACTGATGACGTATCGGTACGAACGACGGTCCGCGTCCAGAAGATCTCGCGAGCCGGCGTAACCGTCACGAAGCCATGGAGGCTCGGTGAATTCCGTCGGGCCCGCAGATCGCCCCTCGAACCAGGTCCCGACGTCCGCGGGCGACCACCCGCCGAAATCGGCATGTCGACGCCTACCCACCGTCACCGCATCGGGAAGGGCCACGATCAGGCGTACCGATTCCTCGATGTAATCGGGTTCGGGCACGGTGTCGGCGTCGAGGAAGCAGAGGATGTCTCCGCGCGCTGCGGACGCACCGAGATTGCGTGCGGCGGCGGCCCGGAATCCGAGATCCGGTTGGCGCACGACGGTGATGTCGAGAGCCGAGCCGAATTCCTCCACGTTCGGTTCCTCGGGAGATCCGTCGTCGGCGACGATCACCTGGATGCGGGACGCGGGCCAGGTCTGCGCGGTCAACGCTGTCAGAACCAGGTCGAGCTGGTGCTGCTGCCGGAAGTAGGGAATCACGACCGACACTCGGGGCGTGTCGGATGCGGTCGGTGCCAGATCCCACCGATTGAGCGGAACCACCGAGCGGCCATCGGGCAGCGCGATGGACGGTAGAGCCATGCCTTCTCGGAACAGGGAGCTGTACAGGTCGGCCGCCTGCGCCGGCGATGGATACGGTGCCGAGTCTGCGGCCTGCCATGTCTTCTCGGGTCGGCGTAACGCTTCTGCCATGGCCTCGGCCAGGCCCTCCACTGTGTCCTCGTGAACCCACAGCGCATCGGGCGAATTGACGGCCATCTCGTCGACGTATCGACCACGAGGGACCAGAGGGCGACGGCCCGCCGCGATCCAGGTGTTGATCGAACCGGATGCCGATACATGCCGGTGGAAAGCAACCGGGACAGCAATGGACCGCAACCGGCCGCCCAGTTCGGCATCGGGCACGAAGCCGGTCGTAGAAAACGGCCTGCCCAGATGCCGAGCAGTGGCGCGTAGTTCGTCGAGCACGTCCTCGTGTCCGGCCGACGCGGCCCCGACGATCTCGAACCCGACGTCGGTTTCCAGTGCAGACATGGCACCGAGTACCTCGCTGTGTCCCTTTCCCGGATAGACGAACCCGAGAATCCCGACGACTCGCCGGGGGACGACGTCGTCGGATCGTAGTGCCGGTCGGTCTATCGGTAGGGGAATCACCCGGATGTCGGGTCGGCTGTCGAGTACGTCCTCGAGAAGCAGTCGCTCGTGCACACTCGACACCACGACCGTCGCAGCGCAGTCGATCACTCGGCGGTAGCAGTCGGTGCGTGCCGCGAACGCGGAGCCGTCCGAGATCTGGGGTACGTCGTGCAGCGTAACGGTGATGCGGGCTCGATGCTGCTGTGCCAGTGCGACAATGGCATCGGCTGCCTCGTGCGCAGTACGTCCGAACAGCCGGTCGGTGAAGTGAATGTGGACGGGAGCGTCGGGCGGTAGTCGGTCGGGAGCGGTCACCACGGGACTCGCTGTGGCGGCAGCCATGTCGCGGGCGCACCGGACGACTCCGTGGTCCGGTGGGCCGACCACGAGATGATGCACGGGTGCGATCACGGCGTCGTCTGCAGGATTCGCAGGAGCTCGGAGTGGCGGGCCAGTGCGGCGTCGACGAACTGGGGATGTGCCGCATACCAATCGAGGTGCGCGCGGTGTACGACATCGCTGGACACGTCGGAACCGTCGACCGTCCAGTCTGGGCGAGCATCACCGGGGAAGCCGAGGGCGTCCAGTACCCGGCGTTCGACGGGCGCTCGCACACCGCCGAGCAGTTCTCTCCCTGGATCACCCACAGTGCAGGCGGTGTCGAGGTGGTCCAGGATCCGCTGCGCGAGTGCAGTCAACACCACGTTGGTCGGATGGTTGATCGTATGAGTGGCACGGCTTCCCGCACCCTGGAACAGGTCGGACGCAGCGATGTCGGTGTCGCGGCTCTCGCGTAGTCGTAGCTCGTCCAGGCTCGCCTGCGCGGCATCACGAAAGCCGGCGTCGGATACCGGGAGGTCCCAGTTCTCGCCGGACCGCACGCCACGCTCGAAGGCCACAATCGTCCGCAGATCGTGGTACGGAACGAGATCCGGAACGGCCGCTGGATCGCTCGGATGCCGAACTATGACCTGAAAAGGATGCAGCGCAGCGTATCTCAGCACGGGCCAACGAAGTACCACCGCGTGCGGCGGGAGTGCTCGTGTCAGATCGGGGACCCCGAGCGGCAAATCCCGATAACCCTCCCGCACAGGTTGAGTCAGCAGTACCGAGGTCTGCCGGACCAATCGATCGACGTGCGGCAGATCGGCGGATTCGAGTTCGTGTACCGGCGGGATTCGTACCGTCCGAAACGGCATCGACGCATCCGAGCTCAGCAGAATGCGCATCGCCTCGGCCTGACAGTTACCCCAGACGAGCAACAGGGGGCGATCGTCGACGGGTGTACGTGGCGCGGCCTCGAGCCCCGATATTCCGTAGAAATCGCCGTAGTGGCGAGTACGCCCGTCCATGTCTGCCCCGACGTCGTGTGAGTGCGTGTGTTCGACCATTCTTCTGGTCAACGTAGCCCCGCCGAACCTGCGACGCCAACCGCGATTGAACTCGGTACGAAGTGGGTACAGACCCCATGCGCGTGTCGGGAACAGGCACGATTCGTCTGACCTGTACCCGAAGGAATTCATGATTCGTATTGCGTCCGTACCCTCCTCTCACGTGTACGTACAGCACGTGCAGCCGGTGCCCGACGGCTCCGGTAACTCGGTGGTGCTGTTGCCCGATCCGACGCCGGTTCGCGTTGATGTGCCGGGCCAGTGGTGGCCGCCTCGTCTCCTCGACGCCGGGTGGTTGGCCGAGCAACCCGATTCGAGCTTCGACGTTCTGCACGTGCACTTCGGCTTCGAGTCCTTCTCACCGGAAGACTTGACCCGCACGGTCGAGTATCTGAGGGCCCATCGCAAGCCCTTGGTGCTCACGGTGCACGACGCGCACAATCCCCATTTCGCGGACAACACCGGTCATCTGGAGCAGCTGGACGTGTTGATTCGTGGTGCCGATGCCGTGATCACCCTCACCGAGGGAGCAGCTGCGTGGATAGCCGATCGGTGGAACGTGCGTGCGACGGTGATCGAGCACCCACACGTGGTGCCCCTCGAGAGAATGAACGTCCCACGCCCGGTGTCGGACTCGTTCGTCATCGGAGTCCACGCCAAGAACCTGCGAGCGAACATCGACCCGCTTGCGGTGATGGACGCCGTCGTCGAGGCGGCTCGATCGCTACCGGCTGCGACGGTGCGGTTGGACATCGACGAGGACGTGTTCGACACGGCCGGCCACTGGTACGACCCGACCGTCGGCGCGAAGTTGCTGGACTACAACAGTTTCCCCGACGTCGATGTGCGGGTGCACGCCCGATTCGACGACGAGCAACTGTGGGACTACCTGTCTTCGATCGACGTCTCGGTGTTGCCGTATCGGTTCGGAACACATTCGGGTTGGCTCGAGGCATGTCGGGATCTGGGAACGGCCGTCGTCGCGTCCGATTGCGGCTTCTATGCCGACCAAGCGCCGATTCACAGTTTCGTCATGAACACCGACTCGTTCGAACCCGCCACGTTGGTGGCAGCCGTGCAGGCGGCCCACGCCGATCGGACCACAGCGCTCGACGCCGCAACCCGGGCCGAGCAGAGACAACGAATCGCAGCGACCCACGCTGGGATCTACGCAGCAGTGACAAAGGAGATGCGTTGAACGAGAAGCCACTTCGCATCGCGGTGCTGGCGTCATCGAGTTTTCCGGTGGCACAGCCTTTCGCGGGCGGTCTGGAGGCACACGTCTACAATCTGGTGCGGGCGCTGACCGACCGTGGGCACCACGTCAGTCTGTTCGCCGCAGACGGATCGAGCGTCGATCTGGATGCCACGATGTTGCCGGTCCGAACGCTGGATCTGACACCGATTGCCCTCGCCGATCTCGCGGTCACCCCCACTGCGGTTCGCGAGCACCACGCATACCTCGCCGTGATGATGGAACTGGCCGGTGCGCTGTCGAACTCGTTCGACATCGTGCACAACCACAGCCTGCACTACCTGCCGTTGGCTATGTCCGCCACACTGCCGGTGCCGATGGTGACCACTCTGCACACGCCGCCGTTCGCGTGGCTGGAGTCGGCTGTTGCCCTGGCTCCGTTCGGTGCCAACACTTTTGCTGCTGTCAGTGCGTTCGCAGCCGAGCAATGGGCCGACGTCGCGTCCGGGACGATCGTCATCCGGAACGGGATCTCGCTGCAGGACTGGCCGTTCGGTGCGGGCGGCGACTACGTGGTGTGGTCCGGACGGTTGGTTCCCGAAAAGGGATTGCACCTGGCCATCGCCGCCGCAAAGCTTGCCGGCCGGTCGCTACGCATCGCTGGACCCATCAGCAACCTCGAATACTTCCACGGTGTCGTCGAACCCCTGCTCGACGATCGAGTCCGGTACGTCGGGCACCTCGATCAGCCGGCCCTCGCCGCGCTGGTGGCCGGTGCCGAGGTCGCGCTGGTGTCGCCGGTGTGGTCCGAGCCGTACGGTCTGGTGGTCGCCGAAGCCCTGGCCTGCGGTACCCCGGTGGCAGCATTCGCCCGCGGAGGGATACCCGAGATCATCGACGCCTCGTCCGGAGTGCTGGTACCCGCCGACGACGTGGCCGGGCTCGCCGCCGCCATTCCCGCCGCGGCAGCGTTGAACAGGCACGACGCGCGGGCGCGCGCCGAGCAGGTGTGTTCGGTGGACCGGATGGTCGACGAGTACGAGGAGCTGTACCGATCGACCCTCGAGTCCGCATCGGCACCGGAGTCCGCCCACGGTCTCGCGATTGCATGATCGGCTACTACGCACACCACCACGGGGTAGGCCACGTCACTCGGTCCGACGCGATTGCGCGCCACTCGAGAGAGCCGATGACGGTGCTGTCCTCGCGGGCGCGGCCTCCGGAACATGCTGCAGCGGAATGGATCGCACTCCCGCTGGATGTGAACGACACCGTGGGCGAGGCAGCCGCCGACGACATCTCGGCGGGGGGAGTGGTGCACTGGGCACCCCACGACGTCGACGGGCTGACCGCACGGATGGCGATCATTGCCGACTGGGTTGCGCGTGAGCGACCGCGGGCAGTGGTTGTCGATGTGTCCGTGGAAGTGGCGATGTTTCTGCGGCTGATGGGTGTCCGGGTGATCGTCATGGCGATTCCGGGAAACCGGGCCGATCCCGTCCACGCGATGGCCTACCGCGCGGCGACGCACATTCTCGCGCCCTGGTCTCGGAGAGTGTACGACCCGGCCTGGTTGCATCCGTACGCCGCCAAGACGACGTACTCGGGCTCGATCAGTCGGTTCGCCGAACGGACACGAATCGACGCGCCTGACACTGCGGCCACCGAAGGCTCGGTTGTCGTCCTTGGTGCGGCGGGTGGCACCTCGTTGACGCGTGAACTGGTGGACAGGTGGTCCGCCGCGGACGACCGGTTCGACTTCCGCACACTCGGAGTGGCGGGCGGTGACTGGGTGGACGACGTGTGGCCGGTGCTGTGCTCAGCGGCCCTCGTGGTGACCAACGCCGGGCAGAACGCCGTCGCCGACGTCGCCGCGTCGGGCACACCGGCCATCGTGGTTCCGCAAGCCCGGCCGTTCGACGAGCAGGCTGCCACCGCGCACGCACTGGCGGCCGGATCCATCGCCGCGGTGCTCGACGAGTGGCCCTCGGTCGATCGGTGGCGACGCGCTGCCGACTGCGCCCTGGGCATCGGCGGACGGACATGGTCGCTGCTCGGTACCGACGGCGCACCCGATCGGGCGGCTCGCGCGATCGAGCAGGCAGCGTCCGGGACGGCTCGACGATGAAAGTGGTTGTCGTGACCGTGGTCTCGGGCCGTCACGAGCACCTCGCCGCGCAGATTCGCGGGTTGGCCGAGTCCACCGACCGGCCCGTCGAGCACATCGTGGTTGCCATGGGCGATGACGACATTGAGGATGTGCTCGCCCGATCCGGCTCTGCGGCAACGGTTCTCGACATGGATGCCCAGACGCCGCTGCCGGTGGCGCGAGCGCGTAACCTCGGGGCAGCCGCTGCCCTCGATCGGGGTGCCGAGCTGGTGGTGTTCCTCGACGTGGATTGCATACCCGCCCCGGAGATGCTCGACAGGTATCGCCGCGCCGCACTGCGCCCCGACAGTCGGCGAACTCTGTTGTGCGGGCCGGTGACCTACCTGAAACCCGACAGCATCGGGATCGAAGGTGACGCACTGATCGCGCTCACCGCACCGCATGCGGCGCGACCGAATCCGCCCGCGGGCGCAGTGGAACCCGGACACGATTTCGACCTGTTCTGGTCGTTGTCCTTCGCCGTGCACGCCGACACCTGGAGCGAGATCGGCGGCTTCTGCGAGGACTACACCGGGTACGGGGGCGAGGACACGGATTTCGCGGCCACGGCCCGCGCGTCGGGCATCGGGTTGCGGTGGGTGGGCGGCGCTCACGCGTACCACCAGTTCCATCCCGTGTCCGATCCTCCGGTGGAACATCTCGACGACATCGTCGTCAACGCTCGGACCTTCTTCCGCCGGTGGGGCCGGTGGCCGATGGTCGGGTGGCTCGATGCGTTCGCATCCCTCGGGTTGCTCGAGTACGGCGGCACCGAGATTCGCCGTCTCACCGCCGCTGTTCACGACACCGACGACGGTGTGAATTAGGCTGGCCGGACTTTCACGAAACGAGGTCCAGACGTGCCCGAACCATCCAGGCCCCTGCGTTCGCTCGGATTTCTGACCATCGGGCTCTTCGACGAGAACGCACCCGAGGTCGGCCACGAATCGACGCTCCGCATCATCGAACTCGGGGAGCGGCTGGGATTCGACAGTGCGTGGCTTCGTCATCGTCACCTGCAGTTCGGTATCTCGTCTCCCATCGCGGTCATGGCCGCCGCGTCGCAACGTACCGACCGCATCATGCTCGGCACTGCGGTGACGCCGTTGGGTTGGGAGAACCCGTTGCGTCTCGCCGAGGACCTGGCCACGGTGGATGTGCTGTCCGGTGGGCGCGTCAACGCGGGAATCAGTGTGGGACAACCGATGCACTTCGATCGCGTCGCACACTCGTTGTATCCCGACACCGCCGAGGACGAGGACTTCGGCTACGACCGAGTCTCGCGGCTGCTTCGGTTCGTAGCCGGTGAACCTGCGTCCACGTGGTCGGGGACCGAGGGAATCGAAGCGTATTCCGAACGGGTACAACCCTATTCGCGTGGTCTACGGGACCGAATGTGGTACGGCGGGGCCAGTCTCCGTTCTGCGCAGTGGGCAGGGGAGAACGCGATGAATCTTCTGGTGAGCAGTGTGGTGCGCGCCGAGGAGTCGACGGATTTCGATGCGATCCAGCGCGCGCACATCGCGCGGTTCCGTGAGGCTCACCCGGCCGGGGCCGACGCGCGCGTCTCCCAGGGGTTGGTGGTCATCCCCACCGACAGTGCTTCCGCTGCGCAGAAGCGCAAGTACGAGGACTACGTTCACGCGCGTACGGCACGGACCGGAGCACCGCAGGGGCCGGCTCGGATGATGTTCGCGCCGGACCTCGTGGGTACCTCGGACGAGATCGCGGAGCAGTTGTACGCCAATCGATCTTTTCGCGAGGTCGACGAGGTGGCGTTCGCGCTGCCGTTCAGCTTCGACCACGAGGACTACGTGCAGATCCTGACCGACACGGCGCAGAAGCTCGGCCCGGCGCTGGGGTGGACCCCAGCACAGAACTGACCGGACTTCCGCCGAGGGCGATCGGCCCGATCGGCCGATCGCCCTCGGTGGAACGGAGGTACCGGTGTCCTACTGGCCCGTGATGGGCGAGTTGTAGGCACACGGGATCGACTTCGCGGGGAAGCCCTTCGGATCCAGTGCGTTCTTGACGATGCCGATCGCGCGCGGTGAGACGGAGATCGACAGGTGGTCCGACAGGTCAATGCCGCAGCCGTCCTGCAGGGTGACGTTGTTGACGGTGGCACCGGGGCCTGCGGTGAGGAACGTCGTCTTGTACGGGGTGACGACCTCGTCGTACTTGGTGCCGATCACGGTGTACTTGATGCCGGGATCGGTGTCACCGCCGACGGCCAGTCCCTTGACGAGTGGCGAGTCGATCACCTGGTCCGAAGCTGCCGGCCCGGCGATGGCACCGACGACTCCCAGGACATTGAGTCCCAGGTTGTTGATGGTGCGCCCCAGAGTTCCGATGCCGACGAGGGTGGTGCCGTGATTCGATCCGGCGACGCTGACGACCGTGTTCACTTTGTTCTTGGTCGGGTCGGTCGGATTGGCACCGCCCTCGAAACGGAGGTACTGACGGGTGACGAGCCCACCCTGGGAGTGGCCGACGATGTCGACCTGCGCAGAGCCCGTGGCCGTCCGCACAGCATCGACGTAGGTGGCGATCTCCTTCGCGTTGGACGCGACCGATGCGGTACCGCGAAGCGACGGGAGATTGCCGACGACACTGGAGTCCCCGTCTCCGTAGTTGAGCGCGAAGATGCAGTAGCCCTCCTTCTTCAGGGCAGGCGACATGCGCGCGAAATTGTTGTACGCGTTCTCCCAGGTGCCGTGCAGGAGGACGACCGGGCGGGGGTGCGCGGCGGTGGGCTTGCAGTTCCAATCGTTGGCACCTTGGGGTGCGACGTTGGGGTTGACGATGCTGTAGAGGAATCCGGCCAGGAAGTTCTTCTGATCGGGCCCGTATCCGGTGGTCTCGGTCCGTGGGTCGTACGTCGCGGTCGCGGGGGCAGCCGAATCGATGCTCGGTGCCGTGATGCCCTGATCCGAGGCCTTCGGGTATGCGCCGGTCGGACCCGGCGGAACAACGGTGTTGCCCTGCACGGTTGCGGGCGGTGCCGGTGCCGGGACGGGTGCCGGCTGAGCCTGCGCTGCGAAACCGGAACCGAGGGCAACGGAGCATGCCATTGCAGCAATCATCGCAGCGCGGACTGTGGTGGCCTTCCTCGTTGCACGGAAGGTGGACCGAGAAGTGGTCATGGAGCCTGACTTTCGACGAGGGTCAAGTGGACAAGTCGGAACTGTAGGCCCGGATTCCGGCCCGGAACGTGCTCCACATCACGTTTGGAAACCGCCCGCACGTGACCGTTCATTCGTGATGGGGCGTCACAAATGACGACGATCCGGACATGAATGCGGATTTGTTGCCGGGTTCATGGCCCAAAACAATCCTCAGGTTTTATTTGTGCACTATGGTTCGAATGTCTTCACCGCGGCCGACGGTTCGGCCGGGGAAGGACGGTTCGATACCGAGGCAGGGGCGTTGTGGGCAGACATCGACCGCCTGAAGGACATGACCTGACGCGGGTTTCGAGTACGAGGGGTGGGGTTCGGTGACTGCAACAGACAGTGTGGACACGGCGCAGGAGGAGTACGCAGGTGGTCGACGTGCATCGGACCGCTTGCGGACGCCCCGGGAGACTGCCGCGCGAATGCTGAACCGGTATTTCGTCGATCCGGAGGACGTACCGCCGCCGCGCGACTGTGCACGGGGCGAGCTCGACGACATGGCGACCACCTGCAGCGAACTGGCTGCAGGGGTCCTCGACTCCGGTCGACTACCGGTCGCGGGGGCCATGGACACCTTCCGGGACGCCGCAACGCGGTGGGCCCGCGACGGAGTGCCACTCGGCCGAATTCAGCACGCGATCAACGAGGGCTGCGCGCTGGGTCTACGGGCTGCCGAGTCAGCGGTGAACCGGGAGGCAGGCGCGGCGGGTGATGACCGGACGATCCTGATCATGGAGCTTCTGAACGTGGTCACCGAGGCGGTGTCCGACGCTTATCTCACCGAGTTCCGCACGTTGGCGCAGAACGGTCCACGGCACGACGTCGAATTGCTCGACGCTCTGTTGACCGGCGACGGCACTGCCCGCAGGATCGCCGATCGGATGGGTGCGCTGCTCGCCGAGGAGTATCACGTCGTGGCCCTGCACTTTCCGGCGCATGCCGACGAAGGGGGTAGGCGCGGCGATGCGGCGATGATGGCCGCACGGAAGCTGCGGAGAATTCACGCGGCCCTGGCAGCGCACAACGGAGACATCGCCCCCATCGCATCCATCAGTGCGACGGGCGGAACGGTACTGCTGCCCGACGTTCCGGGTGCCGACGTCGACGAACTGGTCGAGCGGCTTGCCGACGCCGGCCAGGTCGCAGTGACGGCGACGACCGGGTCGGCAGCGATCGACGACATCTCGGTGACTGCGCCGCACCTGTACGAGCTCTTGAGCCTGGTCCGCAGGCTGCATTACACGCCGGGCACCTACCGCATCTCGGATCTGGTGTTCGAGTACCAGGTGAGCCGGCCCGGACTCGGTCGAAAGCACCTCGTGACTCTGATCGATCCGCTACGTGACTCGGTCGACCTTCTTCCGACGCTGCAAGCCTTCGTGGACTCCGATTCCAACAGGAAGAAGACAGCCACGTGGCTGACGGTGCATCCCAACACCGTCGACTACCGCCTCAAGCGGGTGGATCAACTCACCGGTCTCGATCCGATGAAACCGTCGGGGTTGCGGCGACTGCACGCAGCACTGATCGCCGATCGCCTCGAGGCACGCCGAACCCCGGTGGACGAGCGATCACTGTGACCGTCTCGGACGGCGCGGTGCTGGCAGCGTCCGCGGCGCTCGAGTCGGTGGATTCGGTGGCGGCGCTGTTTCAGCCGGTTGTCGAACTGTCGACGGGACATGTCGTCGGCTACGAAGCCCTCGCTCGGTGGCCGTCGCCGAGCAGCGCACTTCCCGAGGACGTCTTTGCTCTGGCCCGTGAACGGGGACTCGTCGGCCGAGTGGATGTGGCCTGCCGCGCGGCAGCTCTGCGGGCGGCGAGGGAACGTGCCTACTCCCGCAGGGTGCGGTTCTTCCTCAACATCGAACCGGGTTGCTTCCGTGACGAGCAGGACGTCGACATGCACCTCGACGCCATCGGCGACGATCTCGACGTGGTCCTCGAGATCACCGAGCGTGATCTGGATCGGAACGTTCCGTTGCTGATGGCCCTCGTCCGCGGCGCGCGCGCACGCGGGATGGGGGTGGCCATGGACGACGTCGGAGCGACACCGGCAACCCTGGATCTACTGGCGCTGGTGGCACCGGACATCGTCAAGCTCGACGCGTCGATCGTGCGAGCTCCGCTGCGATCCCGACCGGCAATGCGACAGATTCGCGCCTACGTTCGGTCGAGCAACGCGATCGTGCTGGCGGAAGGCATCGAGACGCGTCGGCATCTGCGACGTGCGAAAGCGCTCGGTGCCAGCTTGGGGCAGGGATGGATGTTCGGGCGGCCACTGCCGCTGCCCAATCCGACGGAAGGCCTGTGACAGAGAAGAACCCCGCACCCGAGCCGTGAAGGCTGGGTGCGGGGTTCTGCTGCATCGATGGATCAGTTCGTGAACTTGTCCTTGATGTTGCCGGCTGCGTCCGAGACGTCGTCGCCGACCTGCTTGGTCTTGCCCGACGCCTGGTCCTTTGCGCCTTCGGCAGCAAGGTCGTCGTTGTCGGTCTTGTGGCCGATCTTTTCCTTGGCTTCGCCCACGAGCTCTTCTGCCTTGTGCTTTGCCTTGTCGATGAAATCAGCCATGTGAACTCCTCGAAATCGATTGTGCTGCTCGTGCATGGGAGCTATACCCGAGATCGCGGTCGGTAATCATCGGACTCCCGGCCGTGTTGCCGGCACGGGATGCGGGTACGTGCCGTTCATGACTGCACAGACGAACGACCCACATTCGCATGAGACGCCGGCACCGGAGCACCGCCGCCCCGACGGAGTGGACGACGATACCGTGGCAGCCACGGGCAAATTGTCCGAGGCACTCGAATACGTCGAGCGCGCACGCGGCCACCTGTACTCGTTCCATCAGTTGATGGGACACGCGGATCTGCTGCTCGGGGAGGCCTCCGACGCGTTGTCGGACGCCGGGCACGACGCGTTGGCACAGCGACTCGAGACCGACATGATCGGCCGCAACATCGCTCAGGGGCGGTGGACGTTCCAGCTCGTCGAGGAGTTCGACGACGGGTATTGGACGGTACTTCGTGATCACGAGCGGGCGGTCCGGAACGAGCTGCTCGACGGACGTCGGCACGTCTTCGAGGCCGAGATGAAAGAACAGCGACGAACGCACGGTCGCAGCGGCCACGAGGCGCGTCCGACGGAGTGATTTTGGTTCTGTCACAACGAAAAGCACCGGCCTCGCCGTGATCGGCGAGACCGGTGCTTCGGGTGGAAATGTCTGTCAGCCGGCTTGCTTCGCAGCGTCGACTTCGCTGGTCGCGCTCGCGGTGGAGAGCTGACCACCGGAGTTCTCCAGGTGCGCGCGGACGAACCAGTGGAACAGTTCGAGCTGGGCGCTCTGGCCGATGAGCATGTCCTCGGTGATCGGATCGATCTCGCCGACCTCTTCGATGTTCTTACGGGTGGTCTCGATGACCCCGGTGTACACCAGATCGAGAGCGCCGAGGTGCTCGATCGCCGTTGCCCGGCCGATCGAGTAATCGTCCCAGGAACGTTCCTTGACGATGGTGCCCGGCGTTCCCTTCGCAGAGGAACCGAGGGTCGCGATGCGCTCGGCGACCTCGTCGGCGAAGCCGCGCACGGCCTCGACCTGAGGATCGAGCATTTCGTGGACCGAGATGAAGTTCGGTCCGACCACATTCCAGTGAATGTGCTTGAGCGTGAGATGGAGGTCGTTGTAGGCGTTCAGGCGATCCTGCAGGATCGCTGCGACGCGCGCGCCCACGTCCGACGAGAGTCCGGGAACGGTGTACGAGTTCTTGTCAGCCATGACGACGGTTTGCCCCATCACGGCGAAGTACAAACATGCCCCGCCGGATCGATTCCGGCGGGGCATGTGTCGTGCGGAACTACTTGTCGAGTCGAGGCGAATCGGTACCCGACGTACCCGTCGACGAGGTGCCGGCGGTGGAGGTTCCGTCCGTCGGATCGACGATCGGACTGTCGGCTGCGGCCTTGTCGACCGCGTCGGCGCTGTCTTCCTCCGGGGGATTCTTCAGGCTCAGGATGATCGAGCCTGCCAGGACCACGACGATGACCACCAGGCTGACGAAGGACGGGATCTCGGGGATCGACGTGCTGATCACCTTGTGCCCGGCCTGCAGGATCAGCTTGACGCCGATGAAGGCGAGGATGATCGCCAGTCCCTTGGACAGGTAGTGGAACTTCTCGAGCAACCCTGCGAGCAGGAAGTACAGGGCACGCAGGCCGAGGATCGCGAACGCGTTCGAGGAATACACGATGAACGGGTCGTCGGTCACTGCCAGAACGGCAGGAACACTGTCGACCGCGAAGACCAGGTCGGCCGCCTCGATCGCCACCACGACGGCGAGCAGTGGCGTGGCCACCCGCTTGCCTGCTTCCTTGACGAAGAACTTGGTACCGGAGTACTCGTCCTGAACGGGGACGATCTTCTTGAGCAAGCGCACTGCAATGGAGGTGCCGGGGTCGTACGAGTCGTCCTCGTCCTTCATCAGCTTGTACGCGCTGTAGAGCAGGATGGCGGCGAAGACGAACAGAACCGCGGCGAACTTGCTGACGATGGCCACACCGGCGGCCAGGAAGATGGCACGGAAGACCAGGGCACCGATGACACCGAAGAACAACACGCGGTGCTGGTACTCACGGGGGACCTTGAAGTAGCCGAAGATCAGCGCGAAGACGAAGAGGTTGTCGACCGACAGACTCTTCTCCAGCAACCACGCCGTCGTGTACTCGACTCCGGCCGTTGTTCCCAGCGTGAAGAACACCACGATGCCGAAGATGATGGCGACGCCTACCCACAGTGCGCTCCACCACGCGGCCTCCTTGAAGCCGATGATGTGCGCGCCGCGGTGCGCCAACAGGTCGATGGCCAGCAGGATCAGGACGACGGCACCGAATGCGGCCCACGCCCACCATGGGACGACGTTCATGAACGGCCACCCTTACCGGTGAACTTCGTGCCCAATTGCTTCAACTTCGCCTGATTCTCGGGCTTGGTTGCATATCGGCGCGCTCGGTCGATCATCTGTTTGCCCTGAGGGCTGCGAGCGAACGCGGTCAACTTCTGTGTCAACGACGACATCTGTCCTGCTCCTTACGTTCTCGTTCGATCGGTATGTGGGGCGGTTCGACCGCAACTACTCCAGTCTGACTGTTTGCTTTGCTGCAGGCAGGGTTGTTTTGCGGACATGTTTCGGCGGACTTTCTTGCCGACTTCCGGCAATCTCGGCCTCAGGTGCGATTCAGGAGTGCAGGCCGGATCGCGGCCAGTCGAGCAACATCGCGCCGAGTACTGCCGTGTGCAGCGCAAATGCCTCGACGGGATTGCCCACATCTTGCCCGGTCAAATCTCTTATTCGCGACAATCTGTACGTGACCGCGCGCACTGACAGATGCATCCGGCGTGCGGTGGACGCCGAGTTCGCGCCGGTCTCGAAGTACACCTGCAATGTTTCCAGCAGTGGGCCTGCTCCGCCCCGAGCGCTCGTCAACGGGGTCAGCAACGTCTCGACCAGATCGGCGATCGCGGCGCGATCACTGATCAGAACGCGATAGACGAGCAGATCACGGGCGTCGACGACGGGTGTGTCGAGCCCCAGCGACGACGCGAGGTCGAGCGCGTCCAGGGCGTCTCGGTACGACGCCGCCACGCCGACTGCGCCGCTGCGTGGGCGACCGACTCCGAGCTGTATCCGTCCGTATTCGCCGCGACGGCGCAGGTCGACCGTATCGCTCGGGCCGGCTGCAGACGCACCGAGGACTCGTCCCACACGGGTGAGCACGTGGTCGACGGCCTCGCGATCGGGTGCCGGAAACACCACGATCAGCCGACCCTGCTTGGTGGCGACGAGGAGATCGGCGTCCCCTTTGCTGCCCTGCACGCTGCGTTCGACCAGCCCGATGGCCGACGTCGCGTCGGTGAACGGAGTCGTGGACGTGACCACGGCGACTGCGTGCGGACTCGACAGATCCAGCCCGAACGTCTGCGCACGTCCCAGGACACCGGCGACATCGGCCGTTCCGGAGAGCAGATCGTCCACGAACTCGCGGCGTGCCAATACCTCCACGCGAACCAGGGTCCGCCGGGCGAGCTGAAAGCCTTCGGCGAGTTCGGCCGCGGCGTCGTCGACGGCTCGAAGCATGACCTCGCCCGCGGTGACGACCCCGGCCGGGTCTGCTGCGGCGGCCTGCACGGCGGGCAACTCGCGCCACAATCGCCACGCCGCCGACAGGTAGAGGTCGAGCAACGCGCGCAGAGCCACACCCGCTCGGGCTGCTTCGTCGCCGTGTACGCGGCACTCCCGAAGTTGCTTGCGGGTGAGCGGAACACCTGCGTCCACCGCATCGGTCACGACGTCGAGAAAGTTCCCCAGGAACGCGACGTCCAGGCCGCCTGCGTCCGAGGCCGCTTGCGCGGCCACCGCGTCGAGCGGTGTCGCGTCCGGCTGTGTGGCCATGTGTTCGAGGGTCTCCCATCCGAGTCGAGGTCAATGGTAGGCGGCGCTCACACCGACACCGGCTCGACGGCGAGCTCGTGGACCGCGCGGCGTGTTCGGTGTGCGACCGGGTGGCTCGGGGAGCAGAATCACCGAAATCGCCTCGCGTCGGCTGCTGTACCGCCCGCGGCACGGTTCGGTCCGCACCGTTCGTCTTCACGTTGGGAGTCTCGACCATGACATCGTCGAACGGACCCGCATCGGGTCTGCGCTCGCAGTTGTTCCGCAAGAAACCGATCGCTGAACCGGACCAGCAGCCCGGTGGTCTGGAACGCACCATCGGGACGTTCCAACTGACGATGTTCGGAGTGGGAGCGACCATCGGCACCGGCATCTTCTTCGTGCTCTCGCTCGCTGTTCCCGAAGCCGGTCCAGCCGTGGTCCTGTCGTTCCTGGCCGCAGGAATTGCCGCCGGGCTCGCCGCTATCTGTTACGCCGAAATGGCCTCGGCGGTGCCGGTGTCGGGATCGACGTACTCCTACGCATACGTGACGATGGGGGAGGTGGTCGCGATGGGTGTTGCGGCCTGCCTGCTGCTGGAGTACGGGGTGTCGAGTGCCGCGGTGGCGGTCGGCTGGAGCGGATACCTCAACGAACTTCTCGGCAATCTCTTCGGCTTCACCATCCCGCACGCGTTGTCCGCGGCACCGGGTGACGCCGATCCGGGAATCCTGAATCTGCCCGCCGTCGTGCTGATCGTTCTGTGCGCCGTGTTGCTCATTCGCGGTGCGAGCGAGTCCGCAGCGGTGAACGCAGTCATGGTCGTCATCAAGCTGGGCGTGCTCGCGCTGTTCGCCGTCGTCGGATTCACCGCCTTCGATTCCGGCAACTTCTCGGACTTCATGCCGCTCGGAGCGGCAGGTGTCACCGCGGCGGCCGGCACCATCTTCTTCTCGTTCATCGGTCTCGACGCCGTCTCGACAGCCGGGGACGAGGTGAAGAATCCACAGAAAACCATGCCGCGAGCCATCATTGCCGCACTCGTCGTGGTGATCGTCTTCTACCTCGTCGTTGCGGTCGCGGCGTTGGGAACACAGCCGTGGACAGCATTCGCCGGGCAGGAAGAGGCCGGGTTGGCCGAGATTCTCCGAAATGTGACCGGACGGGCATGGCCGGCCACGATTCTGGCGGCGGGCGCGGTGATCTCGATCTTCTCGGTGACTCTGGTGACGATGTACGGGCAGACGCGCATTCTGTTCGCCATGGGCCGAGACGGGATGCTGCCCAAGGCGTTCGCGAAGGTCAGTCCCCGGACTCACACCCCCGTCAACAACACGATCGTCGTCGCGGTGATCATCTCGATACTCGCCGCGTTCGTTCCGCTGGACAAGTTGGCCGATCTGGTGTCGATCGGAACGCTCGTCGCGTTCATCGTCGTGGCCATCGGCGTGATCGTCCTGCGCCGGACGATGCCCGACCTCGAGCGGCCGTTCAAGGTGCCGGGGTACCCGGTGACACCGATCCTGTCCATCGCCGCGTGCATCTACATCCTGTCCGGCTTGCGGTGGACCACATGGTTCTGGTTCGGGCTCTGGCTCGCCGTGGTTCTCGCGTTCTACTTCCTGTGGGGTCGGCATCATTCGGCGCTTCGATCGGTCGGAAAGGACGCGGAATGAGCGTGCTGATCGCGTTCGCGCCCGGCAAGGGAAGTGTCGGTGCCCTCGATCTCGGTGCGCAACTGGCCCGATCCCTGAACACGAACATCGACGTGGTAACCGTGGTTCCCAAGCCGTGGTCGACGCCGTCGATGGCCCGGGTCGACGCCGAGTTCGCGGACTGGGCCGCGTCGACGGCCACCGAGTCGGAGGCCAAAGCCCGTCACTACTTGGAGGAACGCGCACCCGATGTCGCGGCGTCGTTCCACCGGATGTCGCACCGCTCGGTGTCCACTGCATTGACCGAGGCCGCGGAGACCACCGGGGCGTCGATCCTGGTTCTGGGTTCCTCGGGTGACGGTGCTCTCGGGCAAGTCGTCGTCGGTTCCACCGCGGACAAGTTGCTCCATTCCTCGCCGGTCACCGTCGCGTTGGCCCCGCGTGGCTACCGCATTCGAGATCGGGCCGTCCTGACGCGGATCACGTGCGCGTTCTCGGGCGACAGCGAGGCCACCCGCGTCGTCGGGCCTACAGCGGAGTTGGCCCGCGACACCGGTGTGCCACTTCGCTTGGCCTCGTTCGTCGTTCGCGGGGCGACGATGTATCCGCCCGAGATCGGGCTGCGAGCCGAGGACGACGTAGCAGCGGAGCTCGCCCGAGGACTGAGCGAGGCGCTGACCGCTGCAGTGGACGACGCTGTCGCGGTGGGGTTACCGGCCGACCGCGTCGACACCGAGTTGGCGACCGCGGGCAGTTGGCGAGAAGCACTCGACGAACTGCACTGGCAGGACGGCGAAGTGCTGACCATCGGATCGTCCGGGCCGTTGGGTCCGATCGCTCGGGTGTTCCTCGGTTCACGGGCAACGAAGATCATTCGGCACTCGCCCGTACCGATTCTGGTGTTGCCGCGCCGGTGAGTGCCCGCTACCGGTTCAGCGCCAGCACGGACAGCAACTCGTACGCGACATGGGCCGCCGCGATGCCGGTGATCTCGGCGTGGTCGTATGCGGGTGCGACTTCCACGATGTCGGCACCGACCACGTTGAGCCCTACGAGACCGCGCAGCGTGTTGAGCAACTCGCGCGAGGTCATCCCGCCGGCCTCGGGTGTACCGGTGCCCGGAGCATGCGCGGGATCGAGAACGTCGATGTCGACCGAGACGTAGACCGGGCCACCGTCGAGGCGACGACGCATCCGCTCGACGATGCTGGCCACGCCGTCGACCTCGTAGTCGTCGGAGCGGATGACCTGGAAGCCGAGCACCCGGTCGTCCTCGAGGTCCTGCTCACTGTAGAGAGGGCCGCGGATACCGATGTGCTGGGAGCGTTCGAGGTCGATGAGCCCTTCCTCGCTCGCCCGCCGAAACGGCGTGCCATGGGTGTACGGCGCACCGAAATACGTATCCCAGGTGTCGAGGTGGGCATCGAAGTGCAACACCGCAATCGGCCCGTGATCACGCGCGAGCGAACGCAGGATCGGGAGCGCGATGGTGTGGTCGCCGCCGAGAGTCAGCACCGAAGAGCCGTCGGCACGTAGGTCCGTCACGGCATCGTGCACGGTCTGCAGCGCTTCGGTGATGTCGAACGGATTGACCCCGATGTCGCCGAAGTCGGCTACCTGTTGGCGTGCGAACGGCGAGACCTGCAGGGCAGGGTTGTACGGCCGCAACAGTTTCGACGCCGCACGAATGTGGCCGGGTCCGAAGCGCGCACCCGGCCGGTAGCTCACCCCCGAATCGAACGGCACGCCGAGAATCGTCACGTCTGCCCGCGACACCTCGTCGAGCCGGGGGAGTCGCGCGAATGTCGTCGGTTCGGCGTAACGGGGGACCTTGGTGGCGTCGAGCGGGCCGACCGGGGTGTGTTCCGGGTTGTTCGCATTCATCGAGATGTCCCTCCGCAGTCGAGCGCCCGGCCGTCGAAAGGTCGACCATGTCGCTCGGCAAGCGTTACTCTGATGCTCGGTCTTGTCAACACAAGTTTCCTGAAAGGCGAAAAGGGTGTCTTCAGCCGCGCAGGTCGACGTCGATGCGCCACGGATCGGTGCGCGCCTGAAGGAGGCGCGCCTGAAGAAGCGGCTCACGCTCGACGCGCTCGCCTACACCTGCGGGGTCACCAAGGGGTATCTGTCCAAGCTCGAGCGCGATCAGGTGAACGCATCGGTCGCATCCCTGGTTAGAGTCTGCGCCGCGCTCGACGTACCGGTCGGCTCGCTGTTCGACGCCGCACCCGTCGGCGAAGTGGTACGCGCACAGTCGTTGCCGCGCATCATGTTCGGTGGAGAACGGATGACCGAGTATCTGCTGACGCCGGTAGGGGAGCGTCGCGTGCAGGTGTTGTTGGGCCATATCGAACACGGCGGCGGAAGTGGGTCCGAGGCGTACGCGCTGCCGCTCGACGTGAGCTTCGTGTACGTGATCGACGGCGAGCTACGGGTGATCTTCGACGCCGATCCGGGCGCGGACTTCGGCGGGGACGACATCTCTCTCGGGACGGGGGACGCCTTCACGTTCTCGCCGCGCCGTCGGCACAGTTTCCGCAGCGACAGCAGCGGTGGGGCGCGAGTGTTGTGGGTGCTGGCACCAGCCCTGCCCGAAGAACTACCGATCGGAAAGCCGGGGATGCATCGGTGACGAACACCGTCTCGCTCTATCAGGGGCCGGAGGATTCCGGCGATGTCGAGTCGAACCTCGAAGCACTCGACGCCGCGGCCGCGGCAGCCGCGGCGGCAGGTGCATCGATCCTGGTCACTCCGGAGATGTCGGTCAGCGGTTACGACATCGGTGAACTCGTCGTCGACCGTGCCGAACCGTTCGACGGGCCGATCTTCGGGAGGGTCGCACAGATGGCCCGTGCTCACGGCGTCGCGATCGTGTACGGATATCCCGAACGCAGCGGCGAGTCGGTGTACAACGCCGTTCAGGTCGTCGACGCGACCGGTACTTCACTGGCGCGGTACCGCAAGACGCACCTGTTCGGTGAGCTCGATCGTGCCCACTTCACCCCAGGCCAGGAGTTGGTGGTGCAGTTCGACTTCGGAGATCTGCGCTGCGGTCTGCTCACCTGTTACGACGTCGAATTTCCGGAGACCGTCCGCGCGCACGCCGACGCGGGTACGCAATGGTTGATCGTCCCGACCGGTCTGATGTCGCCGTTCGAGATCATCGCAACCCACGTGGTTCCCACGCGGGCCTACGAGAGCCAGGTGTTCGTCACCTACGTCAACCGCTGCGGCACCGAGTCGACTCTGACCTATTGCGGGCTGTCATGCGCCGTCGCGCCCGACGGCACCGACATCGCCAGAGCCGGTGTGCACGAACAACTGTTGACGGTGCACCTGGACCCCGCCGACCTCGACAGGTCCCGAGCGATCAACACCCACCTTTCCGACCGACGTCCGGATCTGTATCGGACGGCACCTCGTCCCGCAGGGTTCGCAGGCCCGGTACGAGCCGAGCAGGAGAACGACAGATGACCACACCCGTCACCCCGGACAGCGCGATCGAGCCCGAGGACGAACAACCGCTCACCATGTTCGGGCCGGACTTTCCGTTCGCCTACGACGATTACCTCGCCCACCCGGCCGGCCTGGGTAGCGTTCCCGACGCCGCACTCGGTACCCGAGTCGCGGTGGTCGGCGGCGGACTCGCAGGAATGGTCGTGGCCCGCGAGTTGCTTCGGCTCGGCCTGGAACCGGTTGTCTACGAATCGGATCGAATCGGCGGCCGCATGCGATCGGTGCCGTTCGAGGGGCATCCGGGTGTGGTGGCCGAGATGGGCGCGATGCGGTTTCCGCCGTCCTCGACCGCGTTGTTCCACTACCTCGACTCCGTCGGGCTCGAGACGACGCCGTTCCCGAACCCGTTGGCCGAGGCGACCCCCAGTACGGTGATCGATCTCAAGGGCACCAGCCACTACGCCCGCAAGCTCGAGGATCTCCCGCCGATCTTCGCCGAGGTCGCCGAGGCATGGAACAGAACGCTCGAGGAGCACGCCGAACTGATTCCGTTGCAGCGCGCCATCCGCAGGCGGGACGCGGCCGAGATCAAGCGCATCTGGAACGAACTGATCGTGAAATTCGACGATCAGACCTTCTACGGATTCCTCGCTGCGTCCGAGCATTTCTCGTCGTTTCGCATGCGAGAGTTGTTCGGCCAGGTCGGTTTCGGAACAGGAGGTTGGGACACCGACTATCCCAACTCCATTCTCGAGATCCTTCGTGTCGTCATCACCGCAGCCGACGATCACCACCGCGGCATAGTCGGCGGGTCACAGCAGCTGCCGATGCGGTTGTGGACCGACACACCCGCGGACCTGGCGCACTGGCCCGCGGGCACGTCGGTCTCCTCGGTGAACGGCGGCACCACGATGCCGCGCGTCACCGAGATCAGGCGCACCGGGGGCGGCACCACGATCCACGACGACCGAGGAAACATCCGTACGTACGCGGTTGCGGTCGTGACCGCGCAGAGTTGGATGTTGCTCAGCAACATCAGGTGCGACGACGATCTGTTCCCGATCGACCACTGGACCGCCATCGAACGTACCCACTACATGGGGTCGACGAAGGTGTTCGCACTCGTCGATCGGCCGTTCTGGAAAGACAAGGACCCGGTGACCGGGCGTGACCTGGTCAGCATGACGCTGACCGACCGAATGAGCCGCGGCACATACCTTCTCGATCAGGGCGAAGGAAAGCCGGGGCTGATCTGCCTGTCCTACACCTGGTCCGACGACTCGCTCAAACTGCTGGCTCTCGATCCCACCGAACGCATGAACATCATGTTGCGATCCCTCGAGGAGATCTACCCGGGCGTCGACTTTCGCAGCCACATCATCTCGACTCCGGTGACGCTGTCCTGGGAGACCGAGCGCGACTTCATGGGTGCGTTCAAGGCCAACCTGCCGGGGCACTACCGCTATCAGGAAAGACTGTTCACCCACTTCGTGCAGGACGAACTCGAACCCCGACACCGCGGCATCTTCCTTGCCGGCGACGACATCTCGTGGACCGCCGGTTGGGCGGAGGGCGCGATTCACACAGCACTGAACGCGGTGTGGGGCGTCGTACATCACCTGGGTGGCACCTCGGCACCGGACAACCCGGGCCCGGGCGACGTCTTCGACACCATCGCGCCGCTTCGACTGGGCGACTAACGCTTCGCTGCCGCCGATCGAGGTGGGCGCTCGTCGAACACGAACAGTGCCAGCGCAACGATCAGCATGACGGCCACCACCCAGATCGCGCGCAGAGCGAACAGCTCCACCGACACCGCGCCGAGTACAGCGCCGCCGAGAAATCCGGCGATGACCGTGCCGAACCGCCGAGCTCTGATCCCCGCCTCCCGATCGTGCTCGACCACACGATGAAACGCCGCCATGGCCATGGTGCGGAGGTTGCCGGTCGTCATCGTCGTGTTGAACGGCGAATCCACCAACACCCGAAAGGTCGTCACCTGCACGCCCGCGACATGCGCGAGGATGACCGACACCACCGCATCGGGAACCGTTGCCGGCAGAAACCCGACGATCACCAGAACCAGGATCTCGTAGCAGAGCACAGCCCGCACCGGCCTGCGCACGATCCTCTCGATCGCAGGCAACGCGATGAACTCGGCCGTCATGACACCCAGAACGAACGCCGTCAACGGCGGCAGGAACACCAGCGCCTCCACCCAACGCCCGCCCGCCACGTCCACGCCGAGCAGCACCACGTTGCCGGTCTGGGCACCGGCGAACACACCGCCGCGAGTGACGTAGGTGTACGCATCCAGAA
Organism: Rhodococcus sp. 05-2255-1e; assembly: GCF_002259025.1. Classification (NCBI taxonomy): domain Bacteria; kingdom Bacillati; phylum Actinomycetota; class Actinomycetes; order Mycobacteriales; family Nocardiaceae; genus Rhodococcus; species Rhodococcus sp. 05-2255-1e. The sequence continues at coordinate 43,301 of NZ_NOZE01000040.1, read as the reverse complement.
ATCCGCCCACTGCCGCCAGCAGCACTCCGAGCCGAACCGACTTCGCGGTGGCGACGGAGATCTGGGGTTCAGGACGAGGGGTGGTCATCGCGAAATCCTGACACAGAGGGGCGCTCTCATGCCGCGAGTAGGGAGAGCAACAATTCCGCACGCACCCGCGCCGACGTCAGATCCACCCCCAGCAATTCCTCGCATCGTGTGATGCGGTTGCGCAAGGTGTGACGATGCACCGACAGGTGGGCAGCTGCGGTTTCCCAGTGCCCGTTGGCTTCCAGGAACGCCCGAAGCGAACCCACCAGATCCGCGGTGTGAGTGCGGTCGTACTCGGCCAGGACGGCGATGGTGACGGCAGCCATGGCACGCAACGATTCCCGAACAGGTTCCGACGCCAGCAGCATCGACCCGGTGAAGTGGACGACCCGATCACCGGGACCGGCCGCCGCGCACGCGAGCCGCGCCTGTCTCAGCGCGGTGGGGGCCTCGGTGATGTGCATGTCGGTGCCGACCCCCGCACACACCGAACGGGGAAGAGAATTCATCAGCTGCGCAACGAAATTAGCGTCGCCGCCGGGTAGCAGCATCTCGGCGCCGTCGTCGGTGGACCTGACGAACGTCGCCCGTGCGTGGGCGCGGAACTGAGCATCGACGGCATCGGCGATCGAACCCGTCCGCCCCGTCGCGCCGCGGAGAACCACCACGGTGATGCGTGAGTCGTCGTCGGCCGCATCGGCGAGATAGCTCGGTGCCTGCGTGTCACCGGGGGACAGGAGATGCCCGTCGAGGAGAAGTCCGAGCGCGCGCGAGTTGAGGGCCGTCTGCTCCGCGCGCAGCCGCGCGGGCTTTTCCAGTTCGAGGGTTATCAGCGACACCGCATGCCCGAGCAATATCTGCTCGACTCCCGTCACGGGCCCCTTCGTGCGAATCGCGAGAAAGCTCGGCGCACTGGCGGTGATCGGTACCGAGTGCAGGCTCACGGTGCGGCCCGGCTCGCTCACCGACACCGTCGCGGGTGACGACGACGGACGGATACTGGCGGCGATCTCGCGGGCCTGCGCGATCAGATCCGCCGCGTCGACCGGATGGAACGACTCGGTGCGATGTCCGATGAGCGCGACGGAGGTGGACGTGGCGACCGCCAATTCGCGCACGATCGCGTCGACGCCGCCGTGCAGTGCGGCGCGGGTGATGCGGCTCTGTACCGACGCCGCCCGCAGGACTTCCTCGTACTCCTGCTCGGCGATGCGTGTGGTGACCGCCCGAATGACCGCGGCGAAGGGAGTGTCGTAGGGAACCTCGACGACGGGTAGCCCGACCTCGTCTGCCGCGTCGAGAAGTTCTCGTGGAATCACGCTGTGCGAGAGACCGGTTCCGAATCCGAGGCAGGCAACCCCTGCCGTTCGGAGGGTGCGGACGTACTGCGCGAGTGCGGGGCCGCCGGAGTCGAAGCCGAGACCTGTCGTGAGGATAAGCTCGCCGCCGGACAACCACGGACTCGGATCGGTGAGCTCGGTCGCCTGCGCGAAGGTGATGGCGGCACCGCTGCGTTCGGGCCCGCCGCGATGACTCAGCCGGAGGTCGCGTTGTCTCAGCAACCAGGAAATCTGCACACTCACCTGTCGCACTGTAATCGTGCCTGACGAAATGGCGTGTGCTTCTGCACCCGAATGTACGTATCGGCAGTCTCCGGTCGACCCTCGCGGTCGCATACTTGCTGCACAGAGACCAACCCGAAAGGTGCGACCATGGCTTCGATCGAATACCGACTTCCGCAGGAGCGCAGGATCGTCACCGCGTTCCCCGGCCCGAAATCGTCGGCTCTGGCCGAGCGCCGCAAGGCCGTCGTCGGTGCAGGCGTCGCATCGACGCTGCCGGTGTACGTGGCCGACGCAGACGGCGGCGTCGTGGTCGACGTCGACGGCAATTCGTTGATCGACCTCGGTGCCGGTATCGCCGTGACGACCGTCGGTGCGTCGAATCCGGCTGTCGTTGCCGCCGTGCAGGATCAGGTCGCTCACTTCACGCACACCTGCTTCATGATCGCGCCCTACGAGGGATACATCGCGGTCGCCGAGAAGTTGGCCGAACTCACCCCGGGAGATCACGACAAGCGCACCGTCCTGTTCAACAGTGGTGCCGAGGCCGTCGAGAACGCAGTCAAGATCGCCCGGCACGCCACCGGCCGCTCGGCCGTGGTCGTGTTCGACCACGCGTATCACGGCCGCACGAACCTGACGATGGCTCTGACCTCGAAGTCGATGCCGTACAAGAGTGGATTCGGGCCGTTCGCTCCCGAGGTCTATCGAGTTCCGATGTCGTACCCGTTCCGTGAAGGACTCGGTGCCGACGGATCGGCCGTCACCGGTGCACAGGCCGCCGCCCGTGCGATCTCCATGATCGAAAAGCAGGTCGGCGCAGATAATCTCGCGGCCATCCTGATCGAGCCGATCCAGGGTGAGGGCGGCTTCGTCGTGCCGGCGGACGGCTTCCTGCCTGCGCTGACCGAGTGGGCGCGCAAGCACGGTGTCGTGTTCATCGCCGACGAGGTGCAGTCCGGATTCACCCGCACCGGTGCCTGGTTCGCCAGCGAGCACGAGGGGATCGTGCCGGACCTGATCACCATGGCCAAGGGCATCGCGGGCGGTATGCCACTGGCCGCGGTGACGGGCCGGGCCGATCTGATCGACGCCGTGCATCCCGGTGGGCTCGGCGGCACCTACGGAGGCAATCCCGTCGCATGCGCCGCTGCGCTGGCATCGATCGAACAGATGGAGACCCTCGACCTCAACGCCCGCGCTCGCGACATCGAACGCATCGTCGTCGATCGGCTCACGGCGTTGATGCCGGAGGTGGGGATCATGGGTGAGGTTCGAGGCCGTGGGGCCATGCTTGCCGTCGAGCTCGTCGTACCGGGTGGACGTGAGCCGAACCCCGAGGCCACCAAAGCCGTTGCCGCTGCGGCACTCGCGGCAGGCGTGATCGTGTTGACGTGCGGAACCTACGGCAACGTCATCCGCCTGCTTCCGCCGCTGGTGATCTCCGACGAGTTGCTCGACGACGCACTCACGGTCCTCGAGAACGCACTGCGCGACGCTTCGAAGGGACTCTGACATGGCCGTCGAGCAGCTGTTGTCCTCGCTGCCCACCGACCTGTGGCTCGGTGGAAAGCAGACCCCCGCGCAGTCGGGCGCGCGATTCGCCGTCCTGAATCCCGCCACCGGTGAGGAACTGACCACCGTCGCCGACGCAGGCGCGGCCGACGGCATCGCGGCCCTCGATCTCGCTGCCGCGGCGCAACCGGAGTGGGCGGCAACGCCTGCACGGGAGCGAGCCGAAATTCTGCGGCGCGCCTTCGTCCTGTTGCAGGAACGTGCAGCCGATTTCGCTCTGCTGATGACCCTGGAAATGGGAAAGTCGTTGGCGGAGAGTCGCGGTGAAGTCAACTACGGCGGTGAATTCCTGCGCTGGTTCAGCGAGGAAGCGGTTCGGATCGGCGGCCGGTACACCCCTGCGCCCGCCGGTAACGGCCGAATCCTGGTCACCAAGATGCCGGTCGGCCCGGTACTCGCGATCACTCCGTGGAACTTCCCGCTGGCCATGGGAACTCGCAAGATCGGTCCCGCGCTCGCAGCGGGTTGCACCGTCATCGTCAAGCCGGCCGAGGACACCCCACTGACGATGCTCCTGCTCGGCCAGGTGTTCGCCGACGCCGGATTGCCCAGCGGTGTGCTGTCGGTGCTCCCGGCCTCGGACGCTGCATCCGTCACCGGTCCGCTGATGGACGACCCCAGACTGAGGAAGGTCACCTTCACCGGATCGACCGGAGTAGGAAAGCTGTTGGTGCGCAATGCAGCCGACCGACTGCTCCGGACATCGATGGAGCTCGGTGGCAATGCGCCGTTCATCGTCTTCGAAGACGCCAACATCGATGCCGCCGTCGACGGAGCGATGCTGGCCAAGATGCGCAACGGCGGCGAGGCGTGCACTGCAGCAAACCGTCTGTACGTGGCCGAGCCCGTTCGCGAGGAATTCACCGAGAAGCTGACCGCAAGAATCGCAGCACTGACGGTCGGCCCCGGTGATCGCGACGGTACCGACATCGGACCACTCATCAACGACAAGCAGCGACGGACGGTGTCGGCACTCGTCGACGATGCCGTTGCCAAGGGCGCCCGCATCCGCACCGGCGGATCGGCGCCCGACGGTCCCGGGTTCTTCTTCACACCCACTGTGCTCGACCGCATCCCGGCCGACGCAAACTTGTTGCGCGACGAGATCTTCGGGCCGGTTGCCGCCATCGTCGGATTCGAGACCGAGGACGAGGCCGTCGCCGCGGCCAACGACACCCGGTACGGATTGGTGGCCTATTTCTACACCGAGAGCCTCGATCGGGCTCTGCGGGTCTCGGCTGCTCTCGACACCGGCATGGTGGGGGTCAACCGGGGTGCCATCTCCGACGCCGCGGCCCCCTTCGGCGGTGTGAAGGAGTCGGGCTTCGGACGAGAGGGCGGCTCGGAAGGGATCGAGGAATACCTCGAGACCAAGTACATTGCGCTGCAGTAGACGGGCGCCGCAGTAGATCGCAGCGGTGCAGTAGATCGCAGCGGTGCGCTCCACTCCTGAGGCCGGCGCGGTACATGCGCTGCCGGGTGGAGCGCACCGGGCGTGCGGTCCCTAACCTCGGGCGGCTGCAATTCGCCTCTCGGCCAGCCGGTCCGCGGCTGCTCCGAGCAGGATCCCTTCACTGCGTGCCATGGCGAATATGCCGGCGACGGTAGTACGGATCTGTCCGATCGTTGCCATCACCTCGGCCGAATTTCGTCCGCGCAGTTCACCTTCCACCTGAATCAAGCCGCCGGCGTTGGCCACGTAGTCCGGTACCCAGACGATGCCCCGGGCGGCCAGCAGCGATTCGACGTCGGGCGTGAGCAGTTGATTGTTCGCGGCACCGCACACGATGGACGCCGACAGCCGGCCCACCGAGGACGCGTCGAGCGTTGCTCCCATGGCGCACGGGGCGTACACATCGATGTCGGCTCCGATGATGTCGGTTCCGATCGTGACGCCGGGGAAGTCCTGGGCGATCCGTTCGAGGGCGGGTTCGTAGGAGTCGCTCACGAGCACGTCGGCACCCGCTCCGCGCAGGAGCGCCACCAGGTTGTAACCCACTTTGCCTGCGCCTTCGACACCTACTCGTCTGCCGGTCAGATCGTCGGAGCCCCAGGTCGATTCGGCTGCTGCCAGCAGGGAGAGATAGACCCCGAGCGCCGTCTGTGGACCGCTGTCGCCGGTGCCGCCCGCGGTGGTGTTCTTACCGACGACGTAGGCCGTTTCTTCGGCGACGATATCGAGGTCGTCGCTGTTGGTGCCGACGTCGCCTGCCGTGACGTACGTGCCGCCGAGCGATTCGACGAACCGGCCGTAGGCCTCGAGCAATGTCGGGGTCTTGATGACGGTCGGGTCGCCGATGATGACTGCCTTCCCGCCGCCCAGATCGACCCCTGCGACAGCCGCCTTGTAGGTCATCCCGCGGGAGAGTCTCAATACATCGGTCACGGCGTCCTGCTCGCTTGCGTAGGGGTAGAAGCGAGTTCCGCCGAGTGCCGGTCCCAGCACGGTCGAGTGAATCGCGACGATCGCGCGCAGACCGGTGTCTCGATCGTGGCAGAACACCACGCGCTCGTGCGCGGAGTCGGATGGCATGTCGGGCCGGTCGAAGACACCGGGTGCGACCGGTGCCGAAGCCGAATTCGCGGTCTGGGCAACAGAAGAGCGATGTCGAGTGGGTGTGACGGCAGAGTGGTCGGCAACGACGGACACAGTCGGTCTCTTTCGGTCAGGGGATGGAAGCAGATGCAGCGGCTACCCGGATGTCTTGTCCGTCACAGGGTGTCGTGCACGACGCAGACCGGTCAACCGGCATCGCTCGGACCGTGCAGATTGCGTGATGCGGTCGGTATGGGCCCGGCGGGGATGGTCGGGGTGCTCAGCGGCGGCCGTCGTCGGCGAGCTGTTCGAGCAACGGCTTGGTTCGGTACTGAATCAGCTCGGACATGGCAATCGACATGTTGGTCCGCTCGACGCCAGGAATGTCGAGGATCAGGCCTGCTATGCGGTACAGGTCGTCGGCGTCGACCGCCGCAATGCGGATGTGCATGTCCGCGGCGCCGGACAGACCGAACACCTCGAGTACTTCGGGGATCGTGCGGAGGTGTTCGGTGACCGCTGCCAACGTGTGCTGATTGACCTGAGCGGTCACGAAGGCCTGCAACGGACGTCCCAGCGACTTCGGCGGAATACGGTGATCGATGGGGGTGAGGGACCCCTTGTCGTCCCACCGCCCGAGGCGTGCCTGGACGGTGTTGCGGGACAGGCCCAACGTGGTGGCGAGTTCGACGCCGGTGGCTCGAGGCTTGGCGCAGAGGGCGAGGAGGAGTCGGGCGTCGGTCTTGTCGAGATCGGTCATTGCGCACTTCCTGTAGCTCGGTCGTTACCCGATATTGTGCACACTGCGTAATTCTGAAGTCATCACTTGTGCACGCTGGGCGTCGGTGGTGTCCTTGTGAAGGACATCACATCACGACGGAGAGTGCCACGGACATGAACACCACCTCGCTGATACAGCTGATCAAGGAATCCGGAACGGTGGTCCGCAACGAGACGTATTCACCTCTGGTCGCGGACATCGACACGGGTGCGATGAAGGAGATCTATCGCGATCTCGTGGTCGTCCGGCGAATCGACGCCGAGGCCACCGCGCTGCAGCGGCAAGGCGAACTGGGGCTGTGGGCTCCGTTGCTCGGACAGGAAGCGGCGCAGGTCGGCTCGGCCCGCGCGCTCGACTCCGAGGACTTCGTGTTCGCCAGCTACCGCGAGCACGGGGTGGCTTATTGCCGCGGAGTCGATCCCACTCGGATGCTCCGTTTCTGGCGGGGATCGACCCTGTCGGGATGGGACCCGTACGAATATCGAATGACGACGCCGGCGATCATCGTCGGTTCGCAGGGTCTGCACGCGACCGGATACGCGATCGGCATGCAGCTCGAGGGTGCCGACGGTGCGGCTATCACCTACTTCGGAGACGGAGCGACCAGCCAGGGCGATATCTCGGAGGCTCTCGGGTTCGCGGCCAGTTTCCATGCACCGGTGGTGTTCTTCTGCCAGAACAACCAGTGGGCGATCTCCGAACCGGTCACCGTGCAGACCAAGTCCACGATCGCGGCACGCGGTGAGGGATTCGGCATCCCATCGGTACGGGTCGACGGAAACGACGTCCTCGCGGTGCTGGCCGTGACCAGAGCAGCGCTGGCCCGCGCCCGTGAGGGCAGCGGCCCGACGCTCATCGAAGCCGTCACCTACCGCATGGGGCCGCACACCACGTCCGACGACCCGACGAGGTATCGATCCGGGGCCATGGACGACGAGTGGCGTACCAAGGATCCGATCGACCGAATCGAGAAGCTGCTCAGACGAATCGGCGTGTTCGACGACGAGTTCGTGGCCTCGGTCCAGCGGACGGCGGACGACGTCGCCGCCGATCTGCGACGTGGATGCCTCGAGACCGTCGAACCCGCGGCGATGACGGTATTCGACAACGTCTACGCCGACCCGCACTCTCTGCTCGATGACGAGCGGGCCCAATTCGCCTCCTACCAAGCTGGATTCGAAGGAGTCACGTCATGACCACCCTGGAACGGCCCACCAGCCTGCCGCTCGGCAAAGCCATCAATGCCGGCCTGCGTCGCGCTATGGAAAACGACCCCAAGGTGTTGCTGATGGGCGAGGACATCGGCAAGCTCGGTGGCGTCTTCCGCATCACCGACGGCCTGCAGAAGGACTTCGGGCCCGGCCGAGTACTGGACATGCCGCTGGCCGAATCGGGCATCATCGGTACCGCTGTGGGCCTGGCGATGCGCGGATTCCGTCCCGTGTGCGAGATCCAGTTCGACGGCTTCATCTACCCGGCGTTCGATCAGATCGTGTCGCAGGTGGCGAAACTGCACTATCGCACGAGCGGAAATGTCAAGATCCCGATGACCATCCGAGTGCCCTACGGCGGCGGAATCGGTGCAGTGGAACATCATTCGGAATCACCGGAGGGCTACTTCGCCCAGACCGCCGGACTGCGCGTGGTGACCTGCAGCAACGCCGCCGACGGCTACTCGATGATCCAGCAGGCCATTGCCAGCGACGATCCCGTGCTGTTCTTCGAACCCAAACGTCGATACTGGGAGAAGAGTCCGATCGACCTCGGTGTCGACGATCTCGACACCGCCTTTCCGCTGCATCGGGCGCGGGTGGTCACCGAGGGCACCGACATCACACTGGTGGCCTACGGACCGTTGGTGTCCACTGCCCGTAAGGCAGCCGAAGTTGCTGCACACGAGGGTATCTCGATCGAGGTCATCGATCTGCGGTCGCTGTCGCCGATCGACTTCGAGACCGTCGAAGCGTCGGTGCGCAAGACCGGACGGCTCGTCGTCACACACGAGGCACCGGTCTTCATGGGCCTCGGCTCGGAGATAGCCGCTCGCATCTCCGAGCGGTGCTTCTACAACCTCGAAGCGCCGGTGCTGCGGGTCGGTGGATTCGGAACGCCGTACCCGGCGTCGAAGCTCGAGAAGTTCTATCTTCCCGACGTCGACCGGATCCTCGACGCAGTGGACCGCTGCCGTTCCCACTGAGCTGCAGTTTCGCCCCGATCACATTCTCCGCCGATACCGACCGAACAGGATTCGACGATGTCCACCATCAAGAGTTTTCCGCTGCCCGACCTGGGGGAGGGCCTCACCGAGGCCGACCTGTTGACCTGGCTCGTCGCGGTCGGTGACACCATCGAACTCAACCAGAACATCGCCGAGGTCGAGACGGCCAAGGCTGCGGTGGAATTGCCTTCTCCGTTCGCCGGTGTTGTTGCTGCCATACATGTTTCCGAGGGCGACACGGTGGAGGTCGGAGTGCCGATCATCGACATCAGAGTCGGCGGTGACGACGAACCGGTTGTTTCCGATCCAGAGCAGTCCGTTTCCCCGGTTCAGACCACGTCGTCCGGGGAGGACGAGGACGAGCGCGTCCCGGTGCTCGTGGGTTACGGCGTCGCGAAGGAAGACTCGAGCCGACGCGGTGGCCGCGTCGACTCACCTGCGGCGTCCGCGCCGAACGAGCAGAACGGAAAGCCGCTTGCGGCCCCACCGGTACGAAAGATGGCCAAGGACAACGGCGTCGATCTGAACGAGCTGCCCGCGAGTGGACGCCACGGCGACGTCACCCGTCAGGACGTGGAGTCGTACCTGCAGGGCGGGTCGGCTGCGCGGAGTGAGACCGATGGGCAGATTGACACCGATGTGCAGCTCGAGACCGAGGCGCAGCAATCGGTATCCGGGCGGACCGGTCGAGAGGAGCGCACTCCGATCAAGGGGGTGCGCAAGCACACCGCCGAGGCCATGGTGCGAAGTGCGTTCACTGCACCTCACGTCACCGAATTCGTGACCGTCGACGTGACCGAGACGCTCGAACTCCTCGAGTCGCTGCGGTCCTCCACACACTTCCGGGACGTGCGTCTGACGCCGTTGGCTCTGGTGTCCAAAGCCGTTCTCGTTGCCCTGAAATCGAATCCGTCGCTGAACTCGAGCTGGGACGAGGTTGCGCAGGAAATCGTGACCAAGTACTACGTCAACCTCGGCATCGCGGCGGCGACACCCCGCGGATTGATGGTGCCCAACATCAAGAACGCACACGAACTCTCTCTGGTGGACATCGCGCGTGCCCTGGCCGACCTGACGCGCATCGCGAAGGAGGGCAAGAGCAGTCCGGCCGATCTGGCCGACGGCACCATCACCATCACCAACGTGGGGGTGTTCGGAGTCGACGCAGGCACGCCGATCCTCAACCCCGGCGAGGCGGCCATCCTGTGCTTCGGGTCCATCCGTCGCACGCCGTGGGAACACAACGGCGAGATCGCTTTACGGTCGGTGACGACACTGTCGCTCTCGTTCGATCATCGACTGGTCGACGGCCGACAGGGGTCGGAATTCCTCGCCCTCGTCGGTCGTCTGCTGACTCACCCGATCGATCTGATCGCGCTCGGCTGACCGCGGCGGCGCGGTGTGAATGCCGCCGGGGTTCAGTGCACCGGCTGCGCCGACACGGCCTCGTCCCGATCACTGCTTGCCTGTGCTCGGATGAAGAACGACGCAGCCACCGCGACCAGTGACACCGCCCCACCGCACAGGAATGCGGTGTGGATGCCTGCCTCGGAACCACCCACCTGTGTTGCCCCGTCGGAGATTCGGGCTGCTGCGGTGTTCGACATGACGGTGACGAACAACGCGGTTCCTGCGGCTCCGGCCAGCTGCTGCACGGTGTTGAAGATTGCGCTGCCGTGCGAGTACAGGCGGGTGGGAAGGGATCCGAGCGAGGAGGTCATCAGCGGAGTCATGATGAGCGCGAGCCCCGCCGAGAGCAGCATGTGGATACCGACGACCAGCGGTAGTGCCGACTGTGCGTCCAGCACCGTCATCGACCACAACGCGGCGCTCACCACCATGGCTCCGGGAATGACCAACGGGCGCGGCCCGATTCGGTCGAAGATGCGGCCGACGAAGGGGGCGAGCAGACCCATCAGCAATCCGCCGGGCAGGAGCATCAGGCCGGTTGCGAGGGTGTCGAGTCCGCGCACGTTCTGCAGATACATCGGCAGGAGGATCAGGGCACCGAACAGGGCCATCATCGAGATCGCGATCATGCCGAGTCCGATGCTGAAGGTGGGGGTGCGGAACGGACGCATGTCCAGCAGCGCGCCGCCGCGTTCCTGGCGGGCGATCTGCCGCAGCACGAAGACGATGAGTGCGATGACTCCCACCACCAACGGCAACCAGACCGGTACGACGGACTCCTCGGCAGAATGACCGAGGCTGCTCAGGCCGTAGACGATGCCGCCGAACGCCAAGGCGGACAACACGACCGACGTGGGATCGAACAAGGGCCGTCCCGTCTCGGTCACGTTCTTCACCAGTGTGGTTCCGATGCCGAACGCGACGAGCGCGATGGGAAGCACCAGCCAGAACATCCAACGCCAATTCAGCGAGTCGAGAATGACTCCGGAGATGGTGGGGCCGACGGCCGGCGCGACGGCGATGACGATGGAGATCACACCCATCATCGCGCCGCGCTTGTGGGCCGGGACGACGGTGAGCACTGTGGTCATGAGCAGCGGCAGCATGATCGCCGTCCCGCTGGCCTGCGTGATGCGGCCGAGCAGAAGCAGCTCGAAACCGGGTGCCGAGGCCGCGAGCAGGGTGCCGACGGTGAACAGGGTCATCGCAGTCACGAACACCTGACGCAGCGTGAAGCGTTGGAACAGGTAGCCGGTGACGGGAATGACCACCGCCATGGTCAGTAGGAATCCAGTGGTGAGCCACTGGGCCGTCGTCGCCGTGATCTCGAGGTCGACCATCAGGGTCGGGAGCGCCACGCTCATGATCGTCTCGTTGAGGATCATGACGAAGGCCGCGATGACCAATATGCCGATCAGTAGCTTGCTGCCCGGCGCGAGTTGCTCGTCGGGGGTGCGGTCGGTCTCGGGTGAACTCATGTGTCGACAAACTTTCGCGTATGGGATCGAAGCTGCAATCGTATGTAGATAGCTTCAATCATTATGACAGTGACTGTCAACTTGACGATTGCTGGTAAGTTGGCAGCGAATGACGACCGCAGCCGACGGATGGACGAGGATGAGCGAACGAGTGCCGGACCTGCGAGAGCGACGTCGCCGAGACACTCGGCTCGAGATCACTCGCGCCGCACTCGAGTTATTCGAGAAGCAGGGCTGCGCCGCGACCACGGTGGACGAGATCGCGCGCCGAGCGGGGGTGTCGCCGAGTACGTTCTTTCGCAGCTTCGCCTCGAAGGAGGAGTCCGTTCTCGGCATCGACCCTGATTTCGAGGTCGACTTCGACCAGTGGCTCGCCGCTACCGCGCCCGAGCACATCACGCTGCCTGGAATCGAAGCGTTGTACGAGCAGTCCGTCGAGCGACTGTCGACAGCGCCCGAGGAGGAGCGCGACCGACTCCTACGCACTCGGCGACTGATCGGTATCGACGCGCATCTGCGGGCCGCAGCCTTCGCGGCCGACGCGATGACACTGTGCCGCGTCACCGATGCGGTGACCGAGCGCCTCGGCGACCACGAATCACGTTCGTATGCACGACTGTTGGTCGAAGGTGCCGGTATGGCCCTGCGCATCGCCTTCGACGACTGGGCGGTAAGGATCGACGGCGGGCAGGATGCCGACCTGCTGGACATCTATCGGACGACAGTGCGCGATCTGCGACGCGTCGTCGCCGGCTGAGGTCTCACGTCGTGAGTGGAACTTCGTAGCCCAGGTCGAGTTTCCGCGCACATGGCGCGCAGCGCCTCTAGCCGAGGCGGCGGGGCGACAGATCCGCTTCGAGAAGGCCGCGCTCGGCCACGTCGGCCGGAACCGGTTCTCCGCGAACGACAGTCGCGCCCACCCGGGCCAGCGCCGCGCACGTCTGGATTCCGTAGCCGCCCTGCCCGGCGCACCAGAAGAAGCCCTCGAGCTCGGGGTCGAACCCGACCACCGGGGTGCGATCGGGAACGAAGCTGCGCAGTCCGGCCCACGACGAACGAACGTGTCGCGCAGTCAGGGTGGTCACCTCGGCTATGTCGTCGAACGCCCGCGCGATCTCCAGCTCGTCCGGACGGGCATCGCTCGGTTCGACCGCCGTCTCGTCGGCCGGCGAGCACAACAGCTGTGCGCCTTCGGGTTTGATGTAGAACTTCTCGTCGATGTCGCTCAGTGTCGCCAGATTCTTTGTGTCGAGATCGTCGGGTGCGGAAACCACGAAGACCGACCTGCGCTTGGGAACCAAGCCGATGTGGCGGGCCCCCGCCATCGCGCCGACGACATCCGCCCAGGCCCCTGCCGCGTTCACGACCAGTGGAGCCCGATGAGTCGTCCCGTCCGAGGTGCGCACGTGCCACAGATCGTTCACGCGCTCGAGCTCGGTCACCGAAGCCTTGGTGTGGATCCGACCGCCCCGCTGTCGCAGCCCTCCGACGAAGCCCTGATGCAGAGCATGGACGTCGACCTCCATCGAATGCGGTTCGTACAGAGCGCAATCGATCAGCTCGGGCCGTAGCGGTGGGAAGAATGTGCATGCGTCGGTGGGGGAGATCAGCTGCGCGTCGGGAGTGAGGCGACTGACGTCGGTGTACATCGCTTCGAGGGCATCGCCGCGTCCCGTGGCCGCGAATTGCAACAGTGGACGCGGAGTGAGCAAATCCGACCGGAAGCAGTCGGGTGGGTTCACCAGAAAGTCTCGGCTGGCGGTCGTCAAGGCGCGAATCGTGCTGTTGCCGTATGTCTCCAGAAACAGAGCCGCGGATCGACCGGTGGTGTGGAACGCCAACGTGGACTCACGCTCGAGCAGAGTGACACGGCGGTCGCCGGCGAGTTCGTATGCGAGTGAGACACCGCCGATGCCGCCGCCGATGACAACGACGTCCGAGAGGGCGGGCTGTTCGGTGGCGCTCATGGATGTCTCCTGTTCGGCTTCGGCGTGAACCACTGCGCTCCGGGGCCGACTGCTTCGTCGAAGATCAGCCACGTCCGCGTCGAGAGTATCCCGTCCAGCCCTTGCAACTTGTCGAGTACCAGGTGTCGCAATGCCGAGTTGTCCGGAGCGCGCACGAGGACCAAGGCGTCGAAGTCGCCGCCCATCAGGCTGACGTGTTCGACGAAGGGGAACGTGCTGAGGTCGTCGGCGACAGCCCGCCAGGAATCTTGCCGAATCGACAGTGCGACATACGCGGATGCGCCGAATCCGGCTTTCTCGTACGCGATGCGGGCGGTGAAACCCTCGATCACACCTTCGTCGACGAGGCGGTCGACGCGAACGTAGGCATGTGCGCGGGAAATGTGGGTGGCTTCGGCGAGGGCCCTCATGGACATGCGCCCGTCTCGGCTCAGTTCGGTGACGATCCGTCGGTCGACGTCGTCGAGTTCGTATTCGGTCTCGCTCGGTGCCATACGTCCACTCCAGACCGATCGCGATGGAAGCTCGTGGACGAATAGTCACACAGCGAGCTTCAGTATGCCATCGGTCTGCAATCCGGTTCGTGATTTGATACTCGGTCCATTTCGACACAGTCTGTGTAGAACGCATCGACGACGAACCAGCGCAGGAGGGGACCCCATGGCCATGACCGACACGCTCGAGCACGTCACGACCTCGGTCGCACGACGCGTTCGCGAGGGACACGAGGCGGACTTCGTCGAATGGACCGACCGGGGCATCGACCTGGTGCGAACCTTCCCGGGCTTTCTCGGCGGAGGCTGGCTGCGCAGCTCGGCCGAATCCAGGGACTATCACGTGGTGTATCGATTCGAGACGCACGACCATCTCGAGGCGTGGTTGCGTTCGGAGGCGAGGCGCGATTGGCTCGGCCGTGGCCGACCGATAGCGGACGACGTTGTGACACATCGGCTTTCCGGCGTGGAGGGATGGTTCGAGCCACAGTCGAACCTGACCGACGCCGTGCGCGTCGTGGGCGGTCCGCCGCCGCGGTGGAAGCAGGCCGTGTCCATCGGTGTTGCGTTCTATGCCGTCAGCCTGTTGGTGAACCTCGTGATCACTCCACATCTGACCCACCTGAACGTGGCCCTGCGGACTGCGGTCGTAGTGATGATGTGCACTCCGCTGATGGTGTACGTGGTGATGCCGTTCGTCACCGCACGACTGCGAAAGTGGCTCGTACCGCGCGGTTGACGGCCACGGCCCTGCTCGTTGCGAGCCGAGCGGTACCCTCTGCGTCATGCGAATCGGACAGACCGCCCCGGATTTCGAGCTGCCCGATCATTCCGGTGAACGTCGTGCGCTCACCGAGCTCACGGCGTCGGGGCCGGTGGTCCTGTTCTTCTATCCGGCTGCGAACAGTCCGATCTGCACGGCCGAGGCGTGCCATTTTCGGGATCTGGGAGCGGAGTTCGGCAGGTTCGGTGCGCAGCGAGTGGGGATCAGCACCGATACCCGAGACAAGAACCAACATTTCGCGCTGCAGAGGTCGTTCGACTTCCCGTTGCTCTCGGATTCCGACGGTGCGGTGGCCGAACAGTTCGGAGTGCGGCGCGGCGGGTGGTTCGCCCGTAGGCGTCGACTTCGGGATTTCGAGCGCGGCCACTCGAACGTGGCTCGTCGCAGTTACCTACGGCAGTTGTTGTCCGTGAAGCGGACGACGTTCGTGATCGATCGGCACCGTACGGTGCGGATGGTGGTGCAGAGCGAGCGCGGTCACGTACACGCGACCAAGGCGCTGGAGTACCTGCGGTATCTGTCGTGAGGGTCAGTCGTTGGCACCGCTGAAGAGGGCCGTGTAGACGGCGGGCTTGGTCGCTTCGGCCGAGGCATCGGTCGAAGCGTCGTCGGGATGGCTGAAGAGCGCCTCGTTCTTGTCTTTGTGTTCCATTCCCCGAGCATGCACCTCATCGGTCGCAATAGCCACTTGCCGCGCGGAACGACCGCGCTCGGCCGGTCGCGTTCGGTGGAATACTGCCCGGGTGTCCGATGAAACGTTGTTCGAAGCTCTGCGGCGTGAGCCCGATGCCGAGGCACCCAATCTGCATGCGGTCGACGCGGCAGATCGTCTGCTGCTCGATACCGTCGACGAACTGGGGGTCGACCGCACGGCACCGATTGCTGTGATCGGTGATCGCTACGGCGCTCTGACTCTGGGTGCGGCGGCCCTGGGGTTCACCGACGTGCGAGTGCACCAGGACGCTGTTACCGGCGTACGCGCTCTGGAGCTGAACGCGGCGCGTGTGTCGATGGTCGGCACGTACACCCACCACGGGCTGGGTGCGGGACTGCTCGACGGCGTCGGCACCGTGTTGATGCAGTTGCCACGAGGTCTGGCCGAGCTCACCGAGATCGCCGAGCACATCGCGGCGCATGCGCTCCAGAACGTCGTCGTCCTGGCCGGCGGCCGGGACAAACACATGACGCCTGCGATGAACGACATCCTCGGGCGGTCGTTCGAGACCGTCACGGCGGGTCGGGGACGGCAGAAGGCGCGGGTACTGACCGCGACCGGGGCAGTGGCGTCGGAGATGACGTACCCGGTCGAGAAGCGAATCGACGACCTCGGCCTGACGGTCGTGGCTCACGGCGCGGTCTTCGCCGGGGCGGGCCTCGATATCGGGACGAGGTTCCTACTGGGGTTCGTGCCGAAGATGGCACCTCGCGCAACCAACGCCGTCGATCTGGGGTGCGGCAGTGGAATCCTCGCGACCGAATTGGCTCGAACCAGGCCCGGTCTCGAGGTGATCGCGACGGACCGATCCGCCGCGGCCATCGCGTCGGCCGCTGCCACCGCCGAGGCGAACGGGACCACGATCTCGGTGGTGGCCGACGACGCGATGTCGACGTTCGAGTCCCGGTCGGTCGACCTGATCGTCTGCAACCCGCCGTTCCACGAGGGCGCTGCGGTACACACAGGCGGGGCAGGCAAGTTGTTCGAGGCCGCCGGACGCGTGCTGCGGCCGGGCGGACAGCTGTGGACGGTGTTCAACACGCACCTGAACTATCGTCGGGCTCTCGCCGACGCCGTCGGGCCCACCGATCCGATGGGACGCAACACCAAGTTCACCGTCACTCGCTCGGTGCTCCCGAGCGAGTAACGGTGAAGACCAGATGCGAGAGCGTCAGGTGACGGGGCCGCCGTCTTCCGGGGTGCCGTCGATCTGGCCCCTGTCGCGCCCACGATCCTCGACGAGAGTCCCTTCGACGATCTCGGCCTGACGCTGGCCTTCCGCGTAATCGATGTCGGGATCCTCGTCGGACTCCTCGATGACGTGGTCGACCAGTTCTTCGGTCAGTTCGTCGTCCGGTGTCTCGGTGATCGGACGGTCGAGATCCTCCTCGACGGCGATGTCGGGTTCTTCTTCGCTGAGTTTGAGGTCGAGGCTCTCGCCCTCGGCTGCTTCACGGGCAGTGGTGCCGAAACTGTTGGCTTCGCTCCAGTGGTCCGGGGGATCGACCACGGTGTCGCCGTCGTCGTTGCGCACCTCGTCGGAGTCGAGGCTTTCGCTTTGGTCCAAGGTCTGGTCGGGTCCGTCTTCGATTGCCATTTCCTCATAGTGCCCGTTTCGATTCGGTGTCACACACGCGGTCGTGGCTGCCTGTCGAGGGGCGACCCGGTAGAGTCCGTTTTGTCCGACGTAGAGGTTCTCGTCACGGGAACTTTTGTCCGGATGTCGAACGTTCTACTGATGACCGACGGGGAGATCCCCGGTGGGGATCAGAACTTACGAAGGGAAGAGACACGGTGCGCACCTCCAGCAACCCGGTGTTCCGCAACCTGCCCAAGCAGCAGGGCGGCGGATACGCCACATTCGGATCTGCGACGGCTGGAGCCTCGCAGGCCGCAACGTTCGGCCAGCATCCCGGAACACAGGCCGACCCGTACACCACGCAGCCCGCCGAGCGGGCCATGACGATCGACGACGTGGTCACCAAGACCGGCATCACCCTCGGTGTGCTCAGCGTCACGGCGATCATCTCGTACTTCCTGGTCTCGGGTAATCCGGGCTTGGCCATCCCCTTCGTGATCGGCGGCGGCCTCATCGGCTTCGGCTTGGTCATGTTCGCGACGTTCGGTCGCAAGATGGACAACAAGGCAATCGTGCTTGCCTACGCCGCGGCGGAAGGTGTGTTCCTCGGCGCGCTGTCGCTGATGTTCACCGACGTCTCGTTCGGCGGAGTCGGCGGATCGGCACTGATCGGCCAGGCCATCCTCGGCACGTTCGGCGTGTTCTTCGGCATGCTGGTCGTCTACAAGACCGGTGCAATTCGCGTCACGCCGCGTCTGACTCGCATGATCGTCGGTGCCCTCATCGGTGTCGTCGTGCTCATGCTCGGCAACCTCGTCGCCAGCTTCTTCATGGACGGTGGATTCGGGCTGCGTGACGGCGGACCCATCGCCATCATCTTCAGCCTCGTCTGCATCGGCATTGCGGCGTTCAGCTTCCTGCTGGACTTCGACCAGGCCGATCAGCTGATCCGCGCACAGGCTCCGGAGAAGGCAGCCTGGGGCGTCGCGCTCGGCCTGACCATCACGTTGGTCTGGCTGTACGTCGAAATCCTGCGTCTGCTGAGCTACTTCCAGAACGACTAGTACTCACGCGAAAAGCCCCGCCCTCCGATTCGGAGGGCGGGGCTTTTTCGTTGTGCGTCTCGGATCAGCTGAGACGTTCGAGCACCATGGCCATGCCCATGCCGCCGCCGACGCACATGGTCTCGACGCCGAACGTCTTGTCGTGTGTCGTCAGGTTGTTCAGCAGAGTCGTGGTGATGCGGGCACCGGTCATGCCGAACGGGTGACCGACCGCGATGGCACCGCCGGAGACGTTGAGCTTGTCCTCTTCGATGCCGAGGTCACGGGCGGAACCGAGGACCTGCACCGCGAAGGCCTCGTTGATCTCGAACAGGTCGATGTCGGAGATCGACATGCCCGCGATCTTCAGCGCCTTACGGGTGGCCTCGATCGGCCCCAGGCCCATGATCTCGGGAGACGTGCCGGTGACGCCGGTGGACACGATGCGAGCCAACGGGGTCAGGCCCAGCTCCTTGGCCTTGGTGTCGCTCATGATGACGAGCGCTGCTGCGCCGTCGTTGAGCGGGCACGCGTTACCGGCGGTGATGGTGCCGTTCGGACGGAAGACCGGCTTGAGCTGGCTGATCTTCTCGTACGTGGTGCCGGCGCGAGGGCCGTCGTCGGTGGTGACGACGGTGCCGTCGGGCAGGGTCACCGGGGTGATCTCCCGCTCGAAGAAGCCGGCGTTGATGGCCTCTTCGGCGCGGTTCTGGCTGCGGACGCCCCAGCGGTCCTGGTCCTCACGGCTGATGCCGGTGAGCAGGGCGACGTTCTCGGCCGTCTGGCCCATCGCGATGTACGCGTCGGGCAGCTCGCCGTTCTCGCGGGGATCGGTCCAGCTGTCCGCGCCCTCTTCCTGTGCCTTCTTGGTACGGGCCTCGGCGTCGGCGAAGATCGGGTTGTGGCTTTCCGGGAGCGAATCCGAGCTGCCGTGGATGAAGCTGGACACGCTCTCGACACCAGCGGAGATGAACACGTCACCCTCGCCTGCCTTGATCGCGTGCAGCGCCATCCGGGTGGTCTGCAGCGAGGACGAACAGTAGCGCGTGATCGTCGTTCCGGGGAGCGAGTCGTAGCCGAGCTGAACCGCGACGATGCGGGCGAGGTTGTTGCCCTGCATCCCGCCGGGCAGGCCGCAGCCCAGGAGCAGGTCGTCGATGTCCTTCGGGTCGAGCGAGGGCACCTTGGCCAGCGCAGCGGCGACCATCTGAGCGGTGAGGTCGTCGGGACGAATGTCCTTGAGCGACCCCTTCATTGCCCTGCCGATGGGTGAGCGCGCGGTGGCGACGATGACTGCCTCTGGCATGAGATCTCCTTCGATATCGATACTGCTTACCTGCTCTGTTACCGCCGAGTAGGCGATGTCTCCTGATCGAACTTACAACCCCGCCGAACGGCCATCTCCACGACGTAGGAGATCCTCCGCCGCGCTGTCGATCTCGGCGTCGAGCTCGGCAGTTCTGCGCCGGAGAAAGCGGTCCACTGCGGCGGTGGCGCGGGGGATGGCTCTGCGTGATTCGGCGGCGGCGGACACCGTCGGCAGTTCGGGCAGTGGACCGCCGTGCCAGACGCCGAGGGCCGAGGCGAGCACCGGCAGAATCTGTTGCGCGGCCAGCTCGTAACCCGCAGCGGACGGGTGGAAGCGGTCCGCCGAGAACATCGTGTCGGGGGCGGCCAGAAACTCCGGTGCCAGCAGGTCCGCCAGGGCTACCGGATGCCCGCCGGCGCCGAGAGTCCTGGCCGTCTGGGCATGGGCCAGCCGCCGACCCCAATTGCGGACGACGGTACGCAGCGGTTGCGGAATGGCCGTCACGACACCGAGATCGGGGCACGTTCCCACCGCGACGACGCAGCCCTTGGCCGTCAATCGTTCGACTGCATCGCCCAGCCTGGCCGCTGATGCCGGAATGGAGAATTTCTTGGTGACGTCGTTCGCGCCGATGAAGATCACCGCGGCATCGGGCGGCGGGCCCGCGACGAACATGGCGTCGACCTGACCTTCGAGTCCCTTGGACGTGGCACCGGCAATTGCTTTGGTGCTCAGGCGGATTCGTTGACCGGTTTCCTCGGCCAACCCGCGGGCGAGCAGGACACCCGGGACCTCGTCGGCCACAGTGCAACCCACGCCTGCCGCGGTGGAGTCGCCGAAGATCATCAGATGAATATCTGCTGAACTTCCCATGCGCCACCGCTCGGGTGCCGCGCAGCCGGCGGTGTAGACCCCGTCGGCCTCGGGTGGCTTGGCAATGTTGCGTCCGATGACGCCGCGGGCCGCAGCGGCCTGCCCCATCAGATGTCGGTACGCGGCCCAGGACGCAGTCCCTGCTCCAGAGCCTGCAAGTACCGTCGCGGCGCTCGCTTTCGCGGCGGTACGCCATCCGCTCGCCGTCACAGATCGATCCCTCTCGTCGTGCCCCCTCACCATCGTATGCGGGTGTCGACAGCCGTGGCCGTGAGTCCGATACCTGCATCTGGGAAGATGGAGCAATGCGCATCGCACAGCACATCACCGAACTCATCGGCAACACCCCGTTGGTGAAGTTGTCCTCCGTCATCGGCGACGGCGCCGGCACGGTCGCAGCCAAGATCGAGTACCTCAACCCGGGTGGTTCGTCGAAGGACCGCATCGCCGTCAAGATGATCGACGCAGCCGAGGCCTCGGGCGAGTTGAAGCCCGGCGGCACCATCGTCGAGCCCACGTCCGGTAACACCGGCGTCGGCCTCGCGCTCGTCGCTCAGCAGCGTGGCTACAAGTGTGTGTTCGTGTGCCCCGACAAGGTCGGCGTGGACAAGCGCAACGTGCTGCGTGCCTACGGTGCCGAGGTCGTCGTCTGCCCCACGGCCGTCGCGCCCGAAGACCCCAACAGCTACTACAGCGTCTCCGACCGACTCGTCCGCGAGATCGAGGGAGCGTGGAAGCCGAACCAGTACGCCAACCCGGCCGGCCCGGCCAGCCACTACGAGACCACCGGGCCCGAGATCTGGGCCGACACCGACGGCAAGATCACGCACTTCGTCGCAGGCGTCGGCACCGGCGGCACCATCTCCGGCACCGGCAAGTACCTCAAGGAGGTCTCCGGCGGCAAGGTCAAGGTCATCGGCGTCGACCCCGAGGGATCGGTGTACTCCGGTGGCACGGGACGTCCGTACTTGGTCGAGGGTGTCGGTGAGGACTTCTGGCCGACCGCCTACGACCCGTCGATCCCGGACGAGATCATCGCCGTGTCCGACAACGACTCGTTCGACATGACTCGTCGCCTCGCCCGCGAGGAAGGTCTGCTGGTGGGCGGCTCGTGCGGCATGGCTGCTGTCGCGGCCATTCAGGTTGCCGAACGCGAAGGCCCCGACGCGTTGGTCGTCGTATTGCTGCCCGACGGTGGCCGCGGCTACCTGGCGAAGATCTTCAACGACTCGTGGATGTCCTCGTACGGATTCCTGCGTTCGCGGTTGGACGGCACCACCGAGGAGACCTCGGTCGGCGCAGTGCTGCGCGGCAAGTCCGGTGCCCTGCCCGATCTGGTGCACACCCACCCGTCCGAGACCGTGCGCGACGCCATCGAGATCCTGCGTGAGTACGGCGTCTCGCAGATGCCCGTCGTCGGAGCCGAGCCGCCCGTCATGGCAGGCGAGGTCGCCGGCAGCGTCACCGAGCGCGATCTGCTCAGCGCCGTGTTCGAGGGTCGCGCAGCGTTGGCCGACCCGGTCGCCAAGCACATGAGTGCCCCGTTCCCGCTGATCGGTGCCGGCGAAACCGTCTCCGACGCCACCAAGGCCCTCGGGGAGTCCGATGCGCTGATGGTCGTCGAAGAGGGCAAGCCCGTCGGCGTCATCACCCGCCACGATCTGCTCGGGTTCCTCAGTAAGGGTGCCTGACCGTCGTGCGCGTTTTGCGTACCCTGAGGGACGCAAAACGCGCACGACAGTGTCGCTCTAGCGGAAAGCGCTGGAGCCCGTCAGCGCCTGCCCGATCACGAGTTGATGGACCTCGGATGTGCCCTCGTAGGTGAGGACGGATTCGAGGTTGTTGGCATGCCGGAGTACCGGGTATTCCAACGTGATTCCGTTGGCGGCCAGGATGGTTCGGCATTCGCGTGCGATCTTGATGGCTTCACGCACATTGTTGAGCTTGCCGAGCGACACTCGCTCGCCCGGCAGCTCGCCCTTGTCCTTCAGCCGGCCCAGATGCAGCGCGAGCAGTTGACCCTTGCCGAGTTCGAGCGCCATGTTCGCGAGCTTGGCCTGGGTGAGCTGGTATCCGGCCAGCGGCTTGTCGAACACCGCGCGGGTCTTGGAGTACTCGACGGCCGATTCGATGCAGTCCCGAGCCGCCCCCATCGCGCCGAACACGATGCCGAACCGGGCCTCGTTGAGGCAGCTCAACGGGCCGCTCAGGCCGCGGGCCTCGGGCAGCATCGCGTCGGCAGGGAGACGGACGTCGTCGAACACCAACTCGCCCGTGATCGACGCGCGCAGAGACAGCTTCTTCTTCACCGTGTTCGCGGTGAATCCGGGGGTGTCCGTGGGGACAACGAAACCCCTGACCTTGTCGTCGGTTTGAGCCCACACGACGGCGACGTCGGCGACCGGACCGTTGGTGATCCACATCTTGCTGCCGTTGAGAATCCAGTCGTCACCGTCGCGCTTGGCGCGGGTGAGCATGCCGCCGGGGTTGGACCCGAAGTCGGCCTCTGTGAGACCGAAGCAGCCGATGAGCGAACCCTCGGCCATCCCCGGCAGCCACTGCTGCTTCTGTTCCTCGGACCCGAACTTCCAGATCGCGAACATCGCCAGCGAGCCCTGCACCGAGACCAATGAGCGGATGCCGGAATCGATGGCTTCGAGTTCGAGGCAGGCCAGCCCGTACGCCGTCGCCGATGTTCCAGCGCAGCCGTAGCCCTCGAGGTGCATGCCCAGCAGGCCGAGCGAGCCCAGCTCCTTGGCAAGTTCACGCGCGGGAACGGTGCCCTCGTCGAACCAGTCGGCGATGTGTGGTCGGATGCGTTCGTTGCCGAACTTGCGGACGGTGTCCCGGATCTGACGTTCTTCGTCGTCGAGGAGGGAATCGATCGCGAACAGTTCGTCGACGCTCTGGGAGTTGGCCACGGTGCCTCTTTCCGCTGGGGGTTGTCTTCGCAGGTTACCCACGCCCCTGCCGGGTGACGCAGGCCGATTAGTGTGGAGGCCATGAGTGAGCAGCGCAGCAAGGCAGACAACACCTCCTGGCAGGGCTTTTCCACGAAGGCGGTCCACGCGGGTTACGAGCCCGATCCACTGACCGGCGCGGTCAACGTGCCGATCTACGCCAGCTCCACCTTCGCGCAAGACGGGGTCGGCGGAATGCGTAGCGGATTCGAGTACGCGCGCACCGGCAACCCGACGCGTCGGCCGCTCGAGGCCAACCTCGCAGCCATCGAATCCGGTACCTACGGTCGCGCTTTCTCGTCGGGCATGGCCGCTACCGACTGCATGCTGCGGTCGGCGCTGCGTCCCGGTGACCACCTCGTCATTCCCAACGACGCCTACGGCGGCACGTACCGATTGATCGACAAGGTCTTCACCCAGTGGGGCATCGAGTACTCCGTGGCCGCGGTCTCGAACGTCGACGAGGTCCGCGCCGCGATGCGTCCGAACACCAAGCTGGTGTGGGTCGAGACGCCCACCAACCCGCTGCTCAATGTCGGTGACATCGAGGCGCTCGCGGGCGTCGCGCACGAGGGCGGGGCCAAGCTGGTCGTCGACAACACGTTCGCGTCTCCCTACCTGCAGCAGCCGTTGTCCCTCGGTGCCGACGTGGTGTTGCACTCGACGACCAAGTACATCGGTGGTCACTCCGACGTCGTCGGCGGCGCTCTGGTGACCGACAGCGAAGAGCTCGATACCGCGTTCGCATTCCTGCAGAACGGTGCCGGGGGCGTTCCCGGACCGTTCGACGCATTCCTGACCTTGCGCGGCATCAAGACCCTCGCGTTGCGGATGGAACGGCACAGCGACAACGCGGAGAAGATCGTGGAATTCCTCGACGGGCATCCGGCCATCTCGCAGGTCATCTACCCTGGCCTCGAGTCGCACCCGTCTCACGCGGTGGCCGCGAAGCAGATGCGACGGTTCGGCGGCATGGTCTCCGTGCGGTTGGCCGGCGGCAAGCAGGCCGCTCTCGATTTCTGCGCGAAGACCGAGATTTTCACTCTCGCAGAGTCTTTGGGCGGCGTCGAGTCGCTCATCGAGCATCCCGGGGCGATGACGCACGCGTCGACTGCCGGTTCGCTGCTCGAGGTCCCGGACGACCTGGTGCGTCTGTCCGTCGGTATCGAGGACGGTGCCGATCTGGTGGGCGACGTCGAGCAAGCACTGGCATGATCGTTGCACTGATCGACTCGGGGTTCGGAATGCTCCCGACGGCTGCTCGCCTGCGTGAGTCGCGTCCCGAGCTCGATCTGGTGCTGATGATGGATCCCGACAACGCTCCGTGGGGTCCGAAGCCGGATGCGTGGGTGATCGAGCGGGTGGTCGGTACCGCTCGGCATGCCGTCGAACTCGGTGCCGAGGTCGTGGTGCTGCCGTGCAACACGGCCAGTGTGACGGCGTTGAGCCAGGTGCGGGCTGCGCTCGGTGATTCGATCCCCGTGGTGGGGACGGTCCCGGCGATCAAGCCCGCAGCGGCGGTCAGTGATCGGATCGCGATCTGGGCGACGGCGGCCACGACGGCAAGTGCGTACCAGGCCCGGTTGATCGACGAATTCGCCTCTCGTCGGACGGTGACCAGCGTGGCCTGCCACGGCCTGGCCGATTCGATCGATCGCGGGGACTCGGCCGGAATACGGGCGGCCATCGACGCTGCGGTGGCCGCCACTCCCGACGACGTCGAGTCCATCGTGTTGGGGTGCACCCACTACCCGTTGGTGCTGGACGAGATCGTCGCGCGTCTGCCGGACGGCGTGACGATGTTCGACAGCGCGGCGGCCGTGGCCAATCAGACGGTGCGGCGCGCGGACGAGGTCGGTTCGGCGCGGGCCGGCACGGGATCGGTCTCGGTGTGGCTGAGCGGCATCGAAGGCGTACTGCCGGAGAGTGCACATCGTTACCGCGAGGCGACGGTGCTACTCGACGGTGCGCGGGCCCGGTAGTTCCGCACCGCCGGGGAATGCCCGGTGGGTTCGTGCGTTGTCCTTCACTGAGGTAACGGTTGTTGCGGTGGAGGGAATGAGCACATGGTCGGTGTCGACACGCGGGACGTTCAGGGCAGAGCAGCGGCGCGGATTCCGCATCGGTACGCCTTCTGGGTGGTCGGCGTCGCCTTCATCGTCCTCATGGCGTCCTCGGCTGCACCGTCGCCGCTGTACCCGGTGTACCAGCAGTCGTGGGGGTTCAGTGCGATCACCCTCACGGTCGTTTTCGCCGTCTATGCGCTGGCGCTGCTGCTGACTCTGCTCACGGTAGGAAGTCTGTCGGACCACATCGGACGCAAACCGATCCTGGTCGCGTCACTGCTGCTGCTGATCGTCAGTCTGGTGTTGTTCATCGTCGCCGACAGTGTCCCGGTGTTGATCGCTGCTCGCGTCGTGCAGGGAATCGCCGCAGGCGCGGCAACGGGTGCCATGAGTGCGGCCATCATCGATCTGCAGCCCACCGTGTCGACCGGCCCGCTGCTCAACAGCGTCGCCCCCTCCTTCGGTCTGGCGGCAGGCGCGATCGGGGCCGGTTTGCTGGTGCAGTTGGCGCCGGCACCCGAAATTCTCGTGTTCGCCCTGTTGATCGCCGCCGCGGCAGTACTGGCCGTGGCCCTGCTGTTCGTGCCGGAGACGTCGGCGATGCGCGGCTTCGATTCCCGACGTCACCTGGCGTCGACCCTGCTGCCGCGAGCCTCGCTGCCGAAGTTGGTGCGGGCACCGTTCGTGGTCATTGCCCCTGCTCTGTTCGCGACCTGGTCGCTCGGCGGGTTCCACCTCTCGCTGGGCCCGTCGATCATCGGCACCGTCTTCGGTATCGACAACCACATCGTGGGCGGCCTGGAGATCTTCTCGCTGTTCGCCTCGGGCTCGGTAGCAGCTGTCGTCGTGCGCAACGGGCTTGCTCGCACGGTGATGATGATCGGCGCGTCGGTGCTCGCAAGCGGCGTCGCGCTGACCTTGGTGTCGGTCGAAATCGGCTCGGTCGCGCTGTATTTCGTCGGCGCTGTCGTCGCAGGATCGGGCTGGGGAGCAACGTTTCTCGGTGCGATGCGCACACTCGGTTCGTTGGTCCCCGCTGCGGAGCGAGGTGGCGTGTTCGCCACGACATTCGTCATCAGCTACCTCGCCTTCAGCCTGCCTGCGGTGATCGCCGGTCTCGCCGTGCACCGGCTCGGATTGAGCACCACGGTCGAGGTGTACGGGGCGTTCGTCATAGCTCTTGCACTGATCTCGGTCGTCGGGTTCTCGGTTGTGCAACGACGAAATCGATAGCGCAGCAATCACTCCTCGATCTCCCCTCCCGAGGACGGGCACCACGCACTGCCCAATCGGATAGTCCGGCAGCGGTGTTGGAACGGTTCTACCCTGCAGGTGTTCCGATCTCCTCTCGGTGCGGCCATGGTGGTCATCAGTGAGACGCCGATCACACACCCCAGGCGTTTCCTGACCACACTCACCGAGGAGACACCGATGGCAATCGAGCTCAATCAGATCTGGGAATTCCCCATCAAGGAGTTTCACCCGCTGCCCCGCGCCAAGCTGGGGGTCGGCGCTCACGACATGATCGGCGTCGAGGCGAAGGAACTCGGATTCAAGCGTGCCCTGCTCGTCACCACCGGACTCCGCGGATCCGGGATCATCGAGGAACTGATCGGCAAGATCGAATACCAGGGCGTCGAGGTGGTTCTGTACGACAAGGTCGAGTCGAACCCCAAGGACTACAACGTCATGGACGGTGCCGCGCTTTACCAGAAGGAGAAGTGCGACAGCGTCATCTCCGTCGGTGGCGGCTCCAGCCACGACGCGGCCAAGGGCATCCGCGTCGTCGTTGCCCACGACGGCCGCAACATCAACGAGTTCGAGGGATTCTCCAAGTCCACGAACAAGCAGAACCCACCGCATATCGCCGTATCGACCACCGCCGGAACGGGTTCGGAGACGTCCTGGGCGTACGTCATCACCGACACCTCGGACATGGAGAAGCCGCACAAGTGGCTCGCCTTCGACGAGGCGTCGACACCGACTCTGGCACTGGACGATCCGCTGCTCTACTACACCTGCCCTCAGCAGTGGACCGCGTTCTGTGGCTTCGACGTTCTGGCACACGGTGCCGAGCCGTACGTGTCGCGTCTCGATTTCGCGCCGTCGCTGGGCAACGCGATCTACTCGATCGGCCTGGTGTCCAAGCACCTTCGCGAGGCCGTCTACGACCCGGGCAATCTGAAGGCTCGCGAGGGCATGATGAACGCCCAGTACATCGCCACGCAGGCGTTCAACTCCGGCGGACTCGGTGTCATCCACTCGATTTCCCACGCGATCAGTGCGTTCTACGACAGTGCACACGGCCTCAACAACGCCATCGCTCTGCCGCGCGTGTGGGAGTACAACCTGCCCTCACGCTACGAGCGCTACGCGGAGATCGCTGTGGCCATGGGCGTCGACACGAAGAACATGACCACCGTCCAGGCGGCCGACGCCGCAGTCGAAGCCGCCATCAGGCTCGCGAAGGACGTCGGCATTCCCGACAACTTCGGGTCGATCCGTTCTGCGACGTACGACAAGAACCGGATGAACACCGGCAAGTACGCCGGTAAGGGCGACGTGATCAAGGGTGACGAGAAGTCGGTACTCAAGATCTCCGAGCACATCCAGGAAGACTGGTGCACCCCGGGTAACCCCCGCGAGGTCACCGTCGAGTCGATGATTCCGGTCGTCTCGCACGCGATCAACGAGTCGTACTGATGCTGCGCAGTGGTGCGGTTATGTGCCCCGGGCGGCGCATAACCGCACCACTGCGGCTCCGCCGCTCTTCGAAGGGAAACACATGACCTCGCTGTCGACAGTGCGTAGCGACGACACCGACACCGTTCGATTCACCGACGCTGCCGATCTGCGGAGGGCGCTCGCCGAGCAGGACTACATCGCCGACGACGACCTCGCCACCGTGGTGCATCTGGCGACAGCGCTCGATCGCCCGCTGCTGCTCGAAGGGCCGGCGGGTGTGGGAAAGACAGAGCTCGCCAAATCGCTTGCTGCGGCGAGCGGCCGCAAGCTGGTGCGCCTGCAGTGCTACGAGGGCCTCGACGACAACCGGGCCCTGTACGAGTGGGATTACGCCAAACAGCTTCTGCACGTGCAGATGCTGCGTGAACACATCGGTGCGCTGACGCAGCACGTCACCGACATCGACGACGCCTCGAAGATGCTCGCCGCCAAAGACTTCGGCCTGTATTCCGAGCCGTTCCTGTCGGTGCGTCCGCTGCTGGAATCGATCCTGTCCGAGGAGCCGGTGGTTCTTCTCGTCGACGAGGTCGACCGCACCGAGGAATCCATGGAGGCGCTGCTGCTCGAGGTGCTCGCCGAGAAGCAGGTGACCATTCCCGAGGTGGGCACCTTCACCGCACGAAGTGATCCGTGGGTCATTCTGACCTCCAACGACACTCGCGAGCTGTCCTCCGCCCTCAAACGCCGCTGCCTGCACTTTCATCTCGACTACCCCTCTGCCGAACGGGAACGGGAGATCGTCACCGCCCGCGCTCCGGAGGTACCCGATCGGGTCGCAGCCGACATCGTGGCGCTGGCAACCGAACTGCGGGCGCTGCCGCTGCGCAAGAGCCCATCGATCTCGGAGGTCATCGACGCGGCTCGTATCGCGTCGGTCCTCGGCCACACGGAGGACACCCGCAAGTATCTGCTCGCCGCGCTGGTCAAATACTCCTCGGACATGAAGATCGCGATGGCAGGCCCGGCGACGGAGACAGCCTCTGCAGCAACATCTCTCGGAGCCGTCGTCAACACGACCGCGACGGCGTTCCGGGGTCATGGTGGACGGGACAAGGGCGGCATCGGGATTCGACGATGACTGCGGTCGAGCCGTTCGCTCCGTCGGTGGTACTCGACGTGCTGTCGGCAGTGTTCGGCCGGACGCTGCGGCGGTTCGGAGTGGCGGCGTCGCCGGCCGAGGTCATCGAAGTCCGACGCGTGCTCGGGCTCCTGGGGGCACGTGACCTGACGGTTCTCCGCGCGGCGTTACGCGCCACGTGCGCGAAGTACGATCACGAACAGCAGGGATTCGATCTCGCGTTCGACTCGCTGTTCGCAGTCGGCTCGAACACTGTTGTCCACGAACACACTTCGCCGGTAGGCGCGCAGGTGGCGGGTGGCCTCCCGACCGATCTCGACGTGGGAGCCGACCAGGAGGCGGCGAAGTACGCCGAATACAACGAGCGTGCCGTCGAGATCGGAGATCTGCTGGACGCCCCCGAGGCCGACAAGGGCTTCAACCCACACAAGGACGACGACGACATCAGTCTGTCGTCGGAGGATCACGATCTGTCCATCGATACCGATGGCGACATGGGTCGACGGGGCGTGACCTACACCGTCGATCTGGAGCGTTCCGGTTCGATGGCTGCAGGGGAGT
Source organism: Rhodococcus sp. 05-2255-1e (assembly GCF_002259025.1). Classification (NCBI taxonomy): domain Bacteria; kingdom Bacillati; phylum Actinomycetota; class Actinomycetes; order Mycobacteriales; family Nocardiaceae; genus Rhodococcus; species Rhodococcus sp. 05-2255-1e. The sequence continues at coordinate 13,537 of NZ_NOZE01000040.1, read as the reverse complement.
TGGCGTCGAGCACGAGCGGAGCGGTTGCAGGGCAACTGAACTGGGAGGATCCGGCAAGTATCCTGGCATGGTTCGATGCCTACGATCCCAGTAGCGTGTACGGCGATGGCGGAGATTCCGGGCCGCTGAGCGCGGCGATGTTGGACAGGATCACCGATGCCGTCGAAGCCTTCGTCGCAGCTCTGGGTGAGTTGACCGGGACGATGTCGTCACCGGTGCCGGTCGACGGCGCAGGGCGGGGGATCGACAGCCATGCCGAGATCGAGCGCGCAAGTCACGAAGTGTTGCGGCACATGCGCGGGACTCCTCGGCCGCGGCCTCGCGAACACTCTCGGGGCCCGCTGGACATGCGTCGCACGGTTCGGTCGAGCCTGCGCACGGACGGCATTCCGTTTCGGTTGGTCACCAGGACACCGGTTCCGGACAAGGTTCGATTGTTGGTGCTGGCGGACGTCTCGTTGTCCGTTCGCCCGATCACCGCATTCACGCTCAGACTTGCCCAGGCGATGCACTCGCGTGCGCACCGCTGCACTGTGATGGGCTTCGTCGATTCTCCGGTGGACGTGACGACCACCTTGCTCGGGAGCACGGGCGACGGTGCTCTGGCTGCAGTACTCGCAGATGCGCGATTGGACCTCGAAGCGAGCAGCGATTACGGCAAGACCTTCGCGGACCTGCTGGACTCGCACGGGGAGGTGTTGAACAAGCGCACCGCGGTGATCATCGTGGGGGACGGTCGGTGCAACGGACGGCCGCCCGGACTCGATGCGTTGGAGAAGATTCGCTCCAAGGTGCACCGCATCGCCTGGATCACTCCCGAAGCTCGTCGCTACTGGGCGCAGGCCGCGTGCTCGATGGAGGAGTACGAACAATTCTGCGACCAGGTGGTCGTGGCGCGAGACGGGGAACAGTTGACGGCGCACGCCGCCGATCTGGGGCATGCGCTGTCCTGACCCGACCCATCACACCACGTACCTGCCCGATCGGGTAGGTAGGAACCTGGCCCGGTGCTGGTGGGAACGGACCGACTGTGCTCGTAAGGTTGTAACCTGAATCACAGGTCCGGATCGTGTTCGGATCGAAGGACAGCGAGGGTGTGAACGGTGGACCAGGCAGCTACTGCGAACGTCGGCAAGGCGCTGCACGATCTCGATACTCGGCGCAGCCGAGCCGAGACGCCACGTGTCCTCAAGTTCCATGCGCCCGAGATCGTGTTCGGTCCGGATTCGCTCGGAGAGGTCGCGCATGCGACGCGTCGTCTCGGTGGGGTACGGCCGATGCTCGTCACGGACGCCGGCTTGATCGAGAGTGGCTGGGCCGGGCAGCTCGTCGACCTCCTTCTTGCGCAGGGGCTGGAGCCCCAGGTCTGGAGCGCACTGACGCCCAATCCCAAGGACGTCGAAATCGAGGCCGGCCACGGTTACTACGCGGACTTCGGCTGCGACGTGTTGGTGGCGATTGGCGGAGGGTCGGTGATGGATGCGGCGAAGGGGATTGCCGTCCTCGCCGGCAACGGCGGTCGAATCCTCGACTACGAGGGGGTGGATCGGGCCACCCGGCCGATCCCGCCTCTGGTGATGGTGCCCACGACATCCGGCACCGGAGCCGACGTCTCGCAGTTCTGCATCGTCACCGATACCGCACGCTCGACGAAGATCACCATTCTCGGCCGAGCCCTGGTACCGGACATCACGGTGATCGACCCGATGTTGCTGACCACGATGCCCGAATGGCTCAACGCCGCAACCGGTTTGGATGCTCTGACGCACGGGATAGAGGCGTTCGTGTCGTTGGGCCACAACCAGCTCACCGACCATCATGCGCTCCGAGCCATCACCATGGTGATGTCACAGTTGGCTCGCACCATCGACGAGCCGACCGACATGGTTGCACGAGGGTCGATGGCGCAGGCGAGTCTGGAGGCCGGCCTAGCATTCACGAACGCGATACTCGGTGCGACGCACGCGATGAGCCACCAGGTGGGCGGGCTGCTCGATCTCCCGCACGGGGTGATCAACGGTGTGCTGCTGCCGCACGTCATTCGTTTCAACGCTGCCGAGGATCCATTGCCGTACGTGGCCATCGCGACGAGTCTCGGGCTACCCGAGGGCAGGGCCAGGCCGGAGGAGGCCGCCATGGCCGTGGCCGATCGAGTGGACCGCCTCGCTCGTCAGGTCGGTGTTCCCGCCGGCCTGGCCGAGATCGGCGTCAGCGAGTCCGATCTCGATGTGTTGGCCACCAACGCATTACGCGATGCGTGCATGTCCACCAACCCGCGCTCGGCCACGCACCGCGAGATGGTCGATCTGTTCAGGACCGCACTGTGACAACCGGACCCGACCTCTCGTTGCTGACGGGACTGCGTTCGGGCAAGAACACGTTCTACCCCCAGTATCGCGGCGCGGCAGAACGTTTGGAACGCGTTGTCTATGCGCTGGAACTGATTTCGCGAGCACTGGTGCGCACGGTCGACGGTCCGGAAACGCTGGTGTGCGCTGTGGCCGAGGCCGCACGAGCCCATCTGAGTGCGCGCTGGGTCGTGTTCGCTCTCGCCGACGGGGCGTTCCCCGACGCCGGTCCTCGCAGATTGGTACTCGGACCCGACGCCACACCGTTTCTGGTCGACAACGTCGAAGGGCCACCGTTGCCGGACGACGTCGTCGACTGCCTCGAGTCGATCCGACAGTCGACGTGCGGCGACGGGCTGACCCCGGTGATCTCCGCCCATCACGCCTTCGTGCCGATCGCGTACGACGGGGGTGTCGTGGGCGCTTTTGCAGCGTGGACCGGTGAGCAACGTGTGCTGGACGCCACCGACGCCGCGGTGCTCAGCATCCTGGCCAGCCAAACCGCGGTGGCCCTGCAGAATTCGGCTCTGTTCCAGAGCCGAAGACAACTCCTCGAGCGCACCGAGAATGCCTACGCCGAGGCGAATCGAACAGCGGCCGACCTCGCCGCCCGCAATGCCGAACTCCTGCTGACACAAAGACAATTGGGTGCCGCACATCGGCATCAGGTGCTCGACGACGAACGCCATCGCATCGCACGCGAACTGCACGACAGCGTGACCCAGGCCGTGTTGTCGGCCGGTATGCAAATCGAGGTATGTCGCAGCGACATCTCGGCGGAAGAGCGCAGTGACAGGCTGGATCTGGCCAAGGATCTGACGCGTCGGGCAGTGGATCAGCTGCGGTCGGCGATCTACGCGCTCAATCACCCTCAGGACGCCGACCGAACGTCGCTTCCCGAAATGCTCGAACAGCTTTCGGTGGTCCACATGCCCGACGAGTTGCAGGTCTCGCTGCGGGTGGAGGGAACTCCCGTCGAGTTGAGCAGCGAATGCGAGCATGCTTTGCTCCGCATCGCCGGAGAGGCGTTGTTCAACACTGCAGTGCACGGACATGCATCCCGGGCCATTCTTCGATTGAGCTATTCGCTCGATCAGGTACAGCTGTCGATTGCCGATGACGGTGACGGCGATCCGGCGCACTTGCGCATGATGCTGCACATGGCCGAGTCCACCGACGTCGACGGCCGCCACCGCGGGTTGGCGAACATGGCGGCGCGCGCCCGCGAACACGGCGGGGTCTTCGAGATCCGCCGTGCCCGCACCGGGGGCGTGCGAGTGGCAGTGCGTATACCGCTCGACCCGAATTCCACGAAGGGCACAGCATGAGCGTCACAGCGGTACGAGACGGTTCGCCTCAGGCGGCGCCGCCCAGGGTTCGGATCGTCCTGGTCGACGACCACGCGATCCTGCGCGACGGGCTGCGTTCGGTACTCGAGCGTGAATCGGATCTGACGATCGTGGGGGAGGCGTCGACCCGAGAGGAGGGGTTGGCCGTCGTCGCTCAGGTCACACCCGACATCGTGCTGATGGACCTCAAGCTCTCTGCCAGCTCCGATTACGAGGGTCTCGCCCTGTGTGCGCAGTTGTCCAAGGCACACAACGGAATCGGTCTACTCGTCTTGACGACGTTCCTCGACGATCGTCTGGTGGTGGAGGCCGTGCATGCCGGTGCCCGGGGATATGTGGTCAAGGACGTCGACACCACCGAGTTGGTTCGCGCGATCCGCGCGGTGTCGCGCGGTGAGAGTGCGTTCGATTCCCGGAGCGCGTCGGCCGTCGTTCGTTCTCTCAACGGCACACCGAGCAGCATCGAGCGGCTGACCGAGCGGGAGCTCGAAGTGCTCCGGCTACTGGCAACGGGTCTGTCCAACAACATGATCGGAACACGTCTGTTCATCTCGGCGACGACGGTGAAGTTTCACGTCAGCAACATCATGCGCAAACTTGCGGTGTCCCGCCGTGCCGAGGCCGTCTATGCCGCGAGCAAACAGGGATTGATCTGAGCGATGAGCCTTCGGGCACAGAGTGCAAAGTAGACGGCGCTCGGCGTCCTGTCGGGAGCGTCCTCGCGGTGCAGGCTACGGATAACACATACCAGTGATATCCACGCCGAGGAGCACCCATGACGACTGTTCAGGAAGATACGCGCTCACACGACGCCCCGGCCGACCGCCCTACGGAACTCACCGTTCTCGGAGCGTGTGCGCAGGATTGTCCGGATTCGTGCTCGATGGTGGTGACCGTCGAGGACGGGGTGGCGACGAGCGTCAGCGGGAGCAAGACCAACCCGTACACCAACGGTGGCCTCTGCGTGAAGGTGGACAACTATCTCGACAAGGTCTACAGCCCGGACCGAGTGCTGTACCCGCTCAAGCGATCCGGGCCCAAGGGCTCAGGAGAGTTCGAGCGGATCTCGTGGGACGAGGCCGTGGCCACCATTGCCGAGAAGTTCACCTCCATCGCCGAGGAATTCGGCCCCGAGGCGATCATGCCGTGCAATTACCTTGGAACCCAGGGAATCACGCAGGGTCTCAACGTCGGGGATGCATTCTTCAACCGACTCGGGGCGACGGTTGCCGAGCGCACCTACTGCGATGCGGGCTCGTGCACGGCCTACGCGATGACAGTGGGCGACACGGCAGGCGTCGACCCCGAGAGTTTCGTCCACTCCAAGTTCATTCTGATCTGGGCGGCGAACACCATGAGCACCAACCTGCACCTGTGGCCGTACATAGCCGAGGCGAAGAAACGCGGGGCCAAGGTGGTGGTGATCGATCCGATCAAGACCAGAACAGCAAAGGCCGCGAGCTGGTACATCCCCATTCGTCCGGGCACCGACGGCGCTCTCGCCCTGGCGATGATGCATGTGATCATCGACGAGGGATTGACCGACGCGGACTACATCGAACGCTTCACCATCGGTTTCGACGAATTGGCCGAGCGGGTGCAGCAGTACACCCCGCAATGGGCTTCCGAGGAGACGGGCATTCCCGTCGAAGACATCTACACGCTGGCCAGGGAATACGCACAGAGTCAGCCCTCCGTCATTCGGATCGGCGTCGCCATCGAGCGCAGTGCAGGTGGCGGGCAAAGCGTCCGAGCCATCTCCTGTCTACCGTCGTTGGTGGGGGCCTGGCGTAAGCCCGGCGGCGGCATCCTGCAGCTGCCGCTGTGGGCGTTTCCGGTGAACTGGCCCGAGTTTCTGCAGACGGATCTGCAGACTCCGGGTACACGCGTGATCAATCTGTATCAGCTGGGTGAGGCGCTGACCGGCGGGTTGAATCTGGACACGCCCCTCAAAGGACTGATGGTGTACAACTCGAATCCGGTGGTGGTGTGTCCCGATCAGAAGCGCATGATCGACGGGCTCAGCCGGGAGGATCTGTTCACCGTCGTCAGCGACCACTTCATCACCGACACAGCGGATTACGCCGATATCATTCTGCCCGCCACGACACAGCTCGAACAGGACGACATCAACTTCTCCTGGGGACACCTGTTCGTCACGTACAACAACCGGTCGATCGAGCCCCTCGGGGAGGCCGTCCCCAATACCGAGATGTTTCGCCGATTGGCCGCCGCGATGGGCTTCACCGAACCGGTGTTCTCACGAACCGATGAGGAACTCCTCGCCCTCTCCTACGACTGGAATGCCCCGGCAATGGAGGGCATCACGATCGACTCGCTCAAGAAGCTCGGGTGGCAGCGACTCAACCTTCCCGGTCCCGACGAGTACGCACCGCACGCAGAGGGCAATTTCCGGACGCCGTCCGGCAAAACGGAGTTTCTGTCCTCGGCGGCGGCGGGCGGCAACTTCGTGCTGCCGCTGTTCCGGCAGGGATCGAACGATCACCAGCCGGGACAGCCGGTGGATCCGCTCCCGCACTACATCCCGCCGCGCGAGTCGTCGAGGACCAATCCCGGACTGGCAGAGAAGTATCCACTCAATCTGCTCACGCCCAAGTCACACGCGTACCTGAATTCGAGCTTCGGGAATCTCGACATGCACCGCAAAGTGCAGAAGGAGCCGACGCTGCTGGTCAACCCTGTCGACGGCGAACGGCGGGGAATCGCTTCGGGTGACGTGGTGCGAGTCTTCAACGATCGCGGCGAATTCACCGTCGTTGCCAAACTCGACAAGTCGGTCATGCAGGGTGTCACCGTCTGTGCGATGGGTGCATGGCGCAAGAACATGCTGTCGCTGTCGACCCCGGCGTCGCTCAATCCGACGGTGTTCGCCGACCTCGGGAACGCTCCGACCTTCTCCGACACCCTCGTCGAGGTCGCCGCGCTCGACGCCTGACAACTCTTTCTCCTACTACGAACATGAGGATTCCGATATGGCCTACGTCGTGACCGAAGCGTGCATCGACCTGCTCGACAAGGCATGCACCGAGGAGTGCCCCGTCGACTGCATCTACGAGGGCGCGCGGATGATGTACATCAATCCCGACGAGTGCGTCGACTGCGGCAAGTGCATGCCCGCCTGTCCCAACGACGCCATCTTCTGGGAGCACAAGATCCCGGAGGAACAGAAGCAATTCGTCGATATCGCCGTCGAATTCTGTGAGGACGCAGATGCTTCCGGTGGTGCGGAAGATCTCGGCCCCGTTGGGCACGACCATCCCTCGATCGACGAAGTGGCGAAGAAGTGAGTGCTGCAACGGTTTCCGAGAGTGATCTGATCATCGTCGGTGCCGGACCTGCGGGGCTGTACGGTGCGTACTACGCGGGTTTCCGGGGCATGACGGTCACCGTGATCGACGCTCTGCCCCATCCGGGCGGGCAATTGGCGGCCCTGTACCCCGAGAAGAAGATATTCGATGTCGCCGGTTTTCCGGCGATCAAGGCGCAACATCTGGTCGACGCATTGGTCGAACAGGCGGATCAGGCGAAGCCGACGTACCTGATGGGACACGTGGCGACCGAACTCGAGGAATCCGAGAACTTCGTGCGGGTCACGACGGACAAGGGCGAGACCGTCGTCGGCAAGGCCGTTCTCGTGGCCGCAGGTATCGGTAAGTTCACGCCGAGGCCATTGCCGGCCGGAGCCGAGTTCCACGACCGTGGCCTGCGGTATTTCGTGCCCAAACTCGATGATCTCGCCGGCGAACGGGTGATGATCGTCGGCGGCGGAGACTCGGCAGTCGACTGGGCGTTGAGCCTGGAGCCGATCGCGAAATCGGTGGTACTGGTGCACCGGCGCAACGACTTTCGGGCCCACGCTCACAGCCTCGGTTTGCTGGAGCGGTCCGGTGTCGATGTCCTCACGCCGTTCGAGGTGGAGGAAATCCTGGGCGTGGACTCCGTCGAATCGGTGACGATCGTCGACGGCACCGGAGTCGACCGTCGACAGCTCGAGGTATCGAGTGTTGTTGCCGCACTGGGGTTCAAGGCCGCACTCGGCCCCATCGCCACGTGGGGACTGGACAAGTACCAGCGCGATATCGCCGTCGGACGGACGATGCGCACCAGCCGAAGGCGAGTCTTCGCGGCGGGCGACGTCGCCGGACACGAAGATAAGGTCAAGTTGATCGCAGTCGGGTTCGCCGAGGCCGCGACAGCGGTGAATCACATCGCCCCGCTGGTCGACGGTTCGGCAGCGATCGTGCCCGGCCACTCGAGTGACTCGCTCCACTGACGAGAGACCCGTAGGAGCTCAGTTTCACCGACGAGGACCGTGAGCAGTGCCGACCTCGGGCTGCTCACGGTCGCTCGGCCACATCGGGCGAGTGACCGCTCGCGGGTCGTCGGACTGCGCGCACGCGGCCGCGCGGTACTGACGCGGGCTCATCCCGTACTGCTCGCGAAAGGCGCGGCTGAACACCGCGGAGTCCGCGAAACCCCATCGCCGACTGATCTGGCCGAGCGAGCGGTTCACCGCGACGCTGGCGATGATCTCGCGTCGGCAGCGCTCGAGCCGTTTGACCCGAATGCTGCGCGCCACCGTAGTGCCACTGGCCGCGAACAGACGGTGCAGTTGGCGGGTGGAGACGAGCATGGCCGACGCGACCGTGCTGGGCGACAGATCTGGGTCTGCGAGGTGTTCCTCGATATAGCGTTGCGCCGTCCGAACCAGGGCGGTGCCGGGGGAATCCAGCGCCGGGCTGGTGGTGGTGTTCCTTGCGATGACGCTGACCAGATCGCCGACCTCGTCTGCGATGGCCTGTGCGCCCGCGGTACCCAGCGTCGACCGGGTCGACCCCAGGTCGTGCAGAAATCGGCCGAGGAGGCCGCTGAAACCGGCCGAGCCGTCGAACGCCATGGCCGTCAGGTCGCTGGATTCACGCTCGTCGAGTCGCAGCATGTGACGGGGCCAGGTGAATACTTCGAGCTCCCATTGATCGTCGTCGGGGTGACCGTCGATGATCCAGTCGAAGGGACGAGACGTGTCGTAGATGGCGAAGTCGCCGCGGGAGAGCACGCATTCGCGTCCGTCCTGCACCACGATCGCGCGGCCTCGACGGATCATCCCGATCTGAACGTATTCGATTCGGTCCTTCTCGATGAGCGAGTCGGTTCGCGCGATGCGTTGAGTCGTCGATCGGACAGTCGACACCTGCAGGTGCGCGAGAGACATCGATCGGACGGCTCCGGTGAATCGGCTGTCCGCCACGTCGGCTACGTCCAGGGCGACGAAGTGTTCGTTCAACATGTCGGACCAGTCGCCGCGGCTGGTCGTTCGAGTCGGAATGGAGAATCCGGATCGAGACAGCATGGGGACCCCTTGTCGTAGACGCTCACGGCGATGCAGGAGCTTTCTTCGAGATTAACCCGCAATGTTTCCGGTTGATTCACTGTTCGTAACTTTGCCGGAAAGTCGTGAGGCAGGGTCGTGCGCTGGTCGCTGCACGTCAACTACCGGGCGCGCGCGGTCAAGTGTGAGGCACTGCCGTCCGCGATTCTGGTGTTCGACCGAGTGAAAGGACTACTCCGTGGGTGATCCCGTTCGAGCAGTGCGCAGCCATCCGATCAACCTCGATTCGGGGACGGTGGACGCTCGGGGACGGGCACTTCGGGATCTCCGTATCTCGGTCACCGACCGGTGCAACTTCCGCTGTGTCTACTGCATGCCTCGAGCCGAGTTCGGTCCCGATCACCGATTCCTCGACACCGGCAGGCTGCTGTCCTTCGACGAGATCGACAGAGTGGCGCGGGCGGCGGCGACGATCGGCCTCCGAAAGATCCGTCTGACGGGTGGTGAACCGTTGCTGCGGGCCGGAATCGCCACGCTGGTCGAACGATTGAGCGCCATCGACGGCGTCGATCTTGCGATGACCACGAACGGGTCGTTGCTCGCAGCCCAGGCCGCATCCTTGTACGCGGCCGGTCTGAAACGCGTTACCGTCAGCCTGGATTCGATCGACCCGACGACGTTCGCGCGGATGAGCGACACGCGCGTACCCGTCCGGACCGTGCTCGACGGCATCGACGCGGCAGTGTGCGCCGGGATGTCACCCGTCAAGGTGAATGTGGTGGTGCGACGGGGCGTGAACGGTGATTCGATTCTCGACCTGGCCGAACGGTTCCGAGGGACCGGTATCGTCGTGCGGTTCATCGAGTACATGGATGTCGGGGCGACGAACCGGTGGGAAATGGCGCAGGTGACGGACGTCGACTCCATTGTCGACATCATCGGGGCAGCCCATCCGCTCGAGCGGATCGAGTCGATGTACGAAGGCGAGGTCGCGACGCGCTATCGGTATCGCGACGGGAGGGGAGAAATCGGGGTGATCGGCTCGGTGTCGAAACCGTTCTGCGGCAGCTGTACTCGGGCCAGGCTGTCGGCGGACGGGCAGGTGTACACGTGCCTGTTCGCTTCAGCGGGAACCGATCTGCGCGCGCTGCTGCGTTCGGGGGCATCGCAGGATGCTCTCGTGGCGCGGTTGTCGGCGCTCTGGAACAGCCGTGACGATCGATACTCCGAACTGCGAGCGGGATCGGGGGACACCCCGGCCGGCGAGCGGATCGAGATGTCCTACATCGGCGGATGAGGCGGACCGTAAACTCGACTACCCGTTCGGTCGACGAACACCGTTGTGCCATAGCAGATCTCGGCTTGGCAGCCCGAGTACGGGCGGTACCCATCGGATCTGCGGTCGGCGCAGTTCTCGCCGAGGATGTCGTTGCCGAGCGCGTTCTGCCGGCGTTCGACAATTCTGCAGTCGACGGGTTCGCTGTGCGCCGTACCGATGTGATCGGTTCTCGACGACTGCCGGCCACACTGACCGTCTCGGCGCGTAGCGTCGCCGGACGGTCGAGTACCGAGCTGAGCGTGGCACCGGGTGAATGTGTACAAATCATGACCGGTGCAGTACTTCCGCGAGGGGCCGATCTGGTGGTGCCTGTCGAACAGACCAGCGGATTCGTGACGTCGTTCGGTTCCGATACGGTGACCATCTGTTCGAGTGGTTCCAAGAGCAACATCCGCCGTCGTGCGTCGGATTTCGATGCCGGTGACGTGGCCATCAGGGCCGGTACGGTGCTGACTCCCGCTCAGGTCGGACTGCTTGCGGCACTCGGACGAACGCATGTCAGGATCGGTTCGACATTGACCGTGGCTGTGTTGTCCACCGGATCCGAAATCCGCTGTGCTGAAGAAACTCCGACGCTCGGCGAGTGTTTCGACGCCAACTCTCCGATGATCGCAGCCGATCTGCTGCGGTGTGGTGCCGATGTGTACCTCGAATCGGCGGTATCCGACGATGTGGAGGCGTGCAGAGCGGCCCTTGCTCGCTGCGCTGCGGTAGCCGACGTCATCATCACGACCGGTGGAATCAGCGCAGGAACCGAGGAGGTGGTCCGGCTTGCGCTGGCGGATCACGACGTCACCTTCGCCTCGGTTGCGGTCAGGCCGGGAAAACCGCAGGGCTGCGGACGATTCGATGGAATACCGATCATCTGCCTGCCCGGGAATCCGGTGAGTGCGCTGATCTCGTACGAACTGTTCGTCCGGCCGGTCGTGGCATCCGCCCTGCAGGATCCGGCGGCAGAGCGAACGGTGAGAACTGTGCGGGTCCGCGGCGACGTGACCTCGGCGTCGAGCACACCTCGGGTTCTCTTGGGATTCATCGACGGCGCGGATGCGGAGGTCACGCAGTCACATTCGATGAGAGCATTGGCAGCCGCGAACGGATTGGTCGTCGTTCCCCCATGCGACTCACTCCCACAGGCAACAGGGCAATATCCCGCGTGGACCTTCGATTCACGTACGGCATCGAGACCGGGCCGGTACGTATGACCGCCACTGCCGCTTCCTCGGCTGCCACCGACCCGCGGCACGCTGCCAAATCGACCACGTGATCCCGTTCGACCACGCCAATCCACTCGGCGGCTGGACCACCGTCAACAACTTCCAATGCCTCTGCGAATACCACCACAGCGTCAAAACCGCCGGCTACACATCCCCACCCAACCCAGACGATCCGGCATCATCGCCTACGCCGAACCACCCGACAACCCGACACCCGAACCGAGCGACGAGGAAGCCGACAAAGCACCACCGTTCTAGTACTCCCGCGGATCCCATGCCTGGAGTATCGAGACTGTTCAGGCGAGTTGTGGTGCCGTCGTCTTGTCGATCACGAGCCAACCGCCGTGGTAGGTCGAGGTCTCGAAGGGCTTCCCCGTCGATAGTCCCAGCTCGGCCAGCGCCGTCTCGTCGAACGTGCGGATGTGTCCGTGGCAGACAGTGGTCTCGGTCTCGAACGGTACCGCGATGACGACGCGGCAGCGCGCCACCCGGAGTGCCTCCGCGACGATGGCAGAGCCCGTTTCGGCGTCGACGTGTTCGAGCAGGTGCAGAGCTGTCACGGTATCGACACTGTTGTCGTCGAACGGGATTCGGGCTGCATCGAACACTGCCGTGTCGAGTCTCGCGCCGAGGTGCGGAGCGACAGTCGCGAGCAAATTCATGGTTCCCGCTGACTGGTCGGTCGCGGTGACCGAACAACCCTGCATTGCCAGCCGCAACGGGAAGAAGCCGAAGCACGAACCCAGATCGAGTACCGAACCGCGGACCGACGCGGCGGCACGCTCGTGCACAGGAGCGAACTCTGCTCGACCGGAGAGGAGATCATCCAACGAGTTTCGGTAGTACGTCGTCCATGCCTCGACCGGATCGGCGACAGTGGTGCGCACGATGCCGACCAGCACGTGCTCGAACTCGCGTTGGGACAGCCCGATGTGGCGCGCCTGTTCGGTGATGAGCGGCACGAGGCCCTCACCGATCTCGCCCGCAGCGAGGCAGTGGTTGACCTGCACCGTCGATCCTGCACGGATGGCGTCGAATCGGAGCCCGGGAGTGTGCCAGACGACGACGTTCTCATGAGCCCAGACCCCGTCGGGTCCGGGTGCCAATGCATCGATCTCGGTCATGTAAGTCTTCTTCTGTCGTTTCTGCTGTGACCCTCTGTTCAGGTGAGCTTTCCACAGCGAACCGCGGCAGAACTCGGATCGGCCGCTGGTCGGTCCGCTCAGACGCCGCTCACCCCGCAGGCCGGACGGGCCGGTACCTACCCAACTGGACGGTTGATCGCGACGGCCGACCAGTTCCTGCGCCATGACGCGTCGGAAACCTCGACGGCCGTTAGCGTGGTGATCCTGAACACAGTCGATCGGATTGTGGCCGAACAGATTTCGTAGGAGGAATCAGATGTCGAAGAAGAGTGAGAACGCTGTGGTCGGTACGTCGGTCGTCGAGTCCGATCTGGTGGAGGAGTCGTTGGTGGAGGAAGTCTCGATCGACGGTATGTGCGGCGTGTACTGATCATGACTACTGCTGTGCAGAACACGCTCGATCTGGACGTGCGGTGGATTCTGCATCCGCAGGTGGCGTTGCGTCCCGAGTCGTTCGGGGCGCTGCTCTACCACTTCGGGACCCGCAAGCTGTCGTTTCTGAAGAACCGCACGATCGTGGCGATCATCGAGTCCCTGCCCGACCACCGGGATATGCGGTCGGCGATCGCGGCCGCAGGGATCAGCGATTCGGCATCGGCTCCCTACGTGAGAGCGCTCGCGACGTTGGCGGACTCGCACATGATCACTCGCCCGTAGAACCTGACCCATTCGTAGAAGAGGACGGCCCCTATGACTTCCACCCTCGAAAGACCAGCTCCGGTAGGGAGATTGGTCGATCAGTTCGAGCTCGGTCTCGATGCTCCGATTTGTTTGACGTGGGAGTTGACC
>NZ_NOZE01000024.1:0-751 GCF_002259025.1 Rhodococcus sp. 05-2255-1e | reverse complement strand
TGCGTTGTTTGTGTTGGATTCCGGTTTGCGGCGGGTTCCGATCGGTGTGGTTGGTGAGTTGTATGTCGCGGGGCGGGGTGTGGCACGCGGTTATGTGCGACGGCCGGGCTTGACGGCATCGCGATTCGTCGCGTGTCCGCTCGGCCCTTTGGGTTCGCGGATGTATCGCACCGGCGATCTGGTTCGTTGGAATCACGACGGCGAGCTGGAGTATGTGGGTCGCTCTGACGATCAGGTGAAGATTCGTGGTTACCGCATCGAAATCGGTGAAGTGGAAGCAACACTCGCTGCCTTGACCGGAGTGGAGCGTGCGGCAGTGGTGGCCCGTGATACCGATACCGGCAAGCAGTTGATTGGCTACGTCGTACCTACCGAGGTGTCTGCGGGAATCGATGGTGGGGCGCTGCGCGAACGAGTTGCCGCGCGATTGCCTGCGTACATGGTTCCGGCCGTGGTGATGGTCATCGACGAGTTGCCGTTAACTGTCAACGGCAAGCTGGACAAATGGGCGTTGCCCGAGCCGCAATTCGCCAGCGGCGTTCACAGAGCGCCGTCATCTCCGGTTGAAGAAATTATCTCCGGCATTTTCACGAAGGTTCTCGACCTGCCGCGAGTCAGCGTGGACGACTCCTTCTTCGACCTGGGCGGCAACTCGCTCTCTGCGATGCGTGTCGTAGCCGCCGTGCAGGAAACCTTCGACTGTGAAATCAGCGTCCGTGCACTCATGGAAGCCCCCACCGTAGCGGGCCTG